>PAPH01000010.1 GCA_002709005.1 Hyphomicrobiales bacterium | reverse complement strand
TAACGCCTCGGCGTTGTTTTCGGCGATGAAATCGCGCACGCGCGTATCGCCAATATAAGCGTCGAAAACGGCGTCGAAATGATGGTCGGCGACGGCGCCGGTGGTGGCGGCGAAGGCGAACATGTAATCGACCGTGGCGGCCATCTCGAAGGCGCCCTTGTAGCCATGGCGCATGACCCCGGCGATCCATTTCGGGTTGGCCGCACGCCCGCGCACCACCCGCGCGATCTCTTCCTCCAACGACCGGATGACCGGGCGCTCGGGGCGTGAATGGTCGTTGTGGTAGATCGCCGGCCGTTCGCCCTTCAACGCCTCGACCGCGGCAGTCATGCCGCCCTCGAACTGGTAGTAGTCGTCGGAATCGAGAAGGTCGTGCTCGCGGTTGTCCTGGTTCTGCACCACCGCCTCGACCTTTGACAGCCGCTTCTCGAACAGCCCGCGCGCGGCGGTTCCTTCCGCCTGCGCGCCATAGGCATAGCCGCCCCAGACGAGGAAAGCCTCGGCGAGATCGCCGCGCTCGCTCCAGCCTTTCTCGTCGATCAAAGCCTGAAGGCCCGCGCCATAGGCGCCCGGCTTGGAGCCGAACACGCGGAACGAGGCCTGCCGGGCCGCCTCGTCTTCCGTCATGCCGGAGGCGATGAGATCAGCCGTCTCCCGTTTTGCCCGAGCGGCCAGCGGATTGTCCGCTTCGTCCTCGTCGAGCGCGGCGACGGCGCGCGCGGCACGGTCGAACAGCGCGATCTGGTCCGGGAAGGCATCGCGGAAGAAGCCGGAAATGCGAAGGGTCACATCCACGCGTGGCCGGTCCATCTTGGCAAGCGGCACGATCTCGTAGCCGGTCACCCGGCGCGAAGCCATGTCCCAGACCGGTTTGGTGCCGATCAGCGCCAGCGCCTGGGCGATGTCGTCGCCGCCGGTGCGCATGTTCGAGGTCCCCCACGCGGTCAGCGCCAGCGCGGTCGGCCACTCGCCGCGATCCTGCGCGTAGCGGGCGACGAGCAGCTCCGCCGACTTTCGCCCCAGTTCATAGGCCGCCGGCGTCGGCACCGCACGGCTGTCGACAGAATAGAAATTCCTGCCCGTCGGCAGCACGTCGGGCCGGCCGCGTGTCGGCGCTCCCGATGGTCCGGGTGCGACGAACCGGCCCTCGAGACCGGACAGAAGCCCGGCGATCTCACTTTGTCCACAGGCCTTCACCGAGGTTATCAACCGATTGTGGACATTCTCCATGACATCACGCGTCCGCTCCCACCCGTCAGGCACCTCGATTTCCCGCGCAACCAGGGCGGAAGCGAGGAGTTCGATGCGCTCGACAGCGTCGCCGCAACTGCGCCAGGGCGCGGTGGACAGGCTGTGGAAAACCTGTGGGCGAGACCCTTTCCAGGGAGCGGCAAAATCGCAGTCGAGCGGGTCGAACCCCTCGACGTCGAGCCCGTCGCTGGCGATCGCCCGGTGCAGGCTCTCCTCGCCCGATTGCGTGCCGCGTGGCAGGCGCGCGAGCGCCACCGTCAGATCGGTCAGCAAGCGCCCTTCAGGCGCCACGCCGAAAATGTGCAACCCGTCGCGGATCTGCATTTCCTTGAGGTCACAGAGATAGGCGTCGAGCTTTTCGAGTGCCAGATCGTCGGCATCGCCCGTACCGATGCCGGCATCGGTGTCGAGCCCGATATCGCGGACCAGATCAAGGATCTGCCGCTTGAGCAGTTTCAGACGTCGCGGATCATGGCCGGATGCCTCGTAATACTCGTCGACCAGCGCCTCGAGATCGGCCAGCGCGCCATAGCTCTCGGCCCGCGTCAACGGCGGGGTCAGGTGGTCGATGATGACGGCGGAGGTACGACGCTTGGCCTGCGTCCCCTCGCCCGGATCGTTGACGATGAAGGGGTAGAGATGCGGAAGCGGTCCGAGCACCGCCTCGGGATAGCAGCCGTCCGACAATGCCAGTGCCTTGCCCGGCAGCCATTCGAGATTGCCGTGCTTGCCCATGTGGACGATGGCATGGACCCCGAACGTCTGGCGGAGCCATGCATAGAAGGCGAAATAGCCATGCGGCGGAACGAGATCGGGGTCGTGATAAGTCGATTTCGGATTGATATTGTAACCGCGCGCCGGCTGGATGCCGACCACCGCCTTGCCGAAAAGCAGCAACGGCAGCCGGAAGGCACCCTCGGCGAAAAACGGATCGGCCTCCGGATTTCCCCAGCGGGTCGTGACCTCGGCGCGGACAGCCTCGGGGAGTGCGGCGAAGAAGGCCCGGTAGTCAGCGAGCGACAGCGCCTCGCCACCGCTCCGCGCCTTGCCGATTGCGTTTGTCGGTCCGGCGCGAAGCCGGGTCACGAGAGCGTCCCCATCGGCGGGAATCTCGGCGACGTCATAACCGGCGTCCGCCATGGCCTTGAGCACCTCGATGGTCCCTGCGGGCGTATCGAGCCCGACGCCATTTGCGATGCGTCCGTCGCGGTTCGGGTAATTGGCGAGGAGGATCGCCACCTTCCGCTCACCGGCCTCCGCGCGCCTCAGTCCGGCCCAGTTTGCGGCCAGACGGGCGACGAAATCCATCCGTCCGCGATCGGGCGCGTGCGCAACGATATTGGTCTCGACGCGCTCGTCATAGGAGGCCGCCGCCTTGAAGCTCACCGCCCGTGTCAACACACGGCCGTCCACTTCCGGCAGCGCGACATTCATGGCCAGATCGCGGGAGTTCAAACCTTGCGAGGAGCCTTCCCAGGCTGGCCGGGCAATCGTTGAGAAGATCGCCTGCAGCACCGGCGCGCCGGTCGATTCCAGCACCGTGCCCTTGGCCTCTCCGCCCGGTGCGGACACCGCGAAGCCGGTGGCGTTGATCACCACATCCGGGGCGATATCGGCAAAGACTGAACGCACCACATCCTGCGAGACCTCGTCCTTCAGGCTCGACACGAAGACCGGCAGCGCGTTGAGCCCGGCCGCGTCGAGCGCCTCGATCATCGCGTCGACAGGCGCGGTCTGTCCGCTTTGAACCAATGCGCGATAGAAGGTGACGGCCGCTGTGGGACGCCCGGGCTTGAAGTGCTTGTGTCGCAGCCAGTCGACCGAGGGCGCGCTGGCGCCGGGCCAGTAGAGACCTGCTCGGATCAGCGGCACGGCGGGCGGCGGCAGATCCTCTCCCGAAACGATCGCCTCGCAGGCCTCGACGAAACTCGCGAAATTCCGCGTTCCGCCCTCGGCGAGATAAGAGAGAAGCCGCGACCGGACATCTTCGTCGAGCGTCGAAAAACCCGCCAGTTCCGGATCAGGCCGCTCATCCCCGGGCAGCACGGCGATTTTCGCTCCCGCGGCGACGGCAGCCGCGTGAAAAGCCTCCAGCGCATAGGCAAAATAGCTGGCGCCGCCCAGGGCGCGCACGACAATCAGCTTCGTCGTCGCCACGCTTTTCGCCGCGTAGGTGTCGACCGACAGCGGATGTTTGAGTTGCATCAGGTTGGCGAGCCGCCAGCGCATTCCGGTGCCTTGAGCGCAGGCACGCGCGAGCGCGGCAAGTTCGGTATCCGCCGCGCTCAGGAACAGCACATCGCCGGGCGACTGAGCGAGATCGAGTGCCTCGCCCTCGTCCGACAGGCTTCCTTTCTGCGCGGCGAGAAGATGCATGGCCTAGCCGGCAAGCCCGGCGATTTCGGCCCGGATCGCCTGCTGGTCGATGTCGTGAAGACCGATCACCACCAGACGCGTGCCGCGCGCTTCGCCGGCGTTCCAGGGCCGGTCAAAATAGCTGTCGACGCGCGCGCCGACCGCCTGGATGACGAGCCGCATCGGCTTGCCGGGAATATCGGCAAACCCCTTGAGCCGGAGAATGTCGTGGCGGGCGATGATGCCCTTCAGGCCCTCGATGAAGTCGGCCGAATTCTCAAGCCCGCCCAATTCGATGACGAAACTGTCGAACTCGTCGTGATCGTGGTCGTGGTCCGCCCCCTCGTGCTCGAGCTCGTGATGGGACTTGCGGTTGGCAATGTCGTCCTCGGTGCCGACGCCAAGGCCAAGCAGGATTTCCGGCGCCACTTCCCCGTTGCGGGCCTCGATCATCGTGGGCTGGCGCTTGAGGTGGGCCGAGATGTCCGCGCGGATGGTCTTGAGCGCATCGGCGTCGACGAGATCGGCCTTGTTGAGGATGATGAGGTCCGACGCCGTCAACTGGTCCTCGAACAATTCCTCGAGCGGGCTTTCGTGATCGAGGGATTCGTCCTCGCTGCGCTGGGCGTCGAGCTTGTCGTGATCGTCGGCGAAACGGCCCGCCGCCACCGCCGCGCTGTCGACCACCGTCACCACGCCGTCGACGGTGACACGGGTCTTGATGCCCGGCCAGTTGAAAGCGTTGACCAGCGGCTGCGGCAGCGCCAGGCCGGAAGTCTCGATGACGATGTGATCGGGAAGCTGGTCTCGCTCCAGAAGCTTTTCCATCGTCGGAATGAAATCATCGGCCACCGTGCAGCAGATGCAGCCATTGGTCAGTTCGACGATGTCGTCTTCGGAGCAGGCCTCGGCGCCGCAGCCGCGCAGCACGTCGCCGTCGACGCCGAGATCGCCGAACTCGTTGATGATGAGCGCGATCCGTTTGCCGCCGGCATTCGACAGCATGTGCCGGATCAACGTCGTCTTGCCGGCCCCGAGAAAGCCGGTGATCACGGTGGCGGGAATTTTGGCGTTCGCCATGAGTTCAACCCTTCATTTTGAGCGGCAATCCGGCCGCCACGAAATAGACCTGGGACGCGAATGCCGCGACCCGCTGGTGCAGCTGGCCGGCGTGGTCGCGGAAGGCCCGCGCCATGGCATTGTCGGGCACGATTCCGAGCCCAACCTCGTTGGAAACGAAGACGACGGGGCCGGGGATATCGGAGAGCCCGGCGCAGAGCGCCGAGATTTCGCCTTCGATGTCGCGGTCGTCCACCATCAAATTCGTCAGCCACAACGTCAGGCAATCGACGAGTATCGGACGATCGGCCCGCCCGTTTTCAGCGAGCGCGCCGATCAGATCGAGAGGTTCCTCGACAGTCTGCCAACCCTGGCCCCGCCTTGCCCGGTGGCGGGCGATGCGGTCGGCCATCTCCCCGTCGCCCGCCGTGGCCGTCGCGAGATAAAGCCGCGTCGGCGCAGCCTCGCTCACGAGGGCCTCGGCGAAGGACGACTTCCCGGAGCGTGCGCCCCCGAGCACGAGGGTGACAGGCGGCAACATGCCAGTCAGCCGGCTTGCGCCACGGCGTCCCCGTCTTCGACCCTGGAAAGGAAGAAGCCCAGCAGTCCGCCGAGCAGCAGCCAGAAGAACAGGGTCGTGGCGAGCGACGCGGTGGTGTATTCCGACGCAAGAAAAGCCGGAACGTTGCTGGAGATGTCGGCGGGCTGCGGCGCGCCGTAGAGATGCGGCGCGACGATCAGGGCGACACCGGCAACCTTGGCAATCCATTCAGGCCTGAGCGCGATCAGGTAGACCCCGCCTGCCGACAGGATCACCGCGGCGATCCACCAGACCTGGCGTTCCACCAAGTCGACATAGGGGAAGCCCGGAAGTTCGGGCGGAAGGCCCCAACCCGGCGCAAGCTGAACTGCGAACCAGGCCGCAGCACCCAGCATCAGTCCCCGCCTTACGCCTTCGCCTCCTTGCGGAAAGCGCAGCCCGATCAGCATGGCGGTCCCGGCAAGAAGCAGCGCGAAACCGCCGCCGGCCGCGATGTTGGCGAGAATGGTATTGCCGAGACGGCCGAACCCCAGGATCGAGGCTTCGTCGCCGTGCTCGTGTCCGTCCGCATGGGCGTGTCCGGCCTCCCCGGCCACCTCGTCGGCGGCGGGCATGGTCTCATAGGTTTCCGCCTCTAGAATGAGCGGAACGATTTTTGTGTACTGGGCGGGCGTCATCGCCAAACCGGCGATCAGCCCGGCGGCAAGAGCCGCCAGGAGCAATCTGACAATCATGATGCTATCCCCTTAGTGGCAGGGAAAGCCGTAGGAATGGCGTGTATCGTGCGCCGCGTCGTGCAGCGCCGATGAATGAGCCAGTCCCACACCGAAGATCATGAGCCCGCCGAGAAGCAGGGCCATCATGCCGGCAATGCGCCGGGCGTCCGTTTGCGGTACTACCGAAGAAATGCTCTTGTCAGCCATGACAACCTCCGTGAATGGCCGGGGAGATCGACTCCCTCACTGGACCGGTCGGAAAACCCTCCCGGATCGGGCACGATGCCCTTCACGAATGGCAGGTCTCCTGGCTCACGGATCCGGCAGAAGCCCTGAACGGCTCCCGCACGCGGCGCCTGTCGACCTTCCCGGCATAGTCGGCGACATGAAAACGGGACGATTCGTAGATCAGGAGGCGTCCGCGCCTTGGTTCATCATGTCGCCACGCCAGTGGCCTTCCGGAGCGGTTCCGGAACGGACAGTCCTGCACCATTGCCAGACCGTCAGTCCTTCGCCGTTCCGGCGACATTCGCCTTTCCGCTCTACAGTCGCGGGGTCGGCTGCGATTGAAGCGCCCTGTGTGGGTCCGCCCTTCGCATTCCCTCTTGAATCCAGCCCGTCGATTTGCCGTGCTGGAACCACTCGGTAAGACCAGTGATACGGACGGTGTCCGGGACTGTCAATCAGCCCGTCCGGCAATCTCGTAGAGTCGGTCGTAATCGATATACCGCTCGAGATCGGCGGCGATGCGGTCGAGCGCCGCGTCGACCTCTGCGCGATAGTCCTCCACGCCGCCCGTCACGCCGAATTCCGACAACAGCCGCGCCCTGTAGGCGTCGGAGACGAAGACACCGTGAAGATAGGTGCCCGACACCTTGCGGTCGGGTGATGTCGCCCCGTCCGGCCGGCCGTCGATCAGCGCGAAAGGACGCGTGCAGTCCGCGCCGCTCGTCTGGCCCAGATGGATCTCGTAGCCGGTCAAAGGTTCGCCTCGGTCGACGGACACCGCGTGGATGTTGCGGACTGTCTTCTCCGGCGAAAGCACCGTCTCGATGTCGAGCAGCCCGAGCCCCTCGGTCTCCCGCACCGGACCTTCGATACCATCGGGGTCACGAACCGCCCGGCCGAGCATCTGGTAGCCGCCGCACACCCCGATCACCCGGCCGCCCCTGCGCACATGCGCGGCGAGATCCTTGTCCCATCCCTGAGCGCGGAAATCGGCGAGATCGGAGATCGTCGATTTCGAACCGGGCAGAACAACGAGCGCCGCATCCGCTGGCAGACGCTCACCCGGCCTGACGAATACGAGTTCGACCGATGGCTCGGCCGCAAGCGCATCGAAATCGTCGAAATTGGCAATACGCGACAAAACCGGCACCGCGATCTTCAGAGCCCCGCCCGTTCCCCGCGCGAGGCGCTCCAGGGCAACGGAATCTTCCGCCGGAAGACGCGCCGCATCCTTGAGCCAGGGCACGATGCCGAAACAGTCCCAACCGGTAAAACTGCCGATCGCGGTCACGCCCTCCCCGAACAGGCTGACGTCGCCGCGAAACTTGTTGATCAGGTAACCCGCCACCATGGCGCGATCGGAGGGATCGAGGATCGCATGGGTGCCGACGATCGAGGCGATCACCCCGCCCCGGTCAATATCGCCGACGAGCACGACCGGAACACCCGCGGCGCGCGCGAAACCCATATTGGCGATATCGCCGGCACGCAGGTTGATTTCCGCCGGCGATCCCGCGCCCTCGACGAGCACAAGATCGGCATTGCGGCTGACCTCGGCGAAACTTTCGAGAACCGCGCCCAAGAGTTCCGCCTTGAGCCTTTGGTAATCGCGGCCGGCCGCCTGCCCGCGCACCGTGCCCTGAACGACGATCTGGCTGCCCATCTCAGACTGCGGTTTGAGAAGCACCGGGTTCATGTGGACCGACGACGGAACGCGCGCGGCGAGCGCCTGCAGCCATTGCGCCCGGCCGATCTCGCCGCCGTCATCGGCCACCGCGGCATTGTTCGACATGTTCTGCGGCTTGAATGGACGCACCTTCAGGCCGCGATTGGCGGCAAGACGGCACAGGCCCGCGACCAGCACCGTCTTGCCGACGTCCGATCCCGTCCCCTGAAACATCAGCATCCTCGTCATCAGCCCCGAAACCTTTCCCTTCGCCGCGCGAACGATAGTGCCGTCCCGCCACTTTCTGCCATGGCTTTTCCTACCGGTTCTCAACCATTTTTTCAGACATGTGGCGAGGCGTGATCGGAATTTTTTGGCCATGCCTGAATTGCGACATGACGTGGCGTTTTTATCTGATCTCACCCGGACTCAACGGGCGTATAGCCGCGGTCCGCGAAGGGTTTCGATCCGGATCGCGTTCAACCTCTGGTGAAACGGAACGACGACAATGCTGTTTATCTTCGACCGCAGCAACGGCCTGCAGATCGCCTGGCACAGCCAGGGCCCGAAAAACACCGAATCGCGCAGCGTTCTCAAGCAGGGCTTTGCCCGCCTTGTTCGCACGCGTTCGGCCGGCTGAATTCAGCCCAGCCCTCGAAATCGGAAAGCCGTCGCGCCATCGCGACGGCTTTTTTCTTTTTGAATTGAAGGCATTCGCGCCACCAGCGCAGATTTCACATCGCTACGCATGCCGCAACTCTATAGCCCAGAAACGTGAAAGCCGCCCGGTTCCGAAGAACCGTGCGGCCTGCCAAATTCACGCATGGCCCTTCCGCGATACGCACGGAAGGAAATCAAGGCTCCGGTACGCAATACCTGATCCGGATCCTGCGGTAGGTGTCCCCCGCCGCGAGACGTATCTAACCCGAACATTGTTACCGGAGAGTTATTGAAACTCTAAGCATTGGTGAACGGAGCGTTTTTTGTGTTAACGCCGTCAGTGTCGGGTTTGCGTCAATGTTCCAGACGCGACATACCCCATGATTTGGCCCCAGGCGGTTGATTTCTCACACTCAAGGCTTAGTTTGAGCCTTGGCATTACGGCCGCCCCAACGGCGACGGTCGAATTTCAGCTGCGCGTTCGCGCCAGCCAATGTCGTAAATGCGGCATTGTCTCATTGAAATTCGGTCTTCACTGTTTTCGTGGCGACACGCCTCCAAATATTCGATGCCGGACAATGCAGTAGCCGGCACTCGAAACGGGAAACACGACTGCTATCACTTAAAGACTGGGAGGTCTTTGCTTATGAAGAAGCTTTTTGCTTCCACCATCCTCGCAGCCGGCGTTATGGGCTTTGCCGGCACCGCTTCCGCAGAAGACTGCGGCCGCGTCACCATCGCCAACATGAACTGGGCATCGGCGGAAGTCCTCGCCAACATCGACAAGATCATCCTTGACGAAGGTTACGGCTGCGACGCGGAACTCGTCGCCGGCGACACCAACCCGACACTCACCTCGATGATCGAAAAGGGCGAGCCTGACGTCGCTCCGGAAGCATGGGTCAACGCCATGCGCACCGTTCTCGACAAGGCAACCGATGAAGGCAAGCTGCATTACGCGTCGGAATCGCTGTCGGACGGCGGCGTCGAAGGCTGGTGGATTCCCAAGTACATCGCCGACGAGCACCCCGACATCAAGACAGTCGAAGATGCGCTCGCCCATCCCGAGCTCTTCCCGCACCCCGACGATGCGAGCAAGGGCGGCCTTTACAATTGCCCGGAAGGCTGGGGTTGCCGCACCAACACCACCAACATGTTCAAGGCCTATGACGGCCCCGATCACAATTTCGAACTGGTCGAAACCGGCTCCGCCGCCGGCCTCGACGGCTCGATCGCCAAGGCCTATGAGAGCAAAGATCCCTGGTTCGGCTACTACTGGGCGCCGACCGCCCTTCTCGGCAAGTACGAGATGGTCAAGCTCGACTTCCCGGCCGAGTTCAACAAGGAAGAGTGGGACAGCTGCATCACCAAGCCTGATTGCGCTGACCCCAAGCCGAATGCCTGGACCAAGTCCGAGGTCTACACCGTCGTAACAGACCGCTTCAAACAGGCTGGCGGCCCGGCTTACGACTACCTCGCGACCCGCTCCTGGCCGAACAGCACGGTCAACAAGCTCCTCGCCTGGATGGCTGACAACCAGGCCACCGGTGAAGACGCGGCTTACCATTTCCTGAATGAGAGCCCGGAAATCTGGACCAAGTGGGTTTCCGAGGACGCCGCCGAAAAAGTGAAAAAGGCGATTCAGTAATCGCCTTTGAGAGGGGCGGGCTACGGCCCGCCACTTTTTTGTAAAGTGGGCGTCCGGGGGAGACCGCCAACTCAGATCAACATCGGGGAACTAAAAAAATGGACTGGTTAGTCGAATTCCCAGCCATGAGCCGCTCTAGTCTCACAGCAATCAAGAAGACGATCGATCTCGGCTTCAGGGACTTTACGCGGGCCTATGGCGATGCTTTCGAAACGGCGCTCTCGCCGGTAAAATGGTTTATGTTCTGGATGGAAGACCTGCTCACGGATTCTCCGTGGATTCTGGTTCTTCTGGCCATCACGGCAATTGCCTACGTGGCATCTCGCAGCGTCAAGATTGCCGCATCAGTTGCAGTCATCCTTCTGCTGGTCGGCTATTTCGGCATGTGGGAAGACACGATGAGCACGATTGCGATGACGGTGGTAGCGACCCTTCTCGCCATTGTCGTGGGCATTCCCATCGGAATCCTGATGGCGCGCTCGGACCGGATCCAGGCCATCTTCAATCCGATACTCGACGTCATGCAGACGATGCCGAGCTTCGTTTATCTGGTGCCTGTCATCATGCTCCTGGGCATCGGCCGCGTGCCGGGCCTGATCGCCGTTATGGTCTATGCCATTCCACCGATCATCCGACTGACCAATCTCGGCATCCGCCTTGTCGACAAGGACGTGCTCGAAGCTGCCGACGCCTTCGGATCGTCGAGTTGGCAACGGCTCAAGAACGTTCAGATGCCCCTGGCGCTGCCCACCATCATGGCGGGCGTCAACCAGACCATCATGATGGCGCTTGCCATGGTCGTGGTCGCGGCGATGATCGGTGTTCCGGGCCTCGGGCTCGGCATCCTGAGGTCGATCAACAACCAGTATTTCACACTCGGCATGTTCAACGGTCTCGCCATCGTCGGCATCGCCATCATCTTTGACCGTGTGAGCCAAGCCTACGGCAAGCGGCTCCAGAAGCACCTGGAGGTGGTCCATGGCTGATCAGGAAGAAGGGATCGGCATCTCGATCCGCAAACTCTACAAGATCTTCGGTTCCGATCCTGCCGCGTATGTCGACCTGGTCAAGCAGGGGATGACCAAGACCGAACTCAACGAAAAGCACAACCACGTGCTCGGTCTCAAGGATATCAACATCGAAATGCCCGGGGGCGCCATCCAGGTGGTCATGGGCCTGTCCGGCTCGGGCAAGTCGACCCTCATTCGCCACATCAACCGGCTGATCGATCCGACGGCCGGCGAGGTCATCGTCGGTGACGATGACGTGGTGAAGATGAACGAGAAGGAACTCAGAGAATTTCGTCGCCACAAGACCGCGATGGTATTCCAGAAGTTCGCGCTTCTTCCCCACCGCACGGTGATGGAAAACACCGTCTACGGTCTTGAGCTTCAGGGCGTGCCCCGCAAGAAGCAGGAAGAGGAAGCCCAGCGCTGGATCACCCGCGTCGGCCTCGAGGGCTTCGAGGACAACTATCCCAACCAGTTGTCCGGCGGCATGCAGCAGCGCGTCGGACTCGCCCGCGCGCTGACCAACGATGCTCCCATCCTGCTCATGGACGAGGCTTTCTCCGCCCTCGACCCGCTGATCCGCATGGACATGCAGTCGGTGCTTCTCGACCTGCAGAAGGAGATCCGCAAGACGATTGTCTTCATCACCCACGACCTCGACGAAGCGCTCCGGCTCGGCGAGCGCATCGCCATCCTGCGCGACGGCGAAGTCGTCCAGCAGGGCACCAAGCAGGAGATCGTGCTCAAACCGGCCGACGAGTACATCTCGAACTTCGTGCGCGAGGTGAACCGCGGTCGCGTCATCACCGTCGACATGGTCATGAACCCAGTCGAGGGTGAACCCTCCGGTCCGAAGATCAAGACCGGTGCGGTTCTCGAGACGGCGGCCAAGAAGATGACCGAACAGTCGGTCAGCCAGGCGGTCGTCATCGACGAGAACGGCATGCCGATCGGCGCGCTCGACATCCAGGACGTGATCTCCGCGATGGTCACTCCCGTCGATCACACCATGGTGGATGACGAAGCGGCCTGAACCGCGTCCCTGCCGAAACGACAGGCGGCGGTCGCGCAAGCGGTCGCCGCCTTCTTTTTGTCCTCGAACCATTTTCGGGCATTGTCGCCACCCGCAATGCTTGCAGCGACATAAAGAAATCTTTATATCAATCGCCAGATCCCGCTGCGGGCAGAACTCCCGCGACCAACCGCCAGTTCCGGAGACCTTCCATGTCCGCGATCGCCAATCCCCTCGCCGAACTGCTTGCCGAGAAGGGTGTCCTCCTCGCTGACGGGGCGACAGGTACCAATCTGTTCGAGATGGGCCTCGAATCCGGCGAGGCACCGGAAATGTGGCTGGAAAGCCATCCCGACCGCATCGTGAAGCTTCACCAGGATTTTGTTGATGCTGGCGCCGACATCATCCTGACGAATTCCTTCGGCGGCACTCGCCAGCGCCTCAAGCTTCATCATGCGCAGGACCGTGTGTTCGATCTCAACAAGAAGGCTGCCGAGATTGCGCGCGAAGTTGCCGATGCAGCCCCTCGCAAGGTCATTGTGGGCGGCTCGGTCGGCCCCACGGGGGAGCTGCTCGTGCCCCTCGGCGCCATGACCTACGACGACGCCGTGGACGCCTTCAGGGAGCAGATCGAGGGACTGAAGGCCGGCGGCATCGACATCGTCTGGATCGAGACCATGTCCGCCGCAGATGAGATCCGCGCCGCCGCCGAGGCGGCGACCGCCTGCGGCCTGCCCTTCGTCTATACCGGCTCCTTCGATACTGCCGGCAAGACCATGATGGGCCTGCACCCCAGGGATATCCACGGCGTCGCCAGGGATATCGGTGAGGGACCCTTCGCCGTCGGTGCCAATTGCGGCGTAGGCGCCTCCGACATCCTTTCCTCGCTGCTCGACATGACCGGCGCCGACCCCGAGGCTATCGTCGTGGTCAAGGGCAATTGCGGCATCCCGGAGTTCAAGGGCACGGAGATCCACTATTCCGGCACGCCGCCGCTGATGGCAGACTATGCGCGCCTGGCGCTGGATGCCGGCGCGAAGATCATTGGCGGCTGCTGCGGCACCTCCTGCGCGCACTTGGCCGCCATGCGCGAAGCGATCGACGGCCACAAGAAAGCCGCGCGTCCCACCATCGAAACCATCGTCGAGCGCATCGGCCCGATGAAGAACACTCCGGCCGCCTCCGGCGACGACGCCCCTGCCCGCTCGCGAGGCCGCCGGCGCGGATAAGGCCCCAGGCCCGCAAGTTCAGGCGGACTGCCCCTTTATTGCAAAACGCCGCCGGTAAATTACCGGCGGCGTTTCCGCTTGTCTGGCTCAGCGCCTTGAAATCTACAGAGCCTCGATCTCGAGCCGGGCCTTCTTGAGGATCGCCAGCGCCTTTTCCGCCTGCTCGGCGCTGAACTCGCCGCCCCGGACCTGACCGAAGAGCGCACGCTTGAGCTCCCGGAACTCCTGGCCCAGCGAAACGCCCTGCATCTCGTCAGCCACCTCGTCGAGCTGCGCCTTGATGTTGTCGAGCTCGGCGCGATTCTCCTCGAGATAGGCACGCCCCTCATCCGTGATCGAATAGAGCTTCTTCTTGCCCTCGACCTCGGAGGTGAGAAGATCGGCCTCTTCCAGCATCTGCAGCATCGGATAGATGGCACCCGGGCTCGGGCTGTAGGTGCCCTGGAACTGAGCCTCGAGCGCCTTGATGATGTCATAGCCGTGCCTGGGTTCCTCGGCGATCAGCCCGAGTACGACAAGGCGCAGTGCGCCCGAATCGAACATCCGGCGACCTCCGCCGAAGGGACCGCCACCGAAAGGTCCGCCGCGATGACGCCCGAATGGTCCGCCGCCGCCAGGACCTCGACCGGGACCCCGGCCGCCTCCCCTGCCCGACGGTCCGAAAAAGGCGCCGCCAAAACCGTGATCGCAGCCGGGATGGCCGAACCATTTGTGTCTGTACATTCCATGCATGTGAAAACTCCTTGTGTGACGTTATGCCGTATTATCTATTCAAAGATATATCTTTTACAAGACGCATCGCCATCGCGCGCCCCCAAATTCGTCTCAAGCTTTTGAAATTCAAAAAGGAAAAATGCGATCCGGCTGCCACCCGGCAACGGCCGTCATGAAAAAGGGGCCGGTATTACCGGCCCCAGACACCTTTATGAACAAGAGCGGCAACAGTTTCGCGGCCCTCGATTTCCCTCACCATTGCGCCTGACCGGCGCTGTCCCTTTCATGTGAAGGCGTCAGGCATCGAATCCTTCTTCTTGGTGATGAATTCATTGAGCGCCTCGTCGATCGCCGGATCGAGATCCGGGGCGACATAGCTGTCGAGCCAGCTCTGGCACTGGACGCGCGCGCGCTCCTCGATGCGCTTTTCGCCTTCGGCGAGCCACTGCTCGTAGGAATTGTTGTCCGCCAGCGCCGAACGGTAGAAGGCGCTCTGGAAGTTGGCCTGGGTGTGGGCGCAGCCGAGATAGTGGCTGCCGGGGCCGACCTCGCGGATCGCGTCGAGCGCCTGTCCCGCTTCCGACAGATCCACCCCTTCGGCGAAACGCTGCTGCATGCCGAGCTGGTCGCAGTCGATCATGAACTTCTCGTAGGACGCGACGAGCCCGCCTTCCAGCCAGCCGGCTGAGTGCAACACGAAATTGGTGCCGGCGAGCACCGTCGTGTTGAGTGTGGAGGAACTCTCATGTGCGGCCTGCGCATCGGGCACCTTGGAGCCGCAGAGCGAACCGCCGGTGCGAAACGGAAGGCCGAGACGGCGGGCGAGCTGTGCCGCCCCATAGGACACGAGCGACGGCTCGGGCGTGCCGAATGTCGGCGCGCCGGACTGCATCGAGATCGAGGCGGCGAAGGTGCCGAAGACCACCGGCGCGCCGGGTCGGACCAGCTGAGTGAGCGCAGCGCCTGCGAGAACTTCCGCAAGGATCTGCGTGAGCGTGCCGGCGACAGTAACCGGGCTCATCGCGCCGGCGAGAATGAAGGGAGACACCACGCAGGCCTGGTTGTTGCGCGCATAGACCTTCAGCGCACCGAGCATCGTCTGGTCGAAGACCATCGGCGAGTTGGCATTGATCAGGTTGACCACCACGCAGTTCTGATCGACGAAATCGGCGCCGAACAGGATCTTGCACATCTCGACGGTGTCCTCGGCCCGTTCGGGTGCCGTCACCGACCCCATGAAGGGTTTGTCCGAGTAGCGCATATGCGTGTAGACCATGTCGAGGTGGCGCTTGTTCACCGCGATGTCGACGGGCTCGCAAACGGTGCCGCCCGAATGGTGCATGGCGGGCGCCATATAGGCGAGCTTCACGAAATTGCGGAAATCCTCGATCGTCGCATAGCGACGCTTGCCTTCGAGATCGCGCACGAAGGGCGGTCCGTAGACCGGTGCGAAAACGGTCGACTTGCCGCCGATCTCCACGGTACGCGCGGAATTGCGCGCATGCTGGGTGATGATCGGGGGCGCGGTCTTGATCAGTTCGCGGCACAGCCCCTTCGGGAAGTGAACGCGCTCGCCACGCACGTCGGCGCCCGCGTCCCTCCAGAGCTGCAGCGTTTCCGGATCGTCGCGAAACTCGATGCCGATTTCCTCGAGAATGAGGTCGGCATTCGCTTCGATCAGCGCCAAGCCTTCCTCGTCAAGAATCTCGTAGGTATTGATCTTGCGGGTGATGAAGGGAAGCGAAAGTCCGGGTCCGCGCGAACCGCGTTCGGCCCGGCGTCCTGCCGCTCCGCGGCTGCGTCTTCCACCGGCCCGGCCTTCAGCCGGCTCAGCCACTTCCTTGTCCGCTCCGTCCACAGCCATATCGTAGTCCATCCGTGATCTTCCCTTGTCCGGCGACATTCGCCGATTTGACGGAAATATTCATCCGGAAAATGGCATTTCACGGGTCCGGTTGCGCCTTTCCTTGGCTTTGACGCGACACCGCCTGACCGGGCTGCATGTCGCATACACGTCGCTTCCGGACGCTTTCCATGTCGTTAGCCAAATGACAACACCCCCCTGCATGGCCTAGTGTAAGGGCGTACAGGAGCACGCTTTTTGCGTTTTGGAGATCCCGCATGGCCGACGACGAAGAAATCATTCTCTCCGAACTTCCCGACGACGACCTCGTCCAGCAGATGATGGATGACCTCTATGACGGCCTGAAGGAGGAGATCGAGGAAGCGACCCAGATCCTGCTCGATCGCGGCTGGACGCCCTACGACGTGCTCACCAAGGCGCTGGTTGAGGGCATGCGCATCGTCGGCGAGGATTTCCGCGACGGCATCCTCTTCGTGCCGGAAGTGCTCATGTCGGCCAACGCGATGAAGGCCGGCATGGCCATTCTCCGCCCGCTGCTGGTTGAGACGGGTGCGCCCAAGCTCGGCACCATGGTGATCGGCACTGTGAAGGGTGACATCCACGACATCGGCAAGAATCTCGTCGGCATGATGATGGAAGGCGCGGGCTTCGAGGTTATCGACCTCGGAATCAACAACCCGGTCGAGAGCTATCTCGAGGCGATCGAGGAGCACAAGCCGGACATCCTCGGCATGTCGGCCCTGCTCACCACCACCATGCCTTACATGAAGGTGGTCATCGACACGATGAAGGAAAAGGGCATCCGCGACGACTATATCGTGCTCGTCGGGGGCGCCCCCCTCAACGAGGAATTCGGTCAGGCCGTTGGTGCCGACGCCTATTGCCGCGATGCGGCGGTTACCGTCGAAACCGCCAAATCACTCATGGCGCGCCGACACAACCAGACAGCCGCGCGCTGAAGCCACTTGTGTCTCCGCCGGATTTGAAAGCGATCCGGCGGAGTCTAGACTATGGACGCGGCCTATCAGCTCACCGCGTCGTCCACGGCTGCGGCCGATTCGTCGACATCGCGGCCGACGCCGCGGATGGTGTTGGCACAGGCCACGAGCGAAAGCATCAGGGCCAGAACACCGGCGATCTTGACATATTTCATTTTGTTGCATCTCCCCTTGGAGGAAGGTCGACTCTCTCGACCGAAGTAGAGGCGAATTGATGCCAGGCGCCAGACAGATACTGACGCAAGACACGGCAGACACCGCCACTGGCGGTGTCGGCGCAACCGTGCGCGTTATCGCCTGTGGCATGATCGCCCGCGAAGTGCTGGCGATAAATGAGCAACTGGGGCACGACCATATCGATCTCAAGTGCCTGCCCGCCGATTTTCATCACCACCCCGACAGGATCGCGCCTGCCGCCGACAAGGCGATCCGCGAGGCGCGCGAGGCCGGCTTCGAGCACATCTTCATCGGCTATGCCGATTGCGGCACGGGCGGCGCGCTCGATCGGGTCTGCGCCGAACATGGCGTTTCCCGCATCGAGGGGCCGCACTGCTTCTCGTTCTATTACGGAAACCGCGCCTTCGAGTCGGCCTCCGACGAGATGCTGACGACATTCTTCATCACCGACTTTCTCGCCCGCCACTACGAGACGTTCCTCGTCCGCTCCCTCGGCCTCGACCGGCACCCGGAACTGCGCGAGATGTATTTCGGAAATTATGAGCGCGCGCTTTACCTCGCCCAGACCGACGATCCGCAATTGACCGAACGGGCGCGCGAAGCAGCCGGCATCATCGGTCTGCGTTTCGAGCGCCGACTGACCGGCTATGGCGATCTTGCGCCCTTCCTCGATCAGGCGGGAAATGAGCCGAAAAGCCGCCTGCCATAATTTTTAAGCATTTGGAGCCTAGAGTATGCGCTTGGTTTAAAGTAATCCGGCTCCCGTGAACACGCACACCACGTCACCAGAGTTTCCGCTCGAGCCGGTCGAAAGCCGCTCCCGCCCCGAAAAACTCTCCGACCTGCTTCTCCAGCTTGCCGCCGAACCCGGCGAGCGCATCAGTATCCGTGACCTGGCCACAGCCTTGGAGGACCGGTCCTTCGGCGCCTTCATGCTGATCTTCGCGCTTCCCAATCTCATTCCGCTGCCACCCGGCGCGACGCTCATTCTCGGCCTGCCCATGGTCTTCGTCGCCTGGCAGATCCTGATCGGCTACGAAAAGGTCTGGCTGCCCAAACGGATTGCCGACTTTTCCATCGAGAAAAGCAGGTTTCGGGTCATGGCGCTCCGTGTGACCCCCTGGCTCAAGCGGGCGGAGAATTGGGTTAGGCCGCGCAAATGGCCGATCAACAGCAATCTTCACGAACGCCTCTTCGGCCTTCTGGCTCTCGTTCTCGCCGTCATTTGCGTGATCCCGATTCCTTTCGGCAACTGGCCGCCGGCCGTTGCCTACTCGGTGCTGGGCGTCGCCCATACCGAACGCGACGGCTATTGTCTGGCGCTCGGCCTGTTTCTCAGCCTGCTGTCGATCCTCATGGTCACGGCCGTGGCCTTTGCCACCGGCGCCATCCTGATGTGGTTCTTCTAACCCGTTCGCTCACACGAAATTGACGTCGTATTCCTGATATTTACCGTAGATGATGTAGGCTCCCTGCTCCGGACCTCACCTTGCGAAGCGGAATGACAGACGAAAACCCGATCATCATCCTCACTGCCGGCGGCAGCTTTCCATGGATCGTCATAAATGCCGTAGCCGACGCCTTCCCGGACGTGGTGGTGCTCAGGGAACAGCCGGAATCGAAGGTCACATTCATCCGCCGCAAGGCGCGGCTGATGGGATGGGTATCGGCGATCGGCCAGTTCATGATGATGGTTGTTTCCCGGTTGGGCAAGAAATTCACCGGCACGCGCGCGTCGCGGCTCATGCGTGAGCACGGCGCTTCGGACAAGGCGGATCCGCGGGTTGCGGTGCACCAGATCCCGTCGGTCAATGCGCCCGAAACGCTGGCGCTCATCGACGAACTTCAGCCCGCCGCGATCCTCTCCGTGAGTTGCCGCATCCTCAAACGCGAGACGCTCTCGGCCATCTCCTGCCCGGTGCTCAATTTTCACCCCGGCATCACTCCGCGTTATCGCGGCATGTGGAGCGGCTACTGGGCCCGGGCGATGGACGACATCCAGCATTACGGCACCACCGTCCATATGGTCGACCTGGGCGTCGATTCGGGAGCGGTTATCTACCGCAAGGTGATCGAACCCTCGCCGCGCGAGACGATCTTCACCGACACCATCCTCCAGACTGCCGCCGCACGCGATATCGCCGTGGCGGCGCTCAAGGATGCCGTGGCGGGCGAATTGAAGCCTCTTCCCGCCGATGGCGTTTCCAGGCAATATTTCCATCCCACACTCTGGTTCTGGGTCTGGCGAGGTCTCACAAAAGGTGTCTGGTAGTCCGGTCAACTGACCGAGAGCCCGCACCTTGTGGCTTGATTGCGTAACAGGTCGCAATTGGAGCGCCCGCGCGTCGTGGCCGAAATAGCCACGTGATGCTTCCCAACGCATTCTCTTTTCAAGGAGTTTTTCATGGCCGACAAAGTCATCGTCTTCTGGCGCGATATCCCCGCCCAGGTCATCGTCAAGAAGGGACGCCAGACCGCCAAGCGCGAGCTGGCCGCGCGTTTCGCCGAAGCGATCGACATGGCGGCCATGCGTTCGGGCGCCGCCGGGACTGACGCCTATCTGGCCGAATGGCGGCGCGCCGATCCGGAGCCTGTCTCCGACGATCTGGAAGCCGAAGCCGAGAAAGCGGCCATGGAAATCGAAACCCTCTGGCCGCAGGACCGGCTGGTGGAAGTCGCGCGCAGCGGAGGCAGACTGGCCGATGAATGACCTGGCCCCTAAATCCGCCGGTGCCCCGCAACCGGCTGGCAAGCCGAAGCCCAAGGCGCCCGCGACCGCCTACAATCCGGCTGGTGTCTCGCCCAGCCGGCGGCGACGCAACAAGATCGCCATCCGGCTCTGGTCGGTCCGCAACGCGCGCTTCTTCGAGTGGTTCTACAATCACTTCGCCAATGTCTTTTTAAGCCTCCACCCCCTCATCAAGCGGATCGGCTATCAACGTGCCGAAGCCCCGGTGAAATTCGTCGAACGCGGCGTGAAGGGCTTTCTCTTCGACTGCCGCATGTGTGGCCAGTGCGTCTTGTCTTCGACCGGCATGTCCTGCCCGATGAACTGCCCCAAACAGTTGCGCAACGGCCCCTGCGGCGGCGTGCGCGCCAACGGCAATTGCGAGGTCGAACCCGACATGCCCTGCGTCTGGGTCCAGGCTTTCCAGGGCTCCCAGCGGATGAAGGGCGGCGACAGGATCATGGCGGTGCAGAAACCGGTGGATCAGTCCTGGCGCGAGACCTCGTCCTGGCTCCGGGTGACCGCCCAGGCCGCCGCGGCCCGCGACGAAGCAAACGCGGAGACGGCACGGTGAGCGACACCAATCCCCTCGGCGCGCATCTGCCGCTCGATCCCAAGCCGGGCCATTCCTCGCGCGGGCGTCTCGAACGCGTGCTCCGGCGCGGCGAATTCGCCGTCACCGCGGAACTCAATCCGCCAGACAGCGCCGACCCGGACGAGGTCTATGACCGCGCCGCCGTCTTCGAGGGCTGGGTCGACGGCATCAACGCGGTCGATGCCTCCGGCGCCAACTGCCACATGTCCTCGGTCGGCATCTGCGCCCTTTTGACCCGCATGGGCTATGCGCCGATCATGCAGATCGCCTGCCGCGACAAGAACCGCATCGCCATTCAGGGTGACGTGCTGGGCGCGGCGGCCATGGGCGTTTGCAACATCATGTGCCTGACCGGCGACGGCGTGCAGGCCGGCGACCAGCCCGGCGCCAAGCCGGTCTTCGATCTTGACTGCATGTCGCTGCTCGAGACCGTGCGCACCATGCGCGACGACGCCAAATTCCTGTCTGGCCGCAAGCTCACCACCCCTCCCCAGGTTTTTCTTGGAGCTGCGATCAACCCCTTCGTGCCGCCGCAGGAATTCCGGCCGATGCGGTTGGCCAAGAAGATCGCGGCGGGCGCGCAATTCGTCCAGAGCCAGTACTGCTTCGATGTCGAGATGTTCCGCACCTATATGAGCCGCGTCCGCGATCTCGGTCTCGACGAGAAATGCTACATCATGTGCGGCGTCGGTCCGCTCGCCTCCGCCCGCACCGCCAAATGGATGCGCACCAACGTGCCGGGTGTCCATATCCCCGACCACATCATCAAGCGGCTCGAAGGCGCGGAAGACCAGAAGGCCGAGGGCAAGCGGCTCTGCATCGACATCATCAACGAGGTGAAGGAGATCGCGGGTGTTTCCGGCATCCACGTCATGGCCTACCGGCAGGAGGAGTTCGTCGCCGAGATCGTCCACGATTCCGGTGTGCTCAAGGGGCGCAAGCCGTGGCGGAAGGAACCGAACTTCGCCAACGAGATGGCCGAGGCCCGTCTCGAGGAGTCCGAAGCCACCGCCGGTATCTCACCCCACAATCTTGCCGGGGCCGCCGCCGAGAACGAAGGTTGAATTGCCCGGCAAGGCTCCGCGATAATAAAGACAAGACACTATGTCCCGCCGAGCGGGCAAGATCAGAGGAACATTCATGACCCGCACCATCGTCGCATCCGCCACCCGCGAAGTCGTCATCGGCTTCGACCAGCCCTTTTGCGTGATCGGCGAACGCATCAACCCGACCGGCCGCAAGAAGCTGGCCGCCGAGATGATCGAAGGCAATTTCGAGACCGTGAAGGCCGACGCGCTCGCCCAGGTCGCAGCCGGCGCCACCATGCTCGACGTCAATGCCGGCGTGACCGCGGTCAACCCGAACGAGACCGAGCCGCCGCTTCTGGTCAAGACGCTGCAGATCGTCCAGGACCTCGTCGACGTCCCGCTGTCGATCGATTCCTCGGTAACCGCGGCGATCGAGGCGGCACTGTCGGTCGCCAAGGGCCGGCCGCTGGTCAACTCGGTGACCGGCGAGGAAGAGAAGCTCGAGGCCATCCTGCCGCTGTGCAAGAAATACGACGTTCCGGTCGTCGCCATCTCCAACGACGAGACCGGCATTTCCGAAGACCCCGACGTCCGCTTCGCCGTCGCCAAGAAGATTGTCGAGCGGGCCGCCGATTACGGCATCAAGCCCGAGGACATCGTGGTCGATCCGCTCGTCATGCCGATCGGCGCCATGGGCACCGCCGGCAAGCAGGTCTTCGCGCTCCTCCACCGCCTGCGTCACGAGCTCAAGGTCAACACCACCTGCGGCCTGTCCAATATCTCCTTCGGCCTGCCGCACCGGCACGGCGTGAACGCCGGTTTCATTCCGATGGTCATCGGCGCAGGAATGACCAGCGCCATCATGAACCCCTGCCGCCCGCAGGAAATGGAAATGGTCCGCGCCGCCAACGTGCTAAACGGCACCGACCCGGACTGCACCAACTGGATCCGCACCTACCGCGACTACGCGCCGGCCGCCGGAGCGACCGCTGCAGCAGCACCTGCCGCCGGTGGCGACGCCTCCCGCCGTCGCGGCGGCCGTGCGGCAAGAAGGGGTGCTTGATCGGATCGGCAAGATCGGCAGGGCGGGCGCGTCAGCCAGCCCGACTGCCGCTCAGCCGGTCGAAGAGCAGCATGGCGCACCATGCACCGGCGGCGGCGGACGCGTTTCCGGACACCCAGTCGGTCTGGCTGCCGGGAGAATAGACCATCAACAGGATCAACCCCACCATGCCGCCAAAGATCGAGGCCGCGACATGACCGGGATAACGCGACCAGCTGCCCTTGATGAGCCGCACGAGCGTGAAACTGAGAAACAGCGCTGTGATGAAGACTTCCGCCATCGCAAACTCCGTTGGACCAACCTATTGTCGCAGCCCGCGCCCAAAACTTCGGTAAAGAAAACATCTCGGATATGAACGAAACTGCCGCCAACCACCTCGTCCTGTTCATGCCGTCGGGCAAGCGCGGCCGTTTCCCGAAGGGAACGCCGGTACTCGAAGCCGCACGCGAACTCGGCGTCTATGTCGAAAGTGTCTGCGGCGGACGCGCCACCTGCGGCCGCTGCCAGGTCGTTGTCCAGGAAGGCAAGTTCGCCAAACACGGCATTGAATCGCGCGCCGACCACATCTCGCCGAAAGGTCCGAAGGAAGAGCGCTACGAGCGTGTCCGGGGGTTGCCCGAGGATCGTCGTCTCTCCTGCTCGGCGACCATCGAGGGCGACCTCGTCATCGACGTTCCCCAGGACACGATCATCAATGCGCAGGTCGTGCGCAAGGACGCCGACACCCGCGTCATCGAGCGCGATCCGGCCGTGCGCATGTGCTATGTCGAGGTCGAGGAACCCGACATGGAAAAGCCCCTCGGCGACCTCGACCGGCTGATCGCCGCCCTCGAGCGGGATTGGGGCCTGAACGGCCTGACCGCCGATTGCTGGCTGCTGCCACAGGTCCAGTCGATCCTGCGCAAGGGCGAATGGAAGGTCACCGCCGCCATCTATCGCGACCGGCCCGAGGCAGCCCCCCGGCTGATCGCCCTCTATCCCGGTCTCAAGAACGAAGCCTACGGCATCGCCTGCGACATCGGCTCGACGACGATCGCCATGCATCTGTCCTCGCTGCTGTCCGGCCGCACGCTGGCCTCCTCCGGCACTTCGAACCCGCAGATCCGCTTCGGCGAGGATCTGATGAGCCGCGTCTCCTACGTCATGATGAATCCCGACGGCCGAGAGGCGATGACCAAGGCGGTGCGCCAGGCTGTCAACGACCTCGTCGACAAGGTCTGCAAAAGCGGCGGCATCGAGCGCGCCGACATTCTCGACTCGGTCTTCGTCGGCAATCCGATCATGCACCATCTCTTCCTGGGCATCGATCCGACCGAGCTCGGCGGCGCGCCTTTCGCGCTCGCGGTATCGGGTGCGGTCTGCCTGCCCTCCTCCGATATCGGCATCGATCTCAATCCCGGCGCGCGCACCTACATGCTGCCCTGCATCGCCGGCCATGTCGGCGCCGATGCGGCCGCCGTCACCCTGTCCGAAGGCCCGCACCGGCAGGAGGAGATGATGCTCATCGTCGACGTCGGGACCAATGCCGAGATCGTGCTGGGCAACTGGTCGCGCTGCGTGGCCGCCTCCTCGCCGACCGGCCCCGCCTTCGAGGGCGCGGAAATCTCCTGCGGCCAGCGCGCCGCGCCGGGCGCGATCGAACGCGTGCGCATCGATCCCGAGACGCTGGAGCCGCGCTACCGGGTGATCGGCATCGAAGAATGGTCCGACCAGGACGGGTTCTCGAAAATCGCCGAAAAGCTCGGGGTTTCCGGCGTCTGCGGATCCGGGATCATCGAGGTGGTCGCGGAGATGTATCTGGCGGGTATCATTTCCGAGGATGGCGTCATCAACGGCGCGCTCGCGGAAAGAAGCCCGCGCATCGTCGCTGAAGGGCGCACCTTCTCCTATGTGCTCAAGGAGACGGTGCCGCGGCTGACCATCACCCAGAACGACATCCGCGCCATCCAGCTCGCCAAGGCAGCCCTCTATGCCGGGATCAAGCTGCTGATGGACAAGCAGGGGATCGACACGGTCGACCGGATTTCCCTTGCGGGCGCTTTCGGTTCCTTCATCGACCCCATGTACGCGATGGTTCTCGGCCTCGTTCCCGATTGCGACCTCGAAAAGGTCAAGGCGGTCGGCAATGCCGCCGGCGCCGGCGCCCGCATGGCGCTGCTGAACCGCAACCACCGCCGCGAGATCGAGGAAACGGTCCGCCGCATCGAGAAGATCGAGACCGCGCTCGAGCCGAAGTTCCAGGAACATTTCGTCTCGGCCATGGCTCTGCCCAACAAGCACGACGCCTTTCCCAACCTCGCCGGCGTCGTCACGCTTCCCGAGCGAAGCGCCGACCGGCCCGAACGCGATATCGAAGGCGGCGAAGGCCCGCGGCGGAGAGGTGGACGGCGGGGTCGGCGATAGCGGGAATCTGGGGGCTCAACAGCAGCCGAACTCGCCGGTCTGGTGGAAATGGTCGAAGATGGAACGCAGGTGATCGGCGAAAGCGGCAACCGGAGCGGCGCAGCCATCCGCGACCTGCAGTTCGAGATCGTAATTGCCCATGGCCGGCAGGCCGCTTTCCGGGCCGAGAATATGCACATCCGGGCCGACGAAATTCCGTCCCATCGGCGCCACCGCGATATCGGCCATGATCGCGGCCCGCTGTCCGGAGACATTGGCGGTCATGAAGGCAACCCGATAGGGCCGCTTGACCTCGTCGAGGCTCACCAGGGCCGCCTGACGCCAGGCGCACCCTTCTTCCCACAGTGAAATCGGCAGCGGATCGCAAAGATAGGCCTGCCCGCCCTTGGCGCCGGCCCAGACGATCTGGTCGGTCATGACCTTCTCGCCGTTGATCCTCTCGCCCGCTGCCGAACAGCTCAGCAGTGCCAGATCCAGATGGCCTGCGGCGAAGCGCTTGCGCAGATTGACGGACTGGTCGATCACCGCATCGACCATCACGTCGGGATGGGTCTGCGCGAAACGCCGCAGCGCCTGCGGCAGAACGAACTCGCCATAGTCGCTGGGCGCGCCGATCTTGACCACCCCGCTGACGTTTGGGCTGACGAAACGCGACATGGTTTCCCGGTTCAACGCCAGGAGCCGGCGCGCATAGCCGATCAGCACCTCGCCGTCCGGGGTCAGCGATACATTGCGCGCATCACGCTTGAAAACCGATGCGCCGAGTATCTCCTCAAGCCGCTTGATCTGCATGGAAACGGCCGACGGCGTGCGGAAAACGCGTTCGGCGGCCCCCGTGAAACTCCCGGTCTCGGCAATCGCGACGAAACTGCGCAACAATTCCGGGTCGATCGTCGGCGCGGGGTTGAGCATCGGAGCGTTCATTCATCAATTTCCTTGATTGAACAGGTCAATTCATTTCGTTTGATTTAATCATGTCGCAGCGACATCCTTCTGTCAATGCAGGAAGGCACGAAAGGAGAGCATCATGATTGTCTTCGCAGGACTGACCCGTATCGGCTCCAATCTGCTCCGAAGGATCCAGCGCAGCCGGCTCAATCGCGCCATGGAGGCTCTCAGCCCGGAGACCCGCAAGGATATCGGCTGGCCGGCTCCGGATGACTGGAACGACAAGCCCGCGAGACTGCGCGATGAAATGCGCTTAGGAGGCCGCACCAATTGACCTCCCCCGCCAGAAGGCGGCGCCGGTCCAGGCGCCGCCTTCAGCAGTCCGGCATCGTCGAAGAGGAGCAGATTTTTTCAGGCCCCCTCGTGACAAACGCCATGATATATGTCCTCATTGCGACAATGCGGCACATGCCCAGCGCGGTTGGCCGGCAGGACATTTTGGACCCGATGACGGACAGGTGCCCGATGGCCTCAGCTGGCGGAAACAAGCGATCATTCGTTTTCTATCTCGTTCCCGAATTCTCGATGATTGCCTTTTCCATGGCGATCGAGCCGCTTCGTCTCGCCAATCGCATGCTCGGCATGGAGTATTACTCCTGGCGCCTCGCCTCCGCCGACGGCGGCCCCGTCAGTGCCTCCAACGGGGTGAGGATTTCCGCCGACTGTTCCCTTTCGGAAGAACGCACCAAGCTCTCGGGCCGCGACCGTCCGGACATGGTGATCGTCTGCTCCGGCGTGAATGTCGAGAAATTCGAAAACAAGACGGTGCTCGCCTGGCTGCGCGAGGAACACAACCGTGGCGTCGCCATCGGCGGCCTGTGCACCGGCGCGCATATTCTGGCCCTTGCCGGCCTGTTGTCAGGCAGGCGTTGCGCCATCCACTGGGAGAACATCCCCGGCTTTGCCGAACGCTTCCCCAAGGCGGAAGCCTTTGCCGATCTTTTCGAGATTGACGGCAACATCCACACCTGCGCGGGAGGCACCGCGGCGCTCGACATGATGCTCCAGCTGATCGGCGAGGATCACGACGAAAGCCTGGTGAACCGGATCTGCGAAATGGCGCTGACCGACCGGGTGCGCAATTCGCGCGACCGCCAGCGCCTGCCCATGCGCGCGCGCCTTGGCGTCCAGAACTCCAAGGTTCTCTCAATCATCGAACTGATGGAGGCCAACCTCGCCGAGCCTCTGTCCCTGATCGAAATTGCCGACCGGGTCGACCTCTCCCGCCGCCAGATCGAACGTCTGTTCCGCCAGGAAATGGGACGCTCGCCCGCGCGCTATTATCTCGAGATCCGGCTCGACCGCGCCCGCCACCTGCTCTTGCAGAGCGCCATGCCGGTCGTCGAGGTCGCCGTCGCCTGCGGCTTCGTCTCCGCCTCGCACTTTTCCAAATGCTACCGCGAACTCTACAACCGCTCGCCCCAGCAGGAGCGCGCCGGGCGCAAGCAGCTGCTCAGCGCCGCATAGGAGATCAACCCGGGATTATCGGCAGGGCCTCGCTCTCAGGCGACGTCGCGATGAGCGTTGATTTCATTCTCGGCCATCACGCGGTTCCGCCCCGCATGCTTGGCCATGTAGAGAAACTGGTCTGCGGCATTGAGATAATTGTCGAAGGTTTCACGCTCGGCCACCTCCGCCACACCGATCGAGATTGTGACATTCAGTTCCTCGTCGACGGTGTGAACCGGCTCGCTCGCCACCGCATGGCGGATTTCCTCGCAATAATCGCGCGCTCCTGCCGGGTCGAGACCGCAGATAAGGAGGCCGAATTCCTCGCCGCCCAATCGTGCCAGCAGGTGACGATCGCCACAGACTCGCGACAGGCGCGCGGAAATCTCCTTGAGCACTTCGTCGCCGATCTCATGCCCGTATGTATCGTTGAGCAATTTGAAATTGTCGATGTCCATGACGGCCATCGACATCGGCTTCCTGTCTTCTGAATTGTGGCCGGCGGCAACGAGCCTTGGACCTTCCTCGAAGAAGTGGCGGCGATTGTAGAGCCCGGTCAGGTAGTCCCGCGCGGCCTTCTCCCGCAACTGGCGTATGTGGAGCAGCGTCCCCACATTCTGCGCCACTCGCCAGCGGAATTCCTCCTCATTGAAGGGCCGGCGGATATAGTCATTGGCGCCCGCCTTGAGATATTCCGTCATCAGGTCGGACCGTTCCGCCGAGGAGACGCCTATGATCCGCAAACGGTCGAAATCGGTGTTGCGACGAACCGCGCGGACGAATTCGACACCGTTCATGCCCGGCATTTCATAGTCGACCACCACCATGTCGATATCGGGTCGGCTGGCGAGTTCGGTGATCGCCGTCTCGCCGCTGCTGGCCTTGGTGACGTTGAAAAGCTGCTTGCGCAGATGAACGGCTAGAAGTTCGCGGGTCGAGGTCACGTCATCGACGACCAGCACCCGCATTTGCCGGTTGCTCAGCAGACGGACGACGGAGGAGACCACATTGTCGAGTGCTTCCGGGCCGTCCTTGAGGACGAAATCCGGAACCGGTTTGGCGAGCACCGACTGACGCACATCGTCATTGAAACTTCCGGTAAAGACAACCGGCGGAATCCGGTTCGAGATCAGAAGATCGAGGGCTTCGCCGTGCGGCCCGCCCGGCTGGTTCAGATCGGCGACCGCCAGACCGTAGTCCTCGGCGCCTGCCGCGGAGAGGGCAATCCGCAGTTCCTCCATGCTGGAGCAGCAATCGACCTCGATACCGTAGTTGGAGAGAAGACGCGCGGCCAGTGCTGTGGCGTAGGTCTTCGAATCCTCAACGAGGAGAATCTTGCGACCAACCAATTGGTCGCTGACCCTCTCGCTTCTCTTCATTCTTCGAGCAGTCACGGCACCCTCTTCCACCCCGGCATCGCCCTTGCCTTCATGGAACATTAGAATTGCCGGATTTTCTATTTCGTTAAAGGGAAGTTGAAATTACAAAGAAAGGCAACATTCGACTTATATTCATGAAGTCTACTGTGCGTCGAACATCCATTGCCGCTGCTGCCAGATCTTCTCGCCGATCTCGCAATCGATCGGCTCACCCTCGGCCTGCGCCATCATGACCGGTATATTTCGCGGATCGACGCCGCCGATCTCCTGCACCAGTTTGCGGCGCACCGCTTCGGGAAACTGCTCCCAGTCGGTAACCGGAACCAGAAAGCTCCCGGGCCCGCCGATCACGCAGTCGCGGTAATAGGCGTCGAGTTGCTCGATGTTGAAGCCGAAGCCCGGCCCGCCGCGGGTCATCAGCGGCAGGCCGTTGATGACGATGCGCTTTTTCACCGCCTCATCACGCGCGGGAACCACCCTTTCCCCCTGATTGTTCGGTCCGTCGCCGGAAATGTCGATCACCTTGCGAAAACCGTCATAGGGGGAAGCCTCGAGTATTTCGACGCCCTTCTTGATGGCGCCCGATATCGAGGTTCTGTTGCGTCCGAAATTCGGGGCTTCGAGAATGATCCTGGAAATCCGCTCGGCGTCGTCACGGCCTTCGATCAGCGTCCAGCCGAAAACCTCGTGATGGCTGAAATCCGCAGCCCACTCGTACATCGTGACCGCAATCCGGCCGTAAGGTCCCTGCTCTATCGCCGAAATAACCTCGTCGGACCGGATCGCCTCGGCATAGCCCTGCCGCTGGATCTCGAGTTCGACGGCGGACATGGAGCGGGACACATCGACGGCGAGGACGAGGGTGACGTCCACCGGTTCCCCCGCAACGGTTTTGGCGGGGCTGGCGAAGCCTAGTCCCGCTGTCAGACAGATCAGGAGAAGCAAACGGCGAAGCGGCTGCATGCTGTGAAGACTACCACGCAGCCGGCTGCACCGGAACACGCATTATCTTGCACCGCAAAAACGTGAACGGGCGCCTTTGGGCGCCCGTCCCGTTGCTTGTCTTCCGTCAGCCTCGATCAGGCGCGAAGTGCCGTATTTTCAGCATCATAGGGGCTTTCGGCGATCACGGTGGCCTTGTGCTTCGCGCCCAGGATGCCGATCTCGACCTGGGTTCCTTCCGCACTGTAATCAGGTTTGACCATGGCAAGAGCGATCGACTTGCCGGTCCGGAAGCCGAAACTGCCGTGAGTTGCGCGGCCGATCAGCGTGCCGTCCGGTGCGTAGATCGCTTCGTTGCCGCGCGCATCGGCATCGGTGATGCCGTGCACCTCGAGCGTGACGAAATTCCATTTAAGCCCGTTTTCCCTGGCATTCACTACGCCCTCGCGACCGATGAAATCTCCCTTTTCCGGCTTGATGAAACGGTCGAGACCGGATTCGTAGGCATTGTATTCGATCGAAAGTTCGCGCGGGATCAGGCGATAGCTCTTCTCGATTGCCATCGTCGTCATCGCCCGGATGCCGAAGGGCTTGATGCCGAATTCGGCGCCGGCTTCCATGATCGCGTCGAAGATCGCGTTCTGCTGTTCGATCGGATGATGCAGCTCCCAGCCGAGCTCGCCGACGAAATTGACGCGCAGTGCGTGCGCGGTCGCCCTGCCCACCGAGATCTGCTTGCCGGAAAGCCAGGGGAAGCTCGCATTGTCGAGCGGTGTCCGGGTGAGCTTGGCCAGCACGTCGCGCGAGCGCGGACCGGCGAGCACCAGAACACCCCATTGCTGGGTGATCGCGTTCATCCGCACCGAACCGTCTGTAGGCAGGAGCTTCTTCAAGATATCGTGGTCATGCGCCTCGTAGGCACCGGCCGAAACCAGATAATAGCCGTCGGGCTGCTTGTAGACGGTGAATTCCGAACGCACACCGCCATCTTTGGTCAGCAGATGGCACAGCGCGATGCGTCCGTTCTTCTTCGGCAGCTTGTTGGCGAGGATGGAGTCGAGCCAGGCTTCCGCACCCGGACCGTCGATCCAGCACTTGGCGAAAGCACTCATGTCGAGAAGGCCGACCTTCTCGTGAACGGTCTTCACCTCGTTGCCGACATGTTCGAAATAGTTCGAACGGCGGAACGACCATTTCTCGACGATGCGCCCGTCCTCGAGCGCCGGCGCGTGATTATGCGAGGTCAGGACGTCGGCGCCGACGCCGAGTTCTTCCTTCGGCACCTCGTAACCCGCCGGCGCAAACCAGTTCGGCCGCTCCCAGCCATAGACCGAGCCGAACACGGCACCGAGCTTCTTCATGCGGTCGTAGCACGGCGTGGTCTTCAGCGGCCGGCCCGCGACTCTCTCCTCGTCCGGGTAGTGCATGGTGAAGACGTTGGCGTAAGCTTCCTCGTTCTTCTCCCGGAGGTAGCCTTCCGTCGCATAGGGTCCGAAGCGACGCGGATCGACGCCCATCATGTCGATGGTCGGCTCGCCGTCGACGATCCATTCTGCGAGCTGCCAGCCCGCCCCGCCCGCGGCGGTGATGCCGAAGGAGTGGCCTTCGTTGAGCCAGAAATTCTTCAGTCCCGGTGCCGGGCCGATGATCGGAGACCCGTCCGGTGTATAGGCGATCGCGCCGTTATAGACCTTCTTGATGCCCACCTCGCCGAAGGCCGGGACACGTGCGATCGCGGTCTCGATATGCGGCATCAGCCGTTCAAGATCTTCCTGGAACAGTTCATATTCGCTGTCGTCGGTGGGGCCGTCCATGTAGCAGCAGGGCGCGCCATGTTCGTAGGGGCCGAGCAGCAGGCCGCCGTTCTCCTCGCGCATATACCAGGAGGAATCGCTCTCGCGCAGCACGCCCATCTCCGGCAGGCCCTTGGCCTTGCGCTCGACGATCGCCGGGTGCGGCTCGGTGACGAT
>PAPH01000009.1 GCA_002709005.1 Hyphomicrobiales bacterium | reverse complement strand
TGGCGCACCCGACAGGATTCGAACCTGTGACCTCTGCCTTCGGAGGGCAGCGCTCTATCCAGCTGAGCTACGGGTGCATCCGGAGAAGATCGCCGGGCTCGCGTGCCGCCGGTCTTCCGCAAATCATGCAAGCGGGTTCTTAGCCCAACTGGCGGGGCGCATCAATGCTTTCCTTGCGCTTGCCGGCTCACAGTGCCGGGCGCAGTTTTTTCCGTTCCGGGAAGATCGTCTCGTAGGCGCCGGCAAGCGAGAGGATGGATTTTTCGTCGAAGGCGGAGGCGACCAGTTGCAGCCCCACCGGAAGGCCCTTCGAGGTGAAGCCGACGGGAAGCGAGGCGGCGGGCTGGCCGGTTAGGTTGAAGGGGTAGGTGTAGGTCGCCCAGGAGACGATGTTCTTGTCCTCGTAACCGGGAGGCACGTCGAGCCCCGTGCCGAAGGCGGCGACCGGGAGGGTGGGGGTGAGCAGCAGATCGAATTCCTCGAAGAATGTCCGCATCTTCTCGCGGAATGCGTAGCGGGCGAACACGCTTTCGTAATAGGTCCGCATCTCCTGCTCGAGCGCCTGTTTCAGTACCGCGAGCACGGCGGGATCGAGGAGGTCTGGCTGGCCTGTGATGATGTCGCGCAGCCGCGTGCCGACGCCGGCATAGAATTCCGCAGTCCACATGTCGATCGGATCGTCCATCACGGTCTCGACCAGTTCGATCTCCACACCAAGCGTTTCGATGTGCCTGATCGCCTGTTCGGTGATGAGGGCAACTTCGGGGTCGTTGCGGCCATAGCCGAGCGTCGGGCTCCAGGCCGCGCGCAGCTTGCGGTAGGATTTGGCGGCGCCGATGAAATCGGGATGCGCGCCCTTCACGGTGAACGGGTCGCGGGTGTCGTAGCCGGCGATCGCCGAAAGCACGATCGCCGCGTCTTCGGCGTTGCGTGCCAGAGGCCCGACATGGGCGAGCGTCGGGGTGGCCGACGTCGGAAACACCGCCACGCGCGCGAACTGTGCCTTGATGCCGAAAATCCCGCACAGGGAAGCCGGAATGCGCAACGAGCCGCCGCCGTCGGTGCCAAGCGCATAGGGCACGAGTCCCGCCGCCACCATGGCTGCCGCACCGCAGCTCGATCCGCCCGGGGTCATCTGAGGGTTCCACGGATTGCGGGTGATGCCGGTGAGCGGGCTGTCGCCCACCGCCTTGCAGCCGAATTCGCTGGTGGTCGATTTCCCCAGGATAACGGCGCCCGCCGCCCTGATGCGTTCGACCGAGGGCGCGTCCGCGGCTGACGGCGTGGCGGGCGTCGCGCGCGAGCCGAAGCGTTGCGGCATGCCGGCCACGGCGATGAGATCCTTCACCGATGTCGGGATGCCGTCGAGTTCGCCAAGCTTTTCGCCGCGCATCAGCCGGGTTTCCGCCGCTTTCGCCTGCGCCCGCGCTCCGCCGAAATCGGTCCAGGCGAACATGTTGAGCTTCGGCTCGAGCCTCTCGTAGCGCGCGATCACGTCGTCGAGCAGCTCGGTGGGGGAGAAATCCTTGCGGGAAAAGCCCTGGCTGATCTCCCTGATCGTCATGAATGCGAATTGCGACATGCGGCTCGTCTCTCTTTGGGCGCCGCCCGGGAGCCCGGGCGGCGAAATGTCCGGATCTTACTCTTCGATGATCGCGACGGCACGCACCGGCGAGCCGGAGCCGTCCTTGAACTTGATCGGCAGGCCGTGGAATTCGAACTCGCCCTTGCCGATCAGCTCCTCGAGGTTGACCAGCCATTCATAGTGCGAAATGCCGAGATCGCGGCACAGGCGGTGCTGGGCGAAAATGTTGTCGGACGGCTTGTCGGTCGAGGGCCCTTCCACGCCGTGCATGCGTGAGCCGCGGGCGTGCAGCCACTTCGTCGCCTCCACCGTCAGTCCGGGATTGCCCCAGACGAGCTGCTTGCCGTCGTCCTTGTTGCGCTCGTGGAAGCCGGTGCACAGAAGCACGATGTGACCGTCCACCTTGACGCCGGCTGCTTCCTCGGCCGCCGCCATGTGCGCCTCGGTGATGTCTTCGAGGTCGCCGATATGGCGCAGGTCCAGGCACACCGCCTTGCCCATGAACAGCTCGAGCGGCATTTCGTTGATCGGCGCGCCCTTCGGGTTGACGTGCAGGAAGGCGTCGACATGCGTGCCGACGTGGTCGAGCATGCCGATATAGTTGGTCTGGAAGGTCATCGGGTCGCCCTCGACGCCGAGGTTGAACTTCCTGGATGTCTCGTGGGTCAGGGCCTTGAGATAGATCGGGCTCTGGAACAGCTTGTGCGCCGGCATGTTGTCCTCGATCGTCAGGCTGAGGTCGATGATACGTTTGGCCATGATGGTTTCCTTTCGTTTCAGGCTTTTCGTCACATGAGGGAGGGCAGCCAGGTCGCAACGCCGGGCACAGCCGCGATGATGAGGACCAGCAGAAGCAGGATGATCCAGTAGGGGATCGAACCCTGGAAGATGCGCGCGAGCGTCGCCTCCGGATCGCTCACGCATCCCTTTACCGTGTAGACGCACAAGCCCAGGGGCGGGGTCAGCAGTCCGGCCTCGATGGCGACGATGCCGATGATCGCGAAGGCGATCGGGTCGTAGCCGATAGAAGCCGCGAGCGGCGCGAAGATCGGCACGGTCAGGAGGATGATCGAGACCGAGTCGATGAACATGCCGAGCACGAACCAGACGATCACCATCAGCGCGAGGATCAGGAGCGGCGCGTCGCCGACGCCGAGGAACAGATCCTGGATGAAGGTGATGATGCCGCCCAGCGCCAGCAGACGCGAATACATTTGCGCGGTGATCAGCAGGAAGAGAAGCGGCGCGGAGATGCGGCCGGTTTCGAGCACGGCTTCGCCGATGCCCTTGAGGCTCACGCCCTTGGCGATCGCGAGGATGAGCGCGAAGAGAACCCCGACGCCGGCGGCTTCCGTCGGCGTGAAGGCGCCCAGCCAGATGCCGCCGAGCACGGTGACGATGAGCAGGCACACGCCTATGCCGCCCCAGGTCTCGCGCTTCCTGGCGGCCGCATCCATCTCGTCATCTTCTTCGGAGGCTTGTGTCGCAGCACCGTCGGCGCCGAAGGATTTCGGGCGCATCAGCGCGTAGCCGACGATGAAGAGGAAGAACATCGCCGAAAGCAGCAGGCCCGGCAGCACGCCCGCAACGAACAGCCGGCCGATCGATTGTTCGGCGATCACGCCCCAGACGATCAGCAGCACCGATGGCGGGATCAGCATGCCGAGCGAGGCGCTGCCGGCGATCGCGCCGAGGGCGACCGATTTCTGGTAGCCGTGCCGGACCATCTGCGGATAGGCGATGCGCGAGAAGGCTGCGGCCGAGGCGATGCTGACGCCGGTCACCGCGCCGAAGACCGCGTTGCCGCCCACGGTTGCGAGCGCCAGCCGGCCGGGCAGTCTTTTGAACGAGCGGTTGATGATGTTGTAGAGATCGCCCGCAGCACCCGAGCGCGAGATGAACTCGCCCATCAGCACGAAGAGCGGAATGACCGCGAAGACGTAGTCGCGGATCGCTTCATAGGTGGTGTTGGCGAGAAGCGATCCGGCCACCTGGATGTTGCCCGTCAGATAGGCGAGTCCGAAGAAGCTGCACAGACCCAGCGCCAGCACCACCGGCACGCTGCAGATGATCAGGCCGATCAGGATGGCGATGATGGCGATGGCGAATTCGGGACCGCCCATGGCGAGCTCCTAAATGAAGATCTGTGCGAAGGGGTGGGTTCAAGCGGTTTCGACGGTGTCGGCTTTCGGCGCCTCGCCGAGCACGAAGGCCTTGATGGCAACCATAAGATAATTGAGCGCGCCGAGGATGGAGCAGACGACGATGGTGGTCTTCAAGGGCCATGTCGGCACCTGGAAGGAGGCGTGACCCTCGAATTCATGGGCGGAAATCGCCCGCATCATCGGATCCCAGGATGCCCAGGCGATCAGCGCGAAGAGGAGGATGCCGAGAAGTCCGGTCAGGGCCTCAAGCACGACGTGCCCCTTCGGACCGAGCGCGTTCAGGAGCAGCTCCGAGCGCAGCATGCCGCCGATGCGGATGGCGTAGCTCAGTTGCAGGAAGGCGATGATGACGATGCCGTTCGCCACGATCTCCGCGATGCCGATGATCGGCTTGTTGAACAGAAAGCGCAGCGAGACATCCACGGTGATGAGAACCGCAACGACCAGCAACAGGGCTGCCGCGATGTATTTGAGCGTCTGGCTGACATGCGTCATCGAACGGTCAATAATGGCGATCATGGGTAAGTCCTGCCTTGGGTCGTTGCGGTTCGCCGGGGGCTGATCAGTCGATCGCGTAGCGGTGCGGCCATTCGTGGCCTTCGGCTTCGATCTGTTCGATGTAGAAGTTCAGGACTTCCGAGCCCTTGAAGCCGCGGGAGTTCAGTTCACCCGCCATGCGGTTCGGGAAATCCTTCAGCGCAGTCGCCCAGGCAACCTTGGCTTCCGGTGAAATCTCGGTCACCTCGACACCCAGTTCACGCAGGGTTTCGAGGCCCTCGGCGTCGTTCTTGGCGCATACTTCAGCCGTCACGTCGGCCCATTCCTCGCCCATCTCGGTGAGGATCTCCTGCACGTCTTCCGGCAGCCGGTCCCAGGTCTGCTTGTTGATGGTCACCGCGTTGAGATACTGGGCGCCAAAATCGGTCTTGGTAAAGTGCGGCGCGACTTCGTTCAGCTTGAACGTGTGCCACCAGGCGGACGCGCTGATATAGCCCTCGTAGACGCCCGACTGGATCGACTGATAGGCCTCGTTCAGGTTCGAGGCGACGGCGGTGGCGCCGACGATCCAGTCGAGATTGGTGCCTGCACCGGCGATCTTATGGCCTTCGAGCTCTTCCAGTTCGGTCCAGGCGAAATTGGTGCCGAGACCGTAGTTTTCCAGGCACGAACCACCGAGATATTTCTGGTTATGCTCGGTCTCGAACACCGTGTGCATCTCCGGGAATTTTTCGAACGTCGCCTTGGCGGCCTTGGTTACGGCCTTGGCGTCCGGCGAGTTGAACGGCAGGAAGAGTGTGAAAGTCTGCAGGTAGCCGTTGGAGGGTTCGAAGATCAGGCTGATGAAACCGATGTCGAGAATGCCGTCGCGCGTGGCTTCCAGAACCTCGGTCACCTTGGCGACCTGACCGGAATGGAGCTCCTGGATGTTGACCGTGTGGTCGGTCCGCTCTTCGATGCGCTTCTTCAGTTCCGGCGCGAACCACTCATGCGCGCTTTCTGTATAGGCGAGAAGCCCGATCGGGTGGCCTGAGCCCATGCGCAGGTTGATGGTCTCTGCCGAAGCGAGCGCGGTGCCGCACATAAGTGCCGCGCCGAGGCAAGCCGAGAACGTGACGGATTTGGGCATTTTTCGCATCCCCTTTTTGTGATTGCATTGGAAAGATGATGCCGCCCATGGCATCACCCATTCAGTGGGTTTATGCTCACAAATGAATTTGGGAGTGACAATCGCAATAATTCGGATGCCAGACATAAGCATAATCTATGTCTGGATCGGATCGCCTCAGCTTTAAGCTGTAGTAAAAAAATGCACATGAAAGGAGCAAAATGGAATGGAATTGAGGGACTTGCGGTCGCTGGTGGGGATTTCGGAAGCGGGCAGCCTGTCTGCGGCTGCACGATTGCTCAACCTGACTCAGCCTGCACTGAGTTCCTCGCTGCAGCGGCTCGAAGGCGAGCTCGGGGTCAAACTGGTGGAGCGTCATTCGCGCGGTTCGTCGCTGACCGACGAGGGGCGGTATGTCCTGCAGAAGGCCTATGACGTCATTCACGATATCGCGGAGATCAAGTCGGTCGTGCAGAACCTGGCCGAGGAGCCGATGGGGGATGTGCGCCTGGGGCTGCCGACCACCGTGGCGGGTGGATTGATCCCGGAACTGCTGCCGCTGTTGCAGGCACGCTATCCGCGGATCAGGCTCTATGTCATCGAGGCGATGAGCGGGGTCCTGTCGGAGCAGCTTCAACTCGGCATGCTCGATCTTGCCGTTCTTTACGACATCCAGCCGATGGCCGGACTGCGCAGCGAGCCGATCCTGCACGAGCGGCTCTGTCTGATCGTGCCGAAAGGGCATACCCTGGCGGGCCGCGCGCGGGTCAGGCTCGAGGAGGTCTCGCGCCTGCGGCTGGTGCTGCCGGGCGCCAATCATTCCATCCGCAAGCACATCGAGAATTCGTTCCGCGCCGAGGGGCTGACGCTCAATGTGACGGCGGATATCGATTCACTGCCTGGATTGTTCGGTCTGGCCAAGGCCGGCCACTGCACGATCCTGCCCACTTTTCTCAAGCAATCGATGGTGCAGGAGGGCAGCGTCGTCGCCATCGAGATCACCCGACCGTCGCTCGACTGGACGGTCCATCTGGCCGCCCGTCACGACGCTACGCGGCCACGGGCGAGCATGGCGGTCGCGCGGTTGCTGGTTCAGGTCTGCACCGATCTCGTCAATCGAGGCGTTTGGCCGGGTGATATCGCCACCCGCCGGGATCGCGGCGATCCGGAGACGATGTCGGGAAAATAAAAAACGGCCGGCGCGAATGGCGCCAGCCGTTCTATTCAGACTGTCAGTCCGATCAGTAGCCGTTCGGGCAATCAGCCGTGTAGACGTTGCCGTAACGGTCGCGGTAGCGGCACTGGCCAGGAGCCGTAGCGGCACCCAGAAGAGCGCCGGCGGCGCCACCGATCAGAGCGCCGGTTGCAACGCCGGATCCGCCGGAGCCGGTTGCTGCCGCAACCAGAGCGCCAGTGCCGGCGCCGACTGCGGCACCGCCAGCAGCACGCTTTTCGGTGGTGGTGCAGCCAGCGGCGGCAAGAAGTGCAACTGCTGCAAGGCCTGAAATAAGAATACGCATTAAGAAATCCCTCCTTGGATTAGCGGCGTTAATCAGTTTGCGCGAAATGCGACTTTTTTCTGGTCGGGCTCAAGGGACTGGCCTTCCAGGTGGATAATGACGAGGGCGGACGCCATCAGGGCCAGGCTCATCGTCAACGCTACCAGGGCAATCAGCATTTTCGTGTTCCTTTCCGGGCGGCACGCCCGCTTTCGTCTTGGTGAAAACGTATATGCCGGAAAATGGTTGCACCCGATGTGCGGTATTGCACAGGTCGAGGTTTCTGTTGTCCTGTCGTCGGACCGATATTCCTTGTGGAGGCGATGAAAAGCACGCCCCGTCTCTTGCGCGAGAGCCCGCCATTTCTCATGATCGCCTTCAGAGGGACAAGAGGACACGGCGATGAATGCGCGGGCCGCCGCAATTGCGATCGACGAGGCGGTTTTAAAGCCCGGTGCGGCGCCTTCAATGCAGCGCGCCAGTGGCTGCGGCCGCATTTCCGTCAAGGCGACTTCCGGACGAAGCCGTATCGAACGGCTCTACCAGGAAGGAGCCGCCAAGATCCGGCTGCCGCGCAATCCCGCGTCGTCCGGTCTCGAGGCGGTACTCATCAATACCGCCGGAGGGCTCACAGGCGGCGACAGGATGTCGTGGAATTGCGTGGCGGGCGAGGGCACCGCGCTCACGCTGACCACCCAGGCCTGCGAAAAGACCTACAGGGCCTCGGGCGATGCTTGCGCGGATGTTTCCGTCTCGCTGAACGCAGGAACGGGCGCGCGGCTGTGCTGGCTTCCGCAGGAAACCATCCTGTTCGATCGTGCGCGGCTTTCGAGGTGCCTCGACGCCGACATGGCCGGCGATGCCTCGCTGCTTGTCGTCGAGCCGGTGATTTTCGGTCGCAAGGCCATGGGGGAGGCGGTGCACGCCGGTATCTTCCGCGATCGCTGGCGTGTCCGCAGGGAAGGCCGGCTCGTTCATGCCGAGGATTTTGCGATCGGGCCCGATATCGCTGCGGATCTGCCCCGTGCAGCCGTTGCCGGTCAGGCCCGCGCCTTCGCCACGCTTCTTCTTGTCGGCGCTGACGCGGAGGATCGCTTGATATCGGCGCGCCGGATTGTCGGTGAAAATGGTGGCGTGTCCGCCTGGAAGGTTGGCGGGACTGGCAAGCTTCTTGCGAGGATCATGGCGAAGGATGGCTATGACCTGCGAAAGACACTCATACCCTTGATCGGCCTGCTTAATCCCGGAGCAGACTTGCCCAAAATTTGGTCAATCTAGCCGCGGATCTGCAAGCCGAACCACAGAAAGAAGACGAGAGACGCGATGAACCTGACCCCGAGGGAAAAAGACAAGCTGCTGGTGGCCATGGCGGCAATGGTGGCCCGGTGCCGGCTCGAGCGGGGTGTCAAGCTCAACCATCCCGAGGCAATCGCGCTGATCACCGATTTCGTCGTGGAGGGCGCCCGTGACGGCCGTTCGGTCGCCGATCTGATGGAGTCCGGCGCCCATGTCGTCTCCCGCGACCAGGTCATGGTGGGCGTTGCCGAGATGATCCACGACATCCAGGTCGAGGCGACCTTTCCCGACGGCACCAAGCTCGTCACTGTTCACGAACCCATCCGCTAGGAGGAAGAAGATGCTGGCGCTCAAGCCGAATTGCGAATGTTGCGACCGCGATCTCCCGGCCGACAGTGCGGAGGCGATGATCTGCACCTTCGAGTGCACTTTCTGCGCGGATTGCGTCGAGACCCGCCTCGGCGGCGCATGCCCCAATTGCGGCGGTGGGTTTGTCCTCCGGCCGATCCGTCCGGCCCATCTTCTGGAAAAATACCCGCCGTCCACAGAGCGGGTCCTGTCGGCGAAGCCGGCCTGTACCGAGGTGCGCGCGGCATGACGCGAACGAAACGGATTTCAGGCGCAGCTGATGGAGGACGTGGGGCTCGGCTCGTGATATCTCCGATGAGCGTGAGTCACGCATTCATTTTGACGGCGCGACCAATGGAGGGCGCCGTGTCGACCAAAGAAGGAACTTCAAGATGATGAAACGTATCGCCATTGCCGCCGCGGCGCTCGCTGCCGCCACCGCCCCGGCTTTCGCCCACCTCAATCCCGCGGAACATGGCTCTTTCGCCGCCGGTTTCTCGCATCCGCTCTTCGGCCTCGACCATATTCTGGTCATGGTCGCCGTCGGCGTCTGGGCCGCTTCGCTGGGCCGGAAGGCGATGCTCGCCGTTCCGGCGGCCTTCGTCGGGGCCATGGCGGTGGGTTTCGCGGCTGCCATTCTCGGCATGCCGCTTCCCTTCGTCGAACCGGTGATCCTCTCCTCGGTGATCTTCGTCGGCCTGATGATCGCGCTGGCTCTGCCATTCTCGACCGCCGGCATGGCCGCCGTCGTCGGCTTCTTCGCACTGTTTCACGGCCACGCCCATGGCGGTGAACTCGGTTCGGCCGGTGCTGCGAGCTTTGCGATCGGCTTCATCCTGGCGACCGCCGCCCTTCATGCCGCCGGTATCGCGCTCGGTCTCGGCTTCGGCCGCTTCGGCAATGCCACGGTCACCCGCATCGCCGGTCTCGCCACCGCCGCGGCCGGCGTTCTTCTCGCCGTTGCCGGATAAGCACCTGAACTGAAAAATGGAGAACGCGCCCATGGTACCCGGTGAAGTGATCGTCAAGGATGGCGAAATCGAACTGAACGCGGGCGCGTCTGCGGTCACGCTCAAAGTGGCCAATACCGGCGACCGGCCCGTCCAGGTCGGAAGCCACTACCATTTTTTCGAAACCAATGAGGCGCTGTCGTTCGACCGCGCCGCCGCGCGCGGCATGCGGCTCGATATCGCCGCGGGCACCGCCGTGCGTTTCGAGCCGGGGCAGGAGAGGGACGTCACCCTCGTGCCGCTTGCCGGAAAACGCGCGGTCTACGGCTTCCAGCAAAAGATTATGGGAGCACTCTGAGCCCACGCGAGTTTCTGCAGTTCACACATTTGTTCCAGAGAAGAAGAGGAATATGACATGTGCCACGTCTGCGTGATCGAAAATGTGAAATCCTCGATGCTCTCGCGTCGCGACTTCTTCCGCAAATCCGCCGCCGCCGGTTTCGCGGCGACGGCGGCAGGCGCCGTTTCAGCCCGTCCCGCGTTGGCCCAGGCCTCCGGCAAGGTCGTCGATCTCACCCATGTCTTCGACGGCGAGTTTCCCACCTTCGACGGCAAGCCGGGCATTCTCTACAAGGAGAACGTCAATATCGACGAGTCGGGCTACCAGCTCTGGGAATTGACCATCTTCGAACATTCCGGCACGCATATCGATGCGCCGCTGCATTTCTCCAAGGACAACACCTCGGTTGCGGAACTCGACCCGCAAAACCTCGTCTGCCCGCTCTGCATCGTCGACATCAAGGCCAAGGCCGCCGACGACGCCAATGCCATGGTCGAGCCAGAGGACATCGAAGCCTGGGTGAGTGCCAACGGCGACATCCCGCAGGGCGCCTGCGTGGCGATGAACTCCGGCTGGGAAGCCAAGCTCGGCACCGACGCTTACCGAACGAACGCCGAGGGAAATTTCGCATTCCCGGGCTTCTCCAAGGCCGCCACCGACATGCTTGCCGAAATGGGGGCGGGATCGATCGGTGTCGACACGCTCTCGCTCGACCCGGGCAATTCGGCCGATTTCGCGGTTCACAATTCCTGGCTCCCCTCGGGCCATTTCGGCATCGAGAATCTCGCGAGCCTCGACCAGCTTCCGGCCTCCGGCGCGACACTTTTCGTCGGCGCGCCCAAGCATCGTGACGGCACCGGCGGGCCTGCCCGCGTCATGGCGGTAATCTGATGGCGCGGCGGCGGAAGAGCCCCGCGTCCTCGATGATCAGCGCGAGCTTCGACATGGCCCGGATGGCTGCCGACGCCCAGTTCGTCATCGCCGCGCGGATGTTCGGCCTGGCCACCAGCACGGCCGCCAAGGGCGAGAACACCCGCATGATCGCCGAAAAACAGGCGGCCATGGCCGAGGGCGCGATGCGGGCCGGCATCGCCGCCGCCACAGGCAAGTCGCCCAAGCAGATCGCCAACGCCGCCATGGCGCCCGCCAAACGGACTCTGGCGGCAAACAAGAAGCGGCTTGGCGGAAGCAAGCGGAAGGGAAAAACGAAGTGAAATTGAAAGCCTGCCTGGTCGTGCTGCCACTCTTGGTGATGGGATCGGTCGTCGCGGCCGCCGAAGAGCCTGAGGTCGATTGCGCCAACGCCATGACCCAGATGGAAATGAACTATTGCGCCGACCAGGATTACAAGAAGGCGGATGCCACCTTGAATGCGCTCTGGCCCGAAGTGGTCGCCAAGGCGAAAGCGTTCGACGAGGATCAGGGAACGATCTATGCCGACCGCGGCGTGCCGACTTCCTTCGAGGCATTGCGCACAGCCCAGCGGGCCTGGATCGAATACCGCGACCGCCAGTGTGAATACGAAGCCTACGAATATTTCGGCGGCACCATGCAGCCGATGATCGGGCTCACCTGCCAGACACGCCTGACGGAAGAGCGCAACGCCTATTTCCGCGACATCCTGACCGGATCGAACTAACAGGGGAACACCGATGCCAGCCAAGATCACCCGCTCTTCCTACGCGGCCATGTATGGCCCGACCACCGGCGACAAGGTGCGGCTGGCCGATACCGAACTCTTCATCGAGGTGGAGAAGGATTTCACCACCTACGGCGAGGAGGTGAAATTCGGCGGCGGCAAGGTGATCCGTGATGGCATGGGTCAGTCCCAGGTTACCCGTGCCGATGGTGCTGTGGATACCGTCATCACCAATGCGCTGGTCGTTGACCACACGGGTATCTACAAGGCCGATATCGGCCTGAAAGACGGGCGCATCGAGGCGATCGGCAAGGCCGGCAACCCCGATACCCAGCCGAATGTCGACATCATAGTGGGTCCCGGCACCGAGGCGATAGCGGGCGAGGGAAAGATCCTCACCGCCGGCGGCTTCGACAGCCACATCCATTTCATCTGCCCGCAGCAGATCGAGGAAGCGCTGATGAGCGGGCTGACCACCATGCTGGGCGGCGGCACAGGCCCTGCCCACGGCACGCTGGCGACCACCTGCACACCCGGCCCCTGGCACCTCGCCCGGATGATCGAGGCGGCCGATGCGTTTCCGATGAATATCGGCTTCTCCGGCAAGGGCAATGCGGCCCGTCCCGAGGCAATCGAGGAGATGGTTCTCGGCGGCGCCTGCGCGCTCAAGCTTCACGAGGACTGGGGCACGACGCCGGCCGCCATCGACTGCTGCCTGTCGGTAGCCGATCAGCTCGACGTCCAGGTCATGATCCATACCGACACGCTCAATGAAAGCGGCTTCGTCGAGGATACGGTCAGGGCCATAAAGGGCCGCACCATCCATGCCTTCCATACCGAAGGTGCTGGCGGCGGCCATGCGCCCGACATCATCAAGGTCTGCGGGCTGCCCAACGTCATTCCGTCCTCGACCAACCCGACCCGACCCTACACGCAGAACACCATCGCCGAGCATCTCGACATGCTGATGGTCTGCCATCATCTCGACGCCTCGATACCCGAAGACATCGCCTTCGCCGAAAGCCGCATCCGCAAGGAAACCATCGCCGCGGAGGACATCCTCCACGATCTCGGCGCCTTTTCGATCATCGCTTCCGATAGCCAGGCCATGGGCCGCGTCGGCGAGGTCATCATCCGCACCTGGCAGACCGCCGACAAGATGAAGCGCCAGCGCGGCCGCCTGCCGCAGGAGACCGGTGACAACGACAATTTTCGCGTCCGCCGCTACATCGCCAAATACACCATCAACCCGGCCATCGCGCAGGGCATGTCGCACGAGATCGGCTCGATCGAGGTCGGCAAGCGCGCCGATCTGGTTCTCTGGAACCCGGCCTTCTTCGGCGTCAAGCCCGAGATGGTGCTCCTCGGCGGCATGATCGCCGCCGCGCCCATGGGTGACCCGAACGCCTCGATCCCGACGCCGCAGCCCATGCACTATCGCCCGATGTTCGGCGCCTACGGCAAGGCGCGCACCAGCACGTCGATAACTTTCGTCTCGGCGGCAGCCATCGAGGACGGGCTCGCCCACAAGCTCGGCACCGCCAAGAAGATGGTGGCGGTCGAGAATACCCGCGGCGGCATTTCGAAGTCCTCGATGCTTCTCAACGACGCCATGCCGGCAATCGAGGTCGATCCGGAAACCTACGAGGTTCGCGCCGATGGCGAGTTGTTGACCTGCGAGCCGGCCAACGTCCTGCCCATGGCGCAGCGCTACTTCCTGTTCTAGACGCCGGCGCATGACTGATCTCGTCTACCGGTTTCCCGACCGCGACTTCGCGGATTGGGACGCTCTTCATGCGCTTCTGGACCGGTCTTTCGCGCCGATGGCGACACGGATCGACCCGCCGTCGTCGATGACCAGGCTCACTTCGGAATTGCTGGCCAGGAAAGCCGGTGACGAATTCATCCTCAGCTGCAGGAGCGGCGACCACCTGGTCGCAACCGCCTTCGTCAGGCCGGAAGGGAACTGGGCTTACGTCGGCAAGATTGCCGTCGAGGAGGGCTGGCGCAGGCGCGGCATCACCCGCCGAATGCTCGAATTCATTGAAGCTCACGGTCGCGAGGCCGGCTGGGACTATCTGGAACTGCAGGTGCGCATCGAACTCACGGAAAATCTTGCCGCGTTCGGCGCGCTTGGTTTTGTCGAGATCGAACGGACCGCCCATGCGGGTTACGATCGCCCGACCTCGGTGACGTTGCGAAAGCAGCTGGTTTAACTCCTGATAAGCGCATGCGACCGGATGGCGCGGGTCATGTCGTCGAGCAACGATCTCGCTTCCCGAACGTTTTTCGTCTGTAAGCAAAGGAGACGAAAATGTCCGATATCCGCTTGAAACACGATGGATGGGTCGTCGTCGCCGACGGCTCTAAGGCCCTTTTCCTGCGCAATTCGGGGGACGAGAAATTCCCCATGCTCGAGGTCTTCCGCGAGGAAGAGCAGGACAATCCGCCGACGTCCGAACAGGGCACGCACCGTCCTGGCCGCATGAGCGACGGCGGCAGCGGACATCGATCGGCTGTCGCGGACACCGACTGGCACCAACTGGCCGAGGATCGTTTCGCCAAGGACCTTGCCGGCATCCTCTACCGTCAGGCCCACAAGCACAATTACAAGGACCTCGTACTCGTCGCGGCCCCGTCGGTTCTGGGCGAAATGCGCAAGGAACTCCACAAGGAGGTCTCCGACAAGATCGTCGCCGAGATCGACAAGGATCTGACCAACCACCCCGTCGACCAGATCGAGAAACTGGTGCTCGCCAGCGACGCGGCCTGAGACCTCACACTGGCGCCCTTCTTCCGCCACTGCTACTGTCGCGGGAGAAGGGTGAATTTTCAGGGGAATGCGCGCAGCGGGGGCGTAAGCGCGGTTTGTTTGCATGGATGCGGCAATGGAGAATGCGGCCGAGACTTCAGGCTCCGGACCGGAAGTCGGGTCGGACGTGGTTCCGCAACTTCAAATCATTATGTCGGCTGGTGCGCGCGAGGTGATGGATCGCCTCGGGCGAACAGAGGATTTGCGCTTTTCGCCGGACGGAGAACGGCTGGCGATTCTCGGTTTTCACAGCAACATGTGCGGCTTGTTCTCTCTGGCTCTCGACCGGTCCGCCCCGCTGCCGGTCCTGTATATGGACGGCGGTCTCGAACTTCGTTCTGCAACAATGAAAAGCCCCCATGGCGTGGATTTTCTCGATGACGACAAGGTCGTCGTGGCGAGCCGCGGGGGAAAGGTCGACATCTTTCGTCTTCCCGCCGCTTCCGTCAGTGGGCCCGGTTCCGCGCTTACGCCTTTGCGCCTCATTACCCGGGCCAGCCCGTTTCAGTCGCTCGGAATGCCCGGTTCGGTGTGGGTCACGCGTCGAAATGACCTCGCGGCTCAATTGCTCGTCTGCGACAACATCAAGCACAGCATCAGCAGCCATACGGTTATCGCCGGGGCAACCTGCGTCCTGCCCGGACGTGTGCTTCTGCAGCAGCGGCTCCAGATTCCCGACGGCGTGACGGTTTCTCCTGACGGTCGATGGATGGCGGTCAGCAATCATGCCAGCCATGAAATCTTCTTCTACGATCGCTCGCGGAGGCTCGGGCCCGATAGCGAACCGCACGGGATCGCCCGTGGGGTGGACTATCCCCATGGACTACGATTTTCACCGGACGGAAGCAGTCTTTACGTCGCCGACGCCGGCCAGCCCTTCGTCCTCCGCTTTTCCGCTCCGGAGGGAGATTGGGCGGGCGATCGCCGGGAGAGCGGCAAGATCCGGGTGATGGACGAGGAGACATTCCTGATGGGACGGTACAATCCGCAAGAGGGCGGGCCGAAGGGGCTCGAACTTGATCCCGGCGGAGAGGTCTTGCTCGTCACATCGGATTATCAGAGACTGGCGGCGTTCCACATACCGACAGTGTTCACATGACGCTTCTCAAGGCTTCCGAAGTCCGCCCCGATGCAGAGGGGCATTTCGCCACCATCACTCTCGACGAGACGGCGCGCCATCGCCGCCGCATGCGCATGGTCACAGACAGGCTGCCCGACGGCTCGTCTGTCGAGTTCCTGCTCGATCTGCCCGAAGCGCGGCTTCTTAGGCAGGGGGAGGGGCTGGTTCTGTCCGACGGACGGGTGATCGAGGTCCGTGCGGCGCCGGAAGACCTGATGGAAGTGAGCGGAAGGGACGCCCGCCATCTTCTCGCGCTCGCCTGGCAGATCGGCAACCGGCATCTGCCCGCCGAGATCAAGGATACGACGATCCGCCTGCGCCGCGATCACGTGATCCGCACCATGCTCGAAGGATTGGGCGCGACGGTGAGCGATGTGAAGGCGGCCTTCGATCCCGAGGGTGGGGCCTATGATCACGGCCATGCTCATTCGCATGGCACCCATCATCACGGCGCGGGCCACGACCATGACCATCTCGGCATGCGTGGCCGCGATTCAGAGGATCATCGTCACGGCCATTCGGCCACTCACAGCGATTATGACGGCGACGGTCATGACGATTGACACCGCCGCTCTCGTCCGCCTGATGAGCTGGCTGTCGCCGGCCTTCCCGGTCGGCGGGTTCAATTACAGCCACGGGCTGGAGCAGGCCGTCGCCGCCAATCTCGTCGCCGATCGCGCAACGCTCGTCTCCTGGCTCGAAACCCTGCTGACGCAGGGCTCCGCCTGGAACGATCTCGTGCTTCTCGCCGAGGCCTGGCACCGAGCCGATGCCGAAGACGACCTTCTGGAGGTGACCGAACTCGCCGAGGCCCTGGCCGGTTCCGCCGAGCGTCACCTCGAAACCATGAACCAGGGTGGCGCCTTTCTCGCTGCCGCCGCGAACTGGGGGGAGGGCACGTCGCACGGGCTCGGCCCGCGCGCGGCACTTCCCGTTGCTGTCGGCGCTTGCGCGGCGAAATCCGGCCTGCCGCTGGAGGCCTCGCTCGCGGCCTTCCTGCAGGCCTTCGTTTCCAACCAGGTCCAGGCGGCCCAGCGCCTCATGCCGATAGGCCAGAGCGGCGGCATCTCGGTCATGTCCGCCTTGGAGCCGCTGATCGGCGAAGTCGCCGGACACGCCGCAGCCTCCACCCTTGACGATCTCGGCTCATCCGCGCTCAATGCCGAGATTGCCGCCATGCGGCACGAGACGATGCCGTCGCGGATCTTCGTCTCCTGACACCAGCCTCGCCGTCCCTCTGAAAGGAGTTCGCCATGAGTGTTTCCAACGGTCCCCTGCGTGTGGGCATCGGCGGTCCGGTCGGATCCGGCAAGACGCATCTCACGGAAAAGCTCTGCAAGGCGATGAGCGGGCGCTACTCGATTGCCGCCATCACCACCGACATCTACACCGAGGAAGACGCCGAGGCGCTGGTCAGGATGCAGGCGCTGCCGTCAGACCGGGTGAAGGGTGTGGAAACGGGCGGCTGTCCCCATACCGCAATCCGTGAGGACGCCTCGCTCAATCTCGCGGCCATCGCCGAAATGAACGCCCGCCATCCCGACCTCGACGTAATCTTCATCGAATCGGGCGGCGACAATCTTGCCGCGACCTTCTCTCCGGATCTGGCCGACATCACGCTCTACGTGATCTCGGTCTGCCAGGGCGAGGAAATCCCGCGCAAGGGCGGCCCGGCCATCAGCCGCTCGGATCTTCTCGTCATCAACAAGGCCGATCTCGCGCCCCATGTCGGCGTCGACCTTGCGGTGATGGACAGTGATGCCACCCGCCAGCGAAGCGGGCGCCCGCATCTCTTCACCGACATGCGTCGCGGCGACGGGGTCGAGGATGTCATCGAGTTTCTCGAAAAGGCCGGCGGTCTCGCGCCGCGCATGGCGGCCGAATAGCGAACGATCGGAACGCGCGGACGATGATGCCGCGCGTCCCGGCATTCCGGCGTCGGCAGCAACGGATAGACGTGAATGAGCTGCTTCCGCCTCGTGAAAGGTGACCGGGACACCGACGGCCCGGGCCTTTTCAACGAATTTCAGGGTGTTGGGTTTGGTGATGGCCCGGCGGTATCTAGCAGAGCGTCTAATTCATCTGGAAATCGGGCAGGCTCTCGAAGGCGAGACGCAGCGCGTCCGACCAACCGTCCGAGATCGTCCGGTAATAGGTGTCGTCGGCGAGGAAGCGCTTTTCGAAGCCGCGATGCAGCGTGTCGCGTTCGTAGAGCTGCATGTCCAGTGGCAGGCCGACCGACAGGTTCGATTTCAGTGTCGAATCGAACGATACGATCATCAGCTTGGTGGCTTCCTCGAAGCTCATGTTCTCGTCATAGGCGCGCACCAGGATCGGTTTGCCGTATTTGTGCTCGCCGATCTGGAAGAACGGATTGTCGCTCGTAGCTTCGATGAAGTTGCCTTCGGGATAGATGAGGAACATGCGCGGCTTGCCGCCGGCAACCTGACCTCCCAGAATGAAGGTCGCGGAAAACGTCGCCTCGCTCTGCAGCCCGCCGTCCGACGCGGTCTTGATCACCTCGCGTACGGTTTCACCGACGAGCTGAGCCGCCGCGAACATCGAGGGCACTTCCATGATCGACGGGTTGCGGTCGTTGGCGGCCTTCGTGTGTTCTTCGATCAGGCTCACGACGGTCTGCGTGGTCGCGAGATTGCCGGCCGAAAGAAGTGTGATCAGCCGGTTGCCAGGCTTTTCCCACGTGTACATCTTGCGAACGCTGGAAACGTTGTCGACACCGGCATTCGTCCGGGTGTCCGACATGAACATCAAGCCCTTCTTGAGCCGAAGCCCCACGCAATAGGTCATTCCCGCAGTTCCCTTGACAACGCGGGCATTTTCCGCGCCGGCCGCTCCACGACAAATCATCATCCCATCATGTATGACGGACATTGCGCGTAGCTGATGGCGGGTATGTGTACCGATTCCGCTGAACTTCGCCAGCGGATTTATCCGAACGGACTGTTCGGAAAACCTATTGTTCCACAGTGATGGAGACGGTCAGGCTCTCGTTGCCCGGTCCCCATTTGATGCCGGACACGGGGGCGGCGTCGGCATAATCGAATCCGTGGGCGACATGGACGTAGTTTTCATCCGGCGATTTGTCGTTGGCGGGATCGAACCCCACCCAGCCGAGGCTTTCGATATAGGCTTCCGCCCAGGCGTGGCTCGCCACCTGTTCTTCGGTATCTTCCATGTGCAGATAGCCGGAGACATAACGCGCCGGACAGCCCAGCAGCCGCGCCACGGCGATGAAGGCGTGGGAATGGTCCTGGCAGACGCCGTGACCGGCCGTGAACGCATCCTCGGCGGTGGTCAGCGCGTTGGTCTGGCCGACCTCGAACTTCATCTTCTCGTGAAGGGCGGTTTTGACATCATGCAGCATGTCGAGCTGCTGGCCTTTCTCGATCGAGCGGGCGAACTCGCGCAATGCCTTGCCCGGCTTCGTGAGTGCCGTCTCGCGCTCGTACATCCACAGGGGCATATAGGCCTTGTGCGGTCCACCGATGCCCGCCGTGTCGAATGTCTCGACAGTCCCGCTCGCCACGATCCTGATCTTGTCCGGTCGGCCGGTGATCGACACCAGTTCGACGAGATTGTCGAACTGGTCGGTATAGCTCGCCTCCACATGGGCGCCCTCCACCTGCGATTGCCACTGGATGACCTTCTGCATGCGGGTGTCGTGCGGCCGCAGTCTCAGCCTCTGGAGCGCGTAGTTGACGGGGCTTGAATAGCTGTACTCCGTCACATGGGAGATTTTGAGCAGCATGGCGGTCAAATCTGATAAAACTGGTAGGCTTCGGAAATCTCGTTCCCCAGCCTGTTGTTCTGCCCGATGAAATCCTCGAGGAATTCGTGCAGACCGCTGTCGACGATCTGGCGGATTTCGCGGCGGTGGAGCATCGATTTGATGCCGGCGGCAGTATCGTGGGCATTGTGGCGGTCGCCGTATTCCCGCTCCAGATACCCCAGATTGGATACGATTTTCTCGTAGCAATAGGCAAGCGATCGCGGCATCCGTCCGTTGAGGATCAGGAAGTCGGCGATGTTCACCGGATTGTAGTCCGTATCGTAGGCCCAGGTGTAGGACCGGTGCGCCGAGACCGACCGCAGGATTGATTCCCACTGCACGTTGTCGAGCGAGGTGCCGACATAGGACGCCGCCGGCAACAGCACGTAGTACTTCACGTCGAGAATACGCGCGGTGTTGTCGGCGCGCTCGATGAAGGTGCCGATGCGGGCGAAATTGTAGATCTCGTTCCTGAGCATCGTGCCATGGAAGGCTCCGCGAATGAGGCCGCAGCGCTGCTTGATGGAATCGATCACGTTCGGCAGTTCCGAGGAGGAAACCCGGCGGCGAAGCTGCTCCTTGGTTTCGAGATAGCACTCGTTGGTTGCTTCCCAAGCCTCGCGCGTCAGGCCCGTTCGCACCATGCGGCCGTTATTGCGGGCCTGCTCGATCGCCTGCATCACCGAGGATGAATTGTCCCTCTCGCGCAACAGATAGTTGACCACGTCCGGCCCCGTAACCTCGGCATGGGTGGCCATGTAGTTCGAAAGCGCGCCGGCGCTCTGCAGCACCGAGCCCCATTCCTCGTCCTGACCCTGCATGCTGGTCAGCGACATGCGCAGACCGGCATCGATAAGCCGTGCCGTGTTCTCTGCCCGCTCGATGAAGCGGAACATCCAGTATAGCCCGTTGGCTGTCCGTCCAAGCATCGATCAGTCCTCCAGCACCCAGGTGTCCTTGGTGCCGCCGCCCTGGCTTGAATTCACCACCAGCGACCCCTCCTTGAGCGCAACGCGCGTCAATCCACCCGGAATGATGCGGATTTCGTCTGAAACCAGGACGAAGGGACGAAGGTCGACGTGCCGGGGCGCGATCCCCTTGTTGACGAGGATCGGGACCGTGGAAAGCGCGAGCGTAGGCTGTGCGATGTAGTTGCTCGGCTTTGCGCGTAGTTTCTCGGCGAACTCGCTGCGTTCCTTCTTTGTCGATGTCGGGCCGACCAGCATGCCGTAACCACCCGAGCCGTGGACCTCCTTGACCACCAGTTCCTCGAGATGCTCGAGCACATAGGCGAGACTGTCGGGTTCCGAGCAGCGCCAGGTCGGCACGTTTTCGAGGATTGCCTTGCGGCCGGTATAGAACTCCACAATTTCCGGCATGTAGGAATAGATCGCCTTGTCGTCGGCAATTCCGGTGCCGGGCGCATTGGCGATCGTTATGTTGCCGGCACGGTAGACGTCCATGATGCCGGGCACGCCGAGAGCGGAATCAGGACGGAAGGTGAGGGGATCGAGGAAGTCGTCATCGACGCGACGATAGATGACGTCGATTGCCTCGTACCCTTGGGTGGTCCGCATCGACACCTTGCCGTTGATCACCCTCAGGTCCGAACCCTCGACGAGTTCGACACCCATCTGGTCGGCCAGATAGGCGTGCTCGTAATAGGCGGAGTTGTAGATGCCCGGGGTCATCACCGCGATGCGCGGCTTGCCCATGCAGCCCGGAGGAGCCAGCGCCTGAAGCGACTTGCGCAGCAGCTTCGGGTAGTTTTCGACCGGCTGCACCCGGTTCTGATAAAACAGCTCCGGAAACATCTGCATCATCGTTTCGCGGTTCTCCAGCATGTAGGAGACGCCTGACGGCGTGCGCGCATTGTCCTCCAGAACGTAGAACTGGTTCTCGCCTGTGCGCACGATGTCGGTGCCGATGATGTGGGTGTAAACGCCGCCCGGAGGGCGAACGCCGATCATCTGCGGCAGGAAGGCTTCGTTCTTCTCGATCAGGTGGCGCGGAATGCGCCCGGCCTTGATGATTTCCTGCTTGTGGTAGATGTCGTCGAGAAAGGCGTTGAGCGCTGCGACCCTCTGCTCGATCCCCTGCGCGAGCCGCCGCCATTCCGAGCCGGAGATGATCCGAGGCACGATGTCGAACGGGATCAGCCTTTCGGCGGAATCCTCCTGCCCGTAAACGGCGAAGGTGATGCCCGTTCTGCGGAATATCCGCTCGGCGTCCCGTGATTTCTTGATGAGTTCGGCAGTTTCCTGGTTTGCGTACCAGTCGAAGTAGTTCTTGTAGGGTTGGCGCGGCTCACTGTCTGAAACGAGCATCTCGTCGAATGGCAAAGTGTGTCCCCTTGTTTTTCTGTCATTTGATCGTACCGCAACGAATAAAGCAAGATTTGGATCGCTGTTGCGACTTGGCGTGCTTCTGCGGCACTTTGGTCCCAGTTGCCGTAAAATGAAGCGTTTCCCGGCTGCTTGGCGTAGGACACGCTGGCTTTTCCGGAATGCGGGCATTAACGGGACAGAGAAACAACGACTCCTCCCCCTCGAAGGTTCCTGATATGCCGCTTGAACGGCTCGCGCCCGGACTTTTCGTCCTGCTCTGGTCCACCGGATGGATCGTGGCGAAATACGCCGCCCCGCACGCCGATCCTCTCACATTTCTCGATATCCGCTACGCGACGGCGGCCGTCGTTCTGAGCCTTTTCATTGCGTTCAGCGGTGCCTCGCTTCCGCGCACCGCCGCGGGGTGGACCCACGCGATCATATCCGGGGTGTTCCTCCACGGGATCTATCTCGGAGGCGTGTGGTGGGCGATCTCCGAAGGCCTGCCGTCTTCCGTCTCCGGGCTCATCGCGGCCCTTCAACCGCTCCTGACCGCGGCGATCGCGCCTTTCGCGGTCGGCGAAAGACTTCGCCCCTCCCAGTTCCTCGGCATCGGTCTCGGTTTTGCCGGGCTGGCGATCGCCATCGTGCCGGGACTTGCGACGCTCGATCCGGAGCAGTTGAGAGGAGAAATCCTTCCGCTGTGCATCAATGTCGTGTCGATGGTCTCGGTCGTCATCGGCACGCTGTACCAGAAGCGCTTTCTCCAGCAGGGCGACCTGCGCTCCATCGCCATGCTTCAATATGTCGGCGCGCTTCTGTTCACTTTGCCGCTGACCCTTCTCGTCGAGGAGATGAGGGTGGATTTCACCCTGGAGTTCGTGATCGCGCTGGCCTGGTCCGTTTTCGGCCTGTCGATCGTCTCCATTGCATTGCTTCTCTATCTCATTCGCCGCGGACAGGTCAGCCGGGCCGCCTCGCTCATCTATCTCGTTCCCCCGGCCGTGGCGATCCAGAGCTGGCTTTATTTCGACGAACCGCTGACCCTGCCCATGGCAATCGGCACCGTTGTCGTGGTGACCGGCGTTTGGCTGACGAGCCGCCGGACCCGGCCGCCGGTTTGACCGAGCCGCCCGGCCTAAAGAGGGGTATGAATTGGTCGCTCCGGCGGCTTATGGTTAACGTTTTCTTGAACGTTGGCTGGCAAGGTCCCCACATCCGAGTTCCGCTTCGGGCGTGGAGAATAGTGTGCCCCTCGATTTCGACAGTGACGACGCCCTTAATGCAGCCTGCGCAGATGTCGGTCGCGATCCCAATCCAGCCTATGTGAAGGATTCGGAACTGCGCTACATCGCGGTCAACGACGCCTATGCCTCCCTGTGCGATACCACCGTCGCAGCTCTCATTGGCCAGCAGAGCCATCAGCATTTCGATTCCGCCGAACATGATGATCGCGACGAGAAGGAGCGCCGCAGCCTGGTCTTCGGTAAGGAGCAGGTCGCCCATTTCATTCATCCCCTGAAGAACCTGCGTTACAAAATCCGCATCGAACGCAATCGCGACACATCGGGAAAGCCCTTCATCTCCGGGCATTTCGAGCCGGTGGCCGGGGTGCGCTACGAGGACCGCGAGGCGGTTTCGGAGCCGGTTCACACCCGCCCGGTACCTGCCGTGGCACCGGTCGACAATGCCGATTACTCCCTGCGCGGAGACCACGTTTTGCTGAAGGCCGCCGTCGAGGCCGCCGCAGTGCCCCTGGCTGTCGAAGACGGCAATGGTCGTCTCGTCGCGGCAAGTGCCGCCTATGCGGGCTACCGGGGCGATTTCACCGAGACCGAATTGCCGAATGGCGGGCGCTTGTGGTTGGGTGAGGTCGAACGGAAAGAGAGCGAAAAGAAGCCGGCGACACTCGCCTCCGTCGCGCGCGCGGTGGAAGGCGTCAATGCCCGCCTCCACGAGGCGCTCGACAAGATCGATGTCGGGATCGTTCTCTACGGGCCGGACGACAAGTTCGTCTACGCCAACCCGGCCCTGCACAAGCTCATCGAAGGCGCCTACACGATGACCCCTGGCATGAGCCGCAAGGAGGTGCTCCGGGCGGCCTGGGCCAGCCAGGGGATCCTCAATCCGCGCGACGAGTGGGTCAGATCGCGGATGGAGAGCCATCACGCCTACGGTCAGGTCTTCGTTGACAAGCTCGGCAACGGCCGCTGGCTGCGGATGGTCAACCAGAAGCTCGCCGACGGGTCCACCCTCGGCTTGCGCGTCGATGTGACCGAACTGGTCCATCGCGAGCAGGCGCTCGCCGAAAAGGAAGTCGAGAACGGCCTCTACCGCGCGGTTCTGGAGGCCCTTCCGGTGCCGACCTTCGTCAAGGACGAGGAATGCAGGTTCGTCTTCGTCAACAAGGCCTTCGTCGAGCTGACGCAGACGCCGGAGGAAAAGCTCATCGGCGACAACGGGTCCAATGTGGTTGCCATGCCGCGCGAGCCTATCGTCGACAGCGACAGGAAGGTTCTCGAAACCGGCGATCCGTTGCAGATGGAGTTGCACATTCCCGGCCTCGACGGCCGAGAGCAAGTGCATCTGACCAGCAAGGCGCGCTTCCGTTCCTCGGAGGGAAAGGACTTCCTCCTGTGCTCCACCATGGACGTCACCGCGATGAAGCAGCGGGAAACCGAGCTGCGGGTCGCGCGCGAGACCGCGGAAGCGGCCGCTGAACTGCTTGGAATGTCGGCCGGCGCCATGGCGCAGGGTCTGTTCATCGTCGTCGACGAAAAGGTTCGCTTCACCAACTCGACCTTCCTCCGCATGATGGACATTCCAAAGGAACTCGTCGGACCGGGCAGCGACTGGAGGGCCTATCTGGAATATTGCGGCGACCGCGGCGATTTCGACCTCACGGGCCGCGACGAAACCATCGAGGCGATCATCGAGAGCGCCCGCGAAGGTTCCGCCTATGTCAGCGAGCGTCGCCTGCCGAACGGCAGTTGGGTCAAGGTCAACGCCCAGCCGACCTCGCGGAGCACGCTGGTGGTGACCTATACCGACATCACCGACGCCAAGAACCGCGAAACGCGCCTTGCCGAACTCGTTGAGAAGGCCGAGGCGGCCGATCGCGCCAAGTCCGAGTTCCTCGCCAATATGAGCCATGAGATACGCACGCCGATGAACGGCGTGCTCGGCATGGCGGAACTGCTGGCGCGCACCAATCTCGACGGCCGCCAGAAGACCTTCACCGATATAATCGTCAAATCCGGCACCGCGCTCCTGACGATCATCAATGACATTCTCGACTTCTCGAAGATCGACGCAGGGCAGATGGTGCTCGAAACCGCGCCCTTCGATCTGCGCGAAACCATCGAGGACGTGGCGGCGCTCGTCTCGGCGCGCGCGGTGGAAAAGGACGTGGAACTCGTCGTCCGCATCGCTCCCTCGCTCGATGCCCGGGTGGTGGGCGACGCCGGCCGCATCCGCCAGATTCTCACCAATATGCTCGGCAACGCCGTCAAGTTCACCGAGGCCGGCCATGTTCTCGTCGAGCTCGCGGGCGTACCGGCGGCGGGGGACCGCCTGGATCTGACGCTCAAGGTCGAGGACACCGGGGTCGGCATTCCGGAAGACAAGTTGCAATCGGTCTTCGAAAAATTCTCTCAGGTCGATGCGTCCTCCACGCGCCGCCATGAGGGAACCGGTCTGGGGCTCGCCATCACTGCGCGGCTGATCGACCTCATGGGAGGGGAAATCGGCGTCGAAAGCACGGTCGGCAAGGGATCGGTATTCACTGTCCGCTTGAGCCTGCCTCGCGACCGCGAATTCGTCCCCGCCGAAAAGCCGCAGATCGACATAGAAGGCGCGCGCGTGCTCGTCATCGACGACAATGCGGTCAACCGTCAGATCATGTCCGAACAACTGACCGCCTGGGGACTTGACGGATGCGCGGCAAGTTCGGGCACCGAGGGTGAGGAGGTTCTCGAGGCAGCCCGCCACCATGGCCTGCAGGTCGATGCGCTCATTCTCGACTATCACATGCCCGAGCGGAACGGGGCTGACGTCGCCCGGTCCATTCGTGCCCGCTACACGGCGGAAGAACTGCCCATCGTCATGCTGACGTCGATGGATATCCGCGCCGCGGAACCGGATTTCGCCGAACTCAACATCCAGGCCACGTTGATGAAGCCGGCGCGCTCGTCGCTTCTCCTGGAAACGCTCGTCAACGCCATGCGGGCCGGCAGCAAGATCCGCCAGTACCGCGAAGCGGCCCCAGCGGTTAAAGACGATGAAGCGCCACGTGTCATTTCCTCGCCGCCGCTGGTTCCCGAAGACGCCGATCCCGCGCCCGAGACGGAAGTCGAGGGAGACTGGCTGGCTGATATGCACGCCCGGCACGCGGCGGAAACGTCGAACGTGGCCGAGGCGCATGTCCAGGCGGACCCCGACCCCGTCTCCGGTGGCACGAAGATCGATATCCTGGTGGCCGAGGACAATGAGGTGAACCAGATCGTCTTCTCCCAGATCCTCGAGGAGAGCGGCGTCAACTATCTTCTCGTTCCCGATGGCGGCGCGGCCTTCGAGGCATGGCGCGTCCACCGGCCCGCAATCGTCCTGATGGATGTCTCCATGCCCGTGATGAATGGCTACGAAGCAACGGGCAGGATCCGCGAAGCCGAAGCCGCCGACCCGTCGCTGGGACGCACGCCGGTGATCGGGGTGACCGCCCATGCGCTGACCGGCGACCGCGAGCGTTGCCTGGAGGCCGGCATGGACGATTATCTGTGCAAGCCGATCAGCCCGGAAAAGCTGGAAGCCAAGATCCAGGACTGGATTCCGGCCGATGTCGCCGGGCGCTTTATTCGCAGCGCGTGACGTCTTCCAGCCGGCCGGCGCACATCTCGCGCTTGCCGGCAAAGCCTGGCTGCTTCTCGACAGCGAACCCCGCCGCGGCGAGATTGCGCCGGACCCATCCCGCCGATGTATAGGTCGCGAAGGACCCGCCGGGCGCGGTGTGACGCGCGACTTCGTTCATCAGTTGCGCTGACCACATCTCGGGATTGCGCGACGGCGCGAACCCGTCGAGATACCAGGCATCCGCCATCCCGCTCCAGGTCGCGATCCGCTCCTCCGCCACTCCGACGAGGACGGTGAGGGAGACGGCCCCGAACTCTAAGATGATGTCGCTGTCATCCGGTTGCTCCGGCCATTGTGCGACGAGTGCAGCAGCCTCCGCCGTGATTTCCGGCCAGGCGGAGAGTGCCCGCGCGATCGCCGCGCGCGGCATCGGGTAGCGTTCGAAGCTGACGAAAGCGAGGGTCGCCTTTTCGGTTGCCGTCCCCTTCCACTGCCGCCATGTCTCGGCGAAGTTCAGTCCTGTTCCGAAACCGGTCTCGGCGATGGTCAGCGGGGCGCGGGCCGCGAAGCGGGCTTCCAGCCGGTTACCGCCGATGAAGACGTGGGCGCATTCGCGCCGCCCGTCGCCGCGCGAGTAAAAATGATCGCCAAACTGCGGCGAATAGGGCATATCGCCCTCATGCCACTCGATCTCCAAAGGGTTCGCCCCGTCCTGTTCGCCGGAATGATCGCTCATGTCGCAAGCCGATAGACAGCTTGCGCCCTTCGGTCAAATTTCGGCCGATCTCGTCGTGGTGGGAGCGGGCGTCGCTGGCCTCTGGACCGCGCTCAAGGCACTCCGTGCCGGTCTCTCCGTTGTCCTTGTCGAGAAAGACGCGGTCGGTGCCGGCGCCAGCGGCGGGTTCATGGGCGCGCTCATGCCGCATATGCCCGAGCGCTGGGACGGCAAGAAGCAGTTCCAGTTCGACGCCCTCTGCGCGCTGGAAGAGGAAGCGGCGCGGCTGGAAGTCGAAACCGGATTGCCCGTCCACTACCGCCGCGTGGGCCGGCTGACGCCCCTCGTCTCCCTACGTCAGCGCGGTCAGGCCGAGGCGAGGGTGGAGGCGGCTAACTCCGTCTGGAGCGATCGCTTCGCCTACAATCTTCCCGCAGCCGAAGCCTACGCGGAATGGCTCGATGTGGAGCAGGCTCCGTTGGGCGTCGTCTTCGACGATCTTTCCGCGCGTATTTCGCCAGTTCATCTGCTTGCCGCGCTGAAGGCAGCGCTTTACGCCCATGCATCTTTCCAGCTGGTCGAGGGCGAAGCGGCCGGCATCGATGCCAAAGCCGGTTCGCTGAAACTTGCCGAGGCCACGCAGATCTCCTTCGGAAATCTCGTCATTGCCGCCGGTCTGGGCGCGTTCCCCCTGATCGAAGGCCTGACCGGAAGCCCGGCCGGCGCGCTCGGTAATCCGGTGAAAGGGCAGGCGGCGCTTTTCGAGGCCGACGAACTCCCGGCAGCGGCGAACGAACTGCCTGTCATCTTCGCCGACGGCGTCTATGTCATCGCCCATGGCGACGGCACGCTGGCGGTGGGAGCGACCAGCGAGACGGAGTTCTCCGAGCCGTTTTCGACCGATGAGAAGCTCGATTCCGTCATCGAAAAGGCACGGGCGTTGTCTCCCGCAATGAGGAATGCCCGGCTGATCCGTCGCTGGGCCGGACTGCGTCCGCGTCCGGCGGGCCGGGATCCGATGCTCGGAGAAATTCCGGATAGCCCGGGCGTCTTCGCAATCGCTGGCGGCTACAAGATCACCTTCGGCATCGCCCATCATATGGCCGACGCCGTTCTCGCCAGCCTCGGCGCGACCGGCGGGCCCGATATTCCGGTGTCCTTCGCGGTCGGAGCGCACATCGCCAAATCTCGCTCCCGTGCCAGCTGAAGCCATTGGCCGCACTCGACTTTCCGGCGCGCGCTGCTAGTCTTTCCCCGCAACAAGCCGGGGAACCTGATGACGACTGACACCTATCCGCGCGATCTCGTCGGCTATGGCCGAGATGTCCCCTTCGCAGACTGGCCGAACGGCGCGCATCTCGCCGTGCAGTTCGTGCTCAACTACGAGGAAGGCGGCGAGAGCTCGATTCTCGACGGTGATCCCGCCTCGGAATCGCTTCTCTCCGAAATCGTCGGTGCCCAGCCTTGGCCCGGACAGCGAAACCTCAATATGGAATCGCTCTACGAATATGGCTCCCGCGCCGGCTTCTGGCGGCTTTGGCGCATGTTCACCGAGCGCAAGATGACGCTCACCGTCTACGGCGTGGCGCTCGCCATGGCGCGCAACCCCGAAGCCGTCGCCGCCATGAAGGAAGCGGACTGGGAAATCGCCAGTCACGGCCTGCGCTGGCTCGAGTACAGGGATTTTTCGGAGGAGGAAGAACGCCGCCACATCGCAGAATGCGTGCGCATCCACACCGAGGTCACCGGCTCGCGGCCGCTCGGGATCTACCAGGGCAAGCCCTCGATCAATACGCTGAAGCTGGTGATGGAGGAGGGCGGCTTCGTCTACTCCGCGGATTCCTATGCCGACGAGCTTCCCTATTACGTCAAGGGGCCGAACGGGCCGCATCTCATCGTGCCCTATACGCTTGATGCCAACGACATGCGCTTTGCCACCCCGCAAGGGTTCAATTCCGGCGACCAGTTCTTCACCTATCTCAAGGATAGCTTCGATGTGTTGATGGCCGAGGGCGCCGCGGGCAGCCCGAAAATGATGTCGATCGGGCTGCACTGCCGTCTGGTCGGACGGCCGGGCCGCGCCGCCGCGCTCGCCCGGTTCCTCGACTACGTCGCCTCGCACGACAAGGCCTGGGTCTGCCGGCGCATCGACATCGCCAATCACTGGCGCACCCGCCACCCGCCGGAATAGACGGAGAGCCGAGATGACCCGAGAGGAATTCGTCGACCGCTTCGGCGATGTGTTCGAGCATTCCCCATGGATTGCCGAGCGCGCCTGGGATCACGATCGCATCAGCGAGCCGCTGACCTCGACAGGCGTGCACGAGGCGATGTGCGCCGAGTTCCGGGCGGCGAGCCGCAGGGCACGCACCGAGGTGCTGCGCGCCCACCCGGATCTCGCCGGCCGACTGGCGCTCGCCAATCAGTTGACCGCCTCGTCAAAGGCGGAACAGGCCGGTGCAGGCCTCGACCGTTTGACGCCGGATGAACACGCCCGGTTCACCGAGCTCAATGACCGCTACATGGAGACCTTCGGTTTTCCCTTCATCATAGCCGTGCGCGGCCACGACAAGCATTCGATCCTCGAGGCTTTCGAGGACCGCGTCACCCATACGCTCGACGAGGAGTTCGAGGTCGCCTGCGCCCAGGTCGAGCGGATCGCCGACTTCCGGATCACCGATCTCGTCAACGGAGATACGGCATGACCGAGTTGCGCTGCGAGCCCATCGATGCTGGAAGTTTCGCGCCTTTCGGCACGGTGATGACCACCGACGGGGCCGAACTTCGCCTGATCAACGGTGGCACGACCGAGCGCTTTCATGCGCTCGCGACAGCCGATACGGAAACGGAAGGCGGAGGGACCATTATCTCCCTGTTTCGCGGACAGCCGCGAAACTTGCCCTACCGCGTGGACATGATGGAGCGTCACCCGCTCGGCAGCCAGGCCTTCTTCCCGCTCTCGGGCCGTGATTGGATCGCCGTGGTCGCCCCGGACGAGGGCGGACGGCCGGGCGAACCGCGTGCCTTCCTTGTGCCCGGCGACATCGGCCTGCAATATGGCCGCAACGTCTGGCATCATCCGCTCATCGCGCTGGGCGTGGTCAGCGATTTTCTGGTTGTCGACCGGGATGGTCCCGGCAACAATCTCGAGGAGGCGGATTATCCCGCACCCTACAGTCTTCTGGCGCCTTGAAGGGAGAGGGAAATGACCAACGTCAAGCAGGGCGAAGGCCGGCTCACCACCCATGTTCTCGATACCGCGAGCGGCGTGCCTGCCTCCGGAATGCAGATAGAGCTCTTCAGGCTCGAAAGCGGCGAGTGGGTGTCGATCCGTTCCATGATCACCAACTACGACGGCCGTGTCGACGGCGCGCTGCTGCTCGGCACCGAAATGCGCGCCGGCGTCTACCGGCTCGTCTTTCACGCTGGGGATTATTTCCGCGAAGCCGGTGTCGAAATTCCGGAACCGCCGTTTCTCGACGTCATTCCGATCCGTTTCGGGATCGCCGATGCGGAGAGCCACTACCACGTGCCGCTGCTGGTCTCGCCCTACAGCTACTCCACCTATCGCGGCAGTTGAGGCTAGAGCGGCGTGCGTCCATATGGACGCACAAAGCACGCTCTACTCCTTTGATTGTAGAGCATCTTTTCTGCCTCAGGCGATTCCGCCTGAAGGCAGGATGCTCTAGCGTTCCGGATTTTCGGGAAGCCTAAAAAAGCAAAAGCCGCGTGGCAGTACATCCGTGCACACGCGACCCTAAACGGCTTTGAAAACCGTTGCTGTCTAACAGCTTGCACCGATATCCTTAATGAATGGTTAAGACAGAATTATGACATAGGCGAAATTCGGTTGCCGGGTCTGATGTCTGACAAGCATCGAGGCTAGGACGCGCGTGTACCGACGGTCAGTTTCACACCCCGTTGCAGAGTGTTGGCGACCATGCAGGTCTGCTTCGTCTTCTCTATCAGTTCGCTGGTGTCGCCGCCGTCGGTGCGGGTGCAGTGGACGTCCAGCCGGGCTTCCTGCGTCACCAGCGGCTCTCCACCGAGCACGACGGTCACCGAAACCTCGACGACGTCGATCTCTATATCGAGGGAGGCGGCCGCGTAGCGCAGGCTGTTGCAGAAGCAGCCGCCCACCGCCACCGCCAGCATCTGCGCGCCGCTGAAACCGAGCCCCATGCCGCCGGCGCGCCCTTCCGGGCGGTCGATCACCACGGTGTGGCCGCCGGCCCAGCCCATCGCCGCGCCGGTGCCGGGGACGTTATGCAATTCAACGGTCGTTTCCATGATTTGCTCTTGTGCCTGGACCAGCCCGTCAGCGCCGGTCGGGATGGGAGGCACGGCCCGCGACATAGACCTCGCGGACACAACGGTCATCGCCCATGGTCTGGAGCAGGAAGAGTTCTTCCTCGAGCGTTTCCACCGTCTCGCGCCGGATAGCCATAGCAGGGGTCACGGCGGAGTCCAGCACGATGATGTCGGCGTCGCTGCCAGCGGCAAGCGTGCCGATCCGCTTTTCCAGCCCGAGAGCTTCGGCGTTGCCGCGCGTCGCCCACCAGAAGCTTTCGATCGGCGAGAGCCGGTTCTTCTTCAATTGCTGGATCTTGTAGGCCTCGTCGAGCGTCCGCAGCATGGAATAGCTGGTGCCGCCGCCGATGTCGGTCGCGACCGCGACCCTGACGTTCTTCGCGTCGAGCCGTTCGAGATCGAACAGCCCGGAGCCCAGGAACAGGTTCGAGGTTGGGCAGTGCACGGCGATGGAGCCTGCTTCCGCGATGGCGTCCATCTCGCGGTCTGAAAGATGGATGGCATGGCCGAGCAGCGTCTTCCGCCCCAGAAGCCCGTAACGCGCATAGACGTCGGTATAGTCCTTCGCCTCCGGATAGAGCTTCATCGTCAATTCGATCTCGGCATCGTTCTCCGAAAGATGCGTCTGGATGTGAAGATCGGGAAACTCCTCGGAGAGCGCCTGCGCCATCTCCAGTTGCTCGGGCGTCGAGGTAATCGCAAACCGCGGTGTGATCGCCACCAACGCGCGTCCCCGCCCATGCCAGCGCGAGATGACCTTCTTGGTGTCCTCGTAGCTTTTCTCCGGTGTGTCCGTCAGCTTGCCGGGCGCGTTGCGGTCCATCATCACCTTGCCGCCAATCATCATCAGCTTGCGCTGGCAGGCGGCCTCGAAAAACGCGTCGGCGGAAGTGGTGTGCACCGAACAGAAGGCCGACGCCGTGGTGGTGCCGTGCCGCAGCAGTTCGTCGAAGAACAGATCGGCGAAGCGGGCCGCGTGCTCGCGGTCGGCAAAACGCTGTTCCTCGACGAAGGTGTAGGTGTTGAGCCATTCGAGCAGGCTTGCCGCGTAAGATGCGGTCACCTGCATCTGCGGGAAGTGGATATGCGGATCGATGAAGCCCGGCAGAATGAGGTGCGGCCGGTGATCGATGACCTCGATCCCTTCATCGGCCTCGTCCATGATCTCGCTGAACGTCCCGGTCGCCGCGATGCGGCCCTCGGCGATCAGCAGCGCGCCGTCCTCCTCGAAAAAATAGCTAGACGTGTCATCCCGCCCGGCGGGACGCGCGAGGAAGGAGAGCAGCCGCCCGCGGAGTATTTTCGCCGTCATTGTGCTGCGCCCGAAACCGCGGATTCATACCAGGCGACAAGCAGCCGGCGCTCTTCGCCGGAGATCATGGTGACGTTGCCGGGCGGCATCGCATGGGCGCGTCCGGCCTGGAGATAGATTTCGCGGGCATGCATGGCGATCTCGTTGGGTGTTTCCAGTTTCACGTTCTTCGGTGCGCGGTGGATGCCTTCCCAGACGGGCTCGGCCGCATGGCACATGGAGCAGCGGCTGGAAACGGTCTCGGTCACCGCCTCGAAATGGGCATTCTCCGCAAAACGCGTGAACCCTGCCGGCAGGGGGGCGTTGGCTGCGGCCTCCTCGTCAACGGGCGGCTGAATGGTCGATAGCCACATGATGCAGATGAACAGGATCGCGGTCGCCAGCCAAGTCCAGTAGGGCTTGCCGCGACGCGCGTGAACCGTGTTGAACCAGTGCCGTATCGTCACCCCCATCAGGAAGACGAGCGCGGCGATCACCCAGTTGTATTCCGAGGCGAAGGCCAGCGGATAGTGGTTCGATAGCATCAGAAAGATGACGGGCAGGGTGAGGTAGTTGTTGTGCGTCGAGCGCAGCTTGGCGATCTTGCCGTATTTCGGGTCCGGTGTGCGGCCGGCGATGAGGTCGGCGACCACGATCTTCTGGTTGGGGATGATGATGTGGGCGACGTTGGCGGTCATGATCGTGGCGGTGAAGGCACCCAGATGCAGAAGCGCGGCCCGGCCGGTAAACACCTGATCGTAGCCCCAGGCCATGGCGACCAGCACGACGAACAAAAGCAGCATCAGGCTGGTCGGGTTTTCTCCCAGCGGCGACTTGCACAACAGGTCGTAGACGACCCAGCCGAGCACGATCGAGCCGAAGGAGATGGCGATCGCTCCCCAGACGGGAAGTTCCATCTTGTTGGGGTCGATCAGGAACAGTTCCGCACCGGCGTAATAGACCACGCACAGCATGGCGAAGCCCGACAGCCAGGTCGCGTAGGATTCCCACTTGAACCAGGTCAGGTGCTCCGGCATCTCCTTCGGCGCCACCAGATATTTCTGAATGTGGTAGAAGCCGCCCCCGTGGACCTGCCATTCCTCGCCGTGCGCGCCTTCGGGAAGGCCCGGCCGCTGTCTCAGGCCCAGGTCGAGCGCGATGAAATAGAACGATGATCCGATCCAGGCGATTGCCGTGATAACGTGCAGCCAGCGCACCGCGAAGGCCATCCAGTCCCAGGCAATCGCAAACTCGTACATCCGTCACTTCCCCACATAGTGTCACAATCGGCCCGAGGGCGGTCCGCCCCTTCGGCCCGCGTGTCCTCGCTGCGACGCATCATGCGCGAGACGATGACGTTTTGAAAGTCCTTCCTCACCCGGCCTGGCGGCCAGGTTTGCCGATGCCTGTGGATGGAATGACGGTTTCACAAAAGCGCAACAAAAGCGTCATCGACGCGAAACAGGGCCAGCCTAGACGGGGCTTGTATTTCGCCTTTCCACCCGAAGAAAACATCGGAGAAACCCAATGTCTGGACACAGAATGCTCCTGTCCGTTTCCGTCGCCGCAGGCGTCCTCGCCTCGTCCGCCGCCCATGCGCAGACCGACATCACCTGGTGGCACGGCATGAGCGGTCACAATGGTGACGTCATCAACGAAATCGCCACCAAGTTCAACGACGCCCAGAGCGAATGCAGCCTGACCCCGGTCTCCAAGGGCACCTACGAGGAAGCCCTTGCCGCCGGCATCGCCGCCTTCCGCTCGGGCGAGCAGCCCAACATCCTGCAGGTCTTCGACGCCGGCGCGGCCACCATCATCAACGCCCGCGGCGCTGTCATTCCGGCCGAGGACCTGATCAAGAACGCCGGTCACGAATTCGACCGCGATGCCTTCATCGACGGCGTGCGCAATTTCTATGCCGATGCCGACGGCAAGTTCATCGGCATGCCGTTCAATTCCTCGGCACCGATCATGTACATCAACACCGAGGCACTCGAAAAGGCCGGCGTGGAGGCTCCCAAGACCTGGGAAGATTTTGAAGCCGTCGCCCCGAAGCTCAAGGACGCCGGCTACGTTCCGCTTGTCCAGTCGCAGCTTACCTGGGAGTTCACCGAGAACTTCTTCTCGCGCAACGACATCCAGTTTGCCTCCAACAACAACGGCTATGACAGCGTCATCGACACCACGATCAACGTTACCGCGCCCGAGCACGTCATGATGTATGACAAGCTCAAGGCCTGGGCCGATGAGGGCTATTTCGGCTATTACGGCGCCGGCTGGTCGGACAACCAGAAGGTCTTCGAGGAAAACAAGGCCGCGCTCTGGATCGGCTCCTCGGGCTCTTTCGGCGGCCTGCAGAAGACCGCCCAGATGCCGTTCTCTGCCACTTTCCTTCCCTATTGGGATTCGATCGACGGGGCTGGCGTGCATTCCTTCATCGGCGGCGCGGCGCTGTTCGCCATGGCAGGGAAGTCGGAAGCGGAGAACAACTGCACCGCGTCGTTTTTCCAGTTCCTGACCTCGCCTGAAATCCAGGTCTTCTATCACAAGTCCACCGGCTACGTGGCGATCACCAAGGCCGCCTACGAACTCGCCAAGAAAGAGGGCTACTACGACGAGAAGCCGGTTGCCGAGATCGGTATCCAGCAGCTCTCGCTGCCGGCGGGCGAATGGAACAAGGGCTACCGCCTCGGATTCTATCCGCAGATCCGCGAAGTGATGGAACGTGAATACGGCCGCATCTTCTCGGGCGAGACCACTCCGGCCGAAGCGATGGAAACCATCAAGGAAGAGGGCGACTCGCTGCTCTCGCGCTTCGCCAAGACCGCCGGCTGATCTTCTCCGGTCCGTCATCCGGCACCCGGGGGAGACGCTCCCGGGTGCCACTCTGCTTCCCCGAAACGACCTGGCCATGAAACGCGTTCAGTTCAACCGTCCGCTGCTTCCCTATCTGCTGATCCTGCCGCAGATGGCTGTGATCGTCATCTTCTTCTACTGGCCGTCAGCGCAGGCTATCCAGTCGTCGTTCTATATCGAGGATCCCTTCGGTTTCGGCGCCACCTTCGTCGGCATGGCGAATTATCAGGACATCCTGTCCTCGCGCGAATATCTCAAGATCGCCAACTTTACGGTCGTCTTCACCTTCCTCGTCACTTTCCTGTCGCTGGCGATCGGCCTGCTTCTGGCGGTCAAGGCCGACAAGGTCATTCGCGGATCGAGCGCCTACAAGACGCTCCTGATCTCGGTCTACGCGGTCGCCCCGCCGGTCGCCGGTCTGATCGGCGTGATGTTCTTCGACCAGCATATCGGTCCCTTTGTCGATCTCGCGGCCTGGTTCGGCTGGGACATGCGGGTCGGAATCGACTACTGGGATACGGCGATCGCCATGATCACCATCTCGGTGTGGAAACAGATCCCCTACAATTTCATCTTCTTCCTGTCCGGCTTGCAGGGCATTCCAGTCTCCGTCGTCGAGGCCGCCGCGATCGACTGCCGCTCGCCGGTCCGTCGCTTCTGGACCGTCGTCCTGCCGCTCCTGTCGCCGACGGCGTTCTTCCTGCTGATCATCAACATGACCTACGCGCTGTTCGACACGTTCGGCATCATCGACACCACCGTGAAGGACAAGGCGGCCAACAACCCGATCACGCTCGTCTACAAGGTCTATATGGACGGCTTCCGCGGCAACGATATCGGCGGTTCGTCGGCCCAGTCCGTCATTCTCATGCTGGTGGTCTTCGTGCTCACCGTCTTCCAGTTCCGCTTCATCGAGCGGCGCGTTCACTACACGTAAAGCGAGGCGGCGATGAACAAGACCCGTATCTTCGACCATCTCGTCCTGCTTCTGGGCGTCGCCTTCATGATCGGTCCGATCGCCGTCGCCTTCCTGACCTCGACCCACGATCCCTACGAGATCCACATGAAGGGTCTGATGACCTCCTGGGGCGGTGATTTCGTCGCCACCTACGACAAGGTGCTGTTCGAAAAAGGCGGTTTCACCGGCAAGGTCACCGGCCTCGCCATGCTCAAGAATTCCTTCATCCTCGGCATCGGCTTCGCCGTCGGCAAGATCGTCCTGTCGATGCTTGCCGCTTATGCGATCGTCTATTTCCGCTTCAAGATGGGCGTGGTGTTCTTCTGGATGATCTTCACCACGCTGCTCCTGCCGCTCGAGGTGCGCATCCTGCCGTCCTACGAGGTGATGACGAAGCTCGGCCTGGTCGATACCTATTCGGGCCTCATCGTCCCGCTTCTGGCGTCCGCTACAGGCACCTTCTATTTTCGCCAGTTCTTCAAGTCCGTGCCCGAGGAACTGCTCGAGGCCGCCCGCATCGACGGCGCGGGTCCCTTCAAGTTCTTCGTGGACATCCTGATCCCGCTGTCGCGCAACATGATCGCGGCGATCTTCATCATCATGTTCGTCTACGGCTGGAACCAGTATCTCTGGCCCATGTTGATGACCACCGACGAGAGCTTCTTCACGCTCGTGCGGGGCATCAAGCAGATCCTCCTTGTCTGGGTCGGTGCCCAGATCCCCGATTACAATCAGGCTTTCGCGCTGGCCGTGCTGGCGATGATCCCGCCCATTCTGGTCGTCATCGTTTTCCAGAGCTGGTTCATCAAGGGCCTGACGGAAAGCGACAAATAGGTGCGACGATGAAACAGGTCACGCTCTCCAACGTCTCCAAGACCTACCCGAACGGCGTCACAGCGGTTCATCCCACGAGCTTCGATATCGAGAAGGGCGAGTTTCTCGTTCTCGTCGGACCGTCCGGCTGCGGAAAGTCGACGATCCTCAGGATGATCGCCGGGCTCGAGAGCATCACGGAAGGTGACCTCGATATCGCGGGAAAGCGCGTCAACGATGTCGAGCCGGCGCTGCGCGACATTGCGATGGTGTTCCAGAACTACGCGCTTTATCCGCACATGACGGTCTTCAACAACATGGCCTACGGCCTGCGCAATCGCGGCACGTCGAAGGCCGGGATCGACAAGGCCGTGCGGGACGCGGCTTCCATGCTCAATCTCGGCGAATTTCTCGACCGCAAGCCGAGCCAGTTGTCCGGCGGCCAGCGCCAGCGCGTCGCTATGGGCCGTGCCATCGTCCGCAATCCCGCGCTGTTCCTGTTCGACGAGCCGCTGTCCAATCTCGACGCTAAGCTGCGCGGGCAGATGCGTATCGAGATCCGCGCGCTGCAGCGCCGCCTCGGCGTCACCTCGGTCTACGTCACCCATGACCAGGTGGAGGCCATGACCATGGCGGACCGCATCGTGGTCCTGAATGCCGGCCGCATCGAACAGATCGGCACGCCGTCCGAAATCTATCACCAGCCGCGAAGCACCTTCGTCGCGAGCTTCATGGGTGCGCCGCCGATGAACCTGATCGATGCCGACTACAGGGGCAACGGGCGGGTCTATCTCGCGGGCGGTATGGATTTGCCCGCGCCGGTCGAAACGGGCCGTCCCGGAGCGGTCAAGATCGGCGTGCGTCCGGAGAGCGCGCGGATGGTGGAGACCGAAACCGCCGGCGCGCTGCCGTTTGCCATCGATCACGTCGAGGAACTGGGCGCCATTCGCCTGTTCCACGGCACGCTTGGCGGCCAGCCTTTCACCGTCCACACCTCGCACGAACACGCCGTCCCCGAGGGAACGGCGTGGCTCGATCTGCGAAGTTCGACGGTGCTGATGTTCGACGGCGCGACCGGGGCGCGGCTTTAGCTCGGGCTGCGGCCCGTCATTCCATCGCCGCGGCTGCGGATTCTCCTCCGCCGGAGTGGTCCGGCTTGCGCAGGAGTAGCGTCAGCGGGATCGCCGCGAGCGTGACCAGCATCATCAGCTTGAAGTCGTTGTTGTAGGAAATCATCGCGGCCTGCTGGTTGACCAGATTGTCCATCACCTCGAGCATCTGATTGGATTGCTGCGGCATGATGTTGGTGAGCTGCTGGTTGAACGGGTTGATGAATGTCGACAGTTCGGCGTGGTTGATCTGGATATTGCGCGTGAGGAACACCGTGACCGCCGAGATGCCGATCGACGAACCGATATTGCGCGTCAGGCTGAAGAGCGCCGTGGCGTCGGTGCGGAACCGTGGCGGCAGCGTGGCGAAGGCGACCGTCGAGAGCGGTACGAAGACGAGCCCCAGACCGAGGCCCTGGATAACGCCTGTCTCGATGATCAGATAGTCGTCCATCTGCGGCGTGAAGCCGGCCATCCTGTAGAGCGAGTAGGAGGTCAGGCCGAGACCGACAATCACCAGCAGGCGTGCGTCGATGTGGCGGACAAGCCGGCCGACGAGCAGCATCGAGACCATCGTTCCCACCCCGCGCGGGGCCATGACGAGGCCGGTGGAGATCGTCGAGTAGCCGAAGATATTCGCCAGCATCGGTGGCAAGAGCGCCATGCTGGCGAGCAGCACAATGCCGACGATGAAGATGAAGATGAGGCCCGTCGCAAAATTGCGGTCGACGAATATCTTCGGGTCGATGAACGGGTCATCGTCAGTCAGGATATGGACGATGAAGACCCAGAAACCGGTGATGCAGAGTGCAAGTTCGATCCAGATTTCCATCGCGGAGAACCAGTCGACCTCGCCGCCCCGATCGAGCATGAGCTGAAGCGCGCCCACGCCGAGCGAGAGCATCGCAAACCCGAAGAAATCGAATTTCCGGAGCCGCCGCCCGATGCGCGGCAGATAGAGCATGCACCCCGCAAAAGCGAGAATGCCGACCGGCAGGTTGATGAAGAAGACATAGCGCCAGTTGAAATATTCGGTCAGATAGCCGCCGAGCGTAGGGCCGGCGATCGGTCCCACCATGATGCCCGCGCCCCAGATCGCCATCGCCTGGCCGTGCTTTTCCTTCGGGTTGATGTCGAGCAGGAATGTCTGCGACAGCGGCACGATCGCAGCGCCGAAAACGCCCTGGAGAATGCGAAAGCCCACCATCGCATTGAGGTTCCACGCCAGCCCGCACGCCATCGAGGATATGGTAAAGCCGGCGATCGTCACCATGAAGAGTTCACGCCGGCCGAACCGGTCGGCCATCCAGCCGGTCACCGGCGTCATGATGGCGGCCGCCACGATGTAGGACGTCAGCACCCAGTTGATCGTGTCGCGCGAGGCCGAGAGGTCGCCCGTCATGGAGGGCAGGGCGACGTTGGCGATCGTGGTGTCGAGCACCTGCATGATCGTCGCCAGCATCACCGACACGGTGATCAGCCCGCGATGCGGGATATTGGCGTGGTCTTGTTCGGAAAGGGCGGACATGATCGGCGTCTTTCAGACTTTATTCGGCAGCCTTGGCCGTCGCGAAGAGATCGCCGAAATGGCGGTGGAAACCCGTGTCCACCGATACCTCGGCGCTCATTCCCGAACGCATGAGGAATTCGGCATCCGCGTTGTCGAGGGTCAGTTGCACCGGAATGCGCTGGGTGACCTTCACCCAGTTGCCGGTGGCGTTCTGCGCCGGAAGCAGGGAGAACTCGGCTCCCGTGCCTGCGCCGATCGACTTGACGGTGGCGCGGAAATGCCGATCGGGCAGCGCGTCGAAGGTCACTTCGGCCGTCTGGTTCTCGGCCATGTGCGTCAGTTGCGTTTCCTTGAAATTGGCTTCCACCCACGGCTGGGTGGTTTCCACCAGCGTGAACAGCGCCGTTCCCGCGGCCACATACCGGCCGGGACGGAAATCCGATGCTTCGTAGAGCATGCCGTCGGCGGGAGCGTGGACGGTCGCGACCTTGAGATCGTAGGCGGCCTTGTCGGCGGCGGCCTTCGCGGCAATCACGTTCGGATGGTCGTCGATTTCGCCTTCGAGTGCGGGGCCGGCGGCGGCCCTGGCATTGGCGACCGCCTCCTTGGCCGATGCGAGCTGATCATCAGCCTTCTTGGCATCGTGCAGCGCATCGTCATAGCTCGATGTTGTGGCCACCCCCTTGTTGGAAAGCGTCTTGTAGCGCTTGAGCGTATCCTGGGCATAGGCGACGTCGTTTTCCGCGGCCTGCTGCTGCACCAGCGCTTGCTGATAGGCGGTTCGCAGCTGGGCGACGTTGAGACGGGCGGTCTCGATGGCCGCATTGGCCTGGTCGAGCGCGATCTTCAGCGGCTCCGGATCGACCGAGAACAGGACATCGCCCTTGTGGACGTGCTTGTTGTTGGCGACGTTGGATTCCGTCACGCGGCCGGTGATTTCCGATGCGATGGCGATCTTCGAGAACAGCAGGTTGGCGTTCTCCGTATCCTCGTACCGGCCGCCGGTGATCCACACATAGCCGCCGACGCCGACGAGCAGGACAGGAACCAGGAACATCAGAGCGAGCCTGCGGCCGCGCTTGCGCTTGGGCTTTTCCGGTGTGGCGGGTGCTTCCGACTTGATGTCTGCCGGGGCTTCCGTGGGAACGCCTTCGGAGGGGTTCTTTTCCTGAATGCTCATCGTGTTACCTGCTTCTTGATCGGTGCGGCCTCTTCAGGCGCGATTTCGTTCCGGGCCAGGTTGTCGGTCATCGCCGCCAGCGCCTTGATCAGCGTGCGGCGTTCGTCCTGGCTCAGCCCATCGAGGGCGGTTTCGTAAATGCTGCCGGCCATCGACTTGACCTTGGAAAAGGCTTCGACCGCCAGGTCTGTCGGATGGACGACATTGGCGCGGCGATCGTTCTCGTCGGGGCGGCGGACGGCCCAACCGGCCTGCTCCATCCGGTCGATCAACCGGGAGACGCTGATCGGTTCGATTTCGAGCACTTCAGCGAGCTTCGCCTGGCTCATCGGTCCATGCTTGACCAGCCTCACCGCCGCCCGCCATTGGGCGGCCGAGAGGCCGTATTCGCGTCCGCGTGCCTCGAAGCGGCGGCGCAGAAGGCGCGCCACGTCGTGGACCATGAACCCCAGATTGTCGATATTCGCGTCAGTCATAAGCGCGAGATATAATAAGCATGCTTATGATTGCAATCGTTTCGATCATACGCAGATGTGCGAAGTCTATACGAAAACGTGGGTCGTCCCTGCCGGACCGCGTGTTCAGGCGGATGTGGGGTCGGAGAAGGCGGCCATCAGTTCGGCCGCGACGGTCACCGCGATCACTTCGGGGCGCTTATCCTCAAGCTTGCGGCCGATGGGGCAGACGAGGCCTTCCAGTTTCGCCGCGTCTCCGCCTTCCCTGCGGTAGCGGCTTTCGAACGTCGCCCGCTTCGTCTTCGATCCGATCATGCCGACAAAGGCGAGATCGTCGCGCTGCAAGGCGGCTTCCACGACGAGGAAGTCGATCGCATGGTCGTGCGTGAGCACCACCACCGCCGATCCGGGCGCGATGTCGGGCACCATGCTTTCGGGCATTGCGGCGAGGTGGGGCAGGGCGCCGTCGGGAGCGAGGAGGATTTCGCTCTGCCGGCTTTCGACCAGATGGATGTGGACCGGCAGGAACGACAGGAAACGGATCAGCTCGCGCCCCACATGACCGCCGCCGAAGATCCAGACTTCGGGCTTGCGGCGGTTCTCCTCGCCGATCATCGCCTCGACCTTTTCCGCCGCGTCCGCATCGAGCCGTTCGAACGACAGTTTCACCCGGCCGCCGCAACACTGTCCGCTTTCGGGCCCCAGCACCCAGTCGAGATTGTGTGCGACCGCGCCCTCGAGTATTGCCCGCGCCCGCTCGATCGCCTCGAATTCCAGCGTCCCGCCGCCAATTGTCTCGAAGGTGGCCGTGGCGGAAACGGCCATGAAGGCGCCGGCCTCGCGCGGCGCCGAGCCTTTGGTTTCCGTTACTCGAACGAGAACGAAACCGTCCGCTCCGGCATCACCGGCAAAGGTACGGAACGCCGCGAGATCCCGGCTCATGCGCCGGCTTTGAGCCTCTCGACGGCCATCAGCACCCGTTCGGGCGTGGCCGGCGCGTCGAGGCGCGGGCAGTTCCGGTAATCGTCGATCGAGGCTACTGCCATCGAGATCGCTTCGAGCACCGAGACGGGCAGCATGAAGGGCGGTTCACCCACCGCCTTTGAGCGGCGGATCGTCATCTCGCGGTTTTCCGACCAGTCGGCGAGCTTGACGTTGAAGATGCGCGGCCGGTCGGATGCGAGCGGGATCTTGTAGGTCGACGGGGCGTGCGTACGAAGCCGTCCCTTGTCGTCCCACCACAGTTCCTCGGTCGTCAGCCAGCCCATGCCCTGGATGAAGGCGCCCTCGACCTGACCCTTGTCGATGGCCGGATTGAGGGATTTGCCGACGTCGTGAAGAACGTCGACGCGGTCGACCTGATACTCGCCCGTCAACGTGTCGACGGACACTTCGGAGACGGCGGCGCCATAGGCGTAATAGTAGAAAGGCCGGCCCTTGCCGGTCGACCGGTCCCAGTGGATCTTGGGCGTCTTGTAGAAGCCCGCCGCCGACAACTGCACCCGGCCCATATAGGCCTGGTCGACGAAGTCGCCGAAGGAGAAGACCTGGTTGCCCACCCGCACCCGGTTGGGCTCGAACACCACCGTTTCCTTCGGCACCGAATATTTGTCGGCCGCGAAGTCGATCAGCCGGTCCTTGATCTGCCGCGCCGCATCGACTGCGGCCATGGCGTTGAGGTCGGTTCCCGAGGAAGCCGCCGTGGCCGATGTGTTGGGCACCTTGCCGGTGTTGGTCGCGGTGATCTTGATCATCGAGAAATCCACCTGGAATTCCTCGGCGAGCGCCTGCGCGACCTTTGTGTTGAGCCCTTGTCCCATCTCGGTTCCGCCGTGATTGAGATGCAGCGAGCCGTCTCGGTAGACATGCACCAGCGCGCCCGCCTGATTGTACCAGGTGGCGGTGAACGAGATGCCGAACTTCACCGGGGTGAGCGCGATCCCCTTGCGGATCACAGGGCTGTTCGCGTTGAATTCGACGATGGCCTGTCGCCGGGCCTGATAGTCGGAACTCTCCTCGAGTTCATCGACAATGCGGCCGATGATGTTGTCTTCGACTGTCTGGTGGTAGGGCGTCAGGTTGCGGCCGTCGCCGCCGTAGAAGTTGGCCTTGCGGATCTCCAGCGGATCGCGGCCGAGCTTGTAGGCGATTTCCTCGACGATGCGTTCCGCCGCGATCAGCCCCTGCGGGCCGCCAAAACCGCGAAAGGCGGTGTTGGACACGGTATTGGTCATCATCGGCCGCGATTGAAGCCGCACATCCTCGTAGAAATAGCAGTTGTCGGCGTGAAAGAGCGCCCGGTCGGTCACCGGTCCCGAAAGATCGGAGGAATAGCCGCAGCGCGCCGCAAACGTGCCGTCGAAGGCGAGAATGCGGCCCTCGTCGTCATAGCCGACGTCGTAGCCGATATGGAAATCGTGCCGCTTTCCGGTGATCGACATGTCGTCGTCCCGGTCCGGGCGGATCTTCACCGGCACGTTCAATCTCTTTGCCGCGATCGCCGCCAACGCGGCGAACTGGTTGCCCTGCGTCTCCTTGCCGCCGAAGCCACCGCCCATGCGGCGCACCTGCACGTTGACCGAATGAGACGGCACGCCGAGCGCATGGCCGACCATGTGCTGGATTTCGCTCGGATGCTGGGTCGATGCCCAGACGGTCACCTCGTCGTCCTCACCGGGAATGGCCATCGAGATATGGCCCTCGAGATAGAAATGGTCCTGGCCGCCGACCCGCATCTCGCCCTTGAGCCGGTTCGCCGCCTTGGCGAGGCCGGCCTCCACGTCGCCGCGCTTCAGCGTCAGCGGCGCGCAGACATGGCCGTGGCCCGCTTCCATCGCTTCCACGACGTCGGTGGCGTAGGGCAGGTCGTCATACGCGATCTCCGCCAGTTGCGCGGCCTTGCGCGCGGCGTTGCGCGTCTCCGCCACCACGCAAAAGACCGGCTGGCCGTAGAATTTCACCTCGTTCTCGGCAAGCACCGGCTCATCGTCGAGCCCGGCGGGCGAGATGTCGTTGACGCCGGGAATGTCGGCAGCGGTGAGAACCAGCTTGACGCCTGGCGCGGCCGCCACCCTTGTCAGGTCCATCGACAGGATTTTGGCGTGGGCGCGCGCGCTCAGCCCCAGATAGGCGTGCAGCGTGCCGGTTGGTTCCGGCATGTCGTCGATATAGACCGCCTTGCCGGTGACGTGCTTGATCGCCGAATCGTGCGGCCGGGCGACATGCGCGCCGCCCTTGACCGTCCGGGCCTCGAGGTCTGGCTTGAAGGGGTGGTTCATTCGCCCGCCTCCATCATCACCGGCTCGCTGGTGTCGAGCCGTGCCGGTGCGCCCGAGGTTTCGAGGAAGAAGCGGGTCAGGAGGTTCTGCGCCACCCGCATCCGGTAGTCGGCCGAGGCGCGCCAGTCGTTCAGCGGAGAATAGTCCTTCTCGAGTTCTCCCTGCGCGGCCTGGATCGTGCTCCAGCCCCAATTCGCGCCGGTCAGGCTGTGTTCCACCGCCTTCGCCCGTTTCGGGGTGCCGGCCATGCCGCCGAAGGCGATACGGGCGGTTGCAACCCTGTTCTCCTCGTCGAGTACCACCAGCATTGCGGCGCACAGCGCGGAGATGTCCTCGTCGCGGCGCTTGGAGATCTTGTAGACGGCGAAATGTGCATCTTCCGGCGACGGAGGCACTGTCACGCTTTCGACGAACTCGCCCTTGGCGCGATCCTGCTTGCCGTATTCGATGAAGAAATCCTCAAGCGGCAGCGTCCGCCGCGCCGAACCTTTCCGCAGCGTCAGCGTGGCCCCGAGCGCGATCAGCGGGGGAGGGGTGTCGCCGATGGGCGAACCGTTGGCGATATTGCCGCCGATGGTGCCCATATTGCGCACCTGTTCGCCGCCGAGACGGTCCCAGAGTTCAGTGAGTTGCGGCAGCTGCGAAAGGATTGCCCCGCGCGCCATCGAATAGCTGACGCCGGCGCCGATCTTCAGTCCGTCTTCCGTCTCCTCGATAGCCTGCAACTCGGTAAGATGGCCGACAAAGATCACCGGGGCGATATCGCGCATGCCCTTCGTCACCCAAAGTCCGACATCGGTCGAACCGGCCACGATCGTCGCCTCGGGATTGGCTTCGTAGATCTCCGCCAGATCATCGGCGTCGGCTGGAATGAAGGTCTTTCCCTCCGGGTGATCGATTTCCACACGCGCACCGTCGGCGAGTTCCGTCAGTGCTGTCGCAGTCGCCTCGCGCGCCGCCACCAGCCGGTCGTTGTCTTCGTCAGGTTCGATTTTCGAGGCGGCGAGCGCGGCCCTGACGATCGGCTCGTAGCCGGTGCAGCGGCACAGATTGCCCTGAAGCGCCCGTTCGATATCCTTGACGCCGGGTTCGGGATCGCTCAGCCACAGCGCGTGCAACGAAGCGACGATGCCCGGCGTGCAGAAACCGCATTGCGAGCCGTGAAGGTCCACCATCGCCTGCTGCACCGGGGCCAGTTCGCCGTCCGGCCGGTTCAGGTGCTCGACGGTCACCACGTGGGTCGCGTCGAGCGAGCCCACAAAGCGGATGCAGGCGTTGACGCTTTCATAGGTCAGCATCCCGTCGATCATCCGTCCCACGAGCACCGTGCAGGCGCCGCAGTCGCCCTCCGCGCAGCCTTCCTTGGTTCCGGTCAGCCGGCGGTCCAGCCGCAGCCAGTCCAGAAGTGTCAGATCGGGGGCGAAGCCCGATAGCTCAACGGTTTCACCGTTGAGAAGAAAACGGATGGAATTGCGGACAGCTGACGACATAGGGCCCCAAAATTTTTATATTTGGTCAAACCTAGCGCGTCTCCTGCGATTGCGAAAGTAAATATGCAAAGCCGAACGAACGGCTTTCCATCTCAATTTACTCCGCCGCTTCCTTGCCCGTCACCTCGTGCCGCTCGCCTTTCGGGTCCGCCGAGCGGAGATAGTTGGTGGCCAGATCCACCGTCGATTTCTTGCCCACATGTTTGTAGTTTTCCGAAAGCCAGTTCTCCGCGGCAAGCTGGCCGCGGTCCCTCAAATCCGTCAGGAACGGCCAATCGACGTCGAATTTCGAAGCCACGGAAAGATCTTCGAGGCTGTCGTCCGACCGGATCGAGTGGACAAGAATCCGCTTGAGCCGGTCCTTGTACTCGTCCTTGAGCCATCCTTCGTCGAGCAGCCTGCTGACGAAATTGATCGCGCGCAGTTCCGCAATCAGTGAGCCGTTGAAGGAGATCTCGTTGATCCGGTTCATGATCTCCGGCGCGCTCATCGGCACCTCGTCGCGTTCCATCGGATTGATGTGCACGATCAGCACGTCGCGGCTTTTGCAGACGTAGAAGAAGGGAAACAGCGCGGGGTTGCCCATATAGCCGCCGTCCCAGTAATGCTCGCCCTCGATCTCCACCGCCTTGTAGATGAAGGGCAGGCAGGCGGAGGCCATCACCACGTCGAGGCTGACCTCGCGTGAATCGAACACCTTCACCCTGCCGGTGCGCACGTTGGTGGCGCTGAGGAAAAGCTTGATTGCCTCATGGCTTCGCAGCGCGTCAAAATCCACGCAGTCGGCCATGAGGTCGCGCAACGGGTTGATGTTGAACGGATTGAATTCATAAGGCGAGAAGGTCCGGGTGAGCGTGTCGAATATCGTGTAGGTGGCGGCGGCAATCATCTCGCCACCTGGAATGAGCGATTTCGGCAAGGTCGGCAGCGGGGACCAGACCGATCCGGCGCGGCTTGTTTTTTCCCAGAATTCGGCCAGCGACTTCTGCGCGCCGCGGCGCCCGTCCGCCATCAGGCCGTGGGCCAGAAGGGTGGCGTTCACAGCCCCGGCGCTGGTTCCGGATATGCCCTCGATCTCGACGTTCTTTTCGTCCAGAAGCCGGTCGAGCACGCCCCAGGTGAAGGCGCCGTGCGCGCCGCCGCCCTGAAGCGCCAGGTTCATTTGCTTGATATCGGCCATCAGTGGGCCACCCAGCCGCCGTCCATCGATTGCGCGCTCCCGGTGATCTGCGCCGCCTGGTCGCTCGCCAGAAACAGCGCCAGCGCGGCGATCTGGTCGACCTGCACGAACTGCTTGGTCGGCTGGGCTTCGAGTATAACCTTCTGCACCACGTCTTCCTCGCTCATGTTGCGCGCCTTGGCGGTATCGGCGATCTGGCCCTTGACCAGCGGCGTTTCCACATAGCCCGGGCAGATGGCGTTTGCCGTCACGCCGAACTCGGCACCTTCCAGCGCCACGGTCTTGATCAGTCCCATGACGCCGTGCTTCGCCGTCACATAGGCGCTCTTGAACGGGGAGGCGACGAGCGCGTGCGCCGATGCAATGGCGATGATGCGGCCATGCTTGCGCGCCTTCATGCCGCCGAAGCTCGCGCGGATCACGTGGAAGATCGACGACATGTTGATGCCGATGATCGCGTTCCATTTGTCGACTGGGAAATCCTCGATTTTCTCGACATGCTGGATGCCGGCATTGGGAACGACGACGTCGAGCGAGCCGAACTTCTTTTCGGCATTGGCGACCATCGCCGCGATTTCCTCGGGGTTAAGCATGTTGGCCGGATCATAGATCACCTCGCCGTCGCCGAGCTTGTCGAGCTTCCTGCGCTCCTCCTCGATCTTGTCGAGGTCACCCAGCCCGTTGATGACGACGTTGTATCCGTTCCTGGCGAAGCCCTCGGCGATGCCGTAGCCGATGCCGCTGGTGGATCCGGTGATCAATGCGGTTTTCATGACAATCTCCTTTCGTGCTGCGATGCACAATCATCTGTTAGCTGCAAATAGGCATGTTTTGGAAGCCGCCAACCGCCGCGATTGCCCCGGGAGCATTAAATTTAGGACATGTTGCCGCCTCGTCCTTTTCGATGCCGTAATGCGACAGATCAAATTTTCTCACTTGTCATCGAAGCCGCAGGGGAGGAAAGGGAAGCAATGCCTGCCGATACTTCCCCTGCATCCACGCCCCCCCAGTCGACCTCAAGACGCGATGTCGTCGTGACGGGGCTCGCCGGAGCCGTCGCCATGGCCGTTGCCATGGGGCTCGGCCGTTTCTACTTCACGCCCATCCTGCCGGCGATGATGAGCGGTGTGCCGATGGGGCCGGCGGAAGCAGGCTATATCGCCTCCGCCAACTATCTCGGCTACCTGCTCGGCGCGGTGCTCGCCGCCTATGGCTGGGCCGAGGGCATCGAGCGTCGCGTCGCGCTCTCCGGACTGCTCGCCACTTCGCTCCTGCTCATCGCCATGAGCCTGACGACAGACATCGTGCTTTTTTCCGCCATCCGGTTTTTCGCCGGCATCGCCAGCGCCTTCGTGATGATCTTTGCGTCCTCGCTCGTGTTGTCTTACGGACTGGCGCGGGGGCGGACTGCCGTCCAGTCGTTCCATTTCGGGGGCGTCGGGACAGGCATATCGATCTCCGCTATTCTGTTTGCGGCTGTGATGATGTGGGGCGGCGACTGGCGGGCGGCCTGGATTGCCGGAGGTCTCGCCGCTTTGGTCGGGCTGGCGTTTGCCGCGTTTGTCCTGCCCGGAAACGTTTCGCGAACCGGGCCGGCGCAAAAGGAACCGCCGCTCGTCTGGACCAGGCCGCTCGTTCTGCTGACGGTCGCCTACGGTCTCTTCGGCTTCGGCTACATCGTCACCGCGACCTTTCTCATCGCCATCGTCCGCGAGGCGGGGGGCTCCTCGAACACCGAGGCGCTGGCCTGGCTGGTGACGGGGATCGCGGCCGCGCCGTCGGTTGCACTGTGGGGCCTCTTTGCCCGACGCTTCGGCCTGATCGCCACTTTCATCACAGGCTGCCTGGTCGAGGCCGCCGGCGTGGCGGCGAGCGTTCTCCTGCCCCTGCCTTTCGGTCCGATGGTCGGCGGTGCGCTCCTGGGCCTGACTTTCGTCATGATCACCGCCTTCGGCCTGCAGGTCGGACGGAAATATGCCGAGAGCAGTCCGCGGCGGGCTTTCGCGATGATGACGGCCGCCTTCGGCGTTGGTCAGATCGTCGGCCCGCTGGTCGCGGGAAACCTCGCGCATCTGACCGGAAACTATGTGCTCGGCAGCCTTTCTGCCGTCCTCGCGCTCGTGCTCGCCGCGGCGCTGGTCGTGCCGCTCCGCCGCGGATAAATTGGACGGCTGTCGAGCACCACATGGTGGTGCTTCACTCTCACCTCCACCTCCGGTTCTAATTGTGGCGACAATGTGTCGTTTCTGGGGTGGGTTCATGTCGTAATCTGCCCATACCTGTGCTAGTTCGTCGCAGACACTCTTTCGCACCGCCTGATCGATCGTCGGCAATTCGGGGACCAGAATGCCGGCTTGAATTATGAGGGAATTGGCGCGTGCCAGGGTGTCGATCGCCCGGCAGCGCTGGAATGGACCGGAACATCGGATCATTCGGGTGCCGGTTGGGTGGGCCAACATTAACAGGGGGCTCCATGTCCGACGAATCACACTCAGAACAACATCCCAACCTGCTGATCGATACCGATTTCGAGGCAGGGCAGGACAACGTCCAGATCCTCGGTCTCGACGTTCACAATCCCGTCTTTTTCGTTTCCGCCGTCGTCATCGTCGGCTTCGTCATTCTGACGCTCCTGTTCGGCGAATCAGCCGCGGATTTCTTCAATTGGCTGCGGCCGGCCATGACCAACACGTTCGACTGGCCGCTGCTGATCGCTGGCAATCTCTTCGTTGTCTTCTCGCTGGTGCTGATCTTCACGCCGATGGGCTCGATCCGCCTTGGCGGCGCCGACGCCCGGCCCGACTACGGGTATATGGGGTGGTTCTCCATGCTGTTTGCCGCCGGCATGGGCATCGGCCTGATGTTCTTCGGTGTCTCCGAGCCGCTGTCGCATTACAATTCGTCAATTGGCGGCATCGTCATGGAAAACGGCGTGCGTACCGACTGGGCGCCGCTCGCCGGCGCTGCCGATGCGCCGCACGATGCGCGTCTCAACGCCATGGCCGCGACCATATTCCATTGGGGCGCGCACCCCTGGGCGATCTACGCGGTCGTTGCGCTGGCGCTCGCCTTCTTCAGCTACAATCGCGGCCTGCCACTCACGCTCCGTTCGGCCTTCTATCCGCTGCTCGGAGAGCGCATCTGGGGCTGGCCCGGTCACGTCATCGATACGCTGGCGGTGTTCGCCACCCTTTTCGGTCTGGCGACATCGCTGGGTTTCGGCGCGGAACAGGCACTCGCGGGCCTGAACTTCCTCTTCGGAATCCCGGTCAGCGAGACGGCGAAGATCATCCTCATCCTGTTCATCACCTCGATCGCGCTCGCCTCGGTGGTCGCGGGTCTCGATGCGGGCGTCAAGCGCCTCTCGGAGATCAACATGGTGTTGGCGCTGTTGCTGCTGGTCTTCATCTTCGTCTTCGGCCCCACGCTCGTCATCATGACCGGCCTGTGGGAAAACACCGTGGCCTACGCAACCAAGATCCTGCCGCTGTCCAATCCTTTCGGACGGACGGACACAAACTTCATGCAGGGCTGGACGGCTTTCTACTGGGCCTGGTGGATCTCCTGGTCGCCGTTCGTGGGCATGTTCATCGCCCGCGTCTCGCGCGGCCGCACCGTGCGCGAGTTCATCACCTGCGTGCTTGTCATCCCGACGGTCGTGTCGATCATCTGGATGTCGACCTTCGGCGGCTCGGCGATCGATCAGGTCATTGACCACGGCAATGAGGCGGTGGCCAATTCCGAACAGGCTGTCATGCTCTTCGAGATGCTCAGGTCCTATCCCATGACCCAGATCGCCTCCTTCATCGGCATCGTCCTGGTGATGGTCTTCTTCGTGACCTCGTCGGACTCCGGTTCGCTGGTCATCGATACCATCACCTCGGGCGGCATCGAGGAGCCCCCGGTCGCCCAGCGCGTTTTCTGGGCCACTTTCGAGGGTGTGGTCGCCATCGTCCTGTTGATCGGTGGAGGCCTCGGCGCCCTGCAGGCGGCAGCCGTGACCACGGGTGTGCCCTTCGCGTTCCTTCTGATCGTCATGATGTGGTCGCTGTGGAAGGGGATGAGCGAGGAGCGCAAGCTCTCCAAGAACCTCTGATCGAGCCAATATTGAGAAAAGAAGGCCCGCCTCCTGGCGGGCCTTTTTACGTCCGGGACAACCGCTTTCGCAGTGCCGCACAAATTCGTGAGCCTGATTGCGGTGCGTCACAGTTTGGCCTAGGTAGGATTGCAACCGTGCCCGGAGCATCGCCCGGTCGACAGGGTGTCGCGCCCGCCTGCATCCAGTTCTCGGAAGGCAATCTCCCGTGTTCGAATCCTTTTTCCCGAAGCCCAAGGTCTTCTTTCCCTCGGTTCTTGCCTGGACCGCAATCGGCATCTTCGTCTGGTATATCCTCGGCGACAGTATCGGCGCCGCTCTCGGCTTTCCGCTGCCCGTCCAGCGCGAGGAGCCGGTCATCGGACTGGCCTATTTCTACACGCCGGAGTTCCTCTGGTTCTATCTCTTCTACGCCGTCTGGACACTCTCCTTCGCCGCGTTCTGGTTCTTCTATTCGCCGCACAAATGGCAGATGTGGTCGGTGCTGGGTTCGATCTTCATCCTGTTCACCACCTATTTCGGCGTGCAGGTTTCGGTCGCCATCAACAACTGGCGCCGGCCGTTTTTCGATACCTTCCAGACGGCCTTGTCCGGTGATGGCACGGTAACGGCCTGGGATCTCTACAGCCTCACCTTCCTCTTCGCCGAGATCGCTTTCGTCTCGATGGGCGTCTTCGTCATCACCCGCTTCTTCGTCTCGCACTACGTGTTCCGCTGGCGCACCGCGATGAACGATTTCTACATGGAACGCTGGCCGCGCGTCCGTCACATCGAGGGCGCCTCCCAGCGTGTCCAGGAAGACACGATGCGCTTCGCCTCGATCATGGAAGGCCTAGGCGTGGCCTTCGTCGATGCGATCATGACGCTGGTGGCCTTCTTGCCCGTGCTCTGGGGGCTGTCGCAATACGTCACCGAGCTTCCCATCGTCGGCGAGATCCCGCACGCGCTCTTCGTCGCTCTGATCTTCTGGGCGATCTTCGGCACCGCGCTTCTGAGCTTGGTCGGCATCAAGCTGCCGGGGCTCGAGTTCCGCAACCAGCGCGTCGAGGCCGCCTATCGCAAGGAACTCGTCTACGGTGAGGACGACCCCGACCGTGCACAGCCGCCGACCGTCAACGAGCTCTTCAACAATGTGCGGAAAAACTATTTCCGCCTCTATTTCCACTACATGTATTTCAACGTCGCCCGCGGCTTCTATCTCCAGGCCGACAACATCTATGTCGACATCCTGCTGGTGCCGACCATCGTCGCCGGCAAGATCACGCTCGGCATCTGGCAGCAGATCCTCACCGCCTTCGGGCAGGTGTCGAACTCCTTCCAGTTCCTCATCAATTCCTGGACGACGATCGTCGACCTGCTTTCGATCTACAAACGTCTGCGGGCCTTTGAAGCGGTCTTCCGGGGCGAGGAACTCGACGAGATCGACCGCAAGTATCTCGAGCGACAGGCCGCTGGCCTCACGCCGCGCCCGGCCGATCCTTCGCCGGGCGAGGGCGGCCCGGATCGGTCGCAGAGCTTCGAGGAATAGGAATGAAAAAGGCCGACGGTTTCGCCGGCCTTTTTTCCTTCGCGGTGTCTAGCTCTCAGCTCGCCGAGCGGCCGCTGGCCTTCAGCTTCTCCAGCGCCTGCGAATAGGTCACGCAGGCAACATCGGCCCTGCCGCAGACGTCGGCCAGCAGGGTTTCCAGCGCCTCCCAATAGGCTCCACCGTTCATCGGCACGAAGTGGAAGCCGAGCTGCAGCGGCAGTCGCTTGCCGTCATACTGCTCCTCGAAAGCGGCCCGGAATGCCGTCAGCGAGCGTTCCTCGAATTCCGCCTTTCGCTCCGGCGTCTCCTCGCCGTCCGACTGGCGGACGAAGAGATTGTAGTCCATGGCGATCACCCGGCGTTCGCGCGGGCCCTCGGGGATCAAGGGCAATGCGAAGCGGGCCGGCTTCTTGTCGATCTCCGGTGCGGCGGGCCCGCGCGAGACCGTGCTGGCATCATAGGTGAAGCCGTGCTCGGCAAGCGCGGTGAACAGGCCATCGCCCGCCGAGAGATAGGGCGCGCGAAACCCCTTGATGGAATTGGCTGCCATCTCCTGCCAGCCTTCGGGTTCCCGGTCCGGCTCTCCGATCGTCGTCCAGGCGGTTTTCAGCGCCTTGTCGAACTGGTCGAACTCAGCCGACCACTGCGATGCCGTCCATGAGCCGCCGTCGAAATGGCCACAGCCGTGGCTGCCCATCTCGTGCCCGGCCTCGTGGGCGGTCCAGATATGGGCGAGCCGTGCGGCGACATCGCCATGATCGGGCGCGAAGCCGACATTCGACGCTCCGGCCGATTTCCCTGGCGCCTTGTAGTTTTTCCGCTCCGCCTTGCTCATCAGGAAAGTGCAGGAGAGAAAATAGGTGAAATGCGCGCCGGTCTTCTCCGCCATTTTGAGGCTGCGTTCCCACATCGCGTTGTCATGCGCCCCGTCAAACGAGACCAGGACGAGCTGTTCGGGCTTGTTGCCGGCTTGCGCGGCGGCGGGCAGGGCGATTGCGGCAAGGATCGCGAATAGAGCGGTGGGGCAGGCGGTATGCGGCAAGATGATAACTCCGAAAAGTGAACCGTCGAGCATCTAGGGCCGGTTTGCGGCGAGGGTATGGTTCCGGTCGCTCATGGGGAGAAAGGCCGAAAGTCTTTTCCCCTGTCGCGTCAAGCTTGTATAAGGAGCGCCAAACCTCGAACCCGGAGCTTTCCCGTGCTGATCCTGATCCTCGGCCTCGTTCTCTTCCTCGGAATCCACTCCGTGCGCATCTTCGCCCCCGGTTTCCGTGACATCCAGGTCGTCACCCGCGGCGAGAACACGTGGAAGGCGATCTATTCAGTGGTCGCCGCCATCGGCCTCGTCCTGATCGTCTGGGGGTACGGGATCGCCCGGCAGGATCCGGTCGTCTTCTGGATTGCGCCCAGCTGGATGAGCCACGTTACCGCGCTGCTGATGCTGTTCTCGATCATCTTTCTCGTCGTGTCGCAGTTTCCGGCCGGCCGCATCAAGGCCGCCGTCAAGCATCCCATGCTCTTGTCGGTGAAGATCTGGGCGCCCGCCCATCTTCTGGTCAACGGCGATCTCGCCTCGATCCTGCTGTTCGGAAGTTTCCTCGTCTGGGCGATCCTCGACCGCATCGCGATCAAGAAGCGGGTGCGCGCGGGGCTTGCCACCGAGCCCGCGCCCGGACCGGTCAAATGGGATATCGCCGCTGTTCTCGCAGGCGGGCTCGTCTATGTGGCATTCCTCTTCTATCTCCACCGGCTTCTCTTCGGCGTCGCGCCCATTCCCGGCATCTAGAACCGGTCGGTTGACGCATCGAATGAAGCGGCGCTGACACTGGGCCTTTTCATGGAGCGCGATCCGCACTAGAAGGCGGCAAACGAGAAGGGCCCGGAAGAAGGGGCGGAGGCGATGTCACAAGACGATTCCAGATTTATCCGTGAGGTCAACGAGGAACTGCGCTCGGACGCGATGAAGGCGTTGTGGCGCAAATATCGCTTCCTGATTATCGGCCTCGCCGTTCTCATCGTCGTGGGAACCGCCGCCATGCGCGGCTGGGACTACTGGCAGAACGTGACGGCCGCCCGTTCTGGCGACCGTTTCCTCGCCGCGCTCGATCTCGCCCAGAATGGCAAGACCGACGAGGCGCTATCGGCGTTCTCCGAACTCGAAAAGAGCGGCGACGGCTCCTATCCGGTGCTCGCGCGCCTGCGCTCGGCCACGGTCACCGCCGACCGGGGCGACAAACAGGCTGCAGCAGACGAATTCCTCGCCGCGGCCAAGGACGGCTCGATCCCGCAGGCGCTGCGCGACATAGCCCGCATCCGCGCCGGCTACCTGCTTGTCGACGTGGCCGATTACAACGCCGTCTCGGCGGCCGTCGAGGTGCTCGCCGTTCCCGAAAACGGCGCGCGTCATTCGGCCCGCGAGATACTGGGCCTGGCCGCCTGGAAGGCTGGCGACATGCCGCGTGCGCGTGACTGGTTCGAGGAAATCGAAGCCGACACAGAAACACCGTCGGGCATTCGCCAGCGCGCCGGTATCATGCTCGATCTGATCGCCGGACGCGGCGAAACCTCCTGAACGCGCCTCGGCGCAGGCTTTGAAACGGGACGCTCATGAGTTTTACTCTCGCCATTGTCGGGCGACCCAATGTCGGCAAGTCGACGCTGTTCAACCGGCTTGCCGGACGGAAGCTCGCTCTTGTCGACGACACGCCGGGTGTGACCCGCGACCGCCGGCCCGGTGACGCGCGTCTGGTCGATCTCCGTTTCACCATGATCGATACCGCCGGCCTCGAGGTCGCCGCTCCCGATACGCTCGAGGGCCGCATGCGGGCCCAGACCGAAGCCGCGATCGATGACGCCGATATCGCGCTCTTCCTGGTCGACGCGAAATCCGGCCTGACCCCGGTCGACGAAATTCTCGCCGACGTCCTGCGCAAGAAGAACAAGCCCGTCGTTCTCGTCGCCAACAAGGCCGAAGCCCGTGGCGCGGAAGCCGGCATGTACGACTCCTACCGTCTCGGCCTGGGCGAACCCGTCCCGATCTCCGCCGAACACGGCGAGGGCATGCTCGACCTGCGCGACGCCATTGTCGAGGCGCTCGGCGAGGAACGTGCCTTCGCCGAAGAGGAGGTTGAGGAGGCGATCGCCGATATCGACATCGCCCCCAAACCTGTCGAGGACGAGGACGAAGGCCCCGGCTATGATCCCTCCCGGCCCATGCGGGTCGCCATCGTCGGACGTCCGAATGCCGGCAAATCGACCCTGATCAACACCTGCCTCGGCGAGGACCGGCTGCTGACCGGCCCGGAAGCCGGCATCACCCGCGATTCAATCTCGGTCGACTGGGAATGGCAGGGCCGCAGGATCCGCCTTTTCGATACCGCCGGCATGCGCCGCAAGGCCCGTGTTCAGGAGAAGCTCGAAAAGCTCTCGGTGGCAGACGCCTTGCGCGCCATCAAGTTCGCGGAGGTCGTCGTCATCGTGCTCGATGCGACCATCCCCTTCGAGAAGCAGGATCTCCAGATCGCCGATCTCGTGATCCGCGAGGGCAGGGCGCCCGTCATCGCCTTCAACAAGTGGGATCTGGTCGAGGATCGTCAGGCTGTTCTCGCCCAATTGCGCGAGATGACCGACCGGCTCCTCCCGCAGGTGCGCGGCATCCGCGCGGTCCCGCTCTCCGGCCAGACCGGCCGCGGCATCGACAAGTTGATGGAGGCGATTTCCTTCGCCCACGAGATCTGGAACCGCCGCATCTCGACCGCCAAGCTCAACCGCTGGCTGGATTTCGTCCAGGGCCACCACCCGCCGCCCGCCGTTTCCGGTCGCCGCCTGCGGCTGAAATACATAACCCAGGTCAAGGCGCGCCCGCCCGGCTTCATGATCTCGTGCACCCGCCCCGAATCGGTGCCGGAATCCTATACGCGCTATCTGATCAACGGCATGCGCGGCGATTTCGAGATGCCCGGAATTCCGATCCGTATCTTCTATCGCGGCGGGGACAATCCCTACGCTCCGAGCCGCAAGCCGGCAAAGCGCGAGGCTGTGCGGCAGACCAACAAGGGGCGCCCGGTCAGCCGCGCCAAGACCAAGAAGAAATAGCTCTTCCTCCTGTCCTGATTGCAGTGCCCCGCCCGCCGACGCCCATTGCCGGCGGGCTGCGGCATCGTGCCGATCCCGTTTCAACACATCACCGATGACGAATTAACTCTCCATCAAGGTTAATGCTCCATTCTCCTCGGCATACCCCAGTAATGCCGCGTCCGTTTCTGCGGCCCGAGTAATGCGTAAGTGTACCGGAGAGTTTGCGTGCATAAGTTGCGTCACCGCCGCGGCGGCCTCGTCAATCGTCTGTCCGCGCCCGTGCTGTTCGGTCTCGGCATCTTTCTCGCCACCCCCACCGTTACGGATTTCGCCGATACTGCCGCCTATCTGAATTCTCTGGAATCGGCGAACGGCCGCTGGAAAACGCACCTGACGGCGGCGCCCGCCGGCGCGATCGAGACCGCCAGCATGTCGTTTACCGACCCGATCCTGACCAATTCGACCTCGGGCGGTGCCGGCATCAAACTGCCCGACGGCGGAACCATCGCCTTTACCGGCAAGGTGGGCGCCGACGATCCCCGGCCCGATTCGGAACGCGTCACCCGCTGGCTCAAGAAGGGCAGGGTGGTGACGGTCGAGCCCGTCGCACCGCCGAAGGATTTCTCCGCCGGAACGGTTCTGGAGCGCCAGTCGAGCCTGCTCGAGCCAGTTTCCGATCTCGATGACGCCATGGCCTTCCTCAAGCCCGATATCAGGGGCAAGGAAATCGAGATCGCCCAGGCTTTCTATCCGCGCCGGGAACAGCGGGCCGACCCGCAGGTGCCCGCCATGCTCGCCGATCTGGTAACAAACCACGACGCCGATATCCTTGCGACCGCCTACGCGCCCCCGGCGCCCGACTATTCCCGCGATTCGCCCTTCGCCTCTATCCTGCGCGACGAAGAGAAGCGCGGTCGCTTCATTCCGCCGGTCGGAGCCGATTCCTTCGCATGGGCGTCCACGCCGCTCCCCGCCGACACCTTCTCCGAATCGGAGCAGCGCTGCCTCGCCGCCGGCATCTATTTCGAAGCGCGCGGCGAGAGCGTGAAGGGCCAGGCCGCCGTGGCCCAGGTCATCCTTAACCGGGTGCGCAATCCGGCCTATCCGAAGACGGTCTGCGGGGTCGTCTACCAGAACAAGTCCTGGCGCAATCGTTGCCAGTTCTCCTTTGCCTGCGATGGTATCCGCGATCGCGTCCGTTCGCCGCGTCACTGGGAAATGGCCGAGGAAATCGCCCTCGCGGTCTCTGCCGGCAAGATCTGGCTCGACGAGGTGGGAATCGCCACCCACTACCACGCCGACTATGTCCGCCCGCCCTGGGCGCGCCACATGAAGAAGATGGGCAAGATCGGCCGCCATATCTTCTTCGTCACCTATGGCGGCGGCTGGAGCTGATCCGCCCGCCCGGCGGGCTCTTTGAGAGCACAAATCCCCGCTGACCGCCGGGGATTTGTGGCTGCCGCCGCGCCGATTCCCGTCCATTTTCCACGACGTTTGTCGCACGCCGGGCTCCGTTCGGCTTATCTTATTGTATTCATTGAATAAATTGCCCAGCGGAGGAGTCCGCGTCTCGCCTTGACTATGGGAGAGGCTAAAACTATGTTGCGCCCGACTTGAAAACGGCCTTTTCGGTCGTCGCAGGCATCACACGGGTGGGGTTCATGGTCGACAGCAAGGATGCTGACCGGCGGGACGCGACCCGAGCCGGCGGCGGAAATCCGGAAAAGGGCGGGGATAGTCTCGAGGCACGACGCAAACGCCTGGCCACCGAACTCGCCGCCCGCAGCGTTCCAGAAACGCCGGAAGTCGAAGGCCGGGAAAAGCCCCAGGGGTTTGCTTTGGCCGTCAAGCTCTCCAGCGAATTCGTCGCTGGTGTGCTAGTCGGCGCGCTGCTCGGCTATCTCCTCGACCGTTTCGCCGGCACGACGCCGTGGGGCATGATCGTATTCCTGCTCCTTGGTTTCTGTGCCGGGGTTCTGAACGTCCTGCGCTCGACGGGCGCTGTCTCCACTCCGGTTCCCGGATCAAGGAGCGGCTCGGCGGAGCAGGACAAACATGATCAATGACCCGGATCGTCCGGGAGGCATCAAGGCACCGCGTCAGGCGGGGCGGAAAGAACGAAGAGGCGGCAGGTGGCCACGGATAAAGTCGACCCCATTCACCAGTTCCATCTCAACGACCTGATTCACGTCGATATCGGTGGTCTGGACCTCTCCTTCACCAATTCCTCGCTGTTCATGGTGATCGTTGCGGTGGTCACCGCGGGCTTTCTCTACCTGACCACCGCCAATCGCGGTCTGGTTCCGACCCGGCTCCAGTCGATTTCGGAGATGTCCTACGAGTTCGTGGCCTCGATGCTGCGTGACGGTGCAGGTTCGCAGGGGATGCGCTTCTTCCCCTTCGTCTTCTCGCTCTTCATGTTCATCCTGGTGGCCAACCTCATCGGCATGGTCCCCTACTTCTTCACCGTCCCCAGCCACATCATCGTTACCTTCGCCTTCTCGATGCTGGTGATCGGCACCGTCATCGTTTACGGCTTCTGGAAGCACGGTCTGCACTTCCTCAATCTCTTCGTGCCCTCTGGCGTGCCCGGCGCTCTCATGCCGCTGGTGGTCGCCATCGAGGTGATCTCGTTCCTGTCGCGTCCGATCAGCCTGTCCGTGCGTCTCTTCGCCAACATGCTGGCCGGCCACATCACGCTCAAGGTCTTCGCCGGCTTCGTCGTCTCGCTCGGTTCGATGGGCGCGCTCGGCATCGGCGGCGCCATCCTGCCGCTCGCCATGACCGTGGCGCTGACCGGCCTCGAATTTCTCGTCGCCTTCCTGCAGGCCTACGTCTTCGCCGTTCTCACCTGCATGTACCTCAACGATGCACTGCATCCGGGGCACTGAGGCGATCGGAAACCACTAACCGGCGGCATCAGCCGTCACATCCAAGTTGCTCAAATCAGATCCATAAGGAGTTCGACCATGGAAGCAGAAGCAGCAAAGTTCATCGGCGCCGGCATCGCTTGCCTCGGCATGGGTGGCGCAGGCATCGGCCTCGGCACCATCTTCGGCAACTACCTCGCGGGCGCCCTGCGCAACCCGTCGGCAGCTGACGGCCAGTTCGGCCGCCTCATTTTCGGCTTTGCCGTGACGGAAGCTCTCGGCATCTTCTCGCTGCTCGTCGCACTGCTGCTCCTCTTCGCCGTTTAATCGGCAAGAACGATTGACCGCTCGCCACGCCGCGCGCCGGCGTGGCCGTTCATTCTGGAGGCGCATATGTTCGTGACCCCGGCATTTGCCCAAGCGCAAGAGACCGAGGAAATGCAGTCGGGCAACGGTGCCGCTGACGGTTCCGCCGAGATGCATACCGAGACCGGCGTAGCCGATCACGGCGGCGGCCACGAGGCCAGTTTCCCGCCGTTCGATTCGGCAACATTCCCGTCGCAGCTGCTCTGGCTGGCGATCACCTTCGGCCTGTTCTACATGTTCATGAACAAGGTCGTGGTGCCGCGTATCGGCGGTATCCTGGAGCACCGGCGCGACCGGATTGCACAGGATCTCGACGAGGCCAACAGGCTGAAGGAAGAAGCTGACGCCGCCATCGCCGCCTACGAGCAGGATCTCGCCACCGCCCGCAACAAGGCGGCCGAGATCGGCCAGGAAGCACGCGACAAGGCCAAGGCCGCCGCGGAAGCGGAACGCGCCAAGGTCGAGGCCGAGCTTTCCGAACGCATGGCCGAGGCGGAGAAGTCGATCGCCGACATCAAGGCCAAGGCTCTCGGTGAGGTCGACGCCATCGCTACGGAAACCGCCACCGATCTGGTCAAGCACCTGCTCGGCGGCACGGTGACCAAGGCCGAAGTCGACGCCGCCGTGCGCGACGCGGCCGCCAAGTAGAAAGGCCGATCGATATGGACGCCACATCTCTGGCATCACTCTGGGCCTTCGTCGGGCTTGTCATCTTCCTGGGCATTCTCGCCTATATGAAGGTGCCGGCGATGATGGCGAAGAACCTGGACAAGCGGGCCGCCGATATCGCGACGGAACTCGAGCAGGCCAAGAAGCTGCGCGAGGAAGCCCAGCAGCTTCTCGCGGAGTACCAGCGCAAGCGCAACGAGGCCGAAGAAGAGGCCAAGTCGATTGTCGCGGCCGCCGAGAAGGAAGCTGCAGCGCTTCGCGAGGAGGCCCGGCAGAAGACGGAAGACTACGTCGCCCGCCGCACTTCGCTCGCCGAGCAGAAGATCCGGCAAGCCGAGACCGAGGCCGTCAACGAGGTTCGCGCCTCGGCTGTCGAACTCGCCATCGCCGCCGCAGAAAAGGTGATGGCCGAAAAGGTCGACGCCAAGAAGGCCGACGATCTCTTCAAGTCCTCGCTGACCGAACTGAAGGGCCAGCTCAACTGATCCCGACGGGATTCAAATTGAAAAGGCCCGGTTTCGACCGGGCCTTTTTTTGTTTGCGGGAAATTTTCGTCAGTCCTGCCGGAGCGGCCGGAAGGTCATGCGGTGGAGCGGGCAGGGGCCGTGCTCGGCGATTGCCATGCGGTGAACAACGCTGGCATAGCCCATGTGCTTGGAGAAGCCATAGGCCGGATAGACCGCGCAGGCGCGCGTCATCATCCTGTCCCGCGTCACCTTGGCGATGATCGAGGCGGCTGCAACGGAAACGGACCGGGCGTCGCCCTTCACCAGCGCCTTGCCGGGGCAGTGCAGCCCGGGCGGTACATCGCGGCCGTCGATCAGCGCGTAGTGCGCCGGACGGGGCAGGGAGCACAGCGCCCGGCGCATGGCCGTCAGGCTCGCCTTGCGGATATCCGTCCGGTCGATCTCCCGGGCACTGGCCGAGGCGATCGCCACCGTCGAACTCGCGAGGATGAGGGCAAAGAGTTCCTCGCGCCGGGCGGCGGTCAGGGCCTTTGAATCGTTGAGACCGTCGGGGATGTTGTCCGGATCGAGGATCACCGCGGCGGCGACCACGGGACCGGCGAGCGGCCCCCGGCCGGCTTCGTCGAGCCCGGCAATCAGTGAGAACCCTTCCTCCATCGCCCGGCGCTCGAACCCGAAATCGGGTCCAGCCTGCAATGCGACCAGATCATCGGTGGAGAAAAGGGAATCGGGCTGGGTGTTTCGCCTCATGCGGTAAGACATGCACCACAGCCCGATTCCCTGCAAGCCCCGCGCGGCGGGGACGGAGGCCGCGCGGGTGTCCGGATCGCGTGAGGGTCAGCAAACCCTTGGGGACGGGGCGATCCGAAAGGTGATGGGGCCGGCTCCGGCCCCGACGTCACAGAAGGGAGAGCTGAACGCCCTCGCCGCGTGGCGGGGTGAAAAGGTCGGTCCGCATCGCGGCCTTGCGCCGTTTGAGATCGAGCCGCTCGGCCGCCATGTCGAAGCGCCGCGAGATCTGCCAGGCATAGGGGCCGGCGCCGCGCATCCGTTTGCCGAACTCGGCATCGTAATCCTTGCCGCCGCGCATCGAGCGGATCAGCGACATCACGTGCCGGTAGCGGTCCGGATAATGGCGGAGCAGCCAGTCGCGGAAGAGCGGGCTCACCTCGTGCGGCAGCCTGAGCAGCACATAGCCGGCGGAGGTGGCGCCTGCGGCCTTGGCCGAATCGAGGATGCGCTCGAGTTCATGATCGTTGAGCCCGGGGATCATCGGCGCGGCCATCACCGAGACGGGGATACCGGCATCGGAGAGTTCGCGGATGGCCTGCAGCCGCTTCGGCGGCGTAGCGGCCCGGGGCTCCATAGTGCGCGCCAGCTTGCGGTCGAGCGTGGTCACCGACAGCGCCACACGTGCCAGCCCCTTGTCGGCCATGCGCGACAGAATATCGATGTCGCGCGTCACCATGGCCGATTTGGTGACGATACCGACCGGGTGATTGGCGGCTTCGAGAACCTCGAGGATCTGCCGCATCACCCGCCATTCCTTCTCAACCGGCTGGTAGGGGTCGGTATTGGTGCCGATGGCGATCGGCTGCACCTTGTAGCCGGGTTTCGAAAGCTCGCGCTCGAGCAGGCGCGGCGCATCGGGCTTGGCGAAAAGCTTGGCCTCGAAATCGAGACCTGCCGATAGTCCCATATAGCCGTGGCTGGGGCGGGCGAAACAATAGATGCAGCCATGCTCGCAGCCCCGGTAGGGGTTGATGGAGCGGTCGAAGCTGATGTCTGGCGAATCGTTGCGGGTGATGATCGTCCGGGGCTTCTCGACCTGAACTTCCGTCTTGAACGGCGGAAGGTCGTCGATCGTGCTCCATCCGTCGTCGAAGACCTCCCGGGTCTTCATCTCGAACCGTCCGGAGAAATTCAGTCCCGCGCCGCGCCCGCGCCGCCGCTCGGCATCGGGCCTCAGGCCCACGCCGGCCATCCGGCTTTCGGCTTCCGCTGCGGTCAGGCCCGGCTCGAACACCGTCTCGGCCAGATTTGCGATCGTCGTCATGTCCGTTCTCCGTCAGTCCCGTCCCCGGTTTCAGGAATCGAATGCGTTTGATGACTATTTTCCTATCAGTGGGAATAGAACATAGCAAGAACAAAATGCCGGCTCGCGGCGAGCGGCGGCCCGGATTCGAATCCGTCGTGTCGCTGGCGCGGCGGAGATTAATTCGCTAAAAAGCCACTATGATTAGTGTGGTCTTGGAATGCAGGGATCAGGAGCCCGCTCTCGCTGTCACGCTTGCCTCGCTCGTTCAGGGCGCGGTCGAGGGGCTGGTGGCCGAGGTCGTGGTGGTCGATCGGGGCTCCAGCGATGGCACGGAAGTCCTCGCCGATGCGGCGGGCTGCAAGTTCCTTGCCGATCCCGATCTTCGCGACGTGGTGCGCCAGGCTCGGGGCGAGTGGATCCTGTTCATCGAGCCTGGGGCGCGTCCGCTTCTCGGCTGGGTCGAGCATCTGCACCAGCACGTGATGGCCGGTGCCAAACCGGCCCGCTTCTCGCCCTCGCGCGAATATCGCCTTCCGTTTCTCTCCAGAATCAGGAGCCGTCCCTCGGCGCTCAGCCACGGCGTACTGATCCCCAAGCGTCAGGCGATTGCCAATTGCCGGTCGGGCAGCTCGGTCGAAGCCGTGGTGCGCGGCCTCGCCATGCAGAAACTCAAATGCGAGATCGTTCCTGCCTCGGTGCTGGCGCTCGCCTGAGGTCCGCTGTCACACAGTCTCCGTGGCGGTGACGAACCAGCCCGGCCATTCCTTGGAAATCTGCATCGCCGCCCGTTCGGCCTTGTCCCGGCTCTCATAGATCCCGAAACAGGTGGCCCCCGAACCGGACATGGCGTGGGTCAGCGATCCGGTCGAGCGGATCGCCTCGAGACAGGTCCCGATCCGCGGGGTCAGCGAGAGGGCGGGCGCCACGAGGTCGTTGCGCGCCTCCATCACCCATTTCGCCATACTCCCGATATCTCTGGTCTCGGGCAGCGGAGGCAGGGGCGGATTGTCGGGCGAGGCGAGCGCCTTGAACACGGCGGGTGTCGAGACCGCGACGCCGGGATTGGCGAGCACCATCGGCAGCGCTCCGATTCCCTCGACCGGCTCGATCTCGTCGCCGATGCCGCGGGCGATCAGTGGCCGGCCTTTCAGGCACATCGGAACATCGGCACCGAGTGAGAGCGCAAGCAGGTGGAGGTCAGCATCCGTTATCTCCGCCTGCCACAGCCGTCTGAGGAGCCGCAGCGTGGCCGCCGCATCCGCCGAGCCGCCGCCGATGCCCGAGGCAATTGGCAGGGACTTGTCGAGCCGTAGCGCAACGGCGGGCGCGTCCTGTCCTCGTGCGGTGAGGTGGGCGCGCAAGCCGTCCCGGGCGCGGGCCACCAGATTGTCGGAGAGATTGTGGCCGGCAAGCGCGGAGGCATAGCGGCCGGTGATCGCCAATGCGTCGGTTTCCGCCGGCTCCGCCTCGATCCGGTCGCCCTTGCGGGTGAATACCGCGAGGCTTTCAAGCAGATGATATCCGTCCGCCCGCCGTCCTGTGACGGCAAGCGCGAGGTTGATCTTGGCGGGCGCATCCTCTCCCGGCTTTTCCGCCGGGTTCTCCGGTGCGTCGGCCATGCCGCGGTCAGCTCCGGTCGTCGGCGGGCTTGGCGTCTCCGTTGCCCTTGTCGGCTGCCGGCACTGCGCCGGATTTCTCCGGCAGGCCGTCGGCGAGCTTCTTCTCCACCTCGGCCTTCAGATCCGCTTCAGGTTCGTTGATCAGCGCCCGGTTCCACTGGAATCCGGCTTCCGTCTTCCGGCCGACGCGCCAGTAGGCGTCACCCAGATGGTCGTTGATCGTCGGATCTGCGGGCTTGAGTTCGATGGCGCGTTCGAGTTCGCGCACCGCGTCGTCATATTGCCCGAGCTTGTAATAGGCCCAGCCGAGCGAATCGACGATGTAGCCGTCGTTCGGGCGCAGGTCCACGGCGTTGCGGATCATGTCCATGCCCTCTTCCAGGTTCATGTTCATGTCGATCCAGGAATAGCCGAGATAGTTCATCACCTGCGGCTGGTTGGGCTGCAGCTCCAGCGCGCGCTTGAGTGCCTTTTCCGCCTTCGGCCAATCCTTCAGCCGCTCATAGGCGATGCCGAGCTGGAAATAGAGGTTCCAGTCGTTGCTCGACTGCGCCGGGCCGATGGCCCTCAGGGCTTCCTCGTAATTGGCCGCCATTTCCTTGTAGGCCTTGTCCTCGCTCAGGACGCCGCCATAGGCGAGGTAGCTGCGGATGTTCTTGGGGTCCTCGGCGATCAGCGCCTTGAGATGCTCGCGGGCTTCCTTGTGCTCGCCCATGTCGGAAAGCGCGAGGCCAAGCTGCAGCTCCGAGAGCCGCCGCATCGGCGAATTCTCGGGGACCAGCTTGTAGAGTTCGATCGCCTGTTCCGGCTTCTTGATCGTCTCCATGACGTTGCCGAGCGTAACGAGCGTCCAGGCGTTCTCGGGATCGAGTGCCCGGGCGAACTGCATGTAGAGGATGACGGTTTCCTCGGCGCCGTCGCGGTTGACCGCGCTGCCGAGCGAGAACAATGCCGCCGCGGCACCCTGGCTGGCGCTCTCGATTTCGACGGGAACCGGTCCGCCGTTCTCGATCCGCTGTCTCAGAGCGGTCAGCGGCGCGTAGTTCGGCACCACTTCCTCGCCGGTCGCGATCGTGTCGAGCGCGGTGCGCATCCTGCCTTGCCGGGCTTCCAGAGCGGCGAGTGCCGCCACCGCCCGCACGAAGGTTTCCGGAGCGGCGCCGGCAACCGACTTGTCGACGATCGCCGACTGGTAGATCTCGCGGGCGGTATCTGTGTCGCCGGTCATTTCGGCGATCGCGGCCGCGTGGAATTCGGTGAAGATCGGATACCAGGGCGGACCTTCGAGCGCCCTGAGTTCGGCCACCGCCTCCTCGCCGCGGCCCGCCCCGGCATCGGCCCAGGCCTTCATCAGCGAATTCAGCAGCCGGTCGATCGGATTGGTGGTCTCGATGTTGGGGAGCTTGGAGGCGGCGTCGTAATCGCCCTTGCGCATGAATTCGATGATCTGCGCCAGATCGCGGACCTGGCTGATCGCCGGATCGCCTTCGAGCGACTTGACGATCTTCACGCCCTCGTCGAACTCGCCGGCAAGGAAGAGGTCGACCATCAGCCTTTCACGGAGCTGGTCATTGTTGGGGTCGAATTCCAGCGCCTTGCGATAGAATGCGATCGCCGAACGGGTATCGAAATCGGCCTCGGCCGTCTGCGAGGCCAGAAGTGCCGCGGAGAGAGTGCGGATGTCGTCGAGCGGAACTTCGCTTCCCGTGCTCTGCGCTGCGTCCTGGGCTGTCGCGGCGGTCGTCGTGGTTGCCGGAATGAAGGGCAGTGCCAAAGCGAAAAGCGCGGTTCCCGCCACAAGACGCCGGATCCATTTCTGCTGCATGAAGCAATCTCTCTTCGTGTTGGTTTGCGCCCGCCTTGCGCGAAACGCCATGGTGAGGGCCTGTCACCTCACCATGGCTTTTTTGTTGCGGACCATCAAGTTTCCGGGAATTTCCGGTTTGGGAGGCCCGTTTCAGTAGGCCCGGTGCAGGCAGAAGGCGATGACTTCCAGCATTGCGTCCTTCTGGGGCGAATCGGGCAGCGGAGCCAGCGCGTCGCGGGCAATCGAGCCGTAATGTTCGGCGCGCGCCACCGTATCGGGCAGGCAGTCATATTTCGTAATTAGCCCCATCGCCTGTTCGAGCGCCGAATCATCGTTCTCGCCGGCCTCGATCGCCGTGCGCCAGAACTGCCGCTCCTCGCTCGTGCCGCGGCGGTAGGCGAGCACAACCGGAAGCGTGATCTTGCCTTCGCGGAAGTCGTCGCCGACATTCTTGCCCAGATCCTTCGACGAGCCGCCATAGTCGAGCACATCGTCGACGAGCTGGAAGGCGAGGCCCAGATTGGTGCCGTAGGAGCGCAGCGCGTTGCGTTCGGCCTTTCCCTTGCCCGCGATGATCGGGCCGACCTCGCAGGCCGCGGAGAACAGCGCAGCCGTCTTGGCGCGGATGACGGAGAGATAGTCGTCCTCCGTCGTCTCCATGTTCTTGGCGACAGAAAGCTGCAGCACCTCGCCCTCGGCGATAACCGCGGCCGCGGTGGAGAGGACGTCGAGGGCATCCATCGAGCCCGTCTCGACCATCATCCGGAAGGCCTGGCCGAGCAGGAAGTCGCCGACCAGCACGCTGGCCTGGTTGCCCCAGATCATGCGTGCGGTCGATTTGCCGCGCCTCAGGTCGCTTTCATCGACCACATCGTCATGCAGAAGCGTCGCGGTGTGCATGAACTCCACGCTGGTGGCGAGCTTCACATGGCCTTCGCCGCCATAGCCGAACAGCGCCGCCGAGGCGAGCGTGAGCATCGGCCTGAGCCGCTTCCCGCCCGACGAAATCAGGTGGTTGGCGACCTCCGGGATCATCTGCACGTCGGAACCGGCCCGCGACAGGATGAGCTGGTTGACCCGCTCCATGTCCCCCTTCGTCAGGTCGACGAGAGGCTTGACGGAAGCTTGCCGATCCGCTCCTTCTTTCAGTGATATGACGACGCCCAAACCGGCAACTCCTTGTGTTATTTTGGGAGTTACAATAGGTGCCGTACCAGCCTCCGGCAAGCGGCGAAATGGCACGGGGCCTGTCACGGAAGGCGGAAATTCTCATGCACGAACTCATTCGCACCAACGATCCGGTCCTTATTTCCTTCGTTGAAAGCCTGATGCGAGACGCGGGCATCGGCTGCATGGTGGCCGATACGAATATGAGCGTGCTTGATGGCTCCATCGGCATGCTCCCGCGCCGGATTCTGGTCGACGGCGAGGAAACCGAGAACGCCCGCAAGATCATCACCGACGCCGGGCTCGGTCATGAACTGCGCCCCTGGGAGGGCGGCCGGTGAGTTCGGTCTCGAAGCCGCGGCGCGTGGAGACGGGCGAACCGCCCTCCGCGCCGGGTGAGGGCACGGAGCTGGCCTTCACAGTCGATGCCTTTCATTACGGCAAGTACCATCTCGTCCAGCCAAAGGGTGGGCATCGCGCCGGCATGGATGCGATGCTGCTCGCTGCCACTGTGCCCGACGCGGCGCGGGGACGCGTGGCCGATCTCGGTTCCGGCGCCGGGGCTGCCGGTCTGGCGGTCGCCGCCCGCGTGCCCGGTGTCACAGTAACGCTCGTCGAGCGTTCCGATGTCATGCTCGGCTTCGCCCGCCGCACCATGGCGCTTCAGCAGAATGACTGGCTGCGTGACCGCGTCGAGATCGTCGGCGCCGACGTCACCCTGCGCGGCGATGCCCGCCGGGCGGCGGGACTTGCGGACGAAGCCTTCGACTGGGTCATCCTCAACCCGCCCTTCAACGAGCCCTCCGACCGCACCACGCCGGACCCCCTGCGGGCCGAGGCCCATGCGATGAATGACGGGGAGATGTTCGAGCACTGGCTCAGGACCGCCGGCGCGATCATGCGTCCGGGCGGGCAGGTAAGCGTGATCGCCCGGCCGCGCTCGATCCGGCCGATCCTCGATGCGTTCGCCGGCCGCTTCGGCGGGGTCGAGGTAACACCTGTGCATCCGCGTCTGGGCGATGAAGCGATCCGCATTCTTGTCACTGCGGTCAAACAGAGCCGCGGCTGGCTCAATTTCCAGCCGCCCCTCGTCATCCATGACGGAACGGGCCACAATTTCGCCGCCCGTATGGACGGGCTCAATAACGGCCAGTCGGACCTGCCGCGGCGGCGACCCATACGGCTCGGCCGCTGAGCGACGCCTGATCCCTGCGGCGGGGCGATTTCCGCCCCATCCCCATTGCATACCGACGGTTCGATCTTACATCCTCCGGTAAGACGATATTTCCGCATGAAAGCGATAGTGAAGGACCGATATGCCCGATTTCAAACGGTTTCTCCCAGCCCGTTTCCGTTCCGACCAGACGGTCATCCCGGTGGTGCGCCTAAACGGTTCGATCATGGCGGGAGGCAGCCAGTTCAGGTCCAACCTCAACCTTGCTTCTGTTTCGACGCAACTGACCAAGGCGTTTTCGGACAAGAAGGCGCCCGTTATTGCCATCTCCATCAATTCGCCCGGCGGGTCCGCTGTCCAGGCGCGGCTGATTTACAAGCGCATCCGGGATCTCGCCGAGGAAAAGGACAAGAAGGTCATCGTCTTCCTTGAAGATGTGGCGGCCTCCGGCGGCTACATGATCGCCTGTGCCGGAGACGAGATCATCGCCGATCCCTCGTCGATCGTCGGCTCGATCGGGGTCATCTCCGCCGGTTTCGGCTTTGTCGGCCTGATCGACAAGCTCGGTATCGAGCGCCGGGTCTATACCGCCGGTCAAAACAAGTCGGTGCTCGACCCCTTCCGTCCCGAGAAGGAGGAAGACATCGGACATCTCAAGGATCTCCAGCTCGAGGTGCACAAGACCTTCATCGATCTCGTCAAATCCCGTCGTGGCGACAAGCTGGCCGACGACCCGGATCTGTTCACCGGCAAGTTCTGGTCCGGTGTCAGCGGCCTCGGTCTGGGCCTCGTCGACGGGCTGGGCGATCTTCGATCGACGCTGAAGGCGCGCTATGGCGAGAAGGTCAAGCTCAAGCTCATCACCGCCCCGAAAGGCCTTTTCGGCCGCCGTACGCCGGGCGCGGCCGCCCGGATCGACGGCGAGATGCTTGCGGGCGCCCTGCAACAGGGGTTGAATGCCATCGAGGAACGCGCGTTGTGGAGCCGCTACGGGCTTTGAGCCGCCAGGGAGAGGGAAGCCGATGCCGCAACTGATACTTCTGGCCGTGGTGGGCGCCATCGCCTGGATCGGCTACAAGCGCTTCATCGCCGAGGCCGATCGCGTGAATGCCCGTGTCCGCGAGGCAGAGCGCGAGAAAAGGACCGGCGCGCAGGGCACCCTGATTGAGGATCCCGAAACCGGCGAATACCGGGTACGCGGACCCGAGGAATAAGGGTCGGACCCTCGGCGATCGCGCCGCCGTTGCCATAGATCGCGATCAGGGTTTTCGAGCCCAGTTGCCTCTTTTCCTTCTCCGGATTGGTGCTTGCGTCCGTACATCCATGCTGCGGAATTGGGCGCCATGTCTCAAGGCAAGCCGGCAGGTCTTCGGACCGGCTGTTCTTCTACCGCGCCAGATCGGCGGCGGGAGGAATGCCGAACATGGTTTTGTATTCCCGGCTGAACTGTGAGGGGCTGACATATCCTACCATGTAGGCAATTCTCGAAACGGTGAGCCCTCCGGCGAAGAGCAATTGCCTCGCTTCGATCAGGCGCATTCGGCGCTGGAAGGCCAGTGGGCTGTAGCCGGTAACCGCTTTGAAGTGCCGATGGAAAGATGTCAGGCTCATGCCCACCCTCGCCGCCAGTTCGGATATGACGAGAGGCTTGTCGACATTCGAGCAAAGCCAGTCGGCCGCTGTTTTGATCCGGCGTGAGCGGCTGTCACGCTGGCCGAGCTGCCGAAGAGTATCCCCCATGGGGCTTTGCAGGAGGCGATAGTACAACTCGTATTCATAGGCCCGTCCGAGCATCGCCCTGTCATCCGGCGCGGCCAGCAGGCTTGCGAGGCGTATGAACGCATCGCCGACCGAACCCTCCAGGCGTCCTGCGGCTGCCGAACAGACCCAGCGATCTTCGGCCTTGGGCATATTGAGCATGGCCTCGACCAGCAGCTCGACATCGAGATCCAGACTCAACGCGACATAGGGCGAAGCCAGAGAGGCGTTTTCAAGCTGTCCGCTGAAGGGGAGGCCGAACGAGGTGGCCGCGCACTCGCCTGCGGACAATTCGAAGCGATTGGCACCGAGCGTCAGCACCTTCGTCCCCCGCAGTACAGCGTAGAACATGGGTTGGAACAGGATCGGTGTGGGAGGTGTCGGCTGTGTGCTCGACCAGACCTTCAGACGTGGCAGGGGCGTGTCGAGGCAATGGGTGCCCGGCTGTCGGGCGGCGAAAGGCCCGGTCAGTTCGAGGAGCCGCTCCTTTTGGATGCTCTGCTTGTTCATATTCCGCGACTAGTTCAATTGGCAGGATTAGGCAAGCTTCTGGCACGATCGGGAATGCGGGCCGGAGCATCGCTGCGTATCTCTGACCGGAAGAAGGAGAACGCAATGACCACGAAAAAAATCGCGCTGGTTACAGGTGCAAATAAGGGGATCGGGCGGGAAATCGCCCGTCAGCTTGGAAAGCTCGATCATACAGTCTGGCTCGGCTGTCGTGATGAGGGCCGGGGCAGGAAAGCCGAGGAGGAATTGCGCGCAGACGGGATCGATGCGCATTTCGTTCAGCTCGATATTACCGACGAGGCCAGTGTGCTCGCCGCCGTTTCGGCTCTCGATGCGCGCTCGTCGCATCTCGATGTGTTGGTGAACAATGTCGGCATTGGATCGGGGCTGCAAACGCAGCCCAGTGATGAAAGCGTGGCGGACATACAGTCGATGTTCGAAACGAACGTTTTCGGCACGATCCGGGCAACGCAGGCGTTCTTGCCGCTGGTGCGCAAATCCTCTGCGGGGCGCATTGTCATGCTGAGCAGCGGTCTCGGCTCGATTGCACTGACCGCAGACATGAAGTCACCGACTTGGGGGCTGGCCGCCATGGGCTACTCGGCCTCCAAGGCGGCGCTCAACATGTTCACGGTCAAGCTCGCCAAAGAAGTGCTGCTCGACGGCATAAAGGTGAACGCGGCCTGCCCGGGATCCGTGGCAACCGATATGGGCGGACCGGCGGCGCCGCGCACGGTGGAGGAGGGAGCCCGAAGCGCCGTCCGGCTCGCGACACTCGATTGGATGGGGCCGACCGGCGGCTTCTATCACGATGGTGAAGGGCCGGGCATAGAGCCTTACGGCTGGTAGCGGAAGCCAAATTCCCGCATCCATCAAGGCCGCCCGGACCCACCGGTTCGTGCGGCCTTTCGCGGCCCGGCGGAAGGGTCTGGTGGTCCATTCAATGTGAAGGCAGGCTGCGGAGACACCGATGCCGTCGGTTGCCTGTGCGGGTTCACGCCGCGGCTTCCATTGTCTCGTTGAGCAAAGGCATCGAGATCCGGCGGTGGCGATGTGTATCGCCTCACACTTGACCCCTTCCGCCATTCATGGCACCCGTCGCGCCGATATTTCCGGGCTTTCCGTCCGGCGTTCGCCCACAGATCGAAGGAACTGGCATGTCCGCTGAACTGCCGTCTCACATGGACCCCAAGCGCTCCTTTCAGGCGCTGATCCTGACGCTGCATCGCTATTGGGCAGATTACGGCTGCGCGGTTCTCCAGCCCTACGACATGGAAGTCGGCGCGGGCACGTTCCATCCGGCCACCACCTTGCGGGCGCTGGGCCCCAAGCCCTGGAACGCGGCCTATGTGCAGCCGTCACGCCGCCCCAAGGACGGACGCTATGGCGAAAACCCCAACCGCTATCAGCACTACTACCAGTATCAGGTGATCCTGAAGCCGAACCCGTCGAACCTGCAGGAGCTTTATCTCGGCTCACTGAAGGCGATCGGTGTGGATCCGCTGCTGCACGATATCCGTTTCGTCGAGGACGACTGGGAAAGCCCCACACTCGGCGCCTGGGGGCTCGGCTGGGAATGCTGGTGCGACGGCATGGAAGTCTCCCAGTTCACCTATTTCCAGCAGGTTTGCGGGATCGAATGCGCACCCGTGGCAGGCGAACTGACCTACGGGCTCGAGCGCCTCGCGATGTATGTCCAGGGCGTGGATAACTTCAAGGATATCAATTTCAACGGCCGGGAGGGCGACGAGAAGGTAACCTATGGCGACGTCTTCCTGCAGGCCGAGCAGGAATATTCGCGCTACAATTTCGAGATTGCGGACACCAAAATCCTGCACCAGCATTTCATCGACGCGGAGAAGGAATGCGAGGCGATCCTCAAGGCCGGCGCACCGGTCGAAGGTTCGACCCTGCACAGATGCGTGCTGCCGGCCTACGACCAGTGCATCAAGGCCTCGCACGTCTTCAACCTGCTCGATGCGCGCGGCGTCATCTCGGTGACCGAGCGCCAGAGCTACATTCTGCGCGTGCGCAATCTGGCCCGCCAGTGCGGCGAGGCCTTCCTGCTGACAGACGCCGGCGGCATCAACTGGCGCGAGGCCGCCGAATAGGCGTCTTGCTTGGCAGCGGCGTCGTTTGCCGCTAGCTTCGTCCAGCTAGAACGAAAACTGTGGCCGGACGATCGCCGGGGCGGCGATCCCCGGACGAACCGCGAGCAGGGGGCGCCGCGCATGACCGATCCAGACGACTCGCAGGCCGCGCTGGCCGGCCCCGGCCATTCGGTTCGCAACAGCATGATCGACAGCGAGCGCGCCTATCGGCTCGGACCCGATGCCGTCGAATGGATGGAAAAGGGGAAGAAGGATTCGCTCCGCTACGCCGATATTTCGGCGGTGAATCTCATTACCTATGCAGGCACGGGAGCGACGATCGGCCAGGCGAAGATAACCTCCCGCCAGGGCGGCAGCTTCAAGATCCGCTCCCACCACTACAAGGGCCTGGCGCAGTTCGAGAACCGTCGGCAGACCTACGCGCCGTTCATCCGTGAACTGCTCGGCCGTGTCGCCAGAGCCTCCCCTGATGCCAAATTCACATCCGGCAATTCAGCCTTCATGATCATGTGGCTCGTCGTAGCGGCGATGATGGCCGTTCTTGCGGTTGTCGTGGTGATGATCTCGTACCAGACCGGAGATCTGCCGCTGATGGCGATCTTCATCCTGCTCGTCGGCGGTCCGCTGGCGATCCGCGAAGTGATGAAGGGCGGGACCAAGACCTTCGATCCGCTCGATCCGCCGGAAAGGCTGCTGTAAAGGCCGGCCTTCAGGTCACCGATGATTTCAGGCGGCCGACACCGTGCCCTTGGACCGGGGGGAGGGGCCGTTGCGGCGCGACATGCCGTCCGACAGTCCGTCGTGGAAGGCCTGCTTCTCCTCGTACATCGCCCGATCGGCGCGCTTGACGGTTTCCTCCATGGTTTCTCCGTCGCGGCTCGTCGCCAGACCGATCGAAACGCTCAGCGGGGCGTTCGAGTAGAACTGGTTGTTGATCGCCATCAGTTCGTAGATCGTGTCGATCATCGCCTCGGCGGCCTTGGTGTCGGCGCCAGGCATCAGAACGGCGAATTCGTCGCCGCCGATGCGCGCCGCGCAGACGGGGGCGGAGATCACGCTGTTGAGCACTTCGCCGAAGCGGCGCAGCAGTGAATCGCCGGCGTCGTGGCCGAGGTTGTCGTTGGCGTCCTTGAGCCCGTTGAGATCGATGATCAGCACCGAGACCGGCCGCAGGCGCTTTCGTTCCAGCCGGTTGAGCTCATCGGTGTAAAAGGCGCGGTTGTGCAGCTTGGTCAGAACGTCGTGCTTGCCGAGATATTCGAGATAGGCTTCGGCCTTCTTGCGCGCGGTGATGTCGGCGAGCGCGATTTGCACGCGGCTCCAGTCGTGTTCATAGCCCGGCGCTACCGCGAAATGCAGCAGGATGTGGCGCACCGTTCCATCCAGCGCGTAGTTGATGACTTCGCGGTTGTGGACGATGCGGCCTTCCCACAGGTCGATGAGTTGCTCGCGGAACGGCTTTTCCATCTCGTCGCGGAAAATCTCGACCTGCCGCTGCAACAGCGTCTGGATGTCGGGGGCCCCGAACAGGTCGAGCGTCGCCTGATTGACGTCGAGAACCCTGATCTCGGACATGCACTGTCGCACGAATTCGGGATGGACGTCGAGAAAGACGCGGAAATCGTCGATCCCGCGATGGCGCACGTCGTCGATCAGAACCTTGATCTGGCTGAAATCCTCGACCCACAGCGAAACCGGGGAATGATGGAACAGTCCCTCGGCGTGTCGCCGCGAACGGTTTTCCATCCGCCGGGCATCCTCGCGCTCGGTCACGTCCTCGGTCGTCATCAGGATCCGGGAGAGCGTAGCCTCGTGGCCCGGCATCACCGTGGCCTTGAGCTGGATGTCCATCCGCCGGCCGGTGAGCGAATAGTTCACCGCGTTGGAGGTGAATTCGGTCTGGCCCTCCCACAGCGCGGCGAGCTCGTAAACATGGCTATCGAGCATTTCGCCGCGGAAGACGAGGGAAAGGTTGTTGACGAGATGATGGAGGTCTTCTGCTTCGAAAAGCTCCAGCGTCTTGTCGTTAACGGAGACCACCCGGATACGGGTCGAGCAGGCCCGCACACGCGAGACGTCTTCCTTCAGATAGGCGCGGATATCCTCCACGCCCTCGGCGCGCCAGGTCTCGAACAGCGACTTGACGGCGCTGAAATCCTCGATCCACATCGCGACCGGCGCGAGTTTGAAGACGGCGGAATCGAAGTCGTGCATCTGGAAGGCGTCCCTGTAGGCATCAGTTTGGCCGACGCGTTCGGCGGCAATTAGACTAGGCAGCGCAAATTGTGGGGTCGCAATGGTAAAGCTTTTGTTTACATTGTCGCGTTTGCAGGCGCTTATTTGCCGGCTCGGATGCGTGAATTTCATTTTCCGTTAACCGGAACGTCCCGTAACCCGCCTTCTTCCCTCGGGGCGGGAACCGCATTACTCTGCCTGCCGGGGTCAATGGTGGCGGTTCCGCCGCCACATCAACGGGAGGCCTTGGATGGGCACACTCACCATCATCGTCGTTCTGGGCGCGCTCGTGCTCTACGGCGTCTATCTCTACAACAACCTCGTCAAACTCAGGCAGATGGCCGCCGAGGGCTGGTCGGGCATCGACGTGCAACTCAAGCGCCGCGCCGATCTCATTCCGAACCTTCTCGAAAGCGTGAAGGGCTACATGAAGCATGAGAAGGAGGTTCTCGAAGAGGTCACCCGCGCCCGCACACAGGCGGTCGCCGTGCAGAACGGAACGCCCGCCGAACGCGCCGCCGCCGAAGGCGTGCTCTCCGGAGCGCTCGGACGGCTGATGGCGGTGGCCGAAAGCTATCCCGATCTCAAGGCCAGCCAGAACTTCATGGAATTTCAGCGCGCGCTCGAGGAGACCGAGAACGAGATCTCGCTGTCGCGCCGCTACTACAACGGTGCCGCCCGCAACCTCAACATCGCGGTGGAATCCTTCCCCTCGGTGCTGATCGCCAACCAGTTCAACTTCTCCAAGGTCGAGTATTTCGAGATCGAGGAAGCCACCGACCGCGCTGTGCCGAAGGTGTCATTCGGCTAAGGCGTGGAACCAAAAGCCGGTGCGGGCATTTTCCATCCGATCGGACGCTAAGGGCGTCAGCGTGAAGGAAGGAACTCGCATGAACGGCAAGAACGGTCTCTACATGGTCATCGGCGCACTCGTGGTGGCGGTGGTCGTCCTCGGTGGCTACGTCTATCACGAGCAGACCGAACCGAAGGGCGTGGAACTTTCCATCGGACAGGATGGTATAGCCGTTCAGGAAAAATAACGCGCCCGCGACCTGCAGACGCGATACGGATTGGACAATGCCCGGTTCTCGTTTGAGAGCCGGGCATTGTCGTGTGCGCTATCGCACACCTTGGCACGGCGCGGGATTTTCCGTGGCCAAGCCTTCCTGTAGTCTCGCCGCGCATTTCGAGGGAGAGTGAAGATGCGAACAGTCGCCGGGTTCCTGCTGGCCGTTTTCCTGGCCGCCATTGCGTGTGGTCCCGCCACGGCCGGCGAGGTCATCCGCAACTTCGATGCCGATATCGTCGTCAAGGGGGACGGGTCGCTCGACGTCACCGAGACGATTACCGTCAACGCCGAAGGAAACCAGATCCGCCGCGGCATCTATCGCGACATTCCGCTCAAGACGATGAGCGAGGGCGGACTGTGGTCGAAGAACGGCTTCGACATCGTCGCGATCGAGCGCGACGGGCAAAGGGAAAGCTATCGCACCGAATGGCAGGGCAGGTATCTGCGCATCTATCTGGGCAAGGAGGATGTGTTCCTTTCACCCGGGGAACACACCTATTCGATCCGCTACGTCACCACCCGGCAGCTGCGCTATTTCGATGACTACGACGAACTCTACTGGAACGTCACCGGAAATTTCTGGAGCTTCCCGATCCTCAAGACACTCGCCACCGTGCATCTGCCCGAAGGGGCCGTCGTCAGGCAGGTCGCCGGTTATACGGGCGCTTTCGGTGAGGCGGGTTCCGACTATGTCGCCGGCCGGACGGGGGACTCCACCATCAAGGTGGCGGCGAAGCGACCGCTGGGGGCGGGCGAGGGGCTGACGATCGCCGTCGGCTTCACAAAAGGCGTCGTCGCCCTTCAGGAGGACACCGCCGCCACCTGGATATGGAGCAATATCGGGCTCATAGTGCTGTTCGCCGGAGGCCTTCTCGTGCCTCTCTATTTCCTCTTTGCCTGGAACAGGGTGGGCCGCGATCCCCCGGGCCGCGCCGTCATCCCGCTCTTTCATCCGCCGGAAGGGATGGAGCCGGCGGCGATCTCCTATGCCCACTTCAACGGCTTTCGCAGCGCCGGCTCGAAGGATCTCTCCTTCATCGCCGCACTCCTGTCGCTGGGTGTAAAGAAGCGGCTGGTGATAGAGGAAGCCGGTGCGCGCGATATCGCGCTCAGGCGGACCGCCTCCGCGCAGGCAGGGGACAAGCCGCTGCCGGAAGGCGAGGCGGCCCTTTACAACAAGCTGCTCGGCGGCCGGGAGGCGATCTCCCTCGACAAGGCCAATGGCAAGACGCTTCTGTCGGCGCGCACGGCCTTCCAGTCGGCAATCCGCCGCAAGCACGCCGGCAAATACTACAAGGTCAATCTCGGCTGGTTCGTCGGCGGCCTGGTCCTGCTCTTGGGGAGTTTCCTTCTCGGGCTCATCCTGCAGTCGCCGCCGGATGACGGTCTCGTCTACATCATTCCCTGCGTGATGGCGGGCGTTTTCGGCAGCGTCATCTTCTCGATCGGTCATTTCATGTGGCGTGACGGTATCGGCGGCTATTTCCGCCGCTTTGTCGCCATGCTGCTGATGGCGCTGGGCGGTGCGGTGCTCCTGATCGGCGTGATGGTCGTTCTGCTTGGCGGCGATCTCGTCTGGTACCGTGCCGTTGCCGGCCTGCTTATCTTCAACATCGCCTTTGCCGCGCTGATGTTGCGCCTGCTCGGCGCACCGACCACGCTGGGGGCGGATATCCTCAACCGCATCGAGGGCTTCAAGCTCTATCTGGAAACCGCCGAGAGCAACCGGCTCAACATGCGTGACGCCCCGGACATGACGGAGGAACTCTTCGAGCGTTATCTGCCCTATGCGGCCGGCCTCGGTGTCGAGGAACCCTGGTCCGATGCCTGGGCCGCGCATCTGCGCCGCGTGGCTCCCGAACGGGCAGACAGCTACCGCCCCGGCTGGTACCACGGTTCGTCCTGGTCGTCCCGCAATATCGGCGCCGCAGCGGCCGCCTCGGTGGCAGCGGTCTCCGCCGCGATGGCTTCGGCCATGCCCGCGCCGAAGAGCTCGTCTGGCTCGGGCGGCGGCGGCTTTTCAGGCGGCGGCGGCGGTGGCGGCGGCGGCGGCGGGTGGTAATCGCCCGTCGACATGCCTGCAATTCCGCCCATCCCCGGTGACAAGCGCCGCCGCGCTTGCTAAGTCGCGCTCACTTTCAATTCATCGCGTGTGAAATCTATGCCTGATCTTCTGCTCGAATTCCGCTCCGCGGAAATTCCCGCTTCTCCCGCGCATCCGCAGCGGCGTGGCCGCGAGGACGCGCACGGACAAAAAGGCATGCGAGCAGCCGGAGTGAACCATGCCTGATCTTCTGCTCGAACTCCGCTCCGAGGAAATTCCCGCTCGCATGCAGCGCAAGGCTGCCGGCGATCTCAGAAAGCTCGTCACCGACGCGCTGGTCGATGCGGGGCTGACCTACGAGGCGGCGCGCGAATACTGGACGCCGCGTCGTCTGGCGCTCGATATCCGTGGCCTGACCGCGCGCTCGGCCGATATCCGCGAGGAGCGCAAGGGCCCGCGCACCGACGCGCCGGAAAAGGCGATCGAGGGTTTCCTGCGATCCGCCGGCCTGTCGTCGGTGTCGGAAGCACAGGTGCAGAGCGACCCGAAGAAGGGCGAGTTCTACGTCGCCGTCATCAACAAGCCGGGCCGCGACGCCGGCGAAATCATCGCTGACGTGATGCCCGGCATCATCCGCGATTTCGCCTGGCCGAAGTCGATGCGCTGGGGCAAGGCGTCCGCGAAACCCGGTTCGCTCAAATGGGTGCGTCCGCTGCAGTCGATCCTCTGCACTTTCGGACCCGAGACCGAGGAGCCGGAAATTGTCGCCTTCGAGGTCGACGGAATTGTGGCCTCCAACCTTACCTGGGGCCATCGCTTCCATGCGCCGGACCCGATCACCGTGCGCCGCTTCGACGACTATATCGACAAGCTGATGGCCGCCAAGGTGGTGCTCGACCCCGAGCGCCGCAAGGAAATCATCCTGGCGGACGCCAAGAATCTCGCCTTTGCCGCCGGCCTCGAACTGGTCGAGGACGAGGGGCTGCTCGAGGAGGTGTGCGGACTCGTCGAATGGCCGGTCACACTGATGGGCGAGTTCGAGCGCGAATTCCTCGAAATCCCCGACGACGTCATCCGGCTGACGATCAAGACCAACCAGAAGTGCTTCGTGACCCGCCGCGCGGATGCGAGCGGCGAGGGGCAGGGCGCACTCGCCAACCGCTTCATCCTCGTTTCCAATATCGAGGCGAAGGACGGCGGCCGTGAAATCGCCTTCGGCAACGGCAAGGTGGTCCGCGCGCGGCTGTCCGATGCGCTCTACTTCTGGAAGACCGACCAGTCGGATCTCCCCGATCTGGGCGAACTGGCTGCAAGCGCAGACAAGTTTGGCCTCGATATCCAAAAGCCGCTTGATCAGCGCATGGCGCGCCTCGACCGGCTCGACGTGACCTTCCACGCCAAGCTCGGCAGCCAGGGCGAGCGCGTGGCCCGCATCGCGGCGCTGGCGAAGGAACTGGCACCGGTCGTCAACGCCGATCCGGAGCTTGCCATCCGCGCCGCTCATCTGGCCAAGGCCGATCTCCAGACCGAGGTCGTGCAGGAATTCCCGGAAGTCCAGGGCACGATGGGCCGTATCTATGCCGGCCTTCAGGGCGAGGAGGCCTCCGTCGCCGCTGCCGTCGAGGAACACTACAAGCCGCAGGGTCCGTCCGACGCGGTGCCCGCCGATCCGGTGTCGATCGCCGTCGCGCTCGCCGACAAGCTCGATACGCTGGTGGGCTTCTGGTCGATCGACGAAAAGCCGACCGGCTCGAAGGACCCCTATGCGCTCCGCCGTGCGGCGCTGGGCGTCATCCGCATTGTCGTCGAGAACGGGGTGAAGCTTTCGCTGTCGGACCACGGCGTTTCGGAGGATCTCCTCTCCTTCTTCCACGACCGGCTTAAGGTTTA
>PAPH01000008.1 GCA_002709005.1 Hyphomicrobiales bacterium | reverse complement strand
CCATCATCGAGGACAACTGCTTCATCGGCGCTCGCTCTGAAGTCGTCGAGGGCTGCATCGTGCGCGAGGGCTCGGTGCTCGGCATGGGCGTCTACATCGGCAAGTCGACCAAGATCGTCAATCGCCAGACCGGCGAGATCAGCTATGGCGAGGTGCCGCCCTATTCGGTGGTCGTCGCCGGCGCCATGCCCGGCAAGAACCTGCCCAACGGCGATCCCGGCCCGAGCCTCTATTGCGCGGTCATCGTCAAGACCGTCGACGAGAAGACCCGCTCGAAGACCGGTATCAACGAACTCCTGCGCACCTGACGCTGACACGATGAGCGGACGTCCCGACGTAGACCTGAAATGGCTCCTGTTCGGGATGTCCGGCCGCATAGGACGCAAGGCGTTCATGCTGACCTACCTCTTCTGGTTCTCGGTATGCGCCATTCCGCTTGCCATGGCGGGCCGGATGGGCGACGAACCCCATGCAGGCGCGGCGCTGATCGGCTTCGGGCTGATCGCCGCCTCGTTCCTGACCTGCTGGTCGATACTGGCCGCCACGGTCAAGCGGCTTCACGACATCGGATTTCCCGGCGGCTGGGCGATCGCCCTCTTCATTCCGCCGGCGGCCATCCCCGCGATCATCACGCTCTCGGTCTGGCCGACGCAGCGTGGCCCCAACCGTTTCGGCCCCGGCCCGGAGCAGACCGGCCACTAGAGGGACGACCCCGATACGGGTCGCTGCGGCATCCGGCGCGGATGACACCGCTCGGGCAATCGGATATCAAAACGCCATGACACTGACCGACCCAGCCGAAATTCTCTCCACCCTGATCCGCTGCCCTTCCGTCACCCCCGATGAAGGCGGTGCGCTGGAAACGCTCGAAGGCCTTCTCGCGCAGCTCGGCTTCTCGGTGGAACGACCGGTCTTTTCCGAGGAAGGAACGCCGGACGTCGAAAATCTCTACGGACGGCTCGGCGGCGACGGCCCTCATCTGATGTTCGCCGGACATACCGACGTGGTGCCACCGGGCGATCTTTCCGGCTGGAGTCGCGACCCATTCGGCGCGGAGATTTCCGAGGGCATGCTCTACGGCCGCGGCGCGGTCGACATGAAGGGCGGGATCGCCTGTTTCCTCGCAGCACTTGCGCGCGTCATCGGGGACAGTGGTTCACTACCGGGCTCGGTCTCCTTCCTGATCACCGGCGACGAGGAAGGCCCGGCGCTAAACGGCACGGTGAAGCTGCTCGAACACGCCGCGGCCAAGGGCGAGCACTGGGACGCCGCGCTGGTGGGAGAACCCACCAACCCCAATGAACTCGGGGACATGATCAAGATCGGCCGTCGAGGCTCCCTTTCTGCGAAACTGACGGTCACCGGAACCCAAGGGCACGTCGCCTATCCGCATCTGGCCGACAATCCGCTGAGAACCGCCGTCGCGCTGGCCGCGACGCTTCTCGATCCGCCGCTCGATGACGGCAATGCGCGCTTCCCGGCCTCGAATCCGGAACTGACCTCGATCGACACCGGCAACGAGGCGACCAACGTCATTCCCGGCTCCGCGGTGGTAAAATTCAACATCCGGTTCAACGACGGGTGGACGGCGGAAACGCTGTCGGCGGAGATCGAGCGCCGGCTGAAGGCCGCCGCCGACAAACTGCCCGGCCGGGAGACGCGCGGACCGGCGCGCTACGCGATCAGTTTCCAGGAACGGCCCTCTCCCTCGTTCCTGACCCGTGACGACGCTCTTATCAACACGCTGTCGCAGGCCGTGAATGCGGTGACCGGCCGCATGCCGGAACTGTCGACGACCGGCGGCACCTCGGATGCGCGCTTCATCAAGGATTATTGCCCGGTGGTCGAATTCGGCCTCGTCGGCAAGTCCATGCACATGGCCGACGAACATGTCGCGCTGGCGGATCTGGAGACGTTGACCGAAATCTACCGGCGCTTCATTTCCGACTGGTTCGCCGCACAGGGACAACCCGATAGATGAGCGCCATCCGTCTGCCTTCCCGACAGGAAGCCGGCCGCGCGCTCGGCGGCATCTTCACCACGCTGGAGGGGGACAAGCGCGGGCTTGGCGAAATCGACTCGAGCCTCGAAGGCGCACTTCGCTCGTTTCTCGCCTATCTGTGGTGCTGGCCGGCGCAGACCTTTCTCTGGATGGATGTCTTGCGCGACATGCCGGATACGCGACCCGATGGGGCGTGGGGCATGGTATCCTTCATCCTGACCGGCAGCCTGTTCGATTTTCTTTCCTGGGTGCTGCCGGCGCTTCTTCTCTATCCCGTCTCCGGGCCGTTCGGTTTCCGCAAGCAGTATCTGCCGGTGGTGGCGGCGACCAACTGGTTCGGGCTGATCGCCGCCTATATCGGCTTCCTGCCGGCAACCGTGGTCTATTTCGCGCCGGTGCCCGAAGGCATCGCCGCACTTTTATCGCTCGCTGCCTACGGGATGACGATCTGGTTCTATTTCCGGCTGGTGCGCGCGATCCTCGACGACGAGGCGACGCTGGCGGCACTGGTGACGCTCGTCACCCTGATGTCGAGCCTGCTGGTCTCCTCGCTCGCCTTCGGGGCGCTGGGGATTTAATACTTGCCCAACCCTCCCCTGGCTCTTGCCCGAGCGCATCTACATTAAATTGAACCGTGTAGACTCAATAATTTATAGTTGTATTATAGGGCGTCACAAGAGGAGGAATGTGTGATGAGACTGTTCTTTCTTGCCTGTACTTTCGTCCTTCTGTCGCTCGCCGGAAAGGCCAGCGCGGAAGTCGGGGAATCCTGCGGTGGAATCGCGGGGATTTCATGTGGGTCCGGTGAATATTGCAAGATGCCGCTGTCGGCCGCATGCGGTGCCGCCGACCAGATGGGCCAATGTGCAAAACGACCCGATATCTGCACCGAGGACTACATGCCCGTCTGCGGGTGTGACGGCAGCACCTACGGGAATGTCTGCGAGGCAGCCACCGCGGGAACAAGCGTCGCCTATGTCGGGACGTGCCGTCCAGGCTCTGAAGAGCCCGCTGCCATCAGGGCAACCGGAGACGCGAGCGGTGCCTGTATTCAGGTGGTGAGCTGCGGGATCAAGGACGGAGAAGCCAAGACCTATCCCACGCCCTGCGCGGCCTATGCGGACGGCGCGACTTACGTGCAGCCCAAGGTCGGGCCGACGTGTCCGGCGATACAATAGCGGGTTTGTCCGCCGATCAGGCGGCCAGTTCCTCGGTGTTGGGGAACAGGGCGTCGAGATCGAGATAGCAGATCATCTCGTCGCCGACCGGGATGATGGCGCGGGTGAGCGCGCGCTCGGCTTCCGGCAGCACGTCGGGAGCCGGCTGCAGGTCGGAGTTCTTGACCGTGATCATGTCGGAGACGTTCTCGACCAGGAGGCCGACCAGCTTGGAGGCGATCTGGGTAACGATGATCGCCGAGCGCTCGGTGGGCTCGATCGGCTTGAGGCCGAGGCGGATCGCCATGTCGATGACCGGGATCACGGAGCCGCGCAGGTTGATGACGCCAAGCACGTGGTCCGGCGAGTGCGGCAGCGTGGTGGAGGGCGCCCAGCCGCGGATCTCGCGCACGGCCATGATGTTCACACAGAAGACCTGACCCGCGAGATGGAAGGAGATGATCTCGAGCGTTTCGGCGGCTTCAATTCTTGCCTGTTCAGACATCGGCGTGTTTCCCACTATTCCCTGGACCGAATATGCTGGACCCGCGCAGTCATCGGCGCGGTCCACCCGATATCGACAGTGTGCCGATTCCCCTTGAAATACAGTTAAAATGTTGCGCGAAACTTGGGATCCGATGCACACGGTGCGGCGGCAAGGGAACCGGTCAGTAGTCGACCCGCATGAAGTACAGTCCGCCGGGAGGTGCTACCGGTCCGCAGGCGCTGCGGTCGCGGGCCTCAAGCGCCGCCTCGACGTCGGCGCGGCTCCATTTGCCCTCGCCGACGAGCTTCAGCGTGCCGGCGAAGGAGCGGATCTGGTTGTGCAGGAAGCTCAGGGCGCTCGCCCGCAGCTCGATGGCGCCGTCCTCCTGGTTGACAGTCACATCAAGCCGATCGAGCGTCTTGACCGGTGACCGCGACTGGCAGTGCACCGAGCGGAAGGTGGTGAAATCGTGCTTTCCCACAAGCGCCTGCGCCGCATCGTGCATGGCGCTCGCATCGAGAGGCCGCGACAGCCACCAGGCGCGATCGCGTTCGAGCACCAAGGGCGCGCGGCGGCAGATATAACGGTAGAGGTAGTGGCGCTTGGTGGCGGAGAACCGGGCGTCGAAATCGTCGGCCACCTGTTCGGCCGCGAGGACGGCAACCCGTTCCCGCGCCATGCCGAGATGGGCGTTGACGGCATCGCGCACCGTATCGGCGGGCCAGTCGCGGGCGAGATCGACATGGGCGACCTGGCCCCGGGCGTGAACTCCGGCATCGGTGCGTCCCGCGCCACGAATGCCCACCTCCTCGCCGCAAAATCCCTTGATCGCGGCCTCGACGGCGCCCTGCACGCTGGCCGGACCGTCCTGGCGCTGCCAGCCGGCATAGCCCGTGCCGTCATATTCGATGAGGAGCCGGTAGCGCGGCATCAGCCCGCGACCGTGCCGGTCGGCACGGGGGTGCCGCGCAGGAAATCGGTCGCCGCGAGCGGTTTGCCACCGGCTTTCTGAAGACGCTCGAGCCTGATCGCGCCCTCGCCGCAGGCAATCGTCAGCCGGTCATCGATGAACGTTCCGTGCGGCGCGCCGCCCGGTGCGTCGGGGGACAGCGCGGCGGCGAGAACCTTCACGCGCTCGGGTTCGTCGCCGAGCGAAAGCAGGAACCAGGCGCCCGGAAACGGCGACAGCCCCCGAATATGATCGTGGACCTCTCTGGCGGGTCTCGAAAAATCGATCCGGGTCTCGGACTTGTCGATCTTGGCCGCGTAGGTGACACCCTCTTCGGGCTGCGGAACGGTTTCAAGCCGGCCCTCTGCTTCCAGCTTCGTCATCGCCTCGACCATCAGTTCGGCTGTCAGTTCGGACAGCCGGTCATGAAGGTCGCCGGCCGTCACGGTCTCGGTGATTTCGATCTTGCCGGTGAGGGCGACCGCGCCGGTGTCGAGCCCCTTGTCCATTTTCATGATCATGACGCCGGTCTCGTCATCCCCGGCCATGATCGCGCGCTGGATGGGCGCGGCACCGCGCCAGCGCGGCAGAAGCGAGGCGTGACCGTTCCAGGCGCCGTGTTTCGGAGCGTCGAGAACGGCCTGCGGCAGAAGCAGACCGTAGGCGACGACGACCGCCGCATCGGCACCGAGGCTCGCGAAGCGTGCCTGTTCGTCCTCGCCCTTCAGGCTGGTGGGCGTACGGACCTCGATACCGAGCTCCTCGGCTGCCCGGTGAACCGGGGACGGGCGCGTTTCGAGCCCCCGGCGCCCGGAGGGGCGGGGGGGCTGGGAATAGACAGCGACGATCTCGTGGCCGGCAGCGGCCAGCGCCCGAAGCGTCGGCACCGCATAATCCGGCGTTCCCATGAAAACGAGCCGCATAGAATTCTCCAGACGTCCGGCCGCCCCGGAAAGGGGCTTTACTCAGGCGGTGGCCCGCTGACGCGCCAGCTTGGTGAACTTCTTGACCACCATGTCGCGCTTGAGCTTGGAAATGTGATCGATGAACAGCACGCCGTTCAAGTGGTCGATCTCGTGCTGGAGGCAGGTTGCGAGAAGGCCGTCGGCCTCCATCTCCCGCCTTTCGCCGGTGATGTCCTGATAGGTGACCGTCACGGTCGCCGGACGCTCCACCTCAGCATAGTAATCCGGGATCGAAAGACAGCCTTCCTCGTAGACGCTGATGTCATCGCCACGAGCAACGATCTCCGGATTGACGAAGACCATCGGCGCGGGCTCGTCGTCCTTGCCGGCGACGTCGATGACGAGAAGCCGGCGCGGTTCGCCGACCTGGATCGCCGCCAGGCCGATGCCCGGCGCGTCATACATGGTCTCGAGCATGTCCTTGGAAAACCGCTCCAGATCGGCGTCGAAACGCTCGATGGGGGCGGAGTTCTCGCGCAGCAGCGGGTCGGGCAGAAGGATGATCGGCTTGATGCTCATGAAGCCTAGATATTATGGGGGCGGTTGAGTTGCAACCGCCCCGCATTCTCTCTCAGGCCACCTTGGCGGCGAAGTCGCGGCGGTCGGTCTGGCGCCGCCCCACGCCGGTTTCGCTTTCCGTTCTTTCCCCACGGGTCTTGAAGCCGCGCAGGGAGTCGGTGAGCCTTGAAACTTCGGAGGTGAGTTTGGAAATCTGCCCCGACGTATCATCGACCATGTGAGCGTTCTGCTGGGTGATCGAATCCATCTCGTTGACCGCGGAGGAGATCTCGCCGAGGCCGGAGGACTGTTCCCCGGCGGCCGCCGCGATGCTGCGGATGATCTCGTTGATCTCCTCGACCCGGCCGATGATGGATTCCAGCGCGGTGCCCGAGCGGCTGACGAGATCGACGCCGGTCTTCACCTGGGAGGAGGAGTCGGCGATGATCTTCTTGATCTCGCGGGCGGCTTCCGCCGAGCGCTGGGCGAGCTCGCGGACTTCCTGGGCGACGACGGCAAAGCCGCGGCCGGCTTCCCCTGCACGCGCCGCCTCGACGCCAGCATTGAGCGCGAGAAGGTTGGTCTGGAAGGCGATGTCATCGATCACCGATATGAAGCGCGAGATCTCGCCCGACGACTTCTCGATGTCGCCCATCGCGCTCACGGCGGAGTTGACCACCTCGCCCGAGGAGTTGGCGAGGGACAGGGCCTCGGCGGTGACATCGGAGGCCTTGCGGGTCCGCTCCGCGGTCGATGTCACGCTTTCGGACAGTTCGTGCAGCGCCGCCGAGCTTTCCTCGACGCTGGCCGCCTGCTGCTCGGTGCGCTGCGCCAGACGTTCGGAGCTCTCCTGGAGCTGCTTGGAGAACTCGAGGATATGCTCGGAAGCGTCTCTGACCAGCGAGATCGAGTGCCGAAGCGCCTCGACGGAACTGTTGTAATTGCTGCCCATATCGTCGAAGCGTCCGGGCAGGCCTGACGGCATCCGGGTCTCGAGATCGCCTTCCGCCAGCTTGACGAGAATGCCGCCGAGCTTGTCGAGCGCCTCGGTCTGGTCGCGTTCGGCGGCGAGACGGGCCTGTTCGGCCTCCTGGCGCGACTTCTCAAGCTCGTCGAGATAGACGCTGATGGCGAAATCCATGTCGAGCAGCGCTGCCTTGACCACGACCGAGATATCGGCGGCCAGATCGTCGGACTTGCCGCGGCCAAAAGCGCCGGGCCGGCGATCCTTGACGATGGCGTGGATCAACTGCTCGATGATCAGCGCGTAACCGCCGATATACCAGCGCGGCTCCAGACCGATCTTTGCGTGCACCTTGCCGATGGTGGTCACGCCGTTGACGTAGCTGTCGTCGAACTTGCCCTCGGTGACGTTGCTCCAGTGGCCGGACTGCCGCGACTTGGCGGCATTCATGTGGTCCTTGCCGGAGAAGAATTTCCCGACATCGGGCACCCGCGAGACTTTTTCGTAGAAGACGTCGAGCGCGCCACCGATCGAATTCTCCACCACAGGCTTGAGATTCCTCAGCCGCTGGCGCTGCTTCTCGTCAAACCCGAGAAATTCCGTCCGCGCGCCTATAGCGGTCGCCCCGCGCCCTTCTTCAGACATTATGAAAGCTCCATCGCAATACAAATTTGGAGCCATACTCACAGGCGTATGGTTAATATTCGGAGGTGAACTCACCCTAAATTTTCGAAGAATTCCGGCAAAATTTTACGGGTGGAACCGGCTACCCTCTGCCAATGAACGCCGTAAGCGGCCGATCCATCCCGGTTCACCCCTCCTGTTCCCGTTTTGATCTGTCACGCACCACCGAATCTGCTATGAAGCGCGGATGACGGAATTAACATCCTCCCCCGCCCTGTTTCACCTCGGCACACTCCCGGTGACCCTGACCATGCTGATTGTCGGGATGGCAATCGTCGTGGTGCTGGTCATCGCCGCCTTCTCGATTCTGCTGTCGCGCGCGGCACGCGGACGGGCGGAAGCCGAGCGTGCGGCCGCCGAGCGCGCCGAGCAGGCGGAAAACCGTCTGGGGGACATCCTCAAGGCGCAGTCCGAACTGCAGGGCCGGATGGGGGCCATGGCAGAGATGTTCGGCACCCGGCAGGCCGAGTTCAACCAGGCGATCAACCAGCGCATCGACGGCATGACGCAACGCATCGGCACAACGCTGAGCGAGCAGACCAAGTCGACGCACGAGAACCTCGCCAAGCTGCAGGAACGGCTGGCGGTGATCGATACGGCGCAGAACAACATCCAGACGCTTGCCCGCGACGTGGTCGGCCTGCAGGCAATCCTGTCGAACAAGCAGACCCGCGGCGCCTTCGGGCAGTCGCGCATGGAGACGATTGTCAAGGACGGCCTTCCCTTCGGCAGCTATGAATTCCAGCCGACTCTGTCGAACGGCAACCGGCCGGACTGCACCATCGCCATGCCGAACGACGCGCCGGATCTCGTCATCGACGCGAAGTTTCCACTCGAGGCCTGGAATGCCATGCGCGAGGTCGAGGCCGGCGATACGGTCGCGCTGTCCCAGGCCACGCAGCGCTTCCGCCGCGACATGGAAGTGCATATTCGCGATATCTCCGAAAAATACCTGATCGTCGGGGAAACCCAGGATACCGCCTTCCTGTTCGTGCCGTCGGAATCGATCTTCGCCGAGGTCCACGAGAACTTCGAGGGCGTGGTCCAGCGCGCGCACCGCGCCCGCGTCGTCATCGTCTCGCCGTCGCTGCTGATGCTTTCGGTTCAGGTGGTGCAGGCGCTTCTGAAGGACGCGCGGATGCGCGAGCAGGCGCACCTGATCCAAGGAGAGGTGCTGCGGCTGATGGAGGACCTGACACGCCTCGACGACCGGGTGCGCAAGTTGCAGACCCATTTTGGCCAGGCGCAGAAGGACATCGACCAGATCCTGACCTCGACCGACAAGCTGACCAAGCGCGGCAACAAGATCGAGATGCTGGAATTCGAGGCCGGCCCGCGCGACGGCGAACGGCCGAAACGCGCCGATGACCCCGAAGAGCGAAGCGGCAAGCTCCGCCTCAGGGTCGTGGACGAGGACTGATCTCTCTCAGAGCCGGTTCAGGCGCTCGATGAAGAGGTCGAAGAAGCCCTCGTCGTCGATATCGCGGATGACGAGCGCGTTCTTCTTCCGGTCGGTGACGTGCCACCAGTCGATCACCGTCATCCCAAGCGTCAATTCCGACGAGGTCTCGATCTCCACATTGCACTCCCGGCCGGAGAACAGCTCGGGCTTGAGCAGATAGGCTATCACGGTGGGATCGTGCAGCGGGCCGCCGTCGGTGCCGTATTTCTTCTCGTCGAAACGTTCGAAATAGTCGAGCATGTCGGCCATGATCGAGGCCGGCTTGCCGCCGCCGGCGCGCAGGCGGGCGACGCGGTCCTTGCGGGTGAGCGCCTTGTGGGTCACGTCGAGCGGCATCATGGTGATCGGCCCGCCGGAGGCAAAGACGATCTTCGCCGCCTCGGGATCGACATAGATGTTGAATTCCGCCGCCGGGGTGACGTTGCCGCCCTCGAAGAAACCGCCGCCCATCAACACGATTGCGCCGATGCGCCCGACGATGTCCGGCGCCTTTTCGAGCGCCAGGGCGATATTGGTGAGAGGGCCGAGCGGGCAGAGGGTGACGGAGCCCGCCTCCTCCCTGCGCAGCGTCTCGACGATGAAATCGACCGCGTGACCATTGGTCAGCGGCGTCGGCGGCTCGTAGATCTCGACACCGTCGATGCCGGACTTGCCGTGCACTTCCTCGGCGGTGACCAGCTTGCGCTTGAGCGGCGCATCCGCCCCGGCATGGACCGGAATGTCGCCGCGTCCGCATATATCGAGGATCAGCCTTGCGTTGCGGGCGGTCAGTTCGAGCGGCACGTTGCCGGCGACGGCGGTCAGTCCCAGCACCTCCAGTTCGGGGCTGGCGACGGCGAGCATGATCGCTCCGGCATCGTCCTGGCCGGGGTCGGTATCGATAATGATCTTGCGGGGCGGCATGCGCGGCCTTCCTTGTCGTCTTTTGCATATTGGCACCGGAGGTCGCGGCGCCGGATGAGCCTATGTCGCGGCCGGTGGAGGGGCAAGTCCTTGCGGCGGTCCCGTCGCACCCCCATATTCACTTGCGTAAGGGTGCCAGAATGGGCCCGACGCCGAATGTCGCTTGAAAGAGGACAGACCATGACCCGCATGACCCCGTTTTCGAGCCCCCTGCTTCTGGGGTTCGACACGATCGAGAAATCGCTCGAACGCATCGCCAAGGGTTCGGAGGGCTATCCGCCCTACAACATCGAACGTATCGCTGCGAGCGCCGAGGGCGATCCCGCCGAAAGGCTGCGCATCACGCTCGCGGTCGCCGGTTTCACCGAGAACGATCTTGATGTGACGACCGAGGAAAACCAGCTCATCATTCGTGGCCGCCAGAGTGAACCGGAAGGTCGCGACTATCTCTATCGCGGTATCGCCGCGCGCCAGTTCCAGCGCACTTTCGTGCTTGCCGAAGGCATGCAGGTGGTAGGCGCCGAACTGAAGAATGGATTGCTTGCCGTCGATCTCATTCGTCCCGAGCCGGAACGGATGGTGCGAAAAATTAACATTTCCGTCGGAGATTAATTCGAACGGTAGGCGAAGTATTGCGTTTCTCATCCTCCAAGGAGGCTAAATCGATGTTTGCGAAAACCGTTAAATCCCCAAGGCTGACCAATGCCGAACTTGCCGCGCTCGGTGCCGGTGAGGTTGGCTATATCCGTGAAATGACGTCGGACGAGGTCAACGAGCGCTTCCCGACCGCACCCCAGCTTGATCCGGGGATGCAGCTCTGGGCGCTGTTCGGTGCCGATGGAACGCCGATCCTTCTGACCGACGACAAGTCGAGCACCTTCTACCGTGCGGCCGAAGACGAGTTGAAGACCGTCAGCCTGCACTGAGATAAGCCACGCGGAAGACAAAGGGCCGTCGAACCGACGGCCCGAATCCGGTGACGGACGAAGCTCGCCCCGGATCCGCTTGATAGGTGAAGGATCAGGCCGCGTTGGACGCCTGGGAATTCGACAGGAACGCGTAGAGCGAAGCCGCGTCGTCGGTCGCGCGCATCTTTTCCACCAGATCGCCGTCACGCATGACGCGGGCAATCCGCGAGAGCGCCTTGAGGTGATCGGCGCCCGCCCCTTCCGGGGCGAGCAGCAGAACCACGAGATCGACGGGCTCGTCGTCGAGCGCCTCGAAATCCACCGGTTGCTCGAGACGGGCGAATACCCCGACGATCTGTTCCAGATGAGGCATCTTCCCGTGCGGAATCGCGATGCCGTTGCCGACACCGGTCGAGCCAAGCCGTTCGCGCTGGAGAATCACGTCGAATATCTCACGCTCCGGCAGCCCCGTCAGGGAAGCCGCCTTGGCTGACATTTCCTGCAACAGCTGCTTCTTGGAGTTTGCCTTGAGTGCCGGCAGAACTGCGTTCTGCGCGATCAGGTCAGCAAGCGCCATGAGTTTTACCCTCGTTGTCCAGCCCCCGTAGGGGGTTTGGCATCCGTAACCGGTATTCGGCTGTCCCCGCCTGCCGGTTACTGCGATTTGATGCTACCGGCGTCGATCCAGCCGATATTCCCGTCATTGCGCCGGTAGACCACGTTGAGCGCGTCATTGCCGGCATTCTTGAACATCAGCACACGTTCGTCGGTCATGTCGAGTGCCATGACCGCCGTTGCCACCGACATCGTGCCGATCTGGCGGGTGCTCTCGGCGATGATCGCCGGTGCGTAGTCATCCGGAACTTCCTCGTTATCGTCGAGTTCCGCCTCGACGACGGAATATGCGATTTCGTGACCGTTTCCGGTATTCGCGTGGTGGTCCTTCAGCCGGCGCTTGTAACGGCGCAGCCGCTTTTCGACCTTGCCGGCAGCGCTGTCGAAAGCCGGCTGCGGATCCTGCGCTTCGCCGGTGGCGTGGAGAACCACGCCTGTATCGAGGTGAACCCGGCAATCGGCGGAGAACCGCGAACCGGACTTTTCCACGATGACCTGTGCCGAATAGCCCCCGTCGAAATATTTCCGGACCGCCTCATCGATATGGTCCTCGATCTTCGTCCTGAAAGCCTCCCCGACTTCCATCTGCTTGCCCGAAACACGCACGTTCATGGATGAACCCTTCTTCTTTTGATTTGGGTGCCCATTCTAGGCCAAGCCCATCCGCGTTCCAAGCGGAGGACATGGGGAATGGCTGCATTTTACGGTCCAGCACTCATGTCGGGTTTGTCGCGGGCATTCCTCAGGCCGACGCGGCCCGGCTTCTACGCGCCATGCGGACCACTGTCAAGTTTGGCACAAATCTTGCTTGGAAAAGCCAGCCTTTTCAAGACCTTCAGCCGACGGCCAATTTGGCCCTCGCCCGTTTTTCCCGCCGGCGCTGGACCGACGAGGGTATCGACATGGCTTCGCGATACTTCGCCACCGTCCGCCGCGCAATGCCGATTCCGCCCTTCTTGAGCAGGTCCACAAGATCGTCGTCCGAAAGCACCGCATGGGCCTCTTCCTGATCGATTAATGTGCGGATCCTATGGCGAACGGACTCGGCGGAGTGGGTTTCGCCGTCGTCGCTGGCCGAACCGATGGACACGGTGAAGAAATATTTAAGCTCGAAAACGCCGCGCGGCGTGAGCATGAATTTGTTCGACGTCACCCGGCTTACGGTCGATTCATGCATGCCGATCGCCTCGGCCACGGCCTTGAGATTAAGGGGGCGGAGATGATCGACGCCGTGGAGGAAGAAGGCATCCTGCCGTTTGACGATCTCGCTCGCCACCTTGACGATGGTGCGCGCCCGCTGGTCGAGCGAGCGGGTGAGCCAGTTCGCCGTCTGCAGGCATTCATTGAGGAAATCGCGACCCTCGCCCGTTTTCGGCAATTTCTCCGAGACCTTGGCGCAATAGGTCTGGTTGACGAGCACGCGCGGCAGGGTGTCGGGATTGAGTTCCACCAGCCAGCCGCCATCCGCGGCACGGCGAACGATGACATCGGGAACGATGATCTCGCTGCTGGTGGTATCGAAACGCGTTCCCGGCTTCGGGTCGAGCGCGCGGATTTCGGCGAGCATCTGCAGCAGATCCTCCTCGTCGACGCGGCAGATGCGGCCGAGCGACTGGAAGTCGCGGCGGGCAAGAAGGTCGAGATGATCGAGAAGAGCCGCCATGGCCGGGTCGAGCCGGTCCTTGCGCTCGAGCTGGATGGCGAGACATTCCGACAGCGAACGGGCGAAGATTCCGGCCGGCTCGAACTGGCGCATGCGTGAAAGCACGCTTTCGACACGCTCGACACCGACGCCGAGCCGCAGCGCGATTTCGCAGGCCTCGCCAGCAAAGTAGCCAGCGGGATCGAGATGATCGGCGAGATCATGGGCAATGGCCCGTTCGGTCGCCTTGGCAAAGGCAAAGGAAATCTGCTCGGTCACGTGATCGCGAAGCGTCAGCGGCGTGGCGGCGAATTCGTCAACGTCGACACCCTCGCCGACGCTCCTGCCGCTCGCGCCGGGCATGGATTTCCAGCTCGCGGCGAGTTCGGGCGCATCGGGGCGAGCGGCGCCGTGGTCGTCCTGGTAGACATTCTCGTAGTCGGAATCGAGCGATTCCGTCATGCGTTCCGAGGCGGTCTGGGCAGCTGGCGCCGGCTCCGGGGCGCGCGGCTCGGAACGCTCCCCGGTGTCGGGCTCACGGCCCTCGCCGACGAGTTCGAGCAGCGGATTGCGCTCAACTTCCTGTTCAATGAACTGATGAAGTTCGGCATGGTTGAACTGCAACAGCCGGATCGACTGCATCAGCTGTGGCGTCATGACCAGAGACTGGCTCTGACGCATTTGCAGTTTCACGGATAAGGACATCCGACGCACTACTCCCCGCACGCGGTCCCCATCGCTCTTCGAGGCGACTTCGGGCCCTCACAAACCGGCCCCACTCCCCGGCTTATCCAGCCAAGGTCCGGTTGGCCCGAGAATTGCTTGTTTCAACTTCCACGTCAAGCAATCCCTCAGATTGTGCTGAAAATATAGTCAAAGCGAGAATTGTTCGCCCAGATAGAGCTTGCGGACGTCGGGATTGGCGACGATTTCCGCGGGGCGGCCGTGGGTCAGAACCTGACCGGCGTGGATGATGTAGGCGCGATCGATCAGACCGAGCGTCTCGCGCACGTTGTGATCGGTGATCAACACACCGATCCCGCGCCGCGTCAAGTGGCGCACCAGGTTCTGGATGTCGGAGACGGCGATCGGGTCGACGCCGGCGAAGGGCTCGTCGAGCAGCATGAAGGTAGGATCGGAAGCCAGCGCGCGGGCGATCTCGAGCCGCCGTCGCTCACCGCCCGACAGCGCGATCGAGGCCGATTTGCGCAGATGCGCGATGTGGAATTCCTCGAGCAGCTCGTCGAGCTTCTTTTCGCGCTCCGCCTTGTCCGCCTCGACGACCTCGAGGACGGCGCGGATGTTCTGTTCGACCGAAAGGCCGCGGAAGATCGACGCCTCCTGCGGCAGGTAGCCGACACCGAGACGCGAGCGCCGGTACATCGGCAGCTTGGTCACGTCGTTGCCGTCGATCTCGATGGCGCCGGAATCGACCGGCACCAACCCGGTGATCATATAGAAGCAGGTGGTCTTGCCCGCGCCGTTGGGACCGAGAAGCCCCACCGCCTCCCCCCTGCGCACGCCGAGGGAGACGCCGTCGACGACGCGGCGCGTCTTGTAGCTCTTGACCAGATTGCGGGCGATCAGCGTGCCCTTGTAGCGAGGTTCCGGCACATGCTCACGCGACTCCCGCAAGCCGCCGCGCGGCATGAGCCGGTTCAATCCGAAATTCATCGATTACTGGCTCGGTCGGGATTTGGGATCGAGCTGGATGCGAACCCGCCCGCCGCAGCTTTCAAGCTTGGCCTCGCTCGAACCCATATTGACGGTCAGACGGCAGCCGATGAAGATGTTGTCACCCTGGGTGAGGACCACCTTCTCGCCTTCCAGCACGGCGGTTTCGCGAACCATGTTGAACGTACCCTTGTCGGCCGAGGCGGTCTGGGTGGCGGTGCGCAGAAGCACCTTGTTGGACACATCGATGCTCTCGATGTCGCCGCCACCGGAGGTCATGCCGCCGCCGCCATTGGTATAATGAACGACCATGAGACCCGACTGCAGCGTGGTGTCACCCTGGGTGACCTTGACGTTGCCGGTGAAGATGGCGCGCTTTTCCGCCTCCTTGATCTCCAGCTTGTCGCTCTCGATCTGGATCGGCTGGTCGTTGGCGATCGCCAGTCCCGGCATCCTGGTGCTCGTTTCCTGGGCCGCCAGAGGCACCGGCGCAAGAAGAGCCGCGGCCATCAGCGCCGCGCTCGAGGCCGCGACAATTCGAGTTGTGTTCCACGCCATATCAGTCCGCCGTTCCGGTTTTCCTGGTTTTCTCGACCGCTTTCGGATCGATGGTCATCCGTACGCGCCTTTCGAGGATAATGGTATTTCCCTTGTCCGTCATCCGCATGGATTCGGCGTCCACCGTGCCTTCCGGCAGCTGAATGTTGACGGGCTTGTCCGACGTCATCGAGCCACCGCGGATGTCGATATCGGCGCCCTGGAGTTTCGCCGTCATGCCGGAGCTCGTGGTCACGGTGAAGGGCTTGTCGAAGATCATCGTCTCGGCCGTGCGGTCGAAGATGCCGCTTTCGGCCTCGAGCTTCGCCGAAATGCCGTCGGACACCGGCACATCGGCCGATATGGCCTCAAGCTCGATGATGTTAGGCGTGGTGAGATCCTGCATCGCACGGTCGGCCTTCAACTCGTAGTTCTGGTTGTTGGCGTTCTCGCCGGTGAGAATCGGGCGATGCATGACGAGCTTGCCGTCCTCGATCGAGGTCGAGGCGACGACGACGCCCTCGGGCACCAGCGACGACACCCAGGACACCGCGAAGAACAGCACCATCAGCGAGGCGGCGGCGACCGGGAGCAGGATCTTCAGCCGGCGCACGGTGCGCGAATGTCTGAGCGCGCGCCTGTACTCCCGCTCGGAGCGGGCGTCGCGACCATCGCCGTCGACGGCGGTATGGAGGGCGGCTGCGTGCATTTGTCTTTCACGATGGGCCGGGATAGGGGCCGGAAATGGTTTTCAATACGATTTTACCCCCAATATGGTGTTTTTACGGTAAACGCCAACCTGCACCGCTTCGCCGGCCCGTGCCCGGCGGCGCGGAGACGTTTCGCAAATGCCCAAGGAGGACGATTTCATGGATGCCGATCAGCTCATCGACCGGCGGCGGCTCAGGCGTAAACTGAGCTTCTGGCGCGCGGCGGCGATCATCGTCGTTCTGGCTGTCGTCGGCATGGCGATCTATACCGCCTCCCCTGACGGACGGGGCGGGGACCAGATAGCCCGCATCGAGATCAACGGTACAATCACGGACGACAGCAAACTCGTCGAGCTTATCGAGGATGCGGAGGAGGCCGCCAACGTCAAGGCGATCGTGATCTCGGTCTCCACGCCCGGCGGCACGACCTATGGCGGCGAGCAGTTGCGCAAGGCGCTGGTCAAGGCCCGCCAGGCCAAGCCGGTGGTCGCAGACGTCCGCACACTGGCCGCCTCCGCCGGCTACATGATCGCGGCCTCGACCGACCACATCGTCGCCGGGGAAACCTCGATCGTCGGCTCGATCGGCGTGATCTTCCAATATCCGCAGGTGGGCGAGCTGATGGACAAGCTCGGCGTGAAGATGAACGAGATCAAGTCGTCGCCGCTCAAGGCCGAGCCTTCGCCCTTCCATCCGGCGACCCCGGAAGCCGAGCAGATGATCCGGTCGATGGTGCTCGACAGCTACGACTGGTTCGTCGACCTCGTGGCCAAGGAGCGCGACATGGACCGCCCCCGGGCGCTGAGCCTCGCCGACGGCTCCATCTTCACCGGCCGTCAGGGGCTCGAGAACGGGCTTGTCGATGACATCGGCGGCGAACCGGAGATCCGTGCCTACCTCAAGGAACGCGGCGTCGACGACCGGCTCGAAATGGTGAAGTGGGAGCCGCGGCGCGAAAATCGCGACGGATGGCTTCCGTCCGTGGTCGGCAAGGCAATTCAGCAGGTTACGGGCGCCCCCTTTTCGCTCTCGGAGGAGATTGGCGAGCTCGGTGGCGGAAAGTTGTTCCTTGACGGTCTGGTGTCGCTTTGGCAGGCTGGAGGAAATTCGCCCATGACGGTCGAGGGAGGCCACCAATGATCAAGTCCGAACTGGTCCAGGCGGTCGCCGCGCGCAACCCGCACCTGTACCATCGCGACGTCGAGAACATCGTCAATGCGGTGCTCGACGAGATCACCGACGCGCTCGCCGACGGCAACCGCGTGGAGTTGCGCGGCTTCGGCGCATTTTCCGTAAAAAACCGGCCGCCGCGTTCGGGCCGCAACCCGCGCACCGGTGAACCGGTCTTCGTCGAGGAGAAATGGGTGCCGTTCTTCAAGACCGGCAAGGAATTGCGCGAGCGCCTCAATCCCGACGGCGCCGAGGGTGACGACTGATACGGGCCCCGTATCCTCACCGGCGTCTCCCCACCTGACGGCGGACACCTTTCGCCAATAGCGGACACAACATGGTCAAGCGCATCATCAGCCTTCTCATTCTCGTTCCGATCGCCATCGTGCTGATCGTTCTCTCGGTTGCCAACCGGCAGAGCGTCACGCTGGCGCTCAACCCGTTCGACCGGAGCGACCACGTGATGTCGCTCACCCTGCCCTTCTTCGTCTTCCTCTTCGCCGCGGTGATTTTCGGCATGATCATCGGCTCGGCGGCCACTTGGCTCAGCCAGGGCAAACACCGCGCGCGGGCGCGGACCTCGAAGAAGGAAGCGGTAAAATGGCACAAGGAAGCCGACCGGCTGAAGGCCGATACGGAACCGAAGGATGAGCGGACTGGCCTGCCGGCGCTCGGCAGTCCGGGGCGCTGACCTTATTGCGCCATGACGGTTTTGCTCAGACCCGCCGATCTCCCCGATGTGGGGACGATCGCCGGGCTGATGCTGTGCGCGGCCGCCCAAAAGGCGCGCGCTGACCCGAGGCTCTGGCCTCTCAGGCCGGACGCAGGCGAGCACCTCGTCGCGACAGTCACGAAAGACCTGAAAGACGATCAGTCCGCGCTCGACCATCGGTTTCTTATCGCCGAGGCGAACGGAAAGGCCGTCGGCGTCATTCATGCGATGCGGCTGCCTGTGCCCCCGATCTATGCCGGGGAATTCGGAGCGCCCGGCCTCATCCTCGATGACGGCTACGTCGCCGAAGACGCGCCGGAGGACACGCGGAGCGCACTCGTCGCAGCGGCGGAAGGCGCATTATACGAGACCGGCGCCCGGCTCCTGCTCGGCGCATCTTCCTCCGTCGGCAACACAGCCGCCACCTATGCCGGACGCGGCTACGAGCCCGTTACCCTCTACATGGCGCGCACGATGATTGATGAAGGGCTTGCTGAGCCGGAAGTGCGCCCCGCGGAATCGCAGGACATCGCCGCGATCGTGGCGCTGAGCCGGAGGAACAGGGCGGCACTGCACGACTGCAACCCATCCTTCTGGAAGCCGCATGCGGAGGCGGACGGGCGCTTCCGCGAATGGATGTCCCGATCCCTGACTTTCGCTGACCGCGACATGCTGGTGTCCGCCCCGTCGGGAGACGTGACGGGCTACCTGATCGCCCAACCGGCAGGTCATCTGCATTTTCCCGCCGCCCACGATATCTCGGCAACCGGTTTCATCGACGACTTCTACCATCTCGACGCCGGTGATCGGGGGCGTTTCGCGGATGAAGGATCCGGGGCGCTCGCGCTCTTGTCGGCGGGGGAGAAAGCGCTTGCGAGGCGGGGCAGGACGGCCGCGCTCGTGGTGTGCGCGGCCGGATGGCATTCGAAACGACAGTTCCTGGAGGCGGCGGGCTACCGCGCGGCCATCTCCTGGCACATCAGGTTGCGCGCCGGAAACGACGCGTGATGGGAAAGGCGGTCAGGTGGTTTCCTGCTCGCCCTTTTCGCCGGTGATGGCTTCGTTGAGATTGGCGAAGAACTGCGAGGCGAGCTTCTTGGAGGTCGAATCGATGAGCCGCGATCCCATCTGGGCAAGCTTGCCGCCGACCTGCGCGGTCACCTCGTAATTGAGGATGGTGATGCCGCCCTCTTCCTCGAGCTTGACGTCAGCCCCGCCCTTGGCGAAGCCCGCAATGCCACCCTTGCCTTCGCCGACGATGGTGTAGCTCTTCGGCGGCACCATGTTTTCGAGCGTCACATTGCCCTTGAAATTGGCGGAAACCGGCCCGACCTTCACCTTCACGGTGGCGGTCATTTCGTTATCGGAGGTCTTCTCGAGTTCCTGACATCCCGGGATGCACTGGCGAAGGACATCCGGATCGTTCAGCGCTTCCCAAACCTTTTCACGGGGTGCTGCGATTTCCTCTTTGCCCATCATTTCCATTGCATGGTCTCCTTGTGTTCCCCTTCCACCGTCCAAAACCGCTTTGCCAACGGTCCGGCGGATTGCTATGTGCTCTCACACATAAGCGTTTGAAAGTTTGGATCAAGAACATTCAGGGTCGACAGGGCGTGGCAGGCAGAAAGCGGGACAAGGCAGGACGGCCGGGCGACCGGAAGGGCGCGCCCGCGAAGAGGCGCGGCGGGCAGTCCGCATCCGACCACGGCAGACCCGCGCCTGCACCCAAAAGGGCGCAGCAGGCGCAGAAGACGAAATCCGGACCGCAGCCCGAAGCCCCTCTGATCGACCGGCCGCTCGGCCGCCATTCGGGCGCGCTGCCTGGCGAGCGCATTCCACTGATCCTTGAAACCAGCGAGGACCCTGGCTACCAGCTTCTCGATTCCGGCGCGGGGGAAAAGCTCGAACGCTACGGCCCGATGCGGATTGTCCGGCCCGAGGCGCAGGCGCTCTGGCCGCGGCGGCTGAAGCCGGGCGAATGGGACAGCGCGGACGCGGTCTTTACCGGCGACACCGAGGAGGATGGGCTCGGCCGCTGGGCGTTTCCGAAAGCGCCGCTCGGCGAAACCTGGCCGATGCAGCTCATGAGCGTCGATTTTTACGGCCGGCTGACCTCGTTCCGCCATGTCGGCGTCTTTCCCGAACAACTCGCCCACTGGCGCTTCATGGTCGAGCAAATCGAGGCGCGGAAGGGGTCACCGGCGAAGGTGCTCAATCTCTTCGGCTATACCGGCGTCGCCTCGCTGATCGCCGCTGATGCGGGCGCGGAAGTGACCCATGTGGACGCATCCAAGAAGGCAATCGGCTGGGCGCGCGAGAACCAGGCGCTGGCCGGTCTCGAGAAGAAGCCGGTCCGGTGGATATGCGAGGACGCGATGAAATTCCTGCTGCGCGAGGAAAAGCGCGGCAACAGTTACGATCTCATTCTGACCGACCCGCCGAAATTCGGGCGCGGCCCGAACGGCGAGGTCTGGCATCTGTTCGACCACCTGCCGCTGATGCTCGACGTCTGCCGCGCCGTGCTCTCGAAGAAGCCGATCGGGCTGGTGCTGACCGCCTATTCGATCCGGGCGTCGTTCTATTCGATCCACGAACTCATGCGCGAGACCATGCGCGGCGCCGGCGGCCGGGTGGAATCGGGCGAACTCATCATCCGCGAGACGGGCGGCGACCCCTCCGAGGGTCGCGCGCTCTCGACCTCGCTTTTCAGCCGGTGGCTTCCCCATGAATGACAGACGCAACACGCCACGGGTGGGACAGGTCAAGGAGATCACCAGCCTCTCCAACCCGATCGTCAAGGATATCCGCGCACTCTCGCAGAAGAAGAACCGCGACGAGAGCGGCACCTTTCTGGCCGAGGGGCTGAAGCTCGTCATCGACGCTTTCGAGCAGGGCTGGACGATCCACACGCTGATCTACGCCAAGGCCGCGCGCGGCAAGCAGGCCGTCGAGGAGGTCGCAGCCAAGACCGTGGCGCGCGGCGGACTGGTGCTCGAAGTCAGCGAGAAGGTGCTCACCGCGATCACCCGGCGCGACAATCCGCAGGCCGTGATCGCGGTGTTCGAACAACAGCTCAAGCCGCTCTCAGGCATCCGTCCCCGTGAGGGCGAGACCTGGGTGGCGCTCGACCGGGTGCGCGATCCCGGCAATCTCGGAACCATCATCCGCACGGCGGACGCGGCCGGCGCATCAGGCATCATCCTGATCGGCGAGACGGTGGACCCGTTTTCGATGGAGGCGGTGCGCGCGACGATGGGCTCGGTCTTTTCCATGCCGGTGACGCGGACATCGGTCGCCGACTTTCTCGCCTGGAAGAAAAGGGCCGGAGCGAGCGTGATCGGCACCCATCTGAAGGGCTCGGTCGATTACCGGACCATTGACTACAAGGCGCGACCAACTGTGATCCTGATGGGCAACGAACAGGCGGGGCTGCCCGATGAATTGGCCGAGGGCTGCGACCGGCTGGCGCGTATCCCGCAGGCGGGACGAGCGGATTCTCTCAATCTCGCGGTCGCCACCGGCGTGATGCTGTTCGAGGCGCGGCGGCATCTTCTCTCGTTCGCGGAGACCGGAGCATGAGCGGCACGCGCGTTGCCCGCTTGCCAGGCTTTATCATCGGCCTGATCGCCGCGGTCGCGCTCGACCAGTTCATCAAATATCTCGTGGAGAAGGGATTGCCGATGCACGAGCGGGTCGACCTGATCCCGGTCCTGTCCCTGTTTCGCACCTATAATGACGGCATCGCCTTTTCGATGCTCGCCGGGCTCGGCGATACCGGACTGGCGCTGATCGCCGCGGTTGTCATCGTATTCGTGCTTTATCTGAGAGCACGAACAGATGCCCATCGCCATTTCGCTCACTGGGGCTACTGCATCATCATCGGCGGCGCGATCGGCAATCTGATCGATCGCGTCTGGCACGGCTATGTTATCGACTATATTCTGTTTCACACCGAGAGCTGGTCGTTCGCCGTCTTCAATCTGGCCGACGCCTTCATCTCCGTCGGAGCGGCCTTCGTCGTTCTCGACGAGTTTCTCGACTGGCGCTCCTCGCGCGGGGAAGGCGCGGGAGACGGCAACGCATAGTCAGTTCCGCGAAGCCGGCGGAAGTCATCAGGGAGGATCATCATGAAAGACCGCTTCAACGGCATTCTGCTCACCCGCAACGACGCCAAGGAAACGATCGTCGAACGCAAGGAGCTCAGCCTCGACGACCTGATGGATGGCGACGTGATCGTTCAGGTCGACTGGACGACGGTCAACTACAAGGACGGGCTGGCGATCACCGGCAAGTCCCCTGTGGTCCGCCGCTGGCCGATGATTCCGGGAATCGACTGCGCGGGCACGGTGGTCAAATCCGACAATCCGCGCTTTGCCGAAGGCGACGCGGTCATCCTCAACGGTTTCGGGGTCGGCGAGACGCACACAGGCGCCTATGCCGAATACGCCAGGCTCAACGGGGACTGGCTGGTGAAGATGCCGGACGGAATCGACGGCCGGGCGGCAATGGCCATCGGCACGGCGGGTTATACGGCCATGCTCTCGGTGATGGCGCTCGAACGCCACGGGCTGACGCCTGAGCGCGGGCCCATCGTCGTCACCGGGGCAAACGGCGGCGTCGGCACGGTGGCGATCGCGCTTCTGGGCAAGCTCGGCTACCAGCTGATAGCCTCGACAGGCCGCACCGAAGAGGCCGATTTCCTGAAATCGCTCGGCGCCAGCGAGATCATCAACCGCGACGAACTTTCGGGCCCGGCCAAGCCGCTCAACAAGGAACGCTGGGCCGGCGGCATCGACGGGGTCGGCAGCCACACGCTCGCCAACGTATTGTCAATGACCTCCTACGGCGGCGCGGTGGCGGCATGCGGCCTGGCCCAGGGCATGGACCTGCCGACCTCGGTCGCGCCCTTCATCCTGCGCGGCGTATCGCTTCTGGGCATTGATTCCGTCATGGCGCCATTGGCGCTCCGGCAGGAAGCCTGGGCCCGGCTCGCCCGCGATCTCGATCCCGGCAAGCTGGAATCGCTGACCACGGAAATTGGTTTCGAGAAGGTTATAGATGCCGCCAAGGACATCATCGACGGCAAGATCAGGGGCCGCGTGGTGGTCAAAATGGAACACTGAGTCCCAAATCGGTAAAATTCGACGGAACTGCTGAAACCTTTGATTACCCGGGGCATGTTAGAGATGCCGCATGAGCCCGGAACCACACCGCATGCAGAAGGAATTGCTGGCGCACCTCGCCGGTGATAACGCGACCGTGCAGGCCGCGCGGCAGCCTGCGGAGCGTGCGCCGGCGGCGGTTGCGAACGACCCGGTGGCAAGACCGGTTCAAAAGGGAGCATCCGGCACTGCGGCACTGCTCATTGTAGGATCGGCCACCCTGCTCGCGGCATCGGCCGCGGTCCTCGCCTTCCAACTTCCCTCCGGTTTCGCCGTCGCCGGCGCCGGTCTTGCGGCCATCGCCTTCGGCAAGGCGCTGCTTGCCGGGCGTCGGGCGGAGCGCGATGCGGCAAGCAGGGAAAAGAAGTACCCTTTCCGCAGGCGGGCCAAAGCATCGTTGAACAAGGCCGAGCAGGATCTCGACCGGCACTGGCAGGGGCGGGAAACGCCGGGCCAGATCGCCGCCATGTTCGATGCGCTCGGCGACATCTTCGCAACAATCGGCACCGACGGCGGCATCATCTGCGCCAACGAAACCTTCCGCAAGGCGACCGGCGAACCCGAACCGATGGGCAAGAGCCTGCTCGAAGTCGGGATCGTTCCGATCGAAACCGAAACCGGCCGCGAAGTCCGACTCGGCGAGGGCGAAGGCCAGCGTATGTGGGCCTGGCGGCAGACCGCCTCGCGCGATTCCGCCGGCAAGCTCATCACCTATGCGATCGGCCGCGAGGTCACCAATGAACGGGTGACACGCGAGCAGCTCGCCGAGGCCAAGGCACGGGCGGAAGCGGCCAGCACCGCCAAGACGCGGTTTCTCGCCACCGTCAGCCACGAGATCCGCACGCCGCTCAACGGCATTCTCGGCATGACCCACCTTCTGAGCCAGACCAAGACGACCCCCGAACAGGCCGGCTATCTCAAGACCGTGCGCGAAAGCGGCCATTCTCTGCTCCAACTGATGGAGGACCTGCTCGACACGACCTCCATCGAGGCCGGCCATTTCCATCTGCGCGAGGACGACTGCCATCCGCGCGATCTGGTGCAGACCACCTGCGAACTGATGGCCGCGAGTGCACACGAGAAGGGCATCGAGATCGCCAGCCACATTGCCTTCGACGTGCCCGAGACGATGGTGAGCGATGCCGGGCGGCTCAAACAGATCCTGTTCAACCTGATCGGCAACGCCATCAAGTTCACCGAGGAAGGCGGCATCCAGGTCGAGGTCGACCGCGCCGACGACAAGCTGATCTTCTCGGTCGCCGATACCGGGCCGGGCCTGAAAGCCGAGGACCAGAAGCGGATTTTCCGCGAGTTCGAACGGGCCGACAACTCCTCGACCCGACGCCATGGCGGCGCCGGCCTGGGGCTGACCATTTCGGCTCGCATCGTCCAGGCGCTGGGCGGCACGATCAGCGTCAACAGCACGCCTGGAGAGGGCAGCCGCTTCTCCTTCACCGTTCCGATCAGGCCTTCCGGCTTGAAATCCGCCGCCCACCCGGACCTCACTGGAAAGCCGCTCGAGGGCAAGAGCGTGCTGCTGCTCGCGCCCGTCGGTCCGGTGGCCGAAACGCTGCTCCGTTCGATCCGCGAACTGGGCGGCCAAGCGGAACGCGCTGCCGCACCCGAGACCGTGAAAGCGGCGCTTGCGCGCTTCGGCGGGACGGTGACCGACCTGCTGATCGACCGACGCATCGCCTGGGAGAACGCCGAATTCGTGGAAGCGACCGCGCGCGAACTCGGCGACAGCGTCGACAAGACCGTGCTGATCGCACCCGAGGACAGCCGCGACCTCAACCTGTCACCGGAACTCGCCGCCGGCCGCTGGCTCGTGCGTCCGGTGCGCGCGGTCTCGCTGGTCAACGTTCTTGGCCGCCGCGACGACCGCGACGAACGCAACCGCGCCTCGGGCGGCATCACCACGCCGACGCTGCTGCGACCGTCGGACACGCCGACGTTCGACATCCTGCTGGCCGAGGACAATCCGGTCAACGCGCTGGTGGTGCGCACCATGCTGGCCCGCGAGGGACACCGGGTAACGCTGGTGGAAAACGGTCTCGATCTCGTCGACGCGGCGCTGGAACGTCCCGATGGCAAATGCCGCTTCGACCTTGTCGTCACCGACATCTCGATGCCGGAACTCGATGGCGAGGAAGCGATCTGCGAGATCCGTGCCGCCGAGGCCGCCGAAAATCTCAAGCGCCTGCCGATCATCGTTCTCAGTGCCGACGGACAGGCCGAGAAGCGCGACGCGCTGCTGGCCAAGGGCGCCGATGGACACGCCGAAAAGCCGGTCGATCCCGACTGGTTCACCCGTCTCGTCGCCGTTACGGCGGCGAACGGCCGCAAGGCCCGCGAAGCCTGACGCGGGCGCTTTGCCACAGCCGCGCACGGTCCCGCACGTTGGACAGTGTCACTCAATTGTCTTAGAATCATGATTATAGACCGCCAAGTCCAACGATGAGGCTGTCTGCGATGTCCATAGCGGTTGATCACATCCTCGGTGCCGAGCATGCTGCCATTCCGGTGTTCCCCAGCGAGAAGTCGAAGATTTTGGGCCGGATCGGCAATCTCAATGTAAGGGTCGCCCGCGGTGCCCGCGAGATCGAAGCGGCCCAGGCGTTGCGCTACAAGGTCTTCGTCGAAGAGATGGGCGCGCGGCTGCCGGCAGACGCCATGCGTCTCAAGCGCGATTTCGACCATATCGACGCCTATTGCGACCACCTGCTGGTGATCGATTCGGCGATCGACGGCGATATCGAGGACCAGATCGTCGGCACTTACCGGCTTCTCACCCAGGACAAGGCCGAGCGCTATGGCGGCTTCTACTCGCAGAGCGAATACGACGTCGAAGCGATGATCGCGCGCCATTCGGGCAAGCGCTTCATGGAACTCGGCCGCTCCTGCGTGCTGCCGGACTACCGGACAAAACGCACCATAGAACTTCTCTGGCAGGGCAACTGGGCCTATGCGCTGTCGCACAATGTGCAGGCGATGTTCGGCTGCGCCTCCTTCCCCGGCGACAGAGCCTACGCCCATGCGGTGGCGCTGAGCTTCCTCGCCGGCATGTCGGCGGCATCGGACGAATGGGCGGTGAAGGCCGCTCCGGGCCGCGGCGTGTCGATGGACATGATGCCGATCGAGGCGATCCAGCCGCGCGCCGCGATCGCCGCCATGCCGCCGCTGATAAAAGGCTATCTGCGGCTCGGTGCCATGACCTCGACGGAAGCCGTGGTCGACCGCGAATTCGGCACCACCGACATCCTGATCATCCTGCCCGTCGGCCGCATCTCCGAGCGCTACGTCAACCACTACGGTTCCGACGCGGGCCGTTTCGCGGCGTAAGGTTCTCTGACTTCAAAAAAACAAAGCCCGGAGGGTCGCTCCGGGCTTTTGTCGTTGGCGGCGTTGCCGTCGAGATCAGCCGGTGGCGTTATAGGCCGCGATCGCTGCCATGTTGACGATGTCGGAGTCCTTCACGCCCATCGAGACGATCTGGACGGACTTGTCGAGGCCGACGAGCAGAGGGCCGATGACGGTGGAGCCGCCGAGTTCCTGCAGCATCTTGGTCGAGATCGAGGCGGAGTGGAAGGCCGGCATGACGAGCACGTTGGCCGGGCCCGAGAGCCGGCAGAACGGATATTGCTCCATCACGCGGGCGTTGAGCGCGACATCGGCGGCCATCTCGCCGTCATATTCGAAATCGACGCGGCGCTTGTCGAGAATGCGGACGGCTTCGCGGACACGCTCGGAACGCTCGCCGGTGGGGTGACCGAAGGTCGAGTAGGCGAGCATGGCCACGCGCGGCTCATAGCCCAGGCGGCGGGCCATGCCGGCTGCTTCCTCGGCGATGTCGGCGAGTTCCTCCGAGGTCGGCATGTCGATGACGGCGGTGTCGGCGACGAGCACCGTGCGGCCGCGGCAGAGCGCCAGCGACACGCCGATCATCCGGTGGCCCGGCTTGACGTCGATGCAACGGCGGACGTCCTCCAGCGCGGTCGAGTAATTGCGCGTCGTGCCTGTGACCATCGCGTCGGCGTCGCCGAGCGCCACCATGCAGGCGGCGAAGTGGTTGCGGTCGTTATTGATCAGCCGCAGGCAGTCGCGGTGGAGATACCCCTTCCGCTGGAGCCGGGCGTAGAGATAATCGGTATAGGCCTCGACGCGACTTGAAAGGCGCGCATTGATCAGTTCGATGCCATCGCGGTCGAGATCGATCCCTGCGGCGCGCGCCGTTTCGCGCACAGGCTCCTCGCGGCCGAGAAGGAAGGCCTTGCCAAGCCCCTGGTTCACATAGGCCACGGCCGCGCGCATGACCTGCTCTTCCTCGCCCTCGGCGAAGACCATGCGGCGGGGATGACGGCGCACCTTTTCATAGAGGCGCTGGAGCGTCGAGGCGAGCGGATCGCGGCGGGCGGAGAGCTCGTGCGTATAGGCGTCGAAATTGACGATCGGCCGGGTGGCGACTCCCGAATCCATCGCCGCGCGAGCAACCGCGGTCGGGATCGCCGAGATCAGCCGCGGATCGAAGGGAACGGGGATGATGTATTTCGGGCCGAAGCGCGGGCGGTTGCCCTGATAGGCGTCGGCCACGTCGTCCGGGACATCCTCGCGCGCCAGATTGGCCAGCGCCTCGGCGGCGGCGATCTTCATCGTGTCGTTGATGGTGCTCGCCCGCACGTCGAGCGCGCCGCGGAAGATGTAGGGGAAGCCGAGAACGTTGTTGACCTGGTTGGGGTAGTCCGACCGGCCGGTCGCCATGATCGCGTCGTCGCGGATACGGGAAACTTCCTCCGGCGTGATTTCCGGATCGGGGTTCGCCATGGCGAAGATGATCGGGTTCGGCGCCATGGAGGCGACCATCTCCTCGGTCAGCGCGCCCTTGACGGAAAGGCCGAAGAAGACGTCGGCGCCGTCGAGCGCTTCCTTCAGCGTGCGCCGGTCGGTGACGACGGCGTGCGCCGACTTCCACTGGTTCATGCCCTCGGTGCGGTCCTTGTGGATCACGCCCTTGGTGTCGCAGAGGATGATGTTCTGCGGCGCGAAGCCCATCGATTTGATCAGCTCGACGCAGGCGATGGCCGCAGCACCCGCGCCGTTGCAGACAAGCTTGGTCGTCTTGAGATCACGGCCGGTCAGATGCAGCGCGTTGATAAGGCCGGCGGCGGCGATGATCGCGGTCCCGTGCTGGTCGTCATGGAAGACCGGGATGTCCATGATCTCGCGCAGGCGCTGCTCGATGATGAAGCACTCGGGCGCCTTGATATCCTCGAGATTGATGCCGCCGAAGGAGGGGCCGAGGAACCGCACGCAGTTGATGAACTCCTCGGCATCTTCCGTGTCGACCTCGAGGTCGATGGAATCGACGTCGGCGAAACGCTTGAAGAGCACCGCCTTGCCTTCCATCACCGGCTTGGAGGCGAGCGCGCCGAGATTGCCCAGACCGAGGATCGCGGTGCCGTTGGTGATGACAGCCACCATGTTGCTGCGGTTGGTGTAATCATAGGCGCGGCTCGGATCTTCCGCGATCGCCTTGACCGGAACAGCCACGCCGGGCGAATAGGCCAGCGACAGGTCGCGCTGCGTCGCCATCGGCTTGGTCGGGGAGATTTCGAATTTTCCGGGTCGTCCCCGCGAGTGGAAATCGAGCGCTTCCTGATCTGTGACGGCGGTCGTCGACGGAGCGGCCTTGTCGGTCGGCATGGCGTTTCATCCCTTGTGGGCGACCGTGGAGAATGGTGGACCCGGCGCCTCGTTGATATTGATCACAATGGTGGTCCTTCGTTAGGGTGCTTGGCAAGTGCTGTAAAGCCATCCCTTGAACAGACAAGCGCCGTCGAACGACGGAACGCAGACAGGCGAGCGGCCTTGAACGACATCAGCCCACTATCCGCGAAAACACTCTCGTCCGCCGAACTGGCGACGGAGGAAAGCCGCGCTTCGGCGACCCCGATGATGGAGCAGTTCATCGAGATCAAGGCGGCGAACCCGGACTCGCTGTTGTTCTACCGGATGGGCGATTTTTACGAATTGTTCTTCGAGGACGCCGTCGACGCCTCGCGCGCGCTCGGCATCACGCTGACCAAGCGCGGCCAGCATCTGGGCCGCGACATTCCGATGTGCGGCGTGCCGGTGCATGCCGCCGACGACTACCTGCAGAAACTGATCTCTCTGGGTTTCCGCGTCGCGGTCTGCGAGCAGGTGGAAGACCCCGCGGAGGCCAAGAAGCGCGGCGCCAAATCGGTGGTCAAGCGCGACGTCATCCGCCTCGTAACACCGGGAACGCTGACCGAGGACAAGCTTCTCTCGCCATCGGAATCCAACCATCTGATGGCGGTCGCCCGCATCAAGGGCTCGGACGAGGCGCGCTACGGGCTTGCCTGGATCGACATCTCGACGGGCAGTTTCCGGGTGGCCGAAAGCCGGCAGGCGCGGCTGCTGGCCGACATCATGCGCATCGAGCCGCGCGAGATCGTGCTACCCGAGCAGATGTTCCACGATCCGGAGGAACACGCACTCGTCGACCAGCTCGGCCGCCGCGCCTCGCCGCAGCCCCAGGTGCTGTTCGACAGCGCAACCGCAGAAGGCCGCATCGCGCGCTATTTCGACGTCTCCTCGCTCGACGGTTTCGGTTCGTTCTCGCGCGCCGAACTGGCCGCTGCTTCCGCCGCACTCGCCTATGTCGAGAAAACCCAGATCAACGAACGCCCGCCGCTGGAACCTCCGTTGCGGGAGCTCGACGGCGACACGCTGTTCATCGATCCGGCAACGCGGGCCAATCTCGAACTCACACGCACACTCTCGGGCGAACGCTCGGGCAGCCTGCTCAAGGCCATTGACCGGACCGTGACCGGCGGCGGCGGGCGGAAACTGTCGGAATGGCTGATGTCGCCGCTGACCGATCCGAAGGCGATCGACCGGCGGCTGGAAGCGGTGAGCTGGTTCGTGGCCGAAAGCCGGATGTCCGAGGATCTCAGGACCGCGCTCAGGGGCGTGGCCGACATGCCGAGGGCGCTGTCGCGGCTGGCGCTCAATCGCGGCGGGCCGCGCGATCTCGGCGCGCTGCTGGCCGGAGCGACGGCCTCAAGGCAAGTGGCGAATTTGTTCTCGAGCAAGGAAACGCCGGATATCGTCGCCGAGGCGCTGGCCGATATCGCCGCCTTCCCGGCTGATTTCACCGAGTTCCTGACCGCCTGTCTCGATGACGAACTGCCGCTCCTGAAGCGCGACGGCGGCTTCGTAAGTTCCGGCTACCACAGCGAACTCGACGAATTGCGCTCGCTGCGCGACGAGTCCCGCCGGGTAATCGCGGGCTTGCAGCTTTCCTACGCCGAAGAGACCGGCGTCCGGTCACTGAAGATCAAGCACAACAACGTGCTCGGCTATTTCATCGAGGTGTCGGCAAACAATGCCGGCCCGCTGACCGAGGGCGAGGCGCGCGCCCGCTTCATCCACCGCCAGACGATGGCGAACGCGATGCGGTTCACCACCACGGAACTCTCGGATCTCGAGACCCGGATCGCGAACGCCGCAGACCAGGCGATGGCGATCGAACTGCAACTGTTCGATGAGATGGTGCGCGAGGCTGTGGCCGCCGGCACCGCGATCAAGGCAGCCGCCGAAGCGCTGTCGGTGCTCGACGTGCTCTCGGCTCTCGCCGAACTCGCCGTGGAACAGGGCTATGTGCGCCCGCATGTCGACGACAGCCTGGCGTTCGACATCGTCGCCGGACGGCACCCGGTGGTCGAGCAGGCGCTCAGGCGACAGGCGGCTCAACCCTTCGTCGCCAACGACTGCAGGCTCTCTCCGCCCGACGACACGACTTTGGCCGGCACGATCTGGCTGCTGACCGGCCCGAACATGGGCGGCAAGTCGACCTTCCTCAGGCAGAACGCGTTGATCGCCATCCTCGCGCAGATGGGCTCCTTCGTCCCGGCGGGATCGGCCCATATCGGCGTCGTCGACCGGCTGTTCTCGCGCGTCGGCGCCTCCGACGATCTGGCGCGCGGACGCTCGACCTTCATGGTCGAGATGGTGGAGACGGCGGCGATCCTCAATCTGGCTTCCAACCGCTCTCTGGTCATTTTGGATGAAATCGGCCGCGGCACGGCGACCTTCGACGGATTGTCGATCGCCTGGGCGGCGGTGGAGAACCTGCACGAGGTCAATCGCTCGCGGGCGCTTTTCGCCACGCACTATCACGAGCTCACCGCATTGTCGGAAACGCTGGATCGTCTCGCAAACGTGACGATGAAGGTGAAGGAGTGGGATGGCGACGTGGTGTTTCTGCATGAGGTGGCGCCGGGAGCCGCCGACCGGTCCTACGGGATCCAGGTGGCGCGGCTCGCGGGCCTGCCGGATGCGGTCGTCGCGCGTGCCAAGGACGTGCTCGCCCAGCTCGAATCGAGCGATCGGCACAACCCTGCGCTGACGCTGGTTGACGACTTGCCGCTTTTCTCTGCCGAGGTGCGCCGCGAGAAGAAAGTCGCGGCCACCGCCGCCGGTCCTTCTCCAATCGATACGAGGCTCGCCGAAATTCACCCGGACGACATGAGCCCCCGAGAGGCGCTCGACATTCTCTACGAACTCAAGCGGCTCGCCGCCTCAGGCAGACCCGGCGAATGATCGCAGCCAGCTTGTCTCCGGTTGCTTTCAGCGTCATATCGGCTAGACCGGACGCCAACCTTTCACGACCCATGGGATATTCATGAGCCAGCTCGACGTTCTGTGTATCGGCAATGCGATTGTCGACATCATCGCCCGCTGCGAGGACGACTTCCTCACTGATAACGAGATCATCAAGGGCGCAATGAACCTGATCGACGCCGATCGCGCCGAGCTTCTCTATTCGCGCATGGGACCGGCGATCGAAACTTCGGGCGGCAGCGCAGGCAATACAGCAGCCGGCGTGGCAAGTTTCGGCGCCAGGGCCGCCTATTTCGGCAAGGTGGCGGACGACCAGCTCGGCAAGATCTTCGCCCACGACATCCGCGCTCAAGGCGTCGCCTTCGACACCCGGCCGCTGGCCGAGACACCGCCGACCGCGCGCTCGATGATCTTCGTCACGCCGGACGGCCAGCGCTCGATGAATACCTATCTCGGCGCCTGCGTCGAACTCGGCCCGGAAGACGTCGAGGAAGACAAGGTGGCCAACGCGCAGGTCACCTATTTCGAGGGCTATCTGTGGGATCCGCCGCGCGCCAAGGAAGCGATCCGCACATGCGCGGAGATCGCCCACAAGAACGGCAAGCGCATGTCGATGACCTTGTCGGATTCCTTCTGTGTCGACCGCTATCGGGGCGAGTTCCTCGATCTGATGCGCTCGGGTACCGTCGACATCGTCTTTGCCAATGCGGCGGAGGCCAAGGCGCTCTACGAGACGGACGATCTGGAAACGGCAATCGACAAGATTTCCAAGGACTGTGCGATCGCCGCTGTAACGCTGTCGGAGAACGGTTCGGTGATCCTCTCCGGCGACGACCGCGTTGAGGTGCCGGCTATCCCGATCGATCATCTGGTGGATACCACCGGAGCGGGCGATCTCTATGCCGCCGGTTTCCTGCATGGCCTGACACAGGGCAAGTCGCTTGATGCCTGCGGGCGTCTGGGGAGCCTCGCCGCCGGGATCGTGATCCAGCAGATCGGCCCGCGTCCGCAGCTTTCGCTTCAGAAGGCGGCGGAAGAGGCCGGTCTTATCGCCGGCTGACGCTCCCCTACAGAAGATCGTCTCTACAAGAGATCATCGGGGTTTCGGCCCGGGCGTGGCTTGTAAGGCGAGAAGGTCCAGCCCCAAGCGAGCGCACCGCCGCGCACGAGAAAAGCCGCCAGAACGCCGATTGCGGAAGCGGCAAGCTGCGGCATTCCGAAGGCGTCGGCGGCAACGAAGGCACCCGCGCCGATGCCCGCCGCCGTGACGTAGATCTCCGGCCGCATCAGCACCGAGGGTTCGCCCGCGAGAAGATCGCGCAGCACGCCGCCGAACGTCGCCGTCAGCATGCCGGTGACGATCGCGACCGTCATCGATCCGCTGGCCGCCAAGCCCTTCGCGGCGCCCATGACCGAATAAGCCGCGAGCCCCGCCGCATCGAGCCAGAGCAGCAGCTTGTAACGCGATTCAACGAGATGGGCGGTGAAGAAGACGAGTACCGCTACGGCGGCGCAGATCAGCAGGTATATGGGCCTGTCGACCCAGAAGACCGGCGTGGCTCCCAGGAGCACGTCACGTACGGAGCCGCCGCCGGTGCCCGTGACGGCGGCCAGAAAAACGAAGCCGATCAGATCGAGCTGCTTGCGCGAGGCGGCAAGCGCACCCGTTGCAGCAAAGACCGCGACGCCGGCATAATCGAGCCATTCGAGTACCGGCATCGCCCCCTCCCCGGGAGATGAACGCCCCCAATAAAGCCTGGGGTGATCAGGCGTCCTTTTCGGCCTGCGGATTGGGCGGGCCGGGTTCGGCCGCCGGTTCCTTCGGGCCACCCTTGGCGACGCCGACCATGGCCGGGCGCAGCACGCGCTCGCCGATCACGAATCCCGGCTGTACCACCTCGAACACAGTATTGTTCGGCACGTCGGGGTTCGGAACCTCGAACATGGCCTGGTGGAAGTTCGGGTCGAACTTCTCGCCCTTCGGATTGATCTGCTTGACGCCGTGCTTTTCGAGCGCGCCGAGCATTGTGCGCTCCGTCAGTTCGACACCTTCATGGAAGGTCTTGAGTTCGCCTTCGGCCTGTTCGCTGACCGCATCGAGGGCGCGGCGAAGATTGTCGGAGACCTGCAGCATGTCGCGGGCGAAGCCGGCAATCGAATAGCTTCGGGCGTCGTGGACGTCGCGCGTGGTCCGGCGGCGCAGGTTTTCCATCTCGGCGGCCAGACGCAGATAGCGGTCCTTCAGGTCGGCGTTTTCGGCCCTGAGCTTTTCGAGTTCGGCCTGTTCCGCACCGACCTCTTCGCCGGCGACCGCTTCTTCGGCCTCCACGGCTTCGGCTTCGGTTTCGCGGTTCTGATCGTCACTCATCATGGTCGTCGTTTCCCGTCGTTTCGAAGGAATTGGAAGTTGGACCGGATATCATTGTTCGGGCGGCAAAAATCAAGGCCCCGGCCTGTATCGACCCGGTTTCCATTCACCGAAAGCGGGGAAATCGCCTCAGCGCAGCAGGCGGGAGACCAGTTGCGCGGTGTAGTCTACCATGGGGACAATACGCGCATAGTTGAGCCTGGTGGGGCCAATGATGCCCACGGCACCGACGATCTGGTCCTCGCCATCGCGATAGGGCGCGACGATGAGAGAAGAGCCCGAAAGCGAGAACAGCTTGTTCTCCGAGCCGATGAAGATGCGCACGCCCGAGCCTTCCTCGGCAAGCGTCATCAATTCGATCAGGCTTTCCTTGCGCTCGAGTTCATCGAAGAGCAGGCGAAGGCGCTCGAGTTCCTCGCCGGCCTGGACGTTTTCAAGAAGGTTGCCGCGGCCGCGCACGATCAGCCGCGCGCTTTCCTTGTCGCCGCCCGCCCAGATCGCCAGACCGCGCTCGACCAGATCGCCGGAGAGGTCGTCGAGTTCCTTCTTCAACTCGGTCTGGAGCTTTTCGAGCTCCTTGCGGCCCTCGCCAATGGTCCGGCCGGCCAGATGGGCGTTGAGGAAATTGGCGGCTTCGGTGAGCTGCGAGGCGGTGACACCCGCCGGCAGTTCCATGACCCGGTTTTCGACCTGATCGTTCTCGCCCACGAGGATGGCGAGCGCGCGCTGCGGGTCGAGCCGGATGAATTCGATATGGCGGATGGCGTGATCGCTCTTGGCGGCGATGACGAGACCTGCACCGCGTGACAGGCCGGATAGGATCTGGCTCGCCTCGGTAAGAAACCCGTCGACCGAGGGATTGGCAGCGTTCAGCCGCACCTCCCGGTCGATCGTTTCGCGCATTTCCGGCTGGAGGTCGCCCACCTGCATGAAGGCGTCGACGAAGAAGCGCAGGCCCCGCTGGGTCGGCAGCCGTCCGGCGCTGATATGGGGGGCGTAGATGAGGCCGAGATCCTCGAGATCGGCCATGACGTTGCGCACCGACGCGGGCGAGATCTGCGTGCGCAGCATGCGCGAAAGATTGCGCGAACCGAGCGGATCGCCGGAATCGAGATAGGATTCGACGATATGGCGGAATATCTCCCGCGACCGGTCGTCGAGACCGGACATCAGATCATGTGGCGGAATGGCATTGACCGTCATCGGGCGAACTCTCACGGCTCCTTTCGAGCCATATCTTGATATGTAGGGAATATAAGGCGCGATCGCCCGGGGCGAAAGGGGCTGTCGCCTCGGCAAATCCGTCCCGTTTTCCTTTGCATGCCCTGCCTGCAACCGCTAGAAGCGGCGCCAAACAACAGGAGATTCCCATGCGACCTTCCGGCCGGAAAACTGATCAGATGCGCGCCGTCAGCTTCGAGCGGAACTATTCGAAGCACGCCGAAGGCTCGTGTCTCGTCAAGTTCGGCGACACGCACGTGCTATGCACCGCGAGCCTCGAGGAACGGGTTCCGCCATGGTTGCGCAATGCGGGCAAGGGCTGGGTGACGGCCGAATACGGAATGCTGCCGCGCGCCACCGGCGACCGCATGCGCCGCGAGGCGTCGGCCGGCAAGCAGAGCGGGCGGACGCAGGAAATCCAGCGCCTGATCGGCCGTTCGCTGCGCGCCGTCGTCGATCTCGAAGCCCTCGGCGAACGCCAGATCAGCGTCGACTGCGACGTCATTCAGGCCGATGGCGGCACCCGCACGGCCTCGATTACCGGCGCCTGGATCGCACTGCGCGACTGCCTTGCCTGGATGGAGCAGCGTTCGATGGTCAAGGTCGACAAGGTGCTCAAGGATCACGTGGCTGCGATTTCCTGCGGCATCTTTGCCGGCCAGCCGGTGATCGACCTCGACTATCTGGAGGATTCGGCTGCCGAGACCGACGCCAACTTCGTGATGACCGGCACCGGTGGCATCGTCGAGATCCAGGGCACCGCGGAGGGCGAACCCTTCAGCCAGGACCAGTTTCTGAACCTCCTCGACCTTGCCCGCAACGGCATCGGCGAACTGGTGACGATGCAGAAGGCGGCGATCGCCTGAGACGAGCCTGACGGAGAGCGCGGATGAAAGTACCGGAAACGATCCTCGTCGCCAGCCACAATGCCGGCAAGATCGCGGAGATCACCGAACTGTTCACGCCGCTCGGCGTGAAGGTGACATCGGCGGCCGATCTCGGCCTGCCCGAGCCGCCCGAAGACGGCGAGACCTTCGAGGAGAATGCCGCGACCAAGGCGTTGACCGCCGCGCGCGCGTCGGGGCTACCCGCCCTGTCGGACGATTCCGGGCTGGTGGTCGATGCGCTCGATGGCGCCCCGGGCGTCTACACCGCCGACTGGGCCACCCTCGAAGACGGCAGCCGCGATTTCCAGGTTGCCATGAAGAAGGTCGAGGATGCGCTGCAGGCGCGCGGCGTCACCGATCCGGACAAGCGCACCGGACGGTTCGTCAGCGTTCTCTGCCTCGCACAGCCCGACGGGACGGTGACCTTCTATCGCGGCGAAGCGCCCGGCCGGCTCGTCTGGCCGCCACGCGGCGACAAGGGCTTCGGCTATGATCCGGTTTTCCAGCCCGAGGGCCACGAACGCACCTTCGGCGAGATGAGTTCTGAAGAGAAACACGGCTGGAAGCCCGGCGACGCGCAGGCGCTGTCGCACCGGGCCCGCGCCTTCAAGCGGTTTGCGGAAGAATGTCTCGGACTGACCCGCGCGTGACGCCCTTCCCGCAACCGGAAGGCCGTCGGGCCGCCAATGATGCCGGGCGTCCGGCTATCAACGGCGACGACGGCACGCCCGGTTTCGGTGTCTATCTGCACTGGCCGTTCTGCGCGGCCAAATGCCCCTATTGCGACTTCAACAGCCATGTCCGCCATGGCGGCGTCGATCAATCAGCTTATGCCGAGGCATTTCTCCGCGAAATCGACCACATGCGCCGACTCTCGGGCCCGCGCGAGGTGACCAGCATCTTCATCGGCGGCGGCACGCCCTCGCTGATGGATCCGGAAACCGTCGGCACGGTTCTCGACGCCGTGGCCCGCGCCTGGCACGTCCCGGATGGCATCGAGATCACCATGGAAGCCAACCCGTCTAGCGTCGAGGCCTCGCGCTTCCGCGGCTATCGCGCGGCGGGGGTCAACCGGGTCTCGATGGGCGTTCAGGCGCTCAACGACGCGGATCTCAAATTTCTCGGCCGTCTGCATTCGGTGGCGGAAGCGCTGACGGCGATCGATCTGGCACGGGAGATATTTCCCCGCATGTCGTTCGACCTCATCTATGCGCGTCCCGACCAGAAGCCGGACAATTGGGCGAAGGAACTCGAACAGGCGATCGCGCTCGCCGCCGATCACCTGTCGCTCTACCAGCTCACCATCGAGGAAGGCACGCCCTTCTTCGGGCTCAGGCAGGCTGGCAAGCTGCACGTGCCCGACGGCGAGCATTCAGCCGAGCTTTACGAACTCACCCAGGAGGTGACAGCGCAGTACGGACTGCCGGCCTACGAGATTTCCAACCACGCCCGGCCGGGTGCGGAAAGCCGGCACAACCTCACCTATTGGCGCTATGGCGACTATGCCGGGATCGGGCCCGGCGCGCACGGACGGCTGAAGACGGGTGGACTGAAACTTGCCACCGCGACCGAGCGCCGGCCCGAAAGCTGGCTCGAGATGGTGGGGACCGCCAGCCACGGCATTGCCGAAACCGAAGAACTCGACGCCGTCACCCAGTCCGACGAGATGCTTCTGATGGGCCTGCGGCTGACAGAAGGCATTGATCTCGCGCGCTGGAAGAAGCTCTCGGGCCGCGATCTCGATGCCGACCAGGTGGATTTTCTCGCCAATCTCGATCTCGTCGAACGCATCGGGCGCAACCGCCTGCGCTGCACGCCGGCAGGCATGCTGGTTCTCGACGCCGTGGTGGCCGATCTCGCCTTCTGAGCCGATTTGCGGCAATCTTGCCGCTAAAGGCGAATTCACCGGAGACAGGATGACCGACAAGGCTGACACGCGCGGGAGCCCCTCGAAAGAAGGTGCCCCTTCCTTCTTCATCGGGCAGGCGGAAATCCCCGCCCGGCCGCTGGAGCCGGGGCTCTATCTCGTGGCGACGCCGATCGGCAATCTCGGCGACATGACGATCCGCGGGCTGGAAACGCTGACTTCCGCCGATGTGGTGGCCTGCGAGGATACGCGCGTGACCCGCGTTCTCCTGGACCGGTTCGGCATTTCCGCGCGGCCCTATGCCTATCACGAGCACAATGCCGATACGGTTGGCCCGAAGCTGATCGAGCGGCTGAAGGCGGGCGAGAGCGTGGCGCTGGTCTCCGATGCCGGTACGCCGCTCGTCTCCGATCCCGGCTACCGGCTTGCGCAGACCGCGATTGCGGAAGGAATCCGCGTGATCCCGATCCCCGGGGCTTCGGCGCCGCTTGCGGCATTGGTCGCCTCCGGCCTGCCGAATGACGCCTTCCTCTTCGGCGGCTTCCTGCCGCAGAAGGACAAGGCGCGGCGCGACCGGTTGAACGAACTGGCCGCGACGCCGGCGACGCTTCTCTTCTTCGAAAGCCCCAACCGCATCGCCGCGACGCTGACGGCAGCTGCGGAGGAACTGGGCCTCGACCGACCCGCCGCCGTCTGCCGGGAACTGACGAAGACATTCGAGGAAGTGCGGCGCGGCACGCTCGGCGAACTCGCTGAAGCCTATGACGGAGCCAATGTGAAGGGCGAGATCGTGCTCGCCATCGCCCCCGGAACGGCCGAGGCGCCGAGCGAGGCGGATACGGATGCAATTCTCGCCGGGCTTGTTTCGGAGATGTCGACCGGCCAGGCGGCTTCCGAGGCCGCGCGGCTGACCGGCCTGCCGCGCAAGGAGCTCTACAAACGGCTTCTCGCCATGAAGGATGGCGGGTGAAGGGGCAACGGCCCGCGCCCGACCCGAAACGCCGCTCCGCCGAGCGACGTGGACGGCGCGCTGAATTTCTGGCCGCACTGGCGCTTTTCCTCAAGGGTTATCGCATCCGCGCCTGGCGCTATCGCTGCGCGTTCGGAGAGGTGGATCTTATCGCCCGCAAAGGCGATCTCGTGATCTTCGTGGAAGTGAAGGCGCGGCGCGAGCTGCGCGCCGGCGTCGATGCGGTTACCCCCACAGCGGCCCGCCGGATCAATGCCGCCGGCGAACACTGGATCGCCCGCCAGCCGGATGCCGCGACGCTCTCCTGGCGCACCGATGTCATCGTTGTCAGCCCGCGGCGCTGGCCGGTGCATCTGGAAGGCGCGGTATGAATTTTACTGAATCATGGCCCCGTCAGCCTCGCTGACATTGCAATTCCACCGCCCTCAGCCCTATGTGTCTCTCCACTGCCCGCCGGAGAGGTTTCCCATGAGCAAGATCAAGAACGTCGCCGTCCAGATGGACCATGTCTCCTCGATCCATATCGCGGGCGATTCCACCTTCGCGATGTGCCTGGAAGCACAGAACCGCGGCTACAATCTCTTCCACTACACGCCCGACCAGCTTTCCATGCGCGACGGCAAGGTCGAGGCCATCGTCGAGCCGATGTCCCTGCGCGACGAGGAAGGCAACCATTTCGAGCTCGGCACCCAGGAGCGGGTGGATCTTTCGACCATGGACGTGGTGCTGTTGCGCCAGGATCCGCCGTTCGACATGAACTACATCACCACCACCCACATTCTCGAACGCATTCACCCGAAGACGCTGGTGGTCAACGATCCGGCCTGGGTGCGCAACTCGCCCGAGAAGATCTTCGTCACCGAATTCCCCGACCTGATGCCAAGGACGCTGATCACCCGCGATCCGAAGGCGATCGCCGAATTCCGCTCCGAGCTCGGCGACATCATTTTGAAGCCGCTTTACGGCAATGGCGGCGCGGGCGTGTTCCACATTCGCCCGGACGACCGCAACCTTTCCTCGCTTCTGGAAATGTTCGGCCTTTCCTTCCGCGAGCCCTTCATCGTGCAGGAATATCTGCCGGCGGTCCGGCAGGGCGACAAGCGCATCATCCTGATCGACGGCGAGGCGGTGGGTGCGATCAACCGGGTGCCGGCGGAGCATGATTCCCGCTCCAACATGCATGTGGGCGGGCGCGCCGAGGGCAGCGAACTGACGGATCGCGAGAAGGAAATCTGCGCCCGCATCGGCCCGGCGCTCAAGCAACGCGGCTTCATCCTCGTCGGGATCGACGTGATCGGCGACAAGATGACCGAGATCAACGTCACTTCGCCGACCGGCATCCGCGAGGTGAAGAAATTCTCCGGCACCGATATCGCGGCGCTTTTCTGGGATGCGGTCGAGGCCAAGCGCTAACGCTTCAAGCCTTCAAGTAAAGCCGAACTATACTGGGAAATGCCGCACTCGCGTTTCCCGTGTGTTCACGCATGTTCCGCGGTTACAACCACCTGCAACCGCTCTGCGGCCAAAACGTGCATTTGTTTCTTTTTTGTTCTTGTTTTAGTCCTTTATCCGTGCATAAATGAAACTACACTCGCTTGGCGGGTGCGGTTTTTCGCATGACGCGGAGAGGGACTCATGGTCGCACGAGTGGGCACGGTTGCATTTCAGGGCATAGAAGCGGTTCCGGTCGACGTGCAGGTGATGGTGGCACCCGGCAAGGTGGGGATGCAGATCGTCGGCCTGCCGGACAAGGCCGTGGCGGAAAGCCGCGAACGGGTTCAGGCCGCGCTGCACGCCTCGGGGCTCGCCATGCCGTCGAAGCGCATCACCGTCAATCTTGCGCCGGCGGACCTGCCCAAGGAGGGCAGTCATTACGACCTCCCGATCGCTCTGGGGCTGATGGCGGCGCTCGGCGCCATACCCGGCGACGCGCTCGAAAGCTATGTGGTACTCGGCGAACTCTCGCTCGACGGCACGATCGCGGCGGTGGCCGGGGCTCTGCCTGCCGCGATCGGCGCCAATGCGCTTGGCAAGGGACTGATCTGCCCGAAGGACAGCGGGGCGGAAGCCGCATGGGCGGGCGAGGAGATCGACATTCTCGCCCCGCGCAGCCTCGTTGCCATCGCCAATCATTTCCGCGGCACCCAGGTGCTCTCGCGGCCCGAACCGGCGCGCCGCGCCGATCCCGCCAATCTGCCGGACCTCTCGGAGATCAAGGGACAGGAAAGCGCGCGGCGGGCGCTGGAGGTCGCGGCCGCGGGCGGGCACAATCTTCTTCTCAACGGGCCTCCCGGTTCGGGCAAGTCGATGCTCGCCTCGCGGCTGCCCTCGATCCTGCCACGGCTGTCGGCGGCGGAGCTGCTCGAAGTCTCGATGATCCATTCGATCGCCGGGCAGCTTGCAGGCGGCAAGTTGTCGGACCGGCGGCCTTTCCGCGCGCCGCACCATTCGGCCTCGATGGCGGCGATGGTGGGCGGGGGCCTGAGGGCACGTCCGGGCGAGGTGTCCCTCGCCCATCATGGCGTGCTGTTTCTCGACGAATTTCCGGAGTTTACCCCGCAGGTCCTGGACTCACTTCGCCAGCCGCTCGAGGCCGGCGAATGCGTGATCGCGCGGGCCAATCACCGGGTGACCTATCCGGCCAATATCCAGCTTGTGGCGGCGATGAACCCCTGCCGCTGCGGCAGGGCCGGCGAGCCGGGCCACAGTTGCGCGCGGGGCCCGCGCTGCCGGACCGACTACCAGGCGCGGATTTCCGGGCCGCTCCTCGACCGGATCGACATCCGCATCGACGTGCCTGCCGTTCAGGCCGGCGACCTCATTCGCCGGGGCACGGCGGAGACGAGCGCGGAGGTGGCCGCCCGCGTCGCCCGCGCCCGACAGATGCAGATCGAGCGCTATCGCGAGATGGGTCGCGCCGACATCCGCACCAATTCGCAGTGTTCGACGGCGATGATCGAGACCGTGGCCGCGCCCGATGCCGGCGGACAGGCGCTGTTGTCCGAGGCGGCCGAGAAATTGCGGTTCTCGGCGCGGGCCTACCACCGGATCCTGAAAGTCGCGCGCACGCTCGCCGATCTCGACGGGCGCGACACGGTCGGCCGCATCCATCTGGCCGAGGCGATTTCCTATCGGGTGGCGACGGAACAGTCGGCGCAGGCCGCGGCCTGACGCCAAAAAAAACCGGCGGAACCCATACGGATACCGCCGGAGAAGGTCAGATCAGAAGTTCGGCTCAGTGATTATTCGCCGAGCCCCTCGAAGAGAGCGGTCGAGAGATAGCGCTCGGCAAAGGACGGGATGATCACGACGATCGACTTGCCGGCGTTTTCGGGGCGCTTGCCGAGTTCGATTGCGGCTTTCAGCGCGGCACCCGAGGAGATGCCGACCGGCACGCCCTCGATGCGGGCAACCTTGCGGGCGGTCTCGAAAGCGTCGTCGTTGGAGACCTGGACCACCTCGTCATAGATCTCGGTATCGAGGATGGCGGGCGCAAAACCGGCACCGATGCCCTGGATCTTGTGAGGACCGGGCTCGCCGCCCGACAGGACCGGCGAGGCGGAGGGTTCGACAGCCACGACCTTGAGATCGGGCTTCCTGGATTTCAGCACCTGACCGACGCCGGTGATGGTGCCGCCGGTACCGATGCCGGAGACGAAGATGTCGATATCGCCTCCGGTGTCGTTCCAGATTTCCTCAGCCGTCGTCTTGCGGTGGATTTCCGGGTTGGCGAGGTTCTCGAACTGCTGCGGGATCACCGCGTCCGGGTTTTCGGCGGCGATTTCCTGCGCCTTGGCGATCGCGCCCTTCATGCCCTTGGGGCCTTCGGTCAGAACCAGTTCGGCACCGAGCAGGGCCAGCATCTTGCGGCGCTCGATCGACATGGTCTCCGGCATGGTCAGGATCAGCTTGTAGCCAAGTGCTGCCGCCGCGAAGGCGAGCGCGATGCCGGTATTACCCGAAGTCGGCTCTACGAGCACGGACTTTCCGGGCGTGATCTTGCCCTGGTCCTCGAGCGAGCGGATCATGGCGAGCCCGATACGGTCCTTCACCGAGGCGATCGGGTTGAAGAATTCGAGCTTGCCCATCAGCTTCGCCTTCACACCCTCGCTTTCAGCCAGCTTGTCGAGGCGGACGATCGGGGTGTCGCCGATAGTGTCGAGAATGGAATCGAAGATCCGTCCCCGGCCCGGTTTTCTCGCATCACTCATGTCTTCCTCCACGTGTTGGTGTGTCGCGTTGATCGCGTTTTCTACGTATCCTCAATGTAGGGTCGCGCCCGCGCGATTTCGAGGAACCGCCGACACAAGCCCTGACGCGCCGCGCAATCTGAATCCGGATTGCGGCAATTTCCCGAAAAATGTTTCCACCATCTCAGCGAACGAGGAATCCGCCACCCAGGGGGTCGTCGGCTTCGACGGTGAAACTGGCCTCTCCGCAATAGTGCGCCCGGCCCGCGACACGGACGGTGGCCGCGGCGAAATCGCCGGCCCTCGCCGCCGCTTCCACCTTTCCGGTGAAGCGGGAGCCGATGATGCTCTCGAAGACGCGTGTGTCCCCCACCGCCACCTTTCCCCTGGCATGAAGAGCGGCCATCCGCGCGGTCACGCCGGAGCCTGTCGGCGAGCGGTCGACCTGCCGGTCGGCGAAGACGCAAACGTTTCGGGAGGGTTCATTCCCGCCCTCGCCGCCATCGGTCAGGATAGAGCCATAGAGGAAGGCGAGATCCTCGGCATCGGGGTGGTTGAGCGGCACGGCAGCCTTGGCGGCCTGCGTGAGCCGGTCGGCCGCTTCGATGAAAGCCGCGACCGGATCGCGGCCGAATTCGAGCCCGAAGGCAGCGGCGGGGGCCAGCGCATAAAAAGCGCCGCCATAGGCGATGTCGCAGACGATTGCGCCATGCCCCGGAACCGCCACGGATGCATCTCCGGCAAACAGGAAAGACGGGACGCTGACGAAGCTGACCTCGGCCGCCCTGCCCTCGCGGATCGCCACATCGGCCACCACCAACCCACAGGGACACTCGATGCTGACCGTCGCCTGATCGCCGTCGATAGGCACCATGCCGCGATCCACTGCGAAACGGCCAAGCGCGATGATCGCGTGGCCGCACATGGTGGAGTAGCCCTCATTGTGCATGAAGAGCACCGCCAGATCGGCGCCCGGCAGGCTCGGCTCGACGAGGAGCGCGCCGTACATGTCGGCGTGGCCGCGCGGCTCGAACATCAGCATCTTGCGGAGATGGTCGAGATGATCGCGCACATAGGCGCGCTTTTCGAGAATGGTCGCGCCGGGAATTGCCGGGTAGCCGGAGGTGACTATCCTCAGGGGTTCGCCGCCGGTGTGCATGTCGACGACCCGGAGGGGCTCCATCATCCGGCCCCAGTCGAGCCGAAGCCGCCGGCGCCGCGCACGGTCTCCCCCGCGTTCTCCTTCACCTCCAGAACGACCTGCAGCGCTGGCGCCACCACCATCTGGGCGATGCGCGCGCCACGGGCGATCTCGAAGGCGTCTTCGCCGTGATTGACCAGCAGCACCTTCACCTCGCCGCGATAGTCCGCATCGATCGTGCCGGGGGTGTTGAGGCAGGTGACGCCGTGTTTGAAGGCGAGGCCCGAACGGGGACGGACCTGCCCCTCGTAGCCCTCGGGAATTTCGAAGATCAGTCCCGTCGGCACCAGCGCGCGGGTGCCGGGAGCGAGCGTCACCGGTGCCTCTTGCGGTACGGCGGCGCGCAGGTCCATGCCGGCTGCGCCGGCGCTCTCATAGGCCGGCAGGTCGAGCCCCTCGGAATGGGGGAGGCGAACGAGGCCGACGACGGGCCGGGCGAGCTGAAGCAGGGGATCGGACATGGCGCGATGATCCGACACGGCGGGCTTCGAGGTCAATTGCACCTCGCCCGCCGAACCGCTAGAAGTCCGGCCAATCAACAGGATTTGCATCCCATGCCGGAAAGCATCGCCGAGGCGGTGGCCCGCCGCCGCACCTTCGCCATCATCTCGCACCCGGACGCCGGCAAGACCACGCTGACCGAAAAGCTGCTGCTTTTTGGCGGCGCGATCCAGCTCGCCGGTGAGGTGAAGGCCAAGAAGGACAAGATCCAGACCCGTT
>PAPH01000007.1 GCA_002709005.1 Hyphomicrobiales bacterium | reverse complement strand
GCCCGTCGCGGTCGAGGACCGGCGTATAGGACACCGCATAGGCGTGCACATGATAGCCGAGTTCCTTGAACAGCTTGATGGCGCGCAGGTTTCCCGCATGGGTGTCGATGCGGGCATGATGATAGCCCCGCTTCGCGATCTCCTGTTCGAGATGTGCCAGCAGCCTGGTGCCGATTCCCCGGCTCTGGAAGGCCGGCAGCACCCACAGATCGGTGACGAGATCGTCGGCGTTCTCGCAGGCGCCCCACCCGGCCGTTTCGCCGTCCCATTCGCCGATCAGGATCTCGGTCCAATGCTCGGTGCAGAAATTCGCGTAAGCGGCCTCGGCGCTTTCGCGTAGCGTCTCGGGGTTCTCTCCCCAGTCCGAAACCGCCAATTCCCAGGCCGACAACCCGATTTCGGCCAGTCTCGGCACATCGGAAGAACTTGCAGGACGAAGGCTCAACATGGCGGTCTCCACCGGCACGCGGACAAAAAAAACAGCGCGGGCAATTCTCCGAGTTTTCCGGAAAATCGCCCGCGCCGCAAGCCGGTGGCGTTCAGCCCGGCATTCGGCCTAGTCCATTGCCACCTCCGCCCGCTCGGCGGCAGCGACGGTCACGGTTTTTTCCTTCTTCGGACCTTGAGAATCGCCCATGGTCGCGACCACCAGATACTCACCCGGGTGAAGCGTAACCTGGAACTCTTCGCCATAGGTTCCGTCAAACTGCTCGCGCTTTCCCTGGAGATCGGCCTTGGCGGCATAGACCTCGATCCTGTAGGCGCCGGGCGCATTGACGAAAAGCACGCCGGCATCGAGATCGACGACCGTCTCCGTCATCTCGCCGCGGGTGACGGTGACCGCCTGTTCGGCGGTCGCCTGACCGAGGCGCGCGGCGACCACATAGTCTCCCGGCGGAAGCTTGAACTCGTTGCCCGGTCCGTAACCGCCGTCGAACTGCTTGCGCTTGCCGTCGAGAGACTTCTTGGCAGACAGCACGTCGACCCTCAGGCCACTGTCCTCGACTTTGGGACCGCCCTCGGTGTAGGCGGCATCGATCCTGAGGATGCCGATCCCCATGACGATGTCTTTGGTAATGCTTTCTCCCGCCTTGAGGTTGAAGGTCTCCGCGGCATTGGCCTCGCCGAGCCGTGTGGTCAGCTTCACCTCGCCGGCCGGCACCACGTGCGTGCCTTCACCATAGCCGCCGTCCCTGGCATCGCCGTTTTCGAGATCGAAGCGGCCGCCGTGATCCGGCTCCCCGCCGTCATCCGGGAGGATTCGCACCGTCACCACGCCGGCGTCGAGCACGAGATCGCGGTCGATCTTTTCGCCGCTCTTCACCTCGATCTCGGTGTGGTTGCTGACCATGTCCTTGCGGTAATTCAGCATATAGCGGCCGGGTTCGAGTGTCGTGGTGAATTCCGTGCCGTATCCGCCCTCCACGGCTTTCGTGGCGGCTGTTTCACCGTTCATCGGGAAAAAATCCCAGCGGCCGTTGAGGTCGTAGTCCGGGCCACCTTCGGCAAGCACGACCGTGATGTGGACATTGTCGATCAGTGCCACGCGGTCGGCGATGACACCCGAGACGCAGCAATCGTCCTCGACCTTGTCTGGCGCGGGACGCTTCAGCCAGCAGCGGGCGTTGTCGGCCTGCACGCCGGGTTTGACGAAAGTCCATGCGACACATCGTTTATTGTCGGTGCAGGCGGCTTGGCAGAGCGCCGGATCGGCCTCGGCGAGGTCGAGCGACTCGAAGTCAGAACCCGGCCGGTCGATGCCGTCTTCCATGCCCTCGCCCAGTTCGACCTTCGGCTCGGGAGCCGCAGTGACGGTTTCGTTGAGCGCACCCGTCAGTTCGTCGGCGTTCGAGGCCTGCAGATATTTGCCGCCGGTGTTCTCGGCGAGGCAGGCCACCTGCCGGCCCTCCTCTTCCGACAGGCCGAAGCCGATGACGTGGGCGGTGAAGTGGACGCCAAGCTTGTCCAGCTCGGTCGCAAGCGCACAGGGATCGGCGTTGCAGGTCTCGATCCCGTCGGTAATGACGATCACGGTCGCCTTGTCCTCGGTGTAACGGAGCGCTTCGGCTGCGGTCTTCACCGAATCGGCAATGGGGGTCTTTCCCTTCGGATTGAGCGCGCCGACCGCCTCGCGGATCGACTGACGGCTGTCCGGACCGGGCGCGACGATCTCCTCGATGTCGGAGCAATTGCCCTTTTCGCGGTGCCCGTAGGCAACGAGGCCCAGATCGAGGTCGGCGGGCAGCGTCTCGAGAACGCCCGACAGTGTGTCGCGCGCGATCTCGATCTTGGTCTTGCCGTCGATCTGCCCCCACATCGAGCCCGATGCGTCGAGCACGATGACGGCCTTGTCGTTCGCATGGGCGATTTGCGGGGACACGAATGCGGCCGCTGCCAGCGCCGCCAATGAGAATACGAGTTTCCGGAACATGATCTCCTGCCTTTCACTCCTGCCCCATTGCAGGAATTGAAAGGCATAGAGCCGAGATTGCCAAATCGTCTGTGCAATGCGTCACAGCGTCGGGACGCCGGATCGCCATGGTGGGGGATTTGGCTTACGCGCCGCTCAGGCCGCCGCGAGCATCACCACACGCGCGACCTTCCATTCCTCGGCGAGCGCGCCGTCGGCGGGCGATTTGCCGGCGCGCCGGTACCAGTAGGCCGCGTTGCCCTGATCTCCCTCGATCCGGTGGCAGATCGCGTGTCCCCAGTCGAACAGAGAATTGCCTTCGTGGCTCTGGCAGAGTTCGTGGGCGGCTTCCCAGTTCTTGTCCATCGGAAAGCCGGCTTCGGCCACCTTGTCGAGGGTGGCGACGAGGCGTTCGAGATCGTCGGAAGACATCAGTAATCTCCTCTTGTCTGCGTCCAATGTAGGTGGCCGCCCAGAGGGGACAAGCGAAAACCGCAGCGAATTGCGCCCGGACAGGAACCTCCGACGTTTCCGGTCGTTCTACTCAAGCTAGTGACAGGAGAAAAAACAATGAAGACACGGACCTACATGGCCGGGACGCTGTCGCTCATGATCAACGCGGTTCTTTTCGGTGTCGGCACCATCGCCGTGCTGTCGATTCCCGCGCTGACCGCCTACGCGACGATCCTCATCCCCGCGGTGATCATCACCAGCTTGGTGATTACCCCCTTCATCGCCTGGAAGATGGCGCCGCATCTTCGGCTGACACCGTCCCTGCGCGACGCGTAACCGGCCCCGACCCTTACCCTTATACAAACGAAAACCGCCCGGAGGTCCTCCCGCCGGGCGGTTTTTCAATGTTTTGATGCCGGGTGAGGAACTCCGGCTGTCAGTCTACCACCAGCGGTTCGGCTTGAAGCTTCCTGCCGCCTGCTCGATCACATAGCCGGCGCGGAAGAGCGTTTCCTCGTCGAACGGCTTGCCGATGAGCTGGAGGCCGAGCGGCAGGCCCTTGTGGTCGAGACCGGCGGGAACGGAAATCCCCGGCAGGCCCGCCATGTTGACGGTGACGGTGAAGATATCCTGCATGTACATTTTCACCGGATCGGACGCCATGTCCTGATCGCCGATGCCGAAGGCCGCGGACGGCGTGGCGGGCGTCAGGATGGCGTCGACCCCATTTTCGAAGGCCAGTTCGAAATCGCGCTTGATCAGCGTGCGGACCTTCTGGGCGCGCAGGTAATAGGCGTCGTAATAGCCTGCGGAGAGCACATAGGTGCCGATCATGATGCGGCGCTGGACCTCGCGGCCGAAACCGGCGGCGCGGGTTTTTTCGTACATGTCGACAATGTCCTTGCCCGGCACGCGCAGGCCGTAGCGGACGCCGTCATAACGCGCGAGGTTGGAGGAGGCTTCCGCGGGTGCGACGATGTAATAGGCCGGCAGCGCGTATTTGGTGTGCGGCAACTCGATATCGACGATCTCGGCACCGGCGTCGCGAAGCCATTCGATTCCCTTCGACCATACCTCATCGATTTCCTCGGCCATGCCGTCGACGCGGTATTCCTTCGGAATGCCGATCTTCAGGCCCTTCACCGACTGGCCGATTGCCGCTTCATAGTCCGGCACGGCGATGTCGACCGAGGTGGTATCCTTCTCGTCCACCGAGGCCATCGAGCGGAGCATGATCGCGGCATCGCGGACGTCGCGGGCGATCGGACCCGCCTGGTCGAGCGAGGAGGCGAAGGCCACCGTTCCCCAGCGCGAGCAGCGGCCATAGGTGGGCTTGATGCCCACAGTGCCGGTGAGGCCCGCCGGCTGGCGGATCGACCCGCCGGTGTCGGTGGCGGTCGCTGCGGCACAGAGATTGGCGGACACGGCGGCGGCCGAACCGCCCGAGGAGCCGCCGGGCACCAGATCCATGTTCGATCCCTTGGCGCGCCAGGGGTTTCTCACCGCGCCGTAATAAGAAGTCTCGTTGGACGATCCCATGGCGAACTCGTCCATGTTCAGCTTGCCGAGCATGACCGCGCCGTCGCGCCAGAGGTTGGCGGTAACGGTGGATTCGTAGCGCGGCTCGAAGCCGTCGAGGATGTGGCTGCAGGCCTGGGTGTGCACGCCTTCAGTGGCGAACAGATCCTTGATACCGAGCGGAATACCCTCAAGCGGGCCGGCGGCACCGCTGGCGATGCGGGTATCGGCCACATCCGCCATCTCGAGCGCCTTCTCCGGCGTGACCTTCACATAGGCGTTGATCGCCGGATTGGCCGCCTCGATGGCGTCGAGATAGGCCTTCGTCAGCTCGACGCTGGTGAAGCTCCCCTTGTCCAATTCGGCGCGGGCCTGGGCGATCGTAAGGCTGGTAAGATCGGTCATTGCGTAAGCTTCTTTTCGTAAAATCGTGAATAGCCGGAATCGGGATAGTCGAGAAACGCGCCGCACTGCCTATAGCCGCCGCGCTCGTAGAGCCGCCAGGCGGGTTCGAAACCGGGCGCTTCGCCGGTCTCCAGTTTGAGCGTCTTGATGCCACGCTCGCGGGCCAGTTCCTCGATACGCGCCAGGAGCTGGGCGCCGGCGCGCTGGCCACGGATTTCAGGTAGCGTGTACATCCGCTTGACCTCGCCGAGGGTTGCTTCGTGCTCCTTGAGCGCGCCCATGCCGACCGCCCGTCCGGTCCCGTCGCGCGCCACGAACAGCGTCACGCCGGGCTCGGCCATCTGCTCGACCGTGAGCTGGAACTGGAACTCCCGCGGCGTGAGCGGGATCATGTAGGCGTTCAGTTCGCTCACGAGCCGGCGGATATCGTCCTGCAGCGGCGTCTCGGTGGTGATGGCGAGCGCCATTGTCCCCTACTCCACGACCTTCGGGACGAGGAAATAATTGTCGGTGGTCTCGGGCGCGTTGGCGACGATGTCGTCGGCCTTGCCGCCATCGGAGACGACGTCGTGACGCTTCTTCATCTCCATCGGCATGACCGAGGTCATCGGCTCGACACCGGAGACATCGACTTCCGAAAGCTGTTCGACGAAGCCGAGAATGGCGTTGAGTTCGCCTTCCATACGTGCGGCGTCCTCATCGGACAGCGCGATGCGTGCGAGCTTTGCCACGCGTTTGACGGTGGTCTGGTCAACGGACATGAAAACACCTGGAACGGTTGGTTCGAGACTGATCGGCCCGGCAATAGCAAGCGCGGCCCTGGAGGGCAAGGCCGCGCCGCCGCTCGAGTGAAGGCTCGCCTGCGCGCCTCAAACCTCGCGGGTCTCACCCGGCTCCGGCACGGCGACGATGCCACGGTCGCCTTCCATCGCCTCGAGAAAGGCATCCGGGGTCTGGTCGATGATCGGGAAAGACCCGTAGTGGCACGGGAAGATCGTCGAAAACGAGAAGAAGCGCCGGCATGCCAGGGCCGCAATCGCACCGCCCATGGTGAAGCGGTCGCCGATCGGCACAATGCCGATATCCGGCCGGTGCAGCTCGTTGATTAGCGCCATGTCGGAGAAGATGTCGGTGTCGCCCATGTGCAGGAGCGCCGGCTCCTCGGAGAAATGAAGGACAAGACCGTTGGCGTTTCCGAGCGCGTGGGAAACACCGTCCTCGGTGATCATGGCGGAGGAGTGCTTGGCGTCGACGAAGGTCGCGGAGAAATCGTCGAAGGAGATCGTCCCGCCGGTGTTGCCGGGCTGGATGTTCTCGACGCCGCGACGGGCACCCAGAAAGCCGGCGAGATCGGCATTGGCGAGAACCACCGCGCCGGTTTCCTTCGCAATCTCGGCCGTATCGCCGACATGATCGGCGTGGCCGTGGGTGAGAAGGATGTGGGTCACACCTTTCGTGGCCTCCTTGCGGTCGAGCCCTTCGAACCCGGGATTTCCGGTCAGAAAAGGGTCGATCAGGATGGTGGACTTGGCGCTCTCGATCCGGAATGCGGAGTGGCCGAGCCAGGTGATTTTCATGAATGTCTCCTTTGAGGCTTGGGCGTTGACGCCTTTTCACTTAGAAGCCAGAGGCTCCATTGACAGCCACCCTAACGGATTTCCACCGGCCATGCCCGCCATCCCGCTCGAAGATCTGCCGAATGATGCGCCAAAGGGCCGCCCGCTCGCCGGCCTCGACCTCGGCACCGCGACGATCGGCGTCGCCGTCTCCGATCTGTCCTGGGCGCTGGCAACGCCGCGCCCGGTGATCAGGCGCAAGAAATTCACGATCGATGCGGAGGCTCTGCTTTCCCAACTGGCGAAGGATTCGGTCGGCGGAATCATCATCGGGCTGCCGGTCAACATGGACGGCAGCGAGGGGCCCCGCGCCCAGGCCACCCGCGCCTTCGTGCGCAACATGGCGACAAAGACCGACCTGCCTTTCGTCTTCTGGGACGAAAGGCTGTCGACGGTGGCAGCCGAGCGCGCGCTCATCGATATGGATGTGTCGCGGAAAAAGCGGGCGCAGCGGATCGATTCGGCGGCGGCCGCCTTCATCCTCCAGGGCGCGCTGGACCGGCTGACGCTACTCCGGCGCGGCGGCTGAGTCGGTCGTTTTCAACTCGCGAGCAGCCCGGCCGCGACCGAACAGCGCCTTGATCCCCGACATCAGCGTGTAGCCCTTGCGACGCAAGAGCAGGATCGCAACCACCAGCGCGGTATCGACGAGAATCGCCTTGAACACCATCGGCGGCACATCCTCCGGAGGAACTCCGAGAATGTTGCCATAGACGATGAAAACGAGATCGTGGAGATCGCGCGACAGGAAGGTCAGCCCGAAATTCAGGTCGTAGTAGGAGAGTGTGTACCAGGAACAGATGAGGGCCATCGGCGCGGCCCACAGGGCGATGAACCACTTCATGCCCTCGGCCTCCGTTCGGCCAGATCGATCAATTCGGCGGTGGGGAATCCTGCGCTAGCCGCTGCCTCCGCGCGCATTCGCGCGGTATCTTCCGTGAATTCAGCTTCGAAGGCGACGACCTGCTCGAACATCCTCGATAGATAGCGCAGGCCTACCACCGCGAACAGGTGCACGAACGCATAGCCGCCGATGATACCGGCTGCGATGCCCGGAAGCAGGATGGTGGCGGCGGACAGAAGGCACAACAGCGACGCGCCCTCGGCGAGCCGGCCCGCCTCCTCCCGCTCTTCCTCTCCGCCCATGAGCCAGAACAGCGACGCGAAGACGAGCGTGCCGGCGGCGGCCATGTCGAAGGCGGCGACGGCGGCGAAGAACCAGACGACGAACCTGTCGGAGAGCCCCATGGACGACACAGCGGCGGCGAAATCGCCGATCACCTGACTGTCGGCAAACAGGACGAGCCCGCCGATCTCCAGCCCACCGCGCGGGCCGTTGACACTCAGAAGCGCCAGCATCGTCATGACGATGAGCAGCACGAGGCTTGTGACGGCGGCGTTGAGGCGGGAAATGTTCATCATCGGCTTCCGTGAATCGATGGGCGCAGCATGTGCGCCCCACCGGTGAGTCGCAACGTAAACCAATCATTAAGGTTAACGCCGCGCTTTCTTCCACAGGCTGACGGTGGCGCGATACCGTATCCGGACAATTCCCAGCCGGCCCGCTTTGCTTTATGAGGTGTCCGCACCCCTCCTCCCGCCCGATCCCCGGACCCTTTTCAGTGCTCGCAATATTCGAATCCATCCTGCCGATCTTCCTGCTCGTTCTTCTCGGAATCGGCCTCAAGCGGCTGCCGTTCCTCGATGACGGTCTCTGGCCGGGCCTGGAAACCTTCGGATTCTACGTCGTGTTCCCCGCCCTTTTGTTCCTCACCCTGGCCAATGCGGATTTCACCGGACTGGAGATCGGCGCTGTCGGGCTTTCGGCGTTTCTCGCCGTCGTTGTCACCTTCGCGGTGCTTGCGGTCCTCTACCCCTTCATGATGGCGGGCGGGGTAACCCCGGCCGCCTATACCTCGATCTTCCAGACGGCGACGCGCTGGAACGGTTTCGTGGCGCTGGCGATCGCCGAGCGCTACCTCGGGCCCCAGTCGCTTGGCATCGTGGCGCTGGTCATGGCCGTCAACATCCTGCCGCTCAATCTGGTCAATGTCGGCATGCTGCTCTGGGTCGGCGGCGGCAACCGCAGCTTCGCCTCCTTCGTCAAGAAATCGGCGACCAATCCGCTCATCCTGTCCTGTCTGGCAGGCTTGCTCATGCATGCCATGCCCTTCGGCATCTACAGCCCGGTCGAGCAGGCAATCGACCTTCTGGCGCGCTCGGCGCTCGGTCTCGGGCTCATCATGGTGGGCGCGGGTCTCAGGGTCGGCGACGCGCTGCGGCCCGACAGGACGGTGGTTCTCGCCTCCTCGCTGAAACTTGTGCTGATGCCGGCGCTGATGGTCGGTCTGGCGCTCGCCTTCGGACTGAAGGGCGATGTGATCGTGCTGCTGGCGATCTGCGGCGCGGTGCCCACCGCGATGAACGGCTATCTTCTGGCCCGGCAGATGGGCGGCGACGCGCCGCTCTATGCGGCGATCGCCACGGTCCAGACCGCCGCCTCGTTCTTCACGATACCCGCAGCGCTGGCTATCGCCGAAAGGCTGTCCTAGCTGGCCGGACTTCAAAACACCGGCGGATAGAGAACCTCGATGATCCTGCGGGCATCGAAACGGGCGTCGAGCATGCCGTAGGTCGACCGCCAGGCGCCGCCCAGCCGGGTCTCGACAAAGGCTTCCGCGATCTGCCCCGCACCCATGCGCGAGAGTTCCGCGCCGGCTGCGGCAAGAGCGAGTTGCTCGGTGAGCATCCGCCCACCGGCCTCGTCGGTGCGGCAGACGGCCATGCAGGCCTTGAGCACATCGGCCGTGCGGGTGCCCGCCGGACCGAGATCCTTCACCAGGCCGGAGACAACCGCATCGAACAGATCGGGGCCCCGTGCCAGCACCCGCAGCACGTCGAGCGCCATGACGTTGCCGGATCCTTCCCAGATCGCGTTGACCGGAGCCTCGCGATAGTGGCGGGCGAGCGCGCGCTCCTCGATATAGCCGTTGCCGCCGAGGCTCTCCATCGCCTCGTAGATCACCGACGGCGCGATCTTGCAGACCCAGTATTTCACCACCGGTGTCATCAGCCGCGCATAGGCCGCTTCCGCGGGATCGGCATGGGCGCGGTCGAAGGCGCGGGCGAGCCGGATCGACAGCGCCGTGGCGCCCGCGACGTCGAGCGCCAGATCGGCGAGCACGCGCGCCATCAGCGGCTGATCTATGAGTTCATCTCCAAAGACCGAGCGGTAGCGGCAATGGTGAACCGCCTCGGAAAGGCTCGCCCGCATCATGCCCGCCGAGGACAGCGCACAATCGAGCCGGGTCAGCGTCACCATGTCGAGAATGGTGCGGATGCCGTGGCCTTCCTCGCCGAGCAGGAAGCCGAACGTTTCGGAGAACTCGACCTCGCTCGAAGCGTTCGAGCGGTTGCCCAGCTTGTCCTTTAAACGCTGGAAGCGGAGCCCGTTGAGCGTTCCGTCTTCCAGGATGCGCGGCACCAGGAAGCAGCTCAGCGCATCGCCGGTCTTGGCCAGCATGATGAAGGCGTCCGACATAGGCGCGGAGAGGAACCATTTGTGGCCGACCAGCCGGTATATCCCCTCGCCCACCTTTTCGGCGGTCGAGCGGTTGGCGCGCACATCGGTACCGCCCTGCTTCTCGGTCATCCCCATGCCGAGCGTGATGCCGGTCTTCTGCATCGCCGCCTTCTGGCTGGAATCGTATTTGCGGGCGACGATCTTGGGAAGCCAGCTCCGCTCGATGCGGGGCGAAGCCATGATCGGCGCGACTGAAGCGTTGGTCATGGTGATCGGACACAGATGCCCGCTTTCGAGCCCGGCCGTCAGATAGAAGCGGACGGCGCGCGCCTGGTGGGCGACGCCCTTTTCGTCCGGCAGCCCCTCCCAGGGCGAGCCCTGAAGACCGATGGAGACCGAGCGGCGCAACAGGGCATGGTAGGCCGGGTGGAACTCGACGAGGTCGATCCGCTGGCCGGACGGGCTGTGCGTCCTCAGTTCCGGCGTCGACCGGTTGGCGATACGCGCCAGATCCTGCGCTTCCGCCGAGGCTGTGAACTTGCCCGTCGCCTCGAATTCGGCATGCAGGCCGCGCGGCAAGCTATCGGCGATATCCTTGAGAAGCGGATCGGCAAGATAGGCGTTGTGGCCGGCCAGCGGAGGGGGCTGATTGTTTTCGTCGGCCGCCGGACGGCCGGTTTTCTGCGCGCTCATGCCCCACCTCCTACAGGGATTCGCCGCGCCATGCACGGCGGTTGCTGCATCCAATAGTGTGGGGAGAACGGCAAAATGCAATGCCAGCGCGCTTGCCCTCACCCGCAATCGTTTCTATAGACCTCGAAATCCGGGAGCCGAATACGAAAACCATGGCCTTTCCCCACCGCCATCTCTTGGGAATCAAGTCTCTTTCAGAAGACGACATTCTCTATCTTCTCGATCGGGCCGACGAGGCCGTGCAGATATCCCGTCGCGAGGACAAGAAGACGTCGTCGCTGCGCGGACGCACCCAGATCAATCTCTTCTTCGAAGCCTCGACGCGGACGCAAGCCTCGTTCGAACTGGCCGGAAAGCGGCTCGGCGCGGACGTCATGAACATGTCGGTCGCCAATTCGTCCGTGAAGAAGGGCGAAACGCTGATCGACACGGCGATGACGCTCAACGCGATGCATCCCGATATCCTCATCGTGCGCCATTCCTCGGCGGGCGCGGTGGCGCTTCTGGCGCAGAAGGTCGGCTGCGCGGTGGTCAATGCGGGCGACGGGGCACACGAGCATCCCACCCAGGCGCTTCTCGACGCGCTGACCATCCGGCGCGCCAAGGGCCGGATCGGCGGGCTGACGGTGACGATCTGCGGCGACATCCTTCATTCCCGCGTCGCCCGGTCCAACATTCTTCTTCTCAACGCGATGGGCGCCCGCATTCGCGTCGCCGCTCCCTCCACACTTCTGCCGAGCGGCATCGCGCAGATGGGCGTCGAGGTCTTCCATTCGATGGAAGAGGCTCTCGACGATGCCGACGTGGTGATGATGCTGAGGCTGCAGCGCGAGCGGATGGACGGCGCCTTCGTGCCGTCGGTACGCGAATATTTCCGCTTCTTCGGGCTCGACCAGCAGAAGCTGTCACGCGCCAAGCCCGATGCCCTCGTCATGCATCCCGGACCGATGAACCGCGGCGTCGAGATCGCCTCCGACATTGCCGACGGACCGCAGAGCGTGATCGAGGCACAAGTGGAGATGGGCGTGGCTGTGCGCATGGCGGTGATGGAAACCCTGATGCTTTCGGGGGCGAGCCCATCATGAACCGCACCATTCTCACCAATGCCCGCATCGTCGACCCGTCCCAGGACATGGACGAGATGGGCGCGGTCGTCATCGAGGACGGCAAGATTGCCGCAATCGGCGCGAACGCGGCCAACGCCCTGCCGTCGGACGCCGCGATCGAGGATCTCGACGGCAAGCTTGTCATTCCGGGCCTGATCGACACCTGCGTGCATATCGGCGAACCGGGCGGCGAGCACCGCGAGACCATCGCATCGGCCAGCAAGGCAGCGGCCGCCGGCGGCGTGACCGGGCTCGTGATGATGCCCGACACCGATCCGGTGATCGACGATGTCGCCCTCGTCGATTTCGTCCAGCGTGCCGCGCGCGACGAGGCAATCGTCTCGATCTATCCGGCGGCGGCTCTCACCAAGGGTCTCGACGGCGAGCAGATGACCGAATTCGGCCTGCTGCTCGATGCCGGCGCCAAGATGCTGACCAACGGTCGGCGAACAGTGAAAAACACGCTCGTCATGCGCCGGGCGATGACCTATGCCCGCGACTTCGGCGCCGTCGTCGCCTGCTCGACGCAGGACAGCTATCTCTCCGGTGGCGGGGTGATGAACGAGGGCCTGTTCGCGAGCTGGCTGGGCCTGTCCGGCATCCCGCGCGAGGCCGAGATCATTCCCCTCGAGCGCGACCTGCGGCTCGCGGCCCTGACCAGGGCCCGCTATCACGCGCTGAAACTCTCGGTGCCCGAGTCCGCCGATGCGATCCGCGCTGCCAAGGCTGCTGGCCACGCCCTGACCGCCGGCATCTCGATCAACCACCTGACGCTCAACGAGACCGATATCGGCGAATACCGGACATTCTTCCGTCTTTCGCCGCCGCTTCGCACCGAGGACGACCGGGTGGCGATGGTCGAAGCCCTTGCCGACGGCACCATCGACATCATCTCATCCGCGCACGACCCGCAGGACGTCGACACCAAGCGCCTGCCCTTCGCGGACGCCGAGAACGGCGCGATCGGGCTTGAAACGCTCCTGGCCGCCGCCCTTCGGCTCCACCATTCGGGCGATGTATCGCTGTCGCGTCTTGTCGATGCCATGTCCTGCCGGCCGGCCGAGGTGTTCGGCCTGCCCGGCGGCACGCTTCGCCCCGGAAGCCGCGCCGACATCGCGGTGGTCGACATCGACTATCCGTGGGTTCTTTCGAAGGACGACATCGTCTCTCGGTCGAAGAACACGGCCTTCGAGGATGCCCGCTTCAGCGGAAAGGTATTGCAAACCCTGGTTGCGGGTGCGAGTGTTTATCGCGCCTGACGGGGTTGCCGCGCCCGGGCCGGTCAGACAGGTTCTTCCTTCATAGGAAGAGGAGGATTTCTTGCCCGAATTCGTCAACTGGTCCGATCCCCACACACTCATCGCACTCGCCGTCGGCTATCTCTCCGGCTCCATCCCCTTTGGGTTTATCCTGACGAAGCTCGCCGGGCTCGGTGACGTCCGCAAGATCGGGTCCGGAAATATCGGCGCGACCAATGTGCTGAGAACCGGTAACAAGAAGCTCGCCGCGGGCGTGTTGGTGTGCGACGCGCTCAAGGGCACGGTCCCCGTTCTCCTCATCCACTGGCTGTTCGGCCTCGAAGCGTCTCTCGTTGCCGGCTTCGGCGCCTTTCTCGGCCATCTCTTCCCGGTCTGGCTCAGATTCAAGGGCGGCAAGGGTGTCGCCACCTATCTCGGCGTGCTGCTGGCCGCGGCCCCTCTCTTCGTACTCGTCTTCGCTGTCGTCTGGCTCGGCATGGCGAAGCTGTTCCGCTATTCCTCGCTGGCGGCACTGACAGCAGCGGTTGCCGTGCCCGCCTCGCTCTGGATCGCGGGGCTCGACGAGGTGGCAGCCCTCTTCACCGCGATGTCGGTCATCACCATTCTCAAACACCACACCAATATCCAGCGGCTCCTGTCCGGCACCGAGAGCCGCATCGGCGACAAGGGCAAGGCGAAGGAAGATGCGGCAGTCGCGCCCGGCGGAGACGGCATCTGATGAGCGAGACGGGCGAAGGGCGCCGCGGAGTGCGGCTCACCGAACGCCAGCGACTCGCCTGGCTTCGCCTGATCCGCTCGGACAATGTCGGCCCCGCCACCTTCCGCGATCTCATCAATCACTTCGGTTCGGCGGAGCGCGCCATCGAACACCTGCCGGAACTGTCGCGCCGCGGCGGCGCCCGCGCCGACATCCGCATCGCCTCCCGGGAGGAAGCCGAAGCGGAGCTGGCCTTCGCGGAAAAATTCGGCGCGGTCTTCATCGGGATCGGCGAGCCGGACTATCCCGCCGCCCTGAGGCGTATCGACGGCGCGCCGCCGCTTCTTGCGGCCACCGGCGACCTTTCGGTTACGGCGAAACCGGCCGTCGGCATGGTCGGCTCACGCAACGCCTCGATCTCGGGAATGAAATTCGCCGGGCGCATTGCGCGCGAGGTGGGCGCGGCCGGTTACTCCATCGTTTCAGGCCTCGCCCGCGGCATCGACGCAGCCGCCCACCGGGCGAGCCTCGAGACAGGCACGATCGCAGCGCTCGCCGGCGGTCTCGACCAGCCCTACCCGCCGGAAAATCTGGAGCTCTACGATGAAATCCGGTCCGGCGGCGGACTGGCGATTTCGGAAATGCCGATGGGCTGGGAGCCCCGCGCCCGCGACTTTCCCCGCCGCAACCGGCTGATCGCCGGGATCGCGCTCGGGCTCGTCGTTGTCGAAGCCGCCCATCGCTCGGGCTCGCTGATCACGGCGCGGCGCGCCAACGATTTCGGACGACTGGTCTTCGCCGTTCCGGGCTCGCCGCTCGATCCGCGCGCCGGTGGCACCAATCAATTGATCCGCGACGGCGCGATCCTGACCACGGGCGCCGCCGACGTTCTGGAGGCGCTGTCGCCGATCTCACGCATCGAGCCCGACCCGTCGCCGCTGATCGAGGAGCCGGAGGACGAGGGTCGTCCCGAGTGGAACCCGCCGCAGGACAACGAGCGGGCGACGGTGGTCGCCGCCCTTGGCCCCTCCCCGGTCGATGTCGACGATGTCATCCGCCATACCGGGCTGCCAGCCGCCGTCATTCATTATATCTTGTTGGAACTCGATCTGGCGGGACGGCTTCACCGCCATCCCGGCGGCATGGTGTCACTCGACTTTTCCGAGGAGAACTAAGGATATCATGGGCGGCCGCCGGGACGTTGCCGGCCGTTGGCCTCGACGAGATCGCTGGCCTCCATCATCGCCATCTCGATCAGATAGCACAGCATCTGCGCGTTCTCAGCCTCCGCTACGCCACGCAATTCGCCGAGCATCTGGCGGACGAAGACCAGATTCTGCACCGATCGCGTGACTGACGGAACGCCATCCTTCGATCGATCGATCATGCTACTCTCACCTCGGACAGATGGGTTCCCCTGCCGTCCGGCGCACCGCACCGCGCGACTGTGGGGAAGATAGGAATATTTATCTTTAATTGCAATAAGTCTATAAATAAATCCTAGGTTGTATTCGCGTGTGAAATGGATGCATTTCGGGGCCACCACTTGACCAAACGGCATTCCATGTCCATTTCGTTGCCCCTGAGAAAGCCCGGCACCCTTCGCCGACCGGGCATGTTATGCCTCCAATCCGAGAACAGTGATGAACGTCGTCGTCGTCGAATCCCCGGCCAAAGCCAAGACAATCAACAAGTATCTCGGCTCGAAGTACAAGGTTCTTGCCTCGTTCGGCCATATCCGCGACCTGCCCGCGAAGGACGGATCGGTGCTGCCGGACGAAGACTTCGCCATGACCTGGGACATGGATTCCGCGTCGAAAAAGAGGCTGAAGGACATTTCGGATGCCCTGAAGGGCGCGGATTCGCTCATTCTGGCGACCGACCCCGACCGTGAGGGCGAGGCCATTTCCTGGCATGTGCTCGAGGTGCTCAGCCAGAAGAAGGCGCTCGCTGACAAGAAGGTGCAGCGCGTCGTCTTCAACGCGATCACCAAGAAGTCGATCCTCGAGGCGATGGAACATCCGCGCGACATCGATGCGCCGCTGGTCGACGCCTATCTCGCCCGCCGCGCGCTCGACTATCTCGTCGGTTTCAATCTCTCGCCCGTGCTTTGGCGCAAACTGCCCGGCGCCCGCTCGGCCGGTCGCGTGCAGTCCGTGGCGCTCCGGCTGATCTGCGACCGTGAGGACGAGATCGACCGTTTCGTCAGCGAGGAATACTGGCAGATCGCCGCGCAGTTGAAGACTCCGCGCGGAGACGCGTTCACGTCCCGACTGACCGCCCATGACGGCGAAAAAATCCAGAAGATGTCGATTGGCAACGGCGATCACGCCGATACGATCAAGAAGATGCTCGAGGGCGCGGCCTTTGCCGCCGAGAGTGTCGAAGCCAAGCCGACGCGCCGCAATCCGGCCCCGCCTTTCACCACCTCGACGCTGCAGCAAGCCGCCTCCTCCCGCCTCGGCTTCAATGCCTCGCGCACCATGCAGGTCGCGCAGAAGCTTTATGAAGGCATCGACATCGGCGGCGAGACCGTGGGTCTCATCACCTATATGCGTACCGACGGCGTGCAGATGGCCGGCGAGGCGATCGATGCCGCACGGGACGAAATCGGTTCGCGCTTCGGCGACCGCTACCTGCCGGAGAAGGCTCGCCTTTACTCGACCAAGGCGAAGAACGCCCAGGAGGCGCACGAGGCCATCCGCCCGACCGGTTTCGAACGTGCGCCCGACGATGTGCGCCGCTATCTCGATTCCGACCAGCTCAAGCTTTACGACCTGATCTGGAAGCGCGCGATCGCCAGCCAGATGGAATCGGCCGAGATCGAGCGGACCACTGTCGAGATACTTGCCAGGAACGGCGCCACCACCGCCAATCTGCGCGCCACCGGTTCGGTCATCCGCTTCGACGGCTTCATCGCCGCCTATACGGATGCCAAGGAAGACGGCGAGCAATCGGACGAAGGTGATGACGACGGCCGCCTGCCGGAGATCAACGCCAAGGAGAATCTCGACCGCGAGAAGATCGACGCCAGCCAGCATTTCACCGAGCCGCCGCCGCGCTACTCGGAAGCCTCGCTGATTCGCAAGATGGAAGAGCTCGGCATCGGCCGGCCGTCCACCTATGCCTCGACGCTGGCGACGTTGCGCGACCGCGACTATGTGACCGCCGACAAGCGCAAGCTGATTCCCGAGCCCAAGGGCCGGCTGGTCACCGCCTTCCTCGAGAATTTCTTCGATCGCTATGTGGAATTCGATTTCACCGCCGATCTCGAAGAGAAGCTCGACAAGATCTCCAATGGCGATCTTGCCTGGAAGGACGTGCTGCGCGACTTCTGGACCGATTTCAACGCGCATATCACCGAAACAAAGGACTTGCGCGTCTCCGAGGTCCTCGACGCGCTCAACGAACATCTGGCGCCGCTCGTCTTCCCCAAGCGCGAGGATGGTTCCGATCCGCGCATCTGCCCGACCTGCGGGGAAGGCAAATTGTCGCTGAAACTCGGGAAGTACGGCGCCTTTGTCGGCTGCTCGAATTATCCGGACTGCAACTACACGCGCCAGCTCACCGCCGACGGCGACGCCAGTGGCGAAGCCGCCCTTGCCAACGAACCACAGGATCTGGGCAAGGATCCGCATACCGGCGAGCCGATCACGCTCAGGACCGGCCGTTTCGGCCCCTATGTCCAGCGCGGCGAAGGCAAGGAAGCCAAGCGCTCGAGCCTGCCCAAGGGCTGGATGCCGCAATCGATGGATCACGAGAAGGCGATGGCGCTCCTGTCGCTGCCGCGCGACATCGGCAAACATCCCGAAAGCGGCAAGATGATCTCGGCCGGAATCGGCCGCTACGGTCCATTCGTGCTGCATGACGGGGTCTATGCCAATCTCGAAAACGTCGAGGAAGTCTTCTCGATCGGCCTCAACCGCGCCGTCACGCTGATCGCCGAGAAACAGGCCAAGGGTCCGGGTCGCGGGCGCGGCACGCCGACTGCGCTCAAATCGCTCGGTGACCATCCGGACGGTGGCACCATCACGGTGCGCGACGGACGCTACGGCCCCTATGTGAACTGGGGCAAGATCAACGCCACACTTCCCAAGGACGCCGTTCCGGCGGACGTCACCATGGAGCAGGCGCTCGAACTGATCGCGGCCAAGGCGGAAGCCAAGGGCGGCAAGAAGAAGGCGCCGGCCAAAAAGGCGGCCGCCAAGAAGACGACTGCGAAAAAGAAACCGGCCGCCAAGAAGACGGCGGCCAAGAAGGACTGACCTTGGCGCGAGGCCCGAAAAACCCAGACGACCGGTCACGCGGCAAATCCGCTCCTGTCCGCCGTGGCGAACTGCCCGACCGGGAGACGATCCTGCGTTTCGTCACCGAGCATCCCGAGCAGGCGAGCAAACGCGACATCGCCAAGGCGTTCGGACTGAAGGGCGAGGCCCGGATCGAGCTCAAGGAACTCCTCAAGAGCCTTGAGAACGACGGGCTGATCGAGCGTCACCGCAAGTCGATCACCCGGCCGGGCGCGCTGCCCGCAGTGACCGTGCTGGAAATCACCATGCGTGGACCCGAAGGCGACCTGATCGCCCGGCCCGCCGAATGGCCCGAGGAAAAGGGCGTCGCCCCCTCGGTGCTGGTGCGTCAGACGTCGGATGCCGGCGCGCGCGGACGCGGCAAGGGCAAGAAGCCCTCCACGGCCGCCGGGATCGGCGACAGGGTTCTTGCCCGCATCTTCCCGGCTCCGGCCAACAAGGGGCCGGCCTATTCCGCCCGGGTGATGAAGATCCTCGACCGGCGCGCCGGCGCACAGCTCGGTGTCTTTCAGCCCACACCCGGCGGCGGTGGCCGGCTTCTGCCGATCGACCGGCGCGGCGACGAATTCGTTGTCGACGGCGAATTCCAGGGCGATGCGACGGAAGGCGATCTCGTCGAGTTCGAGCCGGTCAAGCTCGGCCGCATGGGCCTGCCGCGCGCCAAGGTGATGTCGGTCATCGGCAACGTCGCCGGCGAGAAGGCCATCTCGCTGATCGCCATCCACGCCCACGGCATTCCGCATATCTTCCCCGAGAACGTCATCGCCGAAGCCGAGGCAGCCAAGCCCGCGCCGATGGCGGGGCGCGAGGACTGGCGCGCGATGCCGCTGATCACCATCGATCCGGCGGACGCCAAGGACCATGACGACGCGGTTCACGCCGAACCCGATCCCGCGCCCGACAACGCGGGCGGCGTCATCGCCACCGTGGCGATCGCCGATGTGAGCTGGTACATCCGCACCGGCAGCGCGCTTGACCGCGAGGCACTCAAGCGGGGCAACTCGACCTATTTCCCCGATCGCGTGGTCCCGATGCTGCCCGAGCGGATCTCCAACGATCTGTGTTCGCTGCGCGAACGCGAGGACCGCCCGGCGCTCGCCGTGCGAATGCGGTTCAATTCCGACGGCAACAAGATCGGCCACACGTTCCACCGGGTGATGATGCGCTCGGCGGTCAAGCTCTCCTACCAGCAGGCCCAGGCAGCGATCGACGGCGATCCCGACGACACGGCCGGAATGTATCTCGAGGACGTCCTCAAGCCGCTCTGGCACGCCTACAGCATCCTCAAGCGGGGCCGCGACAAGCGCCAGCCGCTGGAACTCGACATGCCCGAGCGCAAGATCGTGCTCGACGACAAGGGCCGGGTCGACAAGGTNNTCGTNCCTGCCCGCCTCGATGCNCACAAGCTGATCGAGGAGTTCATGATCCAGGCCAACGTGGCNGCCGCCGAAACGCTGGAAGAGCGCAAGCAGGCGCTGATCTACCGTGTTCACGACACCCCGTCGCTCGCCAAGCAGGAAGTGCTGCGCGAATTCCTCGGCACGCTGGGCCTGTCGCTCTCACGCGGCAATCTGCGCTCCAACTCGTTCAATGGCGTGCTCGAACGCGCCAAGGACCAGCCCTATGAGGTGATGGTCAACGAGATGGTGTTGCGCAGCCAGAGCCAGGCGGTCTACCAGACCGAAAACCTCGGCCATTTCGGCCTCAACCTGCGCCGTTATGCTCACTTCACCTCGCCGATCCGGCGCTATGCCGACCTGATCGTGCATCGGGCCCTTGTCGGCGCGTTACGGCTCGGCGAAGGGGGCATCACGCCCAAGGAAGAGGCCGAACTCGACGATATCGCGGCTGAAATCTCCACCACCGAGCGCCGCTCCATGGTGGCCGAGCGCGAAACCGTCGACCGGCTGATCGCCCACCACCTGTCGGAGAAGGTCGGCGAGCAGTTCGATGGCCGTGTGGCCGGCGTCACCAAGTCGGGNCTCTTCGTCAAACTGGAGCGGCTCGGCGCCGATGGCTTCGTGCCCATTTCAACTTTGGGNCGGGATTACTATATATATGACGAAGCGCATCAGGCCCTGACCGGCGAGAAGACCGGTCTCGGCTACCGTCTCGGAGACGAAGTCGAGGTGCGACTTGTCGAAGCGATCCCGCTTGCGGGTGCGCTTCGGTTTGAAATTCTCGGTGAAGGCCGCAAGATGCCGACCGCCACGCGCTCGTTCCACAAGTCGGGGCGCGCGCGGCGTAGTTCAGGCAAGCAGCCCGGCACCCGACCGCCACGTGGACGGCGCTAAGCGCTCAGGAGGCAGACAACCTTGGAACATTTCGGATCCCAGCCCGCGGACAAGACCATCGAGGCTCCGCGCGACAAAAAGACCGCNATCCTGCGAGGTTTCCGCTGCCGCTGCCCCAATTGNGGTGAGGGAAAGCTGTTCANGTCCTATCTCAAGACGGTGGACGAGTGCGCTTANTGCGGNGAGGAAATCAAACATCACCGCGCCGACGATTTCCCGGCCTATCTGACGATCTTCATTGTCGGTCACATCATCGTCGCAGCCTATATGTCGGTCGATCAGGTCGTGGAACTGGAAATGTGGCAGCAGATGGCGCTCTGGATCCCGCTGACGGGTATTTTGAGCCTTCTCCTGCTGCAACCGCTCAAGGGCGGTGTGATCGGCCTGCAGTGGGCGCTTCGGATGCACGGTTTCGGCGGCATTGACGAAGACGCGATTGCCGCCGGCTCGCTTTCGGACGAACAGGCGAGATGACAGCGAAGGCTATCGGCGCCGGTGCCTCGCCTGATCCCGCAATAGAGCAAGGCGGGCATCCGACGCTCCGCCCGCGCGATGCCGCNTCCCTCATTCTGATCGATCGCAGCGCCAACGTGCCGCGCGTCCTGATGGGCAAGCGAGCGCGGGCCCATGCCTTCATGCCGGGCGTCTATGTCTTCCCCGGGGGGCGGCGCGATCCGGGCGATTNCCGCAAGTCCGTTGCTGCGCCCCTCTGCCCCGAGGTTCTCGACCGGCTGACGGTCCGGACACCGAAGCGCTTTACAGCAATGACAGCCAAGGGGCTCGCGATCGCGGCGGCCCGCGAGATGGAGGAGGAAGTCTCCCTCTCGCTCACGCCGCGAAGCGAAGCCGGNGCCTTCTGCCCGGACCTTTCGAAGCTGCGCTATGTGGCGCGCGCGATCACGCCACCCGGACAGAACCGGCGCTTCGACACGCGCTTCTTTGCCTGCTTCACCGACGAGATCGAAGCCGATACAGCGCTTCACCAGGACAGCTCAGAACTTCTCGATCTGACCTGGTTGCCACTCAATNACTTCGGCGACCTGCCGCTGGCGCGCATCACNCGNNTCATTCTCGGTGACGTAAACGCAGCGTTGTCGATCGACAGCTCGCTGCCCTTCGACGCTCCCATTCCCTTCTACCACTTCCGCCACGGCCAGCAGATCAGGGATAGGATCTGACAAAAGTCACAAAATCAAAAGGTTCGCCGGNTTATACACCTACGGATGCGAAGCCAGTTGCGGCGTCACCGCATTCTGAGTAATGAGTTTGCACTGAAAAATACCCTCAATGGANAAGATGGCCGTATCCCCTCCCCAGCGCGAAGACATTCACTGGCCCGCGCTGATTGCTGCGATTGCCTCGATTACCGCCGTCGGCATNGCCATGGGGCTTGGCCTGCCACTCCTGAGCATCATTCTTGAAAAGCGCGGAATTTCCTCGACGCTGATCGGCGTNAANACGGCCATGGGCGGCGTTGCNGCCATGGCNGCCGCGCCACTGACCACGATGATCGCCAAGCGCATTACCGTGGTCAACACGATGCTGCTCGCCATCGTGGCCGCAGCCGTGAGCGCGCTGGGCTTTTACTTTGCGGAAGCCTTCTGGNTGTGGTTCCCGCTCAGGATCGTCTTCCATGGCGCCGTCACCATGCTGTTCATCCTGTCGGAATTCTGGATCAACACAGCGGCTCCNCCGTCGCGGCGCGGCTTTGTCCTCGGCATTTATGCGGCAGTCCTGTCACTAGGGTTTGCAGCGGGGCCTTTGATTTTCTCCGCGCTCGGGTCTGACGGCATTGCGCCATTCCTCGTCGGTGCCGCCATCATCCTGATGGCAGCCGTGCCGGTTCTTCTGGCACGAAAGGAAAATCCGCCGATCGAGGAGCCGGCCAAGCATCCCTTCCTGCGCTACGTCTTTCTCGTGCCGACCGCCACTGCCGCAGTCTTCGTGTTCGGCGCGGTCGAATCGGGTGGCCTTGCCCTCTTCCCGCTCTATGCCAAAAGCACGGGTTTCGGCGAATCGCAGGGCGCCATCCTTCTGTCGATGATCGGGCTCGGCAATGTCGTTTTCCAGATACCCATGGGCATGCTGGCCGACAAATCGTCCGACAGGCGACGGCTCCTGTCGATCGTGGCCGTCATAGGCCTCATCGGCTCGCTTGCCCTGCCCTGGCTGATCGAGAACTGGCTTTACGCCGGCATCATCCTGCTTTTATGGGGCGGCTGCGTCGCCGGCCTTTACACGATCGGCCTTGCTCATCTGGGCGATACACTGCACGGCTCGGATCTTGCGGCCGCGAATGCCGCCTTCGTGTTCTGTTACGCGCTCGGCACGCTCATCGGCCCGCAGCTCATCGGCGGCGCGATGGATCTGTTCGGCAGCCATGGTTTCGCATGGTCGCTGGCCTTCTTCTTCGGCCTTTATGTCGCCCTTACGGTGATCCGCATCCTGTTACGCCCCAAGAGGGCTTGACTTTCCGCCGGCAATTTGTAGTTTCCGCGCAAGATTTGCCGTGGGGTCCCGGGCTGGATAACCGCTGAGACCTGCCACGGCTATTTTTCTGATATTCGCACTCCCCTGTAGAGGCAGACCAAGATGGCCAAGGCAACCACGATCAAGATCAAGCTCCTGTCGACCGCAGACACCGGCTTTTTCTATGTGACCAAGAAAAACAGCCGTACCTTCACCGAGAAGATGGTGAAGACCAAGTACGACCCGATCGCCAAGAAGCACGTTGAATTCAAGGAAGCGAAGATCAAGTAATCTCGCGTTTCCATACGTTACGCAAAAAGCCCGCTTCGATTATCGAGGCGGGCTTTTTCGTGCTTTGAGTGATTCCAGGCTGGATAAAAAAAATTGGCTGGCAAACGGCGGCCCTATTGGCGATTGGACTGCCGTTCACCAGCCAGAACCCCACGACGCAGGAGATGCGGCGAACCTGTTATCATGGGGCATTCGAGATACTTTGATGTATCGATGCTTCCGTTGCGTAATTGATGTACGGAAAGTGCAAGGCAATCAAGTTAAAACTTTAGGTACCCGCAAAATCTAGCAATGATATCAATAGGTCACCCTTATATTTAAGGGGACGCTCATCAAGTTTTTCTAGGTAGTTTTCACGCGGCCTGACTTACGACGCGGTTACGCCCGCCGTCTTTGGCTGCATAGAGAGCCTTGTCCGCGCGGCGCAACATGCCGGCTGCATCCGAATCGCCGGCTTCAAGCGAGGCGATTCCGATCGAAGTGGTTATGTTCACGTCCTGGCCGGTTGCCGCGATTCGAAAAGCCTGGCCCGCCACTGCTTCTCGCAGACGCTCAGCGACCTGCGCGGCGATATCGTCCGGTGTATCGGGCATGACGATGACGAATTCCTCGCCGCCGAATCGGCAAGCGAGATCGGCGCCGCGGACGGCCCCCCTCACCCGTTGGGCGAAATCCTTCAGGATGTCATCGCCGCCCTCATGGCCGTGCGTATCGTTGACCGCCTTGAAGTGGTCGATATCGGCGATGATCACCGACAGCGGTCTGCCACGGCGCTTGGAACGATCAAACAGCGTCTGCAGGTGCGTATCGAGATAGCGGCGGTTGTTGAGCCCCGTCAGTGGGTCCGTAACTGCCATTTCGACCGACATGGTCAGGCTCTCGCGCAGCTGGTCGTTGTAGCGCTTGCGGCGGATCTGGGTGATGCAACGCGCCACCAGCTCGTTGGGATCGAGTGGGCGCAGCAGATAGTCGTTCACGCCGAGCTCCAGCGCCCGCAAGACGAGTTCGTCCTCACCCTGCTCGGCAAGGACCAGAACCGGAATGAAGCGGGTGCGCTCGAGCGAACGGATCTGCGAGCACAGGCGCAGCGGATCGTAGTCTTCCTGCAGGGAGGAAATGATCACGAGCTCGTAGGGTTTTTCGGCGGCATCGAAGAGAGCTGCCTGCGGATCGCTGATCGCCGTCACCTCGGCCGTCTGCGACAAGGCACGGGTGATCCGGTCGCGCGCATTGGCACGCGGTTCGACAAGCAACACGAGACCGGGTTCGCCCAGGCCGTTCTCGACGGGTGCAAGAAGATCGCTGGCGCCGACCGAGCGCGCGGTCTCGGCGCGCAGACGCAACTCGTCGGACAAGGTCTTGAAACGAACCAGGCTGCGCACCCGCGCCATCAACTGCATGTCGTTGACCGGCTTGGTCAGGAAATCGTCGGCACCGGCCTTGAGGCCGCGGACACGGTCGGACGGCTGGTCGAGTGCGGTGACCATGACGACCGGGATATGGGCTGTGCGCGAATTGGACTTGAGCCGCTCGCAGACCTCGAAACCGTCGATACCCGGCATCATGATGTCGAGCAGGATGAGATCCACCGACGTCTGTTCGCAGATCGACAACGCGGTCATGCCGTCGGCGGCCGTCAGCACCTCGTAGTACTCGGCCATCAGCCGCGCTTCGAGCAGCTTCACATTGGCTGGAATGTCATCGACGACGAGTATGCGCGCGGTCATTGTCTGGTCCTTCGCTCAACTGTCGCCGAGATAGGTCTTGATGGTCTGGATGAAGCTGGGCACAGAGATGGGCTTGGAGATATAGGCCTCACAGCCGCCCTGCCGAATGCGTTCCTCATCCCCCTTCATGGCGAAGGCGGTCACCGCTATCACCGGGATCTGGTGGAGATCGTCATCCTCCTTGAGCCACTTGGTCACCTCGAGGCCTGAGACCTCGGGAAGCTGTATGTCCATGAGAATGAGATCGGGACGGTGGGTGCGGGCGAGATCCATTGCCTCCATGCCGTTACGGGTCTGGATCGTCCGGTAACCGGAGGCCTCTATGAGGTCCCGGAATAGCTTCATGTTGAGTTCGTTGTCCTCAACAATCATTACCTGCTTGGTCATATCCTGTCCCGTCCTTCGGCGCCTGTCCGGCGAGCACCGGTCTCCCTCAACGCCTGACCGGTTTCCCGGCCCAACTCAAAACGGTTTCCCGAATCCAGCCTAATCCCGGCTATACTACTTTCGTGAGGTTGAAAAAATGGTAACCCCATCATTCGAATTCTCATCGATTCATCAACCATGGCAGAAATGACCCGTAACGATCCGCAACAAACCGCCATCGAAGTGCTCGGATGGCTCGCTTCCGAGCCCGAACTGCTGTCCCGTTTTCTGGCACTTTCAGGCCTCGAAGCGTCGAATCTCCGTGCAGCGGCGAACGAGCCGGGCTTTCTGGTCGGTGTCCTGTCCTTCCTGATGACGCATGAGCCGACGCTGATGCGGTTTTCGGAGGCCACCGGCACGCCGCCCGAAACTGTCGCCCGCTCCTGGCAAATGCTCGGCGGCGGAAGCGATTCGTGACCGAGACCGCAGACGATATCGGCGCGATTCATCTGGGCGACCGTCCCCTGCTGATCTGCGATATCGACGAGGTGGTCCTCGAATTCGTCACCCCGTTCATGGCGTTCCTGAATTCCCGCGGGCACGAATTGCGCCCCGTCTCTTTCCGGCTGACCGGGAACATCTTCCCGCGTGAAACCGACAGCGCGCTCGACCAGGCGGAGGTCAGTGCGCTTCTGGAAGATTTCTACGGCGAACAGGACCAGTGGCAGCAGGCCGCAGAAGCCGCAGCCGAGACGCTCGACGATCTCTCCAGCATCGCCGATATCGTCTTCCTGACCGCCATGCCGCCCCGCCACCGGGCG
>PAPH01000006.1 GCA_002709005.1 Hyphomicrobiales bacterium | reverse complement strand
GATAAATTTAGATACCGTCTTGTGAGCCTAGCGTTTTTTGTTTCTTTTTTGGGCGATGCAAAAAAGAAAGAGAAGAAGAATAGAAGTTAACAGCTCGCTCGCATACAAATAGTTTTAATTGACGTTGCTGCGCCGGCTGAGTTAAGCGCATGCAGCGCAGTGAGCAATAAATTTAGAGAAGCTCATGTAAGCCTAGATTTTTTTGGTTTCCAGCCGCATCAACTCGCTCAAAGACGTGCTTTGCCGTCTCAAAGCAAAAGAATAAAAACTTGGCTAGTAGTTGGGAGTCTATTTATTAATATAGCTGTCCAAAATAATGAAGGGAAAAAGGACTTAGTAATAAAGTCATCAGTTTCTTATAGGTATTTTAGATCGTGATTCCTCAAAGCACCAAATCTGCAAACAACTGCTCCAGCGTTGCATCCAAATCTTCACTAAATCCCGGATGAGTCTTTGAAGTTTGAATCACCGAACTTCGGGTAGCCGTTAACCAGCGAAAACGTTCTGCAGCTTCCAGTTTTGCTATGGGTCCGCCGTTTTGAGCACCGGCGCAAATGGCTTTAAAGGCGTTGAGGTTTTTTTCAACCTGTTCCACATCGAGTTCGGGACAAAAGGCAGCCAGCTTCTGCGCATCCAACTGAAATTTCATCCCAATAAAACGTGGACGTTTGCAATAGACCACCACGCCCACATTAAAAAACTCTTCGCGCTCCACCTGGGGAACGATGCGGATCACCGCATACTCATACAAGTGCTTGTCGTGCATCGGTTGCGGTTTTAGTGAATAATTCAGAAAGGGTTAGTCGGGTTTTTAAAAACTGAAAGTAGACTTCACGCAGCTCATCAGGACTTTCATCTGTACCTTCCCAATGCAACCATTCATCCGGGATGAGGTTAACAATGTTGAGTAGAATATCATCGGAAAGTACCGCTTTCAATTTTATGTTAGCTTCTTTCAATTGCGATGCCTGCGGAAGTAACACATGATCTTTTATGAGGGCAAAGGGCGTAGCCGCACTTTTTTCCCAATTGGTAAAACTGTGGTGAAAATACAGGGTCGCTCCGTGATCAATCAGCCAGAGTTCGCGATGCCACATCAACATATTGGTATTGCGAAAGGTCCGGTCAATATTGGTCATAAATGCATCAAACCAAACAATTTCAGAAGCCAGCTGCGCATCTACCGTGGTCACTACGGGGTCAAAATTGATTGCACCCGACAAAAAGTGCAAACCAATATTCAATCCCTGCGAAAACTTCAGCAAATCCTGAATTTCCTCGTCGGCTTCGGTACGGCCAAAGGCTTCGTCCAGATGAGCAAAAACCACTTCTGGAACTCTAAATCCCAAAACACGAGCGATTTCGCAGCCCAGTAATTCAGCAATTAATGCTTTGGGACCGTGACCTGCACCTCTAAATTTCACCACATATTTAAAACCATCGTCGGCATCGGCAACGGCGGGTAAGGAACCCCCTTCCCGCAAAGGCGTGATGTAGCGGGTGACGTTGACATGGCGTATTTCGGGAGGTTTGCTCATGGTCTGATTCAATAAGATGTAAAAATAGAATTTTAGGATGGGATCCCGCAATTTCCTTTGGGTGGAAGTATTCTTGAGAACTTCACCTGATCACGAAATTTCGGAAGATTCAGGTTTGTATCAGATTAGATATCCAGTGAAGAATGTATCCCATAATTCAGTTTTCATTTTTAATAGTTATAACTTCACGAATCTAAATGCTTTAGGGTTATGAATAAAATATGCTTTTTCCTGGTACTCTTTACGATTACGAACTCAATAATTGCTCAGGAAATCAAGGGCGATTGGTACGGCTCGCTTGAAGTGATGGGCACTCAGTTACCGCTCGTCTTTCATATCACCAAAACCGACACGACCTACAGTGCAAAGATGGACAGTCCGTCACAGAATGGCTTTGGATTTCCGGTGTCGGCAATATGGTTTAAAAGCGATACCTTAAAGCTCCAAATGGCAAATATCGGCGCTTCCTATACCGGGGTTCTGGAAGAGGGTAAAATTACCGGCACATTTACTCAAATGGGTAATAAGTTACCCTTAATACTTGGCCGGGAGCCTGCTGCAAAAAAGGAAATCAAACGGCCGCAGGAACCAAAAGCGCCTTTTCCCTACACTGCAGAAGAGGTTATTTTTCATAACGACAAGGCAGCAGTTAATCTGGCCGGAACGCTTACCTTACCTGAAGGCGAGGGTAATTTCCCGGCGGTGGTTCTCATTAGTGGAAGCGGACCGCAAGACCGAAATGAAGAAATTTTGGGGCATAAACCTTTTCTGGTAATTGCAGATTACCTCACCCGTAATGGCATAGCGGTTTTGCGTTATGACGATCGGGGTGTTGGAAAGTCAAAAGGTTTCTTTTCGCTGGCAAACTCTGCAGACTTTGCTACCGATGCTGCAGCGGCAATGGAGTATTTGAAAACACGTCAAGAGATTGATTCAACCAAAATAGGTTTGGTAGGTCACAGTGAGGGCGGACTCATTGCTCCTATGGTTGCAGCAGATTCTAAAGAGGTGGCTTTTATCGTTTTGCTAGCAGGAACAGGAATAAGTGGAGATGCATTGCTTTTAAAGCAGGAAGAACTCATTGCCCGTGCCTCCGGAGTTTCGGAGGAGCGCATTGCGAAATCAAAACTTAGGAATAAAGAGCTTTTCTTTCTGGTTCGGCAATTTGATAACCGGGATGCATTAAAAAAAGTGTTGGCAGATAAAATCAATGAGTTCATAGATGAGGAGGAGACCGTTGCGTTTACCGAAGAGATGGATCGTGAAGCTTATGTAAATCAACAGGTGAGTAAACTTGCTAACCCCTGGATGATGTATTTTTTAAAGCATAATCCTGCTACAGATTTACAAAAGGTGACCTGCCCTGTACTTGCGGTAAACGGGTCAACAGATTTACAGGTGCCGGCAACCGAAAATCTTTCGGCAATTAAAGCCGCTCTGGAGCAGGGAGGCAATCAGGAGGTTACCGTTAAAGAATATACAGGTCTCAATCATTTATTTCAGGAAAGCGAAACCGGTTCCCCGGATGAATACGGAGCCATCGAACAAACCTTTTCGCCTTTGGTTTTAGCCGAAGTTACTGAATGGATATTGGAGCAAACCAAAGAGCTGCAGGACTAGGATTTACTTATCTTGGAAAAACAGGCAACCACAGGATGAGATAATAAATAGCTCCTTTTAAATTGTAAGGTATAAACCTATGGCTTATGCGTTTTTTAATTTTTTTGACTGTATTAAGTTCAATTCTGTTCCAATCGGCCTGTGCCCAAAACCAAACCATAACCAATGACAGCTTTTGGGAAACCGTAGACGGTACGCCAATTTATGCTCAAGGTGGCGGGATCTTTCGGTTTGAAGATCCACAGAGCGGAAAACCTAAATACTTCTGGTACGGGGTACACTATGCTGAAGCGGAAACCTATCGCGACGATCCTTCCGTTACCTTGGAGCGCAATCACTTTAAAGGGGTTACCTGCTATACTTCTACAGACCTTGTAAACTGGACTTTTGAAAAGCATGTGCTTACCCCTGAAGCAGTAGATTATGAAGAACGACCTACCTGGCTGGGGCGCATGGGCGTAGCCTATTTAGCTGAAATCGATCAATACGCCTTGTTTATTCAACACGGAAAAAATGTGATGATCGCTCTGGCCGATTCGGCACTCGGTGATTTTAAAGTCCATCGACATATCGATATGACGGAGCGTATAGGCACTCCCAATACCGGAGATCAAACCGTGTTTACCGATCAAGATACCGGTAAATCCTATCTGGTATATTCGTATGGGCAGGGGCGCAACAAAATTTATATTTCAGAAATTGGCGTACGCGACGGGCAGGTAGACTTACTGGATCTTACCGAAATTTTTAGAGGAGCCAGCCGCGAGGGCAATTGTATGTTTAAATACAAGGGCAGGTATTATATGGCGGCGTCCAATATCTACGGCTGGGACGGCTCTTTTGCCTATTATCTGGTAGCAGATGATATCCGCGGACCCTACAGACCCCTTAATGATATGCAGATCATACCCGGAAGCGAACAGGATTATGCACATGTGTCGCAAACCGGCTTTTTTTACACGGTAAATGGAAGTGAAAACGAAACGGTATTGTTTTGCGGAGACCGCTGGGCCGAGTTTGCAGGTAATGGTCTGGGCTATAACCAGTGGGTACCCTTATCTTTTGTAGGCGAAGTGCCGTACTTCAATTCGCTACACGCCTGGAATCTCGACGAGCAAACCGGAAACTGGACAGTCGCCACAACCAATAATTATGTCAAAAACGGAAGCTTTGAATCCGACAGGCGCCACATTCCCAGCAATAACAAACCCGTGCAGGAACAATTACTCGGCTGGCATACCCAAATTATCAAGGGAAATACCATTTCTACAACAAACTCCTCTTCGCCGGTATTAAATTACTTCAACACCCGCGAAGACCGTAAAAAAGTGGTAGGCGAAAAGAGTCTGAATATTAGTGACGACATTCCTTTTGAGCGCAGGATTATACAGGATATCGTCTCCACCGTTTTTGTTGTATTACCAGATGGCAACTATACCCTTTCTGCAAAAATCAAGAATACACCCGGATTTAAGCAACTACTGTTTTATGCGAACAGCGGGGGTCAAACTTTTGAAATTGCCTTAGATGCCGAACACCCGGAATGGATTCCCGTGACTTTAGAATCGGTAAAGGTGCGGCATGGAAAAGTCACAATAGGGATTTACGCAAAAGGCCAGGCCGGTGCTAGTGCGCAGATTGATGATATTAGATTGGAGATGTAGGAATTGAGATATGAGAAATTAGAGTTGAGAGAATAGATTTTTAATAAACAAACTCCAAAACAATAATCTTCCTAATCACTTCATTATCTAAATCTGCTCCCTGGGTTACAAATGCTCCGGCCATATAAGGATGTAAGATACCTGATGATTTTTTGATTTTGTAGAATTCAGTAAGAAATGCGCTGGAGTCCTCAATGGCCTCCAATGCCTGAATATAGCTGCCTATAGTATTAAATTCAGGCTGTTTTAGTTTTGCGGCTATGATCGAATCGTATTTAGATTCGTTCATAAGCTCAATTCTTACACCTCTTGAATACGTATATTCATAAGAGCCATCAGCCCCTTCATATTTATATCTTGTTTTGATATAAGGGTAGTCATTCCTGAGAATGGTAATTGAATCCGATTCGATTTTATCATAAGTACTATTAGGTAAAACCCATACCGAGTCGGGGTATTCGTAGATTTCATTGCGCAGTTTACTTGCTGCGAAACGTTTTCGAGCTTCTTTTGAAATACCAAAGGCAAATTCTTTTTGACCTCGTAAATCCATTAAAAATTGACGGTAGGCATCTGTAGTTTTAAGATCGGGATAATTTTTCTTTAGAAAATTATTTTCAAAGTCAGTAACAAGCGTGTCCAGAGTTTTTGATTGATCAGCCCCAAGAATTTTATCGAAGACGGAATTTTCCTGGCCAATCACTGGAAGATTACACCAAAAAAGCAGAATAAAAATGAAGACTGTAAAACGGAAAGTGTACACCATTGGATTTTTCTAAAGTTAGGAATTTGAGTGTTTCGACGCCTAAGTCCTCGGTAAAAAAATACTTCAGGTACAGAACATCCGCTTCTTTGGCGTGATTTTTTGGATTCTAATTTTCATACTGGTCTTCTATTTTTTATCCTAATTAAATTTTAAAGTTTGTTTCCTTTATGGCTTTATAAACTAGCTTCGGAAAGATTTTAATACCAAACTATGACACGTTACCTGATTGTATTTGCGGTTTTGATAATTTCCTGTAAACCTTCCACCGGAAAAAAAGGTGATGCAATGCCTGTAGAAGAAACAGAAACGGTATCAACTTCTGAACCCGATAGCCTAAGCCAACAAAACGAACCCGTATTTGAATCTGCAGCAGATGAAAAACTGGCTTTGATGCAAGGCACCTGGTACAGCACCGATGATCCAAAATCCTATCTGGAAGTAAACGATGAGCAACTGGTTATGGGATATGAAGGTATGGACCTTGATCCAAAGCCTTACACGATGCAAATTACAGATCAATTACCTAATAGAGAGCCTTCAAATTCCGACACCCAATATCTAATTTTGACACAGGAGGGTGAGACTATGAATTATGCTATTGATGATCTTACCGAAAATGACCTGAAGTTGCTGTATTTGTCACGAGGTAATTTTCTGAATTATACCCGAACAAAGAACTAAATATCTTTTTACTGATTGCTCACAATTAGTATTCTAATGTCAGGTCCAGCGCAGTCGAGACACCATGGTAAGTAGATAGGCTGAATAATGCTAATAAATGAAAACGCACAGACTTGGCTTAAGTGCTGATTGTATGGTAATCTAATCATAAAATTACCTTGTTCATTTTCTTTGCTTGTCCAAAGAAAACGAACCAAAAGAAAAGAGCCTTTTTAATCTGTATTGCTTATTGGTTTTGGTCAGATAGAATGTGCCAGTAATAATTCAGATCCTTAATTATAATCTAGCGAGGCACATTTCTTAGGTATTTTTGCCCTAAGGGGCAAAACCGCAATAAGTACCCTAAATTTTCTCCAAGGCTTCGAAAATTTTTAACGGGAACTTCTTGCTATACTGAAGAAAAAGAGAACTAAAGAATAGTGTTTCTTAGTCTGAAAGCTACGAGCAGTAAGAATCAAACTCCCTTTGCTCCCAACGCTTTGGGAGGAGAAGGGTTGGGGATGAGGATAAAGGGTACTTCTTGCTATGCTGAAGAAAAAAAAGGCTAAAGAATAAAATACCCTCCCCAATTCAAATTCAATTGCTAACATTAGCATTTACAGATGCCAAACTCTTCTTTATCAATTTTCTAAACATGGTTCTTTAAGAGAATGAAGTTCAAAATTCGTTTGTAAAGAAATCGATATAGTAAAATTGACTATATTGTTGAGGTTAATTTTTAATCTTCAACTATGAGCAATCTTCCCAGACGCAAATTTTTACAGCAAACCACATTAGCTACTGCCGGCCTTAGCCTGCCAGGTTCTCTTTTAGCTAACCCCATTTCTATTTTTGGAGCAAATGATCGAATGAACTTTGCCGTAATTGGTTGTAACGGGATGGGCTGGTCAAATATGCGGGCGCATTTGAAATTGCCTAATGTGACCTGTGTCGCTTTAGCCGATGTAGATCAACGCGTGCTCGACCGCCGTAGTGCTGAAGTAAAGGAACTTACCGGGAAAGCCCCAAAAGTCTATACCGATTACCGCAAACTTTTAGAAAATAAGGATATCGACGCTGTGATTATCGGCACGCCAGACCATTGGCATTGTTTGAATATGGTAGACGCCCTGCAGGCCGGAAAGCACGTATATGTAGAGAAACCCCTGGCCAATAGTATTGAAGAGTGCAATGTGATGCTCAAAGCAGCGAATGCTTCAGACCAGCTGGTGCAGGTAGGGCAGTGGCAGCGCAGCGGACAACAATATGATGAGGCGATTAAGTATGTGCAATCGGGTAAGCTGGGGCAAATCCGACTCGTAAAATGCTGGGCGTATCAGGGTTGGATGAATCCTGTTCCGGAAAAGCCCAATACGACTCCGCCTCCTGGAGTGGATTATGCTATGTGGCTGGGTCCCGCACCTGAGCGTCCGTTTAATGAAAACCGTTTTCATTTTAATTTCCGCTGGTTTTGGGATTATGCAGGCGGCTTGATGACCGACTGGGGAGTTCATGAACTCGACATCGCCCTGTTTGCGATGGGGGCTAAAGCGCCAAAATCTATTCTCGCCTCTGGTGGAAAACTGGCCTATCCCGATGATGCTTCCGAAACGCCGGATACGCTGCAAACCGTGTATGAGTTTGATAACTACAACCTCCTGTGGGAACACGCCACGGGTATTGATGGAGGTCCTTACGGCCGTACCGAAGGTATCGCGTTTATTGGCAATAACGGCACATTGGTGGTCAACCGTGGCGGCTGGGAAGTCATCCCGGAAGGGGAACGTAAAGATGGGGAATGGAAAACCAAAATAGACCGTGTAGAACTAACCCGACCCGAAGGCAACGCCCTTGAAAATCACGCTAAAAACTTTGTAACCGCTATACGCAATAATGATAAAGGCGCACTGGCCTGTGGGGTAGAAACCGGCAGTGTAGCCGCCATTACCGCACATATGGGCAATATCGCCTTTAAAACCGGTAAAAAAATCTATTGGGATGCCGCAAGCGGTTCATTTAACGATGCTGAGGCCGATGCACTCGTAAGCGCCCGGTATAACAACGGCTGGGAATTACCTAAAGTTTAATCGCCTGATTTTATTGATTTAAGGCTTTGCGCCCTGTACATTCATCTCCAGCAGGTAAACCGCCTGCTGGGCGGTAATAAATAATGTTTTGCGGTCTTTTCCGCCAAAGGTAACGTTAGCTGTCCAGTCTTTGGGTATAGCGATGTGTTGCACTTTAGTTCCCTGTTGATCATAGATGGTCACACCCTTACCCGTGAGGTACACGTTGCCCTTACTGTCTAGCGTCATTCCGTCTGAACCCTGTTCAACAAACAGCCTTTTTTTGATCAAATCTCCGTTATCGGCAATATCAAAAACATAGGTTTTATTGGCACCAATATCCGCTATATACAGGGTTTTTCCGTCCGGCGTGCCAATGATGCCGTTGGGTTTTACAAAATCGGTAGCGGCGATACGCAGGTCTCCCTCGGGAGTTAGCAGATACACCTGTTCGGCCTCGATTTCTTTTTCGCTATGCTCCCAATACGGCCTTTTGTAAAACGGATCGGTAAAATAGAGATTTCCGTTTGGGGCGATCCAGATATCGTTAGGTCCGTTAAGGCGTTTGTCTTCATAAGATGTAACCAAAACTTGTACATCTTTTTGGGGCGAAATCTTCCAGAGTTCAGATTGGTTATCGGCAGCCGCCAAAAGATTCCCGGAAGCATCAAAATAGAGTCCGTTTGCACGACCCGCACCTTCCATAAAAACCGTAAGACTGTCGGTTGTAGCATCCCATTTGTAGATACGATCGTTGGGCTGATCTGTAAAATACACATTACCCTGAGCATCTGCAGCCGGGCCTTCGGTAAAACTGAAGCGGTCTGAAAGCAGTTGTAGTGAGCTTCCGGCTTTGACCAGGGGTTCTTGACTTCCGCAGGCGGTGAGTAGGGCGATGCTGGTTAGTGTCAGTATTTGTTTAAGCATGGTTGGTTGTTTTTCGAATTTTAAAGATAGGGAAATGGGGTTAAGTAAAAGGTAAGAGGTAAATGGTAAAAAGTTTTTTGGTTGAAAAGGAAAAATACCAAGTACGATTAACCTTAGGAACCCAAATTAGTTTGTCATTGCTTTTTTTGGGTGTTCGGCGTTTTTATACCTGCGAATAATAGCAATGGGTTTATAAATGCAGAATTTAGTAGAGGAACTAAAGCGTTTACTTTAATTTTCAGGAACGTAATTGAGTCTATGAACAACCCAATACATAAAATTCTGATTTCCCTTGGTGGCTTTTTGTTTTTTAGCGTTGGTGTTTTCGGCTTCATATATGATTTGAATGGAACTCAAACTGGTTATTGTGGTACTGTTGATCCTCCCTTTGTATGCGGTACGATTTCGAAAGATACCAATGAAAACATACGATTAGGAAAAGCTATTTTTAATGCAAATTGTGCAGCCTGTCATAAGTATTATCAGGATGCAACCGGGCCAGCTTTGGCAGCAACAGACTCTACAGTACTTTGGAAATGGATGCGCTTTAAAAATGAAGCGATCGATATTTCAAAAATTAAGGATTTTGGTATTGACTACCATAGAAATACCTATGCAACTACTCTAGACTCCTTAGAATTGGCTGCGCTTTATGAGTATTTGGACCGATAATTCAGATTGGTATGAAGCGGATTTTAGTAATCGTTTCTTAAGCCTAATGTTCTTGCCTGCTGATAGATTTCATACTGATTTCCTGATTGGCTTTTTACTTTATTTCAAAATCTTTTTAAAACTCTCCTAATTCTTGACTCCTTATTATATCTTTTTCTTTTTTGCATCGCCCAAAAAAGAAACAAAAAAGTCTAGGCTTATTTTTACATCCTTGAAAACTACGCAAACGCCTTATCGTGCGGATGGCAAACCGCTGCGCTAAGCCATCCTCCACTTCCGGCGCTGCGGCTTTTGCTTGTTTTGCTACAGATGTAAAAAGTAGGCCGTTTTAAATCGTAATTAGAGATATTATTCTTTGGTCTCTTTTTCTTCAGAATAGCAATGAGTCCCTGTTATCCTCATCCCCAACCTCTCTCCTAAGGAAAAGGGAGTTTGGTGCTAATTCATATGAAAGCTCTGCTACATTCAAACCCGAAGGGTTAAACGAATTTCTTTCCCTCGGTTCAGAATAGTCGCTGGCAGCTCCGAAGGACAGGAGCGATAGCGACGCGGAGCTGGCAAGGCGGTTTTCGCCCCTAAGGCGAAAAATTCCTAAGCGAGGGGCTCTTTTCTTTTGGTTCGTTTTCTTTGGAGAAGCAAAGAAAATGAACATAACATTATTAAGTAATTGAAAATTAGTAAACCGACGAGAGGAGGTTCACGGGTTCCAAAAGTAGAAATAGAAAAAATATACGAAGGAGATTTACTAAAATGAGAAAAAACAAAAACAATAGCCTTTAACTTTTCTTTTTCAGGAATTCCGTAAAAATAACACGCGTATTTTATTTATCTTTAAAAAGTGCCGGTCAGACCCAACAGAAATAAGACCCTTCACCCAACATGATTTCTCCTTTCTGTTTGACATTTTATTAAAATCTGATTGCCCTTATCTTGCGGTTTACCTGCAAGGGCACAACAACCGAGGAGCCCGTTTTTAACGGGCCTCTTGCTTTTTAGAGGGTAGCTAAATAGCAACCTGACTAGCCTTAATCCAAATTAAAACAATGAATTCCAGGCTTTTATTGAGTTGAATTGGGCGGAAGTAGTAGTTTTATAAAAACTTAAACCCATCCGTATGCATCGTATCTGTTTCTTTTTGTCTGGTTTACTCTTGTGTTCACTGGCTTATGCCCAAAAGCCACGGGCGCGGGATTTAGGCGTTCCGTTTGTGGGAGAGCCCGGCGCCTTTAATGCCATTACCGATGTCGCAGGTGTTGAGGTAGGGTATAGCACCATCATTTCGGGCGAGGGCGACAACCTTGTGGGAAAAGGTCCTGTACGCACCGGGGTTACTGCCATCTTTCCGAGAGGGAAAGCCAAAAAATTCAGTCCGGTGTATGCCAACTGGTACAGCCTTAACGGCAATGGCGAAATGACCGGCACCACCTGGGTTACCGAGTCGGGCTTTCTGGAAACTCCCGTTATGATCACCAATACCAACAGCGTGGGCGAGGTACGGCAGGCGGTGCTTAAATGGTATGTAGATACCGACTGGTATCGTGGCGAAGACTGGTGGTACACCTATCCCGTGGTCGCCGAAACTTACGATGGTTTTCTTAATGATATTTACGGTTTTCACGTTAAAGAAAAACACGTTTTAGAAGCTATTGCCGACTCCAAAGGCGGCCCCATCGCAGAGGGCAATGTAGGCGGCGGTACCGGTATGATGTGCCTGGGTTTTAAAGGCGGCACCGGGACAGCATCACGGGTTTTCACTATAAATGATTCGACGTATACGGTAGGAGCTTTGGTGCAATCTAATTTTGGTGCAAAACGCAATTTGACCATCGCCGGCGTACCGGTGGGTGTGGAATTGAAAGACACCTTAAATTACACGTTCAACGCACCCCCGCAATCCAGACGGCAGGAAGGAGACGGGTCTATCATCGTCATTGTGGCGACAGACGTGCCTTTATTGCCACACCAGTTAAAGCGTATTGCGCAACGTATTCCTCTGGGTGTGGGTATTGTGGGCGGAAGAGGCAGCAACGGCTCCGGAGATATCTTTTTAGCCTTTTCTACGGCTAATGAAAACGCCTTTAACCGCGATGAGACCACCACGGTAAAATCTATGGCCAATGACCAACTCATGCCGGTTTTTGAAGCCACGGTACAGGCGGTAGAAGAAGCCATCATCAATGCGATGGTCGCTGCCGAAACCATGACCGGTATTAACGGAAACACGGCCTATGCCTTACCGCACGATTTGTTGATTAAAACCCTAAAAAAATACAACCGAATCGAAGAGTAGGCTTTAAGGTCTGGACTAAAATGCGGGTGTTTTCCCCGTAAATCCTATTTAAAAACAGCAAATTGAGGATTTCCTTACTTTTTAGTGGGAGGGATGTGGTAGATTTATAACATCGATAATGATTTTTATGCCGAAGTTATAAGAGATAAAAATATAACTAGTTGTACGTAATTTGAATGAACATTTTTTAAGAATCAATGAACACTGTAAAAATTGGAGATAAATTCGAGGACAAATCTTATGACTTGATTGTGAAAGCAATCAAAAATGGAGAGTTAGGAATCTATGGAAGTACAGCGAAAGTTCAAAAAAAAGTCGGCTATTATTCAAAAGATAGAGAAAAGGAAATAATTTTCGATTTATCAATTGAAGTCTGGCCTAAAAATGCTGAAAGATATACTCTACTTTATTTGATAGAGTGCAAAAGTTCGCCATCGGGTCACAATGTTCCTGTTGATGACATAGAAGAATTTTACACCAAATTAAATCAAGTTGCAGGTGGTGGGGTAAAAGGCGTTATGATTACAGATAACAAATTTCAATCTGGAGGATTAACTTTTGCCAAGAATAAAAGAATGATGTTAATTGAAGTAGATAAAGATGACAATCATTCAATAATTCTTCACAGAACAGATAAAGAAAATGAGAATAATAATAAGCAGAACCCAGACGAGGTTTTGTTTAAATTCATAAAAAAGGCATTAGGACTAAAAAAAGTAAAAGGTTTAAAACCTCTATCGGCAATAGAAATTGAAAATTTAGCTTTACCAATTCTTCAAAAGTATAATGACTTATATTCATCAATTAACATTGACAGTTTTATTGAACACTTAAAGGTGGAATATGATTTAAAATTTGACTTTACTCAAGATTTGGAAACTGTAAACGGTAAAAAAATTGAGGGATACTTTGATGTTAAGAACAAAAAAATCCTAATTGATAAATCTATAATCGGTTTAGAAAAATTCCCTTTTGTTTTGGGGCACGAATTAGGACACTTTTTTCTTCACAGTAAATTAAAAGTTAATCAAGAAAAGTATGAGGATTTTGCAGATTCTGAATATGACTTTTTTACTGACAGACATAATTTAGTGAATGATAAAAATTGGATTGAATGGCAAGCAAATAAATTTGCAATTTCACTTTTCTTACCAAAGGTTTTATTTCTTTCTCATCTCATAGCATATAGAAAAAGTATAGGAATAAGTCGTCCAGAACATATTTATCTTGACGAACAAACCATAAACAAAAAAGATTATTATCTAACTGTAGATTATCTATCTGAATATTTTGGAATTAGTAAAACGGCAGTTAAATTTAGAATAGAGGAACTGAATTTAATTACTTACGCAAAACCAAAAGACGATTTTAGAAGTGTCGTGAGAAGAACATTTTTTGAATAAAAAAATACGCATAACTACTCTTAGCCGAGACCGTTGTAATGAATGTGAACCCTGAAAAAAATATGAATTTTATAAGAAAATGTTTTTAATAGATGAAAGAACAGATTATTAATATTGGTTCTCTAAGTTCGATCAGCAACCTTAATTACCATCTGACTAAGGAGTTGAAAATCCTTAGGGATAGTTATTTGTCAGGAAATGATAATACCCCAATCTGGGATTTAAGAGATTTAACCCCAAAAAAGGTGAGTTTTTCTGCTCTGACTTCTTTTTTAGCAATTTCTAAAACAATAAGAGATTTTATTGGTCAACCTATCGAGATTATGGCACATTGGCATCCAGAATTTCAAGGTTTTTTGGCAGATACTGATTTTCTAAAAATTTCGAATGAATTTGATTTATATGATTGGAAAGGCATGTTAGGAGGTTATGAAAGTAACAAAACAAGTCCAAACACTAGAATATTTTACTATAGTAATATTCCTCAATTCCACTACACTGATCAGAAAAAAATAATTGAATGGAAAGATTTAAAAAGAGAAGAAATAAAAAGATCTGTTTCATTTAGATTAAAGCCGATTTTTGACAATGATTATTTTAATAATCAATGGAACATAGAATTAGAGGCTGTTTTCACAACAACAATCTCAGAGCTTGTTGTTAACTCTCTAATTCATGGTCGAAGTACAGCTTTTGTAGGGGTACAGAGAACTAGAAAAGGAATTACCACTTGCGTTTGTGATAGCGGAATAGGCTTTTTAAAATCATTAGAAAAATATAAGCCAAACCTCCTAGAAAGCTTAAAAAAATCTTCTCTTCTAGCAATTCTATATGCCTCATTTCATAGTAAAAATAAAATAGGCCTATATCGCGCTATAAGCGATGTAATTCAATCAGGCGGTTATATTAACATTTCATCATTTGACTCTGAAATATTATGGAAATCACATATATGGAACTTTATAGATCAGCACGAAAATCTTGATGATGTTTTAAAACTAGAATTAACTAACACTGATTATTATTTTAATAAGTATGTTGATTTTGATAAACTAAACAAAGGATATTTCAAGAATTATGATCACTTTTTGATTGGTAGTCGAATAACTTTTGAAATACCATTTAATAATGAATAGAAGAGTGTATTTTGAAACAAGTAATACTGTCTACACCCGAGCTCAAGCTTTAGTTTGGGTTGCAAATGGATTGTCTGAATTGCATCTTTTTGAAAAAAGCTCTGGAAAGCTATTAAGCCAAATAATTGACAATCTGGACGAACATAAGTCTTTACTCGTAAACTTTAAAGGTATTGTCCGTTTTGATGATCATAGTTTGGATGAGGTCTACGATTCTCTAAAGGATAATAAAAAACAACTAGTAATATTAAATGGGGAGCAATTATTTTTAGAATTAAACAGACTCAAAAAGGGTAAAGAGGTAAACATTAATCACGACACATCAAACAAAATAATAGTTTTAGGTAATTCTAAAACTGTAAAAATTATTGATTTTCTTCAGGAAAAAGAGCAATGTGTAGAAAAGTATGTAATTCAAGTTTTACAATCAACATTTACACCGTCTAATGAATATAAAAGATTAAGTTCAACACCCTTTTTAGCAAACGGTGAGTTTAATTCTAAAAAGATTATCGAATCACCAAGAGATTTTATGTGGTTTTCATTCTATATGTCTGACAAGCTAGATGAAATAATAAAGTCTGAAAAATTGACTGACATAGTTTTAGTCAGTTCGAGTTTAAGAGGTGCTATTTTTACGTCAATTCTAGGAATTTTAAATAACCTTGAATATGTTAATATAGATCACATTGGACCTATACACAAAGTTTACGATTTTGAATCTTTAAATATAGCGCATCAAGATCGGAATTACTTTTACGTAGGTGACTTTGTTTTTGGAGGGACTGAAATAAAATTAACCAAAGTATATGCCTCCTTTATTGGAGCAAAATTAAATCACGCACTCGTATTAGGCAGCTTATTTGATTCCGAAGTTTTTAAAGACTTTAAGTTACACGAACTACATACACTTCATAAAATTAGAGAAGAGGCGGATTATAAATTATTCGATAAAAAATGAACATTTTACACATAACAGATTTGCATTTAGATGAATTTGAGGGAGAAAATGAATTCTTAAGAAAAGGATTTTACGAAGAATATATCGATCGCTTATTCTCAACAATCGACTACAAATTAGCTTTATATAAAATTGACTTTTTAATTGTAACAGGTGATTTTATAAATATTGGTAAAACTGAGAACTATAATTTTGTTGAAGAAATTTTAAAATACTTATCTAAGAAGTTTTCTATAGATAAAAAGAATATTTGTTTATCGATTGGCAATCATGATTATAAGTGGAAAGAACTAACAGAAGTTGATATTCACAAAGAAAAAGATCTTAAAATACCTTTCAAGGAATTTCGTAATAAGTTTAACTCTGATCACATTGTAGATTTAGATTACGTTTATTTGACAAAATTGGCTGAAAATTATTTTTTCCTTTCTATCGATTCATCATGGAGGTCCGAAGGTGGTGCACCAGGTAATCTGAGAACAGCGGAAGAAGATCAAATAATTTCAACTATCAAAAAATATCTTGATAAAGATTCACACCTATTAATTGGTTGTCATTTCCCTATAATATCATTTGAAAATAATTTTTTGGCAGGTGAAGAAATTGATTGGCATGAAAATCATATTTGGATTAAAGCAAATTCTCTTAGAGATAGAATAAAAAGAATTGAAACCAAAAATACCATTTGGTTTCATGGTGATGTTCATGCGAGTGATCAAAAAATTATTGAACACGAAATTTTTGTAATGACTTCTAAATTTGGGGGTAAACCCGGCACTAGTGAACAAAAGCGACAAGCAGTTATTTTGTCGATAAATGAAAATAATGTTTTAAAAGCAACTTGTAGTTATGTATTTCCAACTCACGGACAGCATCCAAGTTTAGGTGATTGGAATTGTAGTGATTTTAAAGAATTAAGGACATTTAAACCTATTAAAATAAACGAGAAAGTAAATAGCAATGAATTGATTTCTTACAATACAGAGGTAGAAAATGAAATTCTAAGGTTAATTAAAGATAAAGGTTTATACAAATTTGGTAGATTTCACGTAAGTGATGAATACATTTCTCTTGGATGGGTAGAGATAAATAAGTTAATGACTGATAAAGAACTTTTAAATAGAATTGCAGATAAATGCTATGAAATCATAACGGCTCAGATAACTAATCCAAATGAGAACACTCTTTTTCTTGGTATCGAGATTATAGGAGGTAAATTAGCTTCACAATTATCTGTTAGATTTAATGTTAAAAACTCAATTATTCCAGTTCGAAAAAAATCAGAACATTATTCGGAATTTGAATTTTCACATACAACAGCATTTAAATTAATTTCTGCCGTCCAAAATATTGTGATTTTTATCGATTTAATATCCTCTGGAAATACAATTAAAGAATTAGTAGAGGAAGTATATTCGAAGAACAATAATGTAAATGTTCATGTCATCTCAATAATATCAAATGATATAGAAGGAAAGTTAATTTCAATACCGAATACTAAATCTTATAATACTTTTTGTGCTAAATTGAAGATACCTATAATCAAGCATAATGAGATGCCTGATGAAGATTTCTTAAAACCAAATATTCAATATAATTAAATACTACCCCACTCCCGCCAGTCTGTGACTCGTAGGTCATGCGACAAGGTAACATCATACAGACCAACCTTCCAAACGAATACGATGCTGAAACCAGTTCAGCATGACTAGATCTTCTGTAACCTTGGGCTTTTAAAGCATAACAATTAACTATCAAAATCCCCAATTCACCGCATAAAAAAAGCCCTTTCCAAACAGAAAGGGCTTTGTCTTTTTACAGCATACACCTTAGTGGCTGTTGGCTTTTAAAAGTTCCGGAAACTTGGCTTTAAAACGGTTTAAACGCGGTATCGATACGTTTTGAATATAGGGGTTTTCCGGGTGTTGCTTCTCGTAGTTTTGGTGGTAGCCTTCTGCTACCCAAAATTTTTCAAAAGGCTTAACCTCTGCGGCTACCGGTTCGCCCAGTTGCTCGGCCAAAGCGGCTTTTTTCTGTTCTATGATTTCCTTTTCGGCTTCATTCTGATAAAAAATAATGGAGCGGTATTGCGAACCCATGTCAGGTCCCTGCCCGTTTACCTGCGTAGGATCTTGTGAACCAAAATACACGTCAACGAGTTGGCTAAAACTCACCACCTCGGGATCGTAAATTACCTTTACCGCTTCGGCGTGACCGGTACGGCCGGTGTTGCTCTCCTCGTAAGTGGGGTTTTTGGTATGGCCACCCGCATAACCGGAAACGGCTTCGTCAACTCCTTTTACACTTTCGTAAATGGCTTCCACACACCAGAAACAGCCACTGGCAAAATAAGCCGTGGCCATGTTTTGGTTTTCGGGAGTTTGCAGATCAGCCTGGGCAGCTTCGGGGTTTGTGGCCTCGTTTGCGGTGGTTAATACTTCGGCTGTAGTGTTATCTTTTGGCGCATTTTTACACGAATTAAACAGTAAACTCAGAGCGAGTGTACCGGCAATAAGTGCTGCGATGATGATTCTGTTTTTCATAGCAATCGGGGCTTTGTATTCCCATCTTTGTTTCGCGTCTTTCGCATGACAAAGTTCGGATACTGGGACGCAAAATTAAGTCCAAACTTTCATAAGATGCTGCTAAAATTCAGGCTATTTTCCCAAAAGTTTCACAGCGGCAAACCCCTCCGTTCGTGCGCGATTGTATCGCGTACCTTGAGGTTTTAATTTCCCATAGATATTTATAGTTTCAAGTATGTTCTTTTCTTTTTTGCATCGCCCAAAAAAGAAACTGACTTTAGGAGGTTTTTGCTCCCCTAATCACGATCACTCAAACCTTTAGCAATACTGGTTACTAATAAGCTTTCCTTTCTTTTGTCTTGATACAAAAGAAACAAAAGATCAAGGCTCACAAGACGATATCTAAATTTATCGTTCACTGCGCTGCATGCGCTTAACTCGACCGCTATCGCGGCCTCAAACAGAACCGCCTGCTACGCTACGCTCACTTCAAATTTTACGATACCTTCTTGTAGGCCGTTTCTAAAATAGGAACTAAGAATAGTGTTCTTGTCCCTTTTTTCCATTGATGACAAAAGAAACCAAACCTGTCACTTCATCTAGGCTGGAAGATCAAGGCTTATTTCCTAAAATTTTACATTGGTAAACCCGTGTAAATTGGGCGATTCAAAGCGACTATTCCTGTAGCGAATCGAGGTATTCTCTAAATTCCTTGGTGTCGTAATTGGCAATCCCCATATGGTTAAGCGCCAGTCTGCCCTGGGCATCAATCACAATGGTAGTGGGCAGACTGCCGGTGTTGTACATATCGGGTAAATCGTAAGCTACCCGGTAAATGGGAAAGTCATACCCTTTTTTGACTTTAAAGGCTTTGGCCTTTTCAAAATCGGTATCAAAAGAAACCAGTACAAAATTGACCGTTTCCTTTTTATCGGCGTACAACTCAGCAATGCCGGGCATTTCGGCAATGCAGGGCGGGCACCAGGTCGCCCAAAAGTTGATAAAATAGGGCTGTTGCGGCATAGCGCTGAGGTTGACGAGTTCGCCCGCTTCATTAAAAAATTGTACATCCAGATCAGCCATGTCGCCGGGAACGACCTCAGGAGTGTTTTTGCCTTTCACCACAACCTTATCGGTTTTTTCGGGCACTTCATTAAGGCTGGGGTTAAAGAGGCCGGTCATCAACATACCACGCTGCAGGGTGGCGGCAATGGGCTTGTGCAGGCCGGTTAGATACAAGGTGATTAAGCCTGCGATGATGAGCAGGTATTTGAGGCTCTTTTTTTGATGTGGTTTCATTGCAATTTAGTTTTCCGCTTGTAGGGCGGGTTTTTGATAAAAGTTATCAGCTTTTGAGGCCGTATTCAGGCTCACGTTTTCAAAATTCACCGTTCTGCGCGGGGTAGTGGGTTGGCCGTTTTCTACAGCATACCAGGTGATGGAACGGGGCAGCAGCACCTCTGCCACAGGGGTCCAATTGTCGTAAGCAATATAGTTAATCTGATCGCTTTTTTCTTCGGCACCAAAAGTCGCGGTATAGCCTAGCCAGCGCATTTGGGATGTTTCGGGATCGTAATACAGGTAATATTCATCGTTTGAAGAAACCCCGATTTGCGGTTCAAAACTAATTTTGAGTCCGGGATAGGTGGTATCGTTTACACGAAGGGCTTCGGTTTCTTCGTAGTTAATACCGGGATCGGCCAGCACAAAAGGCATCGCGTAAAAGTAAAACATGAGGTTGTGGTAAAACTCGGGATTGCCTTTATAGCTGTTTTCCGGATCGTGTAGCCAAGCCTGTTCCCCGTCAAAACCAAGCGACGCTGTGCCGCGTTGTATGTGGTCTTTCCGCGAGTGTAAATCTATGCTATGTGTCTCCGAAACCGGTTCGCCGGGAATGGTAAACGCAAGGGTTTTATAGGTATCCCAGGTATCAAGACCGCCGTGAGCATCGAGTATTTTTTGAAAAGCTTCCGGATATTTTGTTTCTGCCTGCGCAGGTACAGGTGCTTCTGTTTTGGTATTGGGTTTACAGGCCATAAACAGGTATAGTGTAAGGAGGAGGAAGTGTTTCATGGTCTTGGTTTGTTTGGGTTTGGTCTGTTTTAGGGGTTGATCATTACAAAATAAAAGTTTTCCTCATCCCCCCGCCCTTCTCCCGCCGGAGAAGGGAGCTTGATTTTAACTTTTAAATCAATAAACATCTAAATTATTCTAACCCGAAGGGTTAAACGAATCTCAATCCCTCGGTTCAGAATAGCCGCAGGAAGCTCTGTGATTCAGGAGTTATCAAACTGACTGATTTGAGAAATCTCGTTCTTAGCGATATAGTAGCTTTAAGATCAATATATACTGTTCTTTAGCCCTCTTTTTCTTCAGTATAGCAAGAAGATCCCGTTAAAAATTTTCGAAGCCTTGGAGAAAATTTAGGGTACTTCTTGTGGTTTTCGCCCTGAGGCGAAAAATACCTAAGAAAAAGTGTCCTTTCTTTTGTTACTTTTCTTTGGACGAGCAAAGAAAAGTAAAGAACATCCAATAGAACCTCTAAGCATTCAAACCCAAAGGGTTTACTCTACTCTCAAATCCTTTTAAAGAAATATGCTCGATCAAGAAAAAGAAAGCCGTATATACACCATAGGCAAAAATCACTTTAAAAATTAAACACCTCACCCCGTGCGGGATGTTGACCATGATGGTCGTATTGAAGTTTAGGGGGAAAAAGGGATGCGAAGCTTTATAAAGAGAAGAAAACGACTTTGAAAAGTAGGTTGAAGATTACAAAACCCTAAATACAAAAAAGGGCGGGCCTCTGCTTACCTGTTCGGGGTACTGGTATACCTGACAATGATAAGAGAGATGCCACGCCCGGGTCGTGAACATCCTTGCTTATCCTCTTGTTGTCTAAAATTACCAGTTTTCGAACCAAGATTCAAAGCGAATGCTTCTATTATGTTATTTACAGAAGTTTCGCAAATATATAATTATGAAGTAAATATAAATAAAAATTCAATATGAGAGCGTACGCTCTCAATAAAAATATATACATTTTTTTCATTTGTGCTAATGGCGGATGGTAGCACTATAAAAAAAAAGAAGATCTATACAGTAGATAAATATGTCTGCAAGTATATAAATGATGAATGGTTAGTAGATGAAGATATAAGCTCCAGAAAGTATGGTAAAAAGTATGGAGTTAACTATCACGTAATTGAAAAAATCCAACAAGAAGATGGATATAACTTACCGCTATCTACTTTAACTACTATGTGTTTTAATCACGGAATTAAACTTTCTGATTTTTTTAAAATTGTTGAAAGTAAATATTCCAAATTCTTAACAGACGATTACTTTTTTAAAATCAATTAATTAAACTCTAGATAATTTATAATTCTTCATATTCTAACATGGCCTTTGCCTGGGCTTTGCCTAGAGGATCCTATCCTGTTGACCCGTCCTAAATTAGCTATACAGTTTAATAAATCCTTAATTACCTACCTTATGCAAAGAGCTTGTAGTTTTCTGTGTACAGATATATATAGAAAAGAATAACTTGATTTCATTTATTGATAAACCGGAACAATAGTTCCTGTTATCCCGATACTTATAAAGGGATAATAGGTATATTTATCCTGATATAACGAGTTGCCTACAATACTGAAAAACGAACTATAAAGAATGATTGTACCTGTCGAAAATATTGTTGAAACTGTTGATTTAACAGCTGATGATGTTTTATTACCAATGATGGAATGTATAGTAAATTCTGTTATTAGCTTACAACAATCGGACAAGCCAAATGATGAAAAAATTATTCAAGTAAAAATCATTCGAGGTAGTTCACCCAAGCAAGCAAACTTCGACAATATAAGAACTATTGATAGCATTGTCATTACTGATAATGGAATTGGATTCAACGAGAAAAATTACAAATCATTTGAAACACCTTTCTCAAAAATAAATAAAGAATTCGGATGTAAAGGCATTGGTAGATTTACAGTTTTAGCCGCATTTGAAAATTTAAAAGCAAGAAGTAACTATTTTGAAAATGGAGATTGGCATTATAGAGAATTTGAATTTAACCCAAATGACGAACTCAAACCAATAAAATTTGAGATTTCTGACAAACCAGAATCAAAAACAACTGTTGAATTAAGTAATTGCTTTAATGAAATTATTAAAGAAAAATCTGCCTTATCATTAATTCAGATTTCAGAAAAAATTATGGAACATTGTTTAATTTATTACCTCAATGATTCCTTACCAAGTATTGTCGTTTATGATGAAGAAGGCAAAGAAGCAGAATATATAAATGACCTTTTTGCAAGAGTATCAAAAGAAAAAGAAAGAACATTTACTGTAAAAAATCATCCTTTTAAAATTTACATTACTAAAACACCAAAAGAAGGAAACAGAAAGAACAATTACGTTTATTATTGTGCAAATTCACGAGTAGTTGGTAATCCAAAAAACATTAAGAATTTCAATAGCCTATTCAATTATCCTATTTCTAAAAACGGAAATTTATATTTTTTAGATGTTTATGTAGTGTCGGAATTTTTAAATCAAAAAGCATTTAGCACTAGAAACGGATTTAATATTCCAAAAGAAAACGAAAATCTACTTTTTAACAATTCAGAACAGGTTACATTTCAAGATATTGAAGAAAAACTAACAGATGTTTTAGAAGATGAATATGACCAATTTGTAAAAGACTCTAAAATTAAAAGTCAAAAGCAAATAGAAAACTACATAATTAATAATGCGCCTAGATACAGGAGTTTTTTAAAAAATCCTGCAATTTTAGATTCTATTCCACCAAATCTTTCGGAAGATAAACTAGAGGAACATCTATATAAGATTTCATATTCGGCACGTAAAAAGGTTGAAAATCATATTGAAAAATTCATTTCGGAAAAACATATTAGTGAAGAATCAATTGAGGAAATAAAAGATGACATAAGAGAAAAAACTGCATACGACATTGACAGTTTAGCGGATTATATGACAAGACGTAAAGCAATAATCCAATTGTTTGAGAAATTTTTAGATGCTGATGAAGAAGGTAGATATAAATTAGAGGAAGATGTTCACAATATAATTTTCCCTATGGGTTTAACTAAAGACCAAATCTCATACGAGAACCATAATCTATGGTTATTGGACGAAAGGTTTATTAATTATAAGTTTATCGCTTCAGATAAATCTATAACATCATTTTCACAAAAGAAAAGTAGTAAAGAACCTGATTTACTTTTAACAGATAACCCTGAAATGTTTGACAATCCAATTAGTTTTGGAAATAGAAGTGCAGGAGAAGTCAATTCAATGGTGATTTTTGAGTTTAAGCGTCCAGGAGAAATTGCTCATCAGAAAAACAAAGGAGATTATAGATGGCAATTCTCTGATTTAGTGGAACCCTATTTTGATGAATTTCTTTACAAGCAAGACAAAAAAAATTATAAAGGAAATCACGTTATAATAACGGAAAATACCCCAAAATTCGGATTCATAGTTTTAGACGTAATTCCGCCACTTTTAGCGAAATTCAACGAAGGAAAAGGATGGAAGAAAACGCCATTTGGTACTTATTACAAAATTCAGTCTGAATTGAATATGCATATTGAAGTTATGACATTTAGAAAATTATTAGATATAGCCCAAAATAGACATAGTGCATTTTTCGACAAACTTTTCGCGTAGAAAGAAAAGTACTGAAGGCAACAATGGGTATAAAACATAGGGCGGACAGTGGTTTCCGCAAGTTTCGGGTTCTTAGTTAGCTTGGTTTCGGGCGGACAGTTAAGTGCTTCGAAATGCCCTACGTTTCATACCCGAGCCGTTGTGCGCAAGCTGAAAAAAACCGAATATGGGAGATAATTTACCATCAAAAACAAATGCCGAAGTTCTAATTCCTTTAGACAAAATCGATTACTTACAAAAGGAATTGACCAATGTTCGAGATGAATTTGCTGATAACAAGTACATCATTGAAGCAAGAAAAGTTCTTGCCGCTGGCGGACTTCGAAGTACAATTGGTAGTTATTGGAATGCTGTTGTAGATGATTTAAGAAGAAAAGTAATTCATAGAAGTGTTGATTTATTCAACAAAGAAGTTTCACCCAAAAAGACAATAAAAACTTACGAAGATTTTCAAAACTACTTAACAGATTTTGAATTGATAGATGGTGCTTATCAAATAGGAGCTATTGGCTGGGAAGCAAAAAAACTTCTTCATCAGGCAAGAGAAACAAGGAATATTTTTGATGGTCATCCAGACAGTTCAGACCCAACATTATTTAAGGTATTTGATATGATTTCCGATTGTAATCGTTATGTTCTATCACAACCTTATCCAATTCCAATCATAGATGTAAATGAATACATCTTGACTATGGATAGTGATGATTTTAGTAAAAGTGATATTGCTGTGGAGCAAGCATTTTCAGATTTACCAGATATATATAAGAAAGAGACAGCAAACAGACTTTTTACTCTATATACTGGAGATAGTGCTTCAACAAGACTTAAAAGTAATATTGAATTTAGTTATCCTGTTTTATGGAAAGTTATTTCCAAAGAGATAAGACAGGAAATTGGAAAAAGATTTGACAAATTAATGGTTGCTGGGAATTCAACAGTAATAGAAAAAGCCAGTGATATTTTTTCACTTATTGATGGTTTCCGATATGTTTCTTTAGCAAGCAGACGTATAATTTATGAACCACTAGTAACAGAACTTGAGGATAGCTTAGATAAATGGTCTGAAGAGGGAGTTGTTGTAAAAAAATTACAAAGGTTAGGTTCAAACATTCCAGAAGACATAATTGACAGATATGTTTGCGCACTGACTAAAACTTATGTTGGTTATAAAGGTGGTAGTCATTATTATTCAAGAACTGAATTTTACTCAAATTCTGCTGCACCAAGAATTTCAGAAATGTTTGAGGATTTTGACAATAATTCTGCTGAATCTTTTGTAAAAGCAATCAAAACTGACGCAAAACTAAAACAAAGAATAACTTATAAAAATCAACTGAATAGATTAAGAAGTTTAGCAAATATTCTTCTAAACAAACCTGAAATCAGAGATGATACGAAAGAGTTTTTAGAATTGCTTGTTGATGACGAAAAGACTAAAGATTTCTTTTATAATTTGAACAAATAAAAGCCAGCGCACAACAATGATAACCGTTGCACAAGACTGTAAAACGCAATATTATGAACATAAATAAGCCGCTCTAAGCGGTTTTTCTTTTTTTGATTAACTTGGTTTTAGACCAAATTCAGAACTCTTAAAACCGATGTATCGATGTTTGTTAGTCTGTTTTTCAGCAAAAAAAAGGAAGCGAGCATTCCTGCTCCGCTTTTCACTCGTTTTTGGGTGAACTTAAGGTATTCCTGCCTGCCGCAGGCAGGTTTTGAGGTTGTAGGCAATGGCGGAGAGCTGTTATTACTTTAGGGTATTTAATTTTAAAAGTTGTTCAGGCTTAAGGTATCAGATAAAAACAGAACAAAACACAGCTTCTTGCCCATTTTAAAGCTATTATAGAGCTTAGAAAGCCTCAAACCTCAAGTAATAACCTCACAACTTAAAATACCTCTTATGATATTTATGTTGGATATCGCAGCCACTTCTACTACTTTTAAAAACATAAACAGGTAGTTTTGAGACCGACTGACATTACCCAACATTTGACCAAAAAAAATGATAAACTTAAATAGTGATGATTTTAAAATTAATCATTGGGGAATATTATACTACTATGATGATGACCTTGACAATCTGCTAATAGCGGAAAAGAAACTTATATCAAATTCCGAAAAATATAGTAAAACATTGATTGCAGAGTTTCGAGCTAAAGTTGCAAATGATGCTGAATTACAAGCTAAGCCTAAAAATTATGAGGAAGGCTCAAGACAAGCACAATACTATGGGCATTATTACGGTGATACTGAAAAGATAAATAATCAAATACTACAGAATTATAGAAAAGCGTCATTGCTTTCTATTTTTTCAATTTTGGAAGGACAGTTAAAGCTTATTTCAAAATTAGTTGAAGATGAATTTGATTTCAGGGTAAAAACAAAACATATTACGGGAGGTGATTATATTCATAAATATTGGTTATATCTGACAAAGGTTTTCGAATTAAATCCAGCGAATGTTCAAGACGAATATAATCTGATAAGACAGCACAAATACGTTCGGAATAAAATTGCTCACAGCAATTCCGAAATTGATAAAAATAAATTACAATTTGTTGAACAGACAAATGGACTATCAATAAGAAAATTCGGAAATGATAATATTCTTGAAATAAATAATGATGAGTATGTGACTGAAATTTTGAATTTAATTAAAACTTTTTTCAATAAGCTAATTAAAGATGTTGATAGAAGATATGGCGAAATAAAAAACGTTGGGTAATAACTAGCGTTCGTGCGGTCGGTACAGCCGGTCCCGTTGCATAACGGGAACCCTAACGCTCCGGCAGAGTTGCAGCGTTTGAGTTAACGCTGATAGTTAAAAATATATTTAGCCTATGGGCTATACCTCTTGACAAAGCCTTATAAATACTTTATGTTTACTAAGGTAAGGTAAAGATGTCTTTCGCCAAACCAGCACATAATAGGATAGGGGAAAGGCTCTTTTACAGTTGGCAGGTTAATTCTTTAAGAGAAGCCTAGTCAATTACCTTTTCCGAGCATTTCGTGCTGCAAGTATTCCATTTTAAATATTCCAGAACCACTTTCACCCAAGGTTCATCCGCAGTTCACCCGAGGTTCACCCACGGTTCACCCGGGGATAGCGCATAGCAAAGGCAGGGTAACGGTATACTAACACTATGGGAACGACAGGGTAGCGGTTCGCAAGCACTAGTTATGGATGCAGTTCAACCTTTTCAAGAAACACAATTCCTAAAATTCCCAATATAATAAGCTGCTTTAAATGGCTGTACTTGCAGGAACTTGCACGGTCTCGCATACTGCAGCATCCCTTTACATACTATAGACTACTCCGGCATGGAGATTCGGTTTTTAGAGGGTTTGCTTCGAGTCTTGTTCGGGGATCCTTCGAGAGCGCTTCGGTAAAAGGGGGTGTTTCTCGAACAACATCCGAAGAAAACTGGAAGTACACTCGAACAAAAGGGTGTTTTAAGGGGATTTATCCCCTTTTTTTAGTTTAAATCAGGGATTACAGGATTCAGTAAACTTTTTTTAAGACAAAGTTCTATTTTTATAAATGCAACGCTAAAGGTTTGATATCCTGTAGATTTTGAGGGGATATCTGTACTTTTTATGTTGATATAATCAGTTAGCATTTATTATGAAAAACAACTACAAACAATGAAATTCTGTTACATAGATGAAAGCGGAACAGGAGATGAACCATTTGCTGTAATGGTAGGAGTAATTGCTGACTCTTATCGAATGCGTTTGACCAAAGAACATTGGTCTAAACTTATAAATGATATCGAAAAGATTATCGGAAAAGAAATTGCAGAAATTCACACTAGAGATTTTTATGCAGGTAATGGTGCTTTTAGAGGAATGGACGGTAATCAAAGAAAAGAAATCATAGAATTAATTTTTAATTGGCTTCAAGAACGAAAACACCCGATTGTATTTGTAGGAGTTGATAAGGAAAAGTTTCACAATGAATTTAAAGAAGACAAAAGAGCAGTTGATATTTCTACTCTTTGGAGATTTATGGCAACGCATTTAGCATTATCAATGCAAAAAGAATATCAAAAACAGAAGAAAAACAAAGGGAATTTCTTAATGATTTTTGATAACGAGGAAAGAGAAGAAAAGAGATTTACGGACTTACTACTTAATTCACCAGATTGGACGGATAGTTATTACAACAGGAATGAAAAAAAACAAGAAAAATTTAACCAATTAATAGATGTACCACATTTTGTTGATAGTAGAGATGTTGGACTTATTCAATTAGCAGATTTTATTTGTTATTTCCTACGACGGCATATGGAACTTTGCCAAGGTTCTCAAAACGAAAAATATGATGGAGAAGCAGAAATTATTGCAAATTGGTTTGAACTGATTAACAAATCATCATTATCAAAAAGTGCTACTTATCCTAAGAAAGGAAGATGTGAATGCACCGAATTATTCTATCAATACGCACCAGAATGTATAAAATAACAATCGCTAATCGAGCAGGCGGCCGTGAGCATATGCCCACGGTACCCCGCTCCCGCCAGTCTGTGACTGGTGACTGAAAAAAATATGTCCGATTTATTGAATTAAATTTTGTTACTGATATAAAATTAGAATAGATGATTCTCAAATACTACGAAAAAAGAGCTACGGAGGCCGGAGTTAAAATATCTCCACTTGGGCAAATGAAGGTGCTAGGTATAAGGCATACAGATTACGACCCGTTTCCCCAAGGAGGGACTTACTTGTTTACAGTTAATTGCGTTCCAAATGATTTACCTGATTATATAGAGCTTTTATCTCGATAAAATAGTATTTAAAATTCATAACTGAATATTCCGGTTTTAAGGACCTCTAAAGTCGCCAGTTTGTGGCGGTGGGCTAACAATTAGTGTTTGATTTATTAAAAAAAAAATCATTTCAATCCTATTGTCTGGTACAAAAACCGAGACGAGTAATGTTTATTGTCTTTTATAGAGTTTAAATTTTGAAGATTACACTTTTTTAGATTTTCAATTTGGATCTATCAAATTTATTTATTTGTGATCTCAAAATTATATATAAAAAAAGTTTAAATGATAGAATGTTTCAATAAAGAGTGTAAGTCAAAAAGTATTAAAATAATAAGAGATTTTGAATTTTTTGATGTCTTCGAATGTCAAAAATGTAAATACTGGACTTACAAAAGAGCAGAAATTTGTTGTAGACGTGTAAGCTTCCCCCGGTTAGAACTGCTTAATTTTCCAAAACTGGTTTAAAATTATTGTTATTCATTCTCTTGGGGCTAGCCCCAAGAGAATGGAGTTTTGCGTATTGCACTGGTGCTATTTTGCCCAGTGAGTCATGGGGACGATATTTATT
>PAPH01000005.1 GCA_002709005.1 Hyphomicrobiales bacterium | reverse complement strand
TCGAGCCGGTGTCGATCAGATAGTAGTTGCGCGCGGTGGTGGTGGTCGCATCCGGATCGAGTGCGTTAGCATCGACGTCCTTGGTCAGGATACCGAGGCTTTCGTTGTCCGCACCGATCAGGGTCAGCGAGGTGACGTTGACGTCCAGGGTCGTGATCGAAACCTGGCCGCTGGAGTCACGGTTGAAACCGCCGACGATCGACTTGGTGCCGGCCGCAGTGGTGGTTTCGTTCTGGAGCCAGTTTTCGCCGGAGAACGAGGCCGATTCCGCGATCGAGGAGAGCTGGTTCTTCAGCTCGGTGATTTCCTTGTTGATCTTGGTCTTGTCGACGCCCGGCTCCTTGGCAGCCAGAAGCTTGTTCTTGATCTCTGAAACCACTTCGATCGAAGCGTTCATGCCGGTGTAGGCGGTGTCCACCTTGGCGGCGCCGAGGCCGAGAGCGTCCTTGACCGTCGAAAGGGCCTGGTTGTCCGAACGCATGGTGGTTGCGATCGACCAGTAGGCCGAGTTGTCGGCCGCAGAGTTGACGCGGTAGCCGGAAGAAATCCGCGACTGGGTCGATTCCATGTCGGAGTTGATCGACCGCAGGGTCTGCAGGGCAGACATTGCGGAGTTGTTCGTCATGATGCTTGTCATTGGGATTGTCCCTTGAAACGCTGAACTATGAGGGACATACCGGACTTGTTTTTTTACCGGTGATGACGGTTGGCATCATGCCAGTGGATTCGATTGCTTCACGAAGAGCCGCGTCCGTCATGTTGGGACGGAAAATGTCACCTCCCCGCTTTCGAAGAGATTAATTTTCGAGCGCTATTTCTTAGTAATTTCAACAGGGTAAACAGAGAGTTACCGGCGTTTAGCCGCTGCCCCACGGTGTACCACGGGCACCCCGAAGGCCTTGAAATACCAGCCCTCGATCGGGCTGAAATCTAGCTGAAGGAGCGCACGAGACTGCCGACCAGAAGGTTCCAGCCGTCGATCAGAACGAAGAAAAGGATCTTGAACGGCAACGAAATCGCTGTCGGGGGCAGCATCATCATGCCCATCGACATGGTGATCGTGGCGACCACGAGGTCGATCACCAGAAAGGGCAGAACCACCAGGAAGCCGATTTCGAAGCCGCGCCTGATCTCGGAGATCATGAAAGCGGGCACCAGAACGCGCATGTCGATCACGCCGTCGGTCTCCGTTTCCTGTCCCCGCTCGACGGCCAGGTCGACGAAAAGGGCGAGGTCTTTCGGCCTCGTATTGACCAGCATGAAGTCGCGGAACGGATCGGAGATGAGCCCGATCGCCTGCTGCTCGGTGATTTCATTCTCCAGAAGCGGGTTGATCCCCTCGTCCCAGGCCCGGTCGAAGGTCGGCGCCATGACGTAGAAGGTCATGAAGAGGGCAAGGCTGACGAGAATGAGGTTGGCCGGCGTCGATTGCAGGCCCATTCCGGTTCTCAAAATCGCGAAGGCGATGATAAAGCGCGGAAACGAGGTGACCATCACCAGGATTCCCGGCGCGATGGACAAAACGGTCAGCAATCCGAAGGTGCGGATGATCCAGCTTGCCACAGAGCCGTCGACCGGCCCTTGGAAGATGCCAGGATCCAATCCCTGGGCCGTCGCTGCGGCCGGGGCCGCGACGAGTGCCGCCAGAAGAATTAGAAAACGGATCATTCGATCACGAAGGTCCTGAATATCACATCCGTGACCTCGCCCTCCGAGCGAAGACGCGCCCGTTCGACAAGGTCATCCCGGAGGTACTCAAAACCACGCGGTCCATCAATCTGTTGAAGCGATACTGTGCGCAGATAAGCGAGGATATCCTCACTTATCCGATCCGCGAGCACGTCATCGGGCGTTTCACGGAACAAAAGCGACAATTCCAGGCGAACCCAGCTATCGGCCGGATAGGACAGATTCGTGGTAATCGGCGGCAAAGGATAGAGCGAGGGGCGAATGTGCTCCTCCTCCTCGCCCTCCCCGGCCGGCTGGGCGCCGTGCCCCGCCTCCGCCGTCGCCGCCGCGGCTTCGTCCTCGGCCTTTTTGACCTGAGGTGCCAGCATTCCGCCGACGACCCAGCCGCCGCCGCCACCGATCAGCGACAGGACGAGCACGACGGCGAGAGTGACGACGAGGCCGCCCTTCTTCTTCGGCTCTTCGCCCTGATAGTCGATCTCGGCGTGTGACACGGCGCTGCCTTTCCGGCTCAGATCGGCGAATAGATGTCGACGAGCTGCTGCCCCACCGGCGGCTGCTGCACCTCGGTCAGGCGCCCGCGGCCACCATAGGAGACACGCGCCTCGGCGATCTTGTCGTAGGAAATCGTGTTGTTGTGATCGACATCCTGCGGCCTGACGATGCCGGCGATGTTGAGGATGCGGAGTTCGTGATTGACCCGGACTTCCTGCGAACCGGAAATGACGAGGTTCCCGTTCTGCAGCACCCCGGTCACGACGGCCGCGATCTTCAGATTGAGCTTTTCGGACCGTTCGGTCGTGCCGGTGCCAGATGTCGAGGTGTTCGACCCGTATTTGATGTTGCCGTCACCCTCGGCGCCGAATGTCGGAATGGCGATCGCCGCGTTTATGCCGCTGGAATTGGTCCGGCTGCGGTCGGTGGCGTTATCGAAGGTGGCCTTGTCGTTGATCCGGAGATCGACGGTCAAAAGGTCGCCGACGGAATTGGCCCGCGAATCCGTGAAAAGCTTGGACTGGCGGTCATCCCACAGCGAGAAATTGTTGGCGCGGTGCGGCGGCTGTTTGGGATACATCGCCATCTCCGGAGTCGACGAATAGGCGAGGCCCGAGCCGACCGGGCTCATATCCGGCGCGCGGCCGATTTCCTTGAACGTCTGGGACGAACACCCCGAAAGAAGGGCGACGGCGGCGAGGATACCCAACCGGTTCATGACGGATCCTTTGGTTGTTCGGTCGCGGCCGCATTGGCAATGATGCCGGCGAGCGCGGCGGCCTTTTCCGGTTCCATCTCGTTGAGGATCTGGCTGGAAAGGCGGGCATTGAGTTTCATGACGATCGCCGCGGCAACGCCGGGATTGATCAGCGAGAGCTGACTGGCCGCCGCGTCGGGACGCATGTTCTTGTAGATGTCGACCAGGGTGGCTTCCGCCACACGCATGAAGTCGTCGCGTTTGCCGAGCCATTTCTGGTACTCGTCGCGACGCTGCTCGAGGAGCGCGATGCGCTCATCGACCTTCGACTTCAGATTATCGAGCTCGTTCTTCTGCCGGAGATAGCGTTGATCGCGAGCAGCGTCGGCGATGTTGGCGCAATAGGCCTCGATCTCGCTCTCGTAGGCCTTCTGCTCGGGGCTGGCCTCCGCGCTGGTGGCCGAATGGACCTGATCGTTGACAGCCTGCGGCTCATCCGCCGCCTTCTCCTCAGAGGAGGCCGGTGCTGCGAAGCCCGATCCCGCGACGAGCGCCAGACCGATAATGGCGGCGAACCTGCGCGACCGGATGATGGTGAGCCGCGCCGTCATTGCAGCACCAGCTCGGCTTGCAGCGCGCCCGCGGACTTGATCCCCTGGAGAATGGCAATAACGCCGTCCGGCTTCACGCCGATGGAGTTGAGGCCGGCAACCAGCGTGCGCAGATCGGGCCCGCTGATGATGGCGACCTGGCCGCCGTCCACGCCGGCGGTGATATCGGTCAGCGGTTCGATCGCCGTCACCCCGTCCGAGAAGGGCGCGGGCTGCACGACCGTCGGCGTTTCGTTGATCTTGACGGTCAGCGTTCCGTGACTGACGGCGACCTGGGAAACCCGCACGTCATTGCCGATGACGATCGTGCCGGTTCGTTCGTTGACGACGACCCGGGCCGGGCTGTCGGTATCGACAACGAGACCTTCAAGCTCAGCCATCAGCCGGGCCAGGTCTGCCCGCTCGGGCTTGCGCACGGCGATCGTGGTGGAATCGCGCGCCTCGGCGATCGCCTGTCCGTAGCGATTGGTCGCGTAGGAGTTGATGACGTCGGCGATCCCCACCGCGGTGGAGAAGTCCGGATTACGAAGCTGGAAGACGAGACCGCCGGTCTGCTTGAAGTTAGCGGGAATTTCGCGCTCGATGGTCGCGCCGCCCGGCAGACGGCCCGATGTCGTGACCCCCTGCTGCAGCGATGCGGCATCGCCCTGGGCGTTGACGCCGGAGACGATGACCGAGCCCTGCGCCACAGCATAGACCTGCCCGTCCGCACCGGAGAGCGAGGTCATCACCAGAATCCCGCCTCTGAGCGAGGTGGCATCCCCGAGCGAGGAGACAGATACATCGATGCGCGATCCGACGGAGGCGAAGGGCGGCAGGTTGGCGGTGACGATCACCGCCGCAATATTGTTGGAACGCGAAGCGCCGCCCTCGGTGGAGATCCCGAGATTCTGCAGCATCGCGCGCAAGGACTGTTCGGTGAAGGGCGAGTTGCGCAGGCTGTCGCCGGTTCCCTGGAGGCCGATCACCAGGCCATACCCGATCAGCTGGTTTTCGCGGGCGGCCTGAAGCTGTGCGATGTCCTTGATGCGCGAAGCCGCCACCGCCGATTGCACGGCAAGCAGCCCGAGCACGCCGGCGACGAGCAGCAGCGCCAGGAAACGTGCGCGACGCCAGGTCATTTCCGCACCACCCGAATGGACCCGTCCTGCATCACGGTACCGGAGACGATGACGCCGGAATCGATATTCCGGACGCGAATCATTTCGCCGATCGACGCATTCTGGAGCGGCGTTCCCGGGGCCGTGATGACGAGCCCCTGATCGGAAAAGACGAGGGTGACCGGCGAGCCACGCTCGACCGCCCAGGCCTCGCGGAGGGAGGCGACGGGGATCGTGCGGCCCGGCAACAAGGTGCGGGTTGTCACCATTCCGTCGACCTCTGCCACATCGGACGCATAGCCAGAAGCGAGGTTGGGGTTGGTGATGCCGACGGCGCGGACCATCTCGCCGGTGATCGTCTCGCCGGGGTAGATGGTGCGCTCGGGAACGAGCGCGACCTCGCTCGCCTGACCGGTGGCCGGCGAAGCGCAGACGCCCAGCACGAATGCCAGGCGGACCACATGTCTGGAAATGGACTGGGCAAACATCATGTCCGCCGCGCTCCTTTACCTCAGGTTCTTGCTCACCACCGAAGCCATTTCGTCAGCCGCCTGGATGATCTTGGAGTTCATCTCGTAGGCACGCTGCGCGGAGATCAGATCGGTGATCTCCTTGACCGGATCGACGTTGGAGGCTTCGAGATAGCCCTGCTGGATGTGGGCGAAGCCGGGATCATCGGGCACGCCGACGATGGCCGCACCCGAGGCAGGCGTTTCGGCAAAGAGGTTGTCACCAAGTGGTTCGAGACCGGCCTCGTTGACAAAGTTGGCAAGGGTGAGCTGGCCGAGATCGGTCAGTTCGGTATCGCTGCCGAGCCGGGCGAAGATCTGGCCGGTGCGGGTGATCTCCACCTCGGTGACATCTTCCGGAAAGGTGATGCCGGGAACGACGGTGTAGCCGTCGATCGTCACGAGCTGGCCGTCGGCATTGGTGTTGAAGGTGCCGGCGCGGGTGTAGAGCGTGTTGCCTGCGGGATCCTCGACCTGGAACCAGCCCCGGCCGACAAGGGCCACATCGAGCTTGTTGGAGGTGCCGATCAGCGAGCCCTGGATGTGCAGGTTGCGCACCGACGCCGCCTTGACGCCAAGGCCGATATGCGCGCCTTCGGGCACGATGGCCTGATTGGCGGCGTTCGGAACGCCCTGGCTGCGTTCGACCTGATAGAGAAGATCGGTGAATTCGGCGCGAGCGCGCTTGAACCCCGTCGTGTTGATGTTCGCCACGTTATTGGCGATCACCTCGAGATTGAGCTGTTGGGCATTCATGCCGGTGGCAGCGATGGCCAGTGCCTTCATGGCGTTATCCTTGGTTCTGAGACGTCAGATCTGCATTCGTGAAACTTCGAGATAGGCGGTAACCAGCTTGTCTCTTATGGCGATGGCGGTTTGCAGCGACTGCTCCGCGCTCATCAGGGCGTCGACCACCTCACGGGTATCGGCTTCGCCCGAAACGGCATTGAAGGATTGGGTTTCCGCGGTCCGGATATTGTCGACCACGTCCGTCCCCAGCGCCTGCAGCACGTCGGTAAAGCTTCGGCCACCGGCCTGTCCCGCAAGCCCGGTCTGGCTGCTCTGGCCGGCGCCGGTTGCCTGTTCGACGGCCTGACCGATCGCCCGGCCGGCAATTCCACCAACGAGTTCAATCATTATGACGGCCTCAGCAGATCGAGTGTCATGGAGACCAGTTCGCGTGTCTGCTTGATAGTCTGCAGGTTGGCCTCATAGCTTCGGTTCGCTTCGCGCATGTCGGCGAGTTCAATCAACATGTTGACGTTGGGCATCTTGACCATGCCCTTGTCATCGGCAGCCGGGTGGCTGGGATCGAATTCGACGTCGAAACCCGACTGGTCCTCGGCGATCCGCTGAACCTGGGCCATCGCGGCGCCACTGGCCTGGTCGAGTTCCCAGGAGAACGAGATCGTCTTGCGCCGGTAGGGATCCGCGCCCGCTGTCGCGCCCGTCGATTCCGCGTTGGCCAGGTTTTCCGAGACAATGCGAAGACGCGCTTCCTGCGCCTTGAGCCCGGAAGAGGCAATCTTGGAAGAAAGGCTAAGCGGATCAACCATGGTCAGCTCTTCACGGTCATCAGCATCATCCGGTGAAAGCTCTTCACCAGACCTGCGTTGAGTTCGTAGGTGCGCTTGATTTCGGAGGTCTTGGCGAGTTCGTCCGGCAGGCTGACCGAGTTGCCCGAAGGCAGAATGTCGATTCCATCCTGAACCTGGGAACTGCGGGAAACCGAGCTGCGGATCGGATCTTCCGACAGATGGCCGGGCTGCGTGGCCGCCATGCGCAATCCCGTCTCCTGCATCACCGCCTGGAAGTCCGCCACGTCACGTGCCTGATAGTTGGGCGTGTTGACGTTGGCGATATTGCCGGCGACCACGGTCTGACGGACTGTCAGCCAGTGGGCCTGTTTGGAGGCGAGAGCGAAAAGCTGGATAGGCTGCATGGAAATATCCCTTCCTTACAGCCGACACTATGCTTCAAGCCTTGTGTGTAACTTGCGGGGCGCGGAAAGCGGACCGCCCACCCTCGCGCCCCATTCGGCTACTGGCCGACGATCTCGCCTTTCGAAGTGACGATGACCCACTTGCCGTCGCGCACTTCCATGCTGGCGAGTGTGGAATTGTCGGGCAGCTTCGAGCCGACCTGAACCATGTACAAGCCCGAGCTGTCCTCGATGAGGGCCCGGCCATTGGCAACGTGCAGAAGCTGATATTGAGGGGTTCCGGGAAATTCCTGATCCAGCGGGTCACCCGACCTGTTCCCGGTACTGCCGGTCCGGTCGGGGTAATCGCCGACGGTGGCGGTGGTTATGGGATCGAAAGGTGTGGCAGTCGGAGGTGTGCCGTCCTTCTCATCCGGGATGGCGAGCGGCGAAACCATGGCGACCGGCTTGCCGGATATATCCGGCAGATCACGCGTACTGCCCCATTCCATCGGGTTCACGCCGAAGCTTTCCTGATGGAAGAAGACATACCACGGAAAGATCGCGGCCAGCGCCGCCAGCGCGAAACCGGCCACAACGATCGCCCTGTCGCTTCCCTTGCGTCGATCGAACAGCCGCGCTTCCTCGTCCACGGATGCGCGTCCGGCTGCGTCCCCCAATTCAGACATCCCCGTCTAGCCCTTCCTGTCCTTCTGTCCTCCGGCGATCCCCGCCGCCGCCTTCATTGCTTCCGCGAGTTCGGCGAATGCGTCCGGGCTCGGCGGATCGTCGGGTCGCTGCCGCAACACCTCGTAGATCACCGGCGCCTGCTTGATCGCCATGTCGAGTTCCGCATCGGTCCCGGGCCGGTATCCCCCGATCAGCCGCAGGTCGGAGGTTTCCTCGTATTTGTGAATGAGCGCCTTTAGCCTGAGCGCGAGCTTTTCCTCATCGCCCTGCCATGCCTTGCGGGCGAGACGCGAGATTGACGTTAGCGGATTGACCGGCGGATAGCGGCCTTCGTCCGCCAGCCGGCGGTCGAGCACCAGGTGGCCGTCGAGAATTCCGCGCGCCGAGTCGGCGACCGGATCGTTGTGGTTATCGCCGTCGACGAGAACGGAAACGATCGCGGTGATCGCGCCTGTGCCTTCCGGCCCCGGCCCCGCCCTTTCGAGCAGACCGGGCAGCGCGGTGAAGACGGATGCGGGATAGCCGCGCGCGACCGGCGGCTCGCCGGACGCCATGCCGACCTCGCGCAGGGCGTGGGCGTAGCGGGTCAGGCTGTCGACGATCAGCAGCACGTTTTCTCCGCGATCGCGGAAATGTTCGGCAATCGTCATCGCTGTCAGCGGCGCCATCCGCCGGAGCATCGGGCTTTCGTCGCTGGTCGCAACGACTGCGACCGTCTTCTTCATGTTCTCGCCGAGGGTATCCTCGATGAATTCACGTACCTCGCGTCCGCGCTCGCCGACAAGCGCGATCACCGCCCGGTCGAAATCCGCGGCTTGCGCGAACATCGAAAGAAGCGTCGACTTGCCAACCCCCGAGCCGGCGAAGACGCCCATGCGCTGCCCGCGGCAGAGAGGCGCGAAGATATCGACGACCTTGACGCCGGTTCGGATCGGCGCCGTCACCCTGTCGCGCTTCATCGATTGCGGCGGCGCGGCGTCTATCGGCCGCTCCTCCGGTCCCCGGCGCAACGGTCCGAGATCGTCGACCGGCAGTGCGAGGGCATTGATGGTGCGGCCGCACCAGCTTTCGTCGGGCGCAAGCACGAAAGGCCCGCGGCGCCAGACGCGCTCTCCGATGGAGGCCGCCGCCGCGCCGCTCCCGCCTTCTATCGGACAGACAATCGCTTCCTCGGGATCGAGGCGGACGACCTCGGCGAGTTGGCAGGTGGCGTTCCTGCGGAATTCGACAAGATCACCGAGACGCAGATGCCGCGACAGGCCGACCACAGTGTAACGGCCCGCGGCTGCGGCGGTCACGGTTCCCGAGATCTCGATCGCATGCCGGGCCTGAGTGAAATGCGCGATGCGGGCCGAAAGCGACTTCAGCGCGCCGGTCGCAGTGTCGGTTCCGCGGTTCATGCGGGCCTGCCGCTGAACGTCCATGCCGCTCCCCGATCCGGTCATTAGCGGCCGTTACCGAGCGTCTTGATGGCTTCCTTGAGGGTTTCCTCGGTGTCACGCATCAGGATCGAGGCATTCTCGAAAGCGCGCGAAACCATGATGAGCTGGCTCATTTCGGCGACAGGATTGACGTTGGAATCCTCGAGGAAGCCCTGCGTGACGCCGATATCGGTGCGGTCCACGACCGGCTCGGGCTGGTCGGCGGTAATGATGCCGAGCGATCCGGCTCGCACATAGCCCGCATTCACATCTGCGGTGAAGAGGCCGAGCTGGCCGACGCGGGCGCCATTCTGATAGATCCCGCCGTCCTTGCCGACCTTTGGGGCTCCGGCGTTGGGATTGAGCTGGATCGGCGCGCCACCGACGTCGAGCACGGGATAGCCGTCGACATTGACGAGTTCGCCGGCGGGCGAAAGGTTGAACCGGCCGTCCCGGGTCAGCACGTTGCCGTTGGGCGTTTCGAGCTGAAACCAGCCGTCACCGGTAATGGCGAAATCAAGCGGGTTGCCGGTCTGGCTGAAGCCGCCGCTCATGGTCGAGAGGAAATCGGTGCCCTGGTCGACATAGGATACGTTGACCGGTCCGGAATTCTCGACCACCTCGTCGAACTTGATCTCGGTCGCGCGGAACCCGGTCGTGTTGGCGTTGGCCACATTGTCGGCAATCGTCGTCAGCCGGCGCTCGAGCGCGATCTGCGAGGACAGGGCGACATAGAGCGAGGACTGCATCAGCGGCCTCCAAGCTTGAGATTGTTGATGGTGAGCATGAGATCGGGCGAAATGTCGAACCCCGACGACGAGGAAAGAAGCAGGTTCGACCCGCCAATGCCGGCGGCCGAATTGTTTTCCAGATCCCACATGATGGTGAAGCGCTGAAGGAATTCGTCGAGTTTCTCCGGATCGGAGAAATCGGCGAAGTCGAGTTTTTCCTTCAGATAGTCGGCCTGCTTGTCGATGTCTCCCGCGGCGAACGCATCGGAGAGGCCCAGCACCGTGCGGACGACCTGGTAAAGCGCCTCGTCGGCAAGAATGGAATACGCCGATGTGATGTCGGACGCGTTGCGCTCGAAGAACAAAGCGAGGCGCACACCGGTATCGTCGCTACCGGCTTCCTCCTCGAGCGTCTGGCGGAGATACATGTCCACCGCGCCCTGCTGCGCACGGGTGAACACGGTCGCGGTTTCGCCATAGCGATTGAAATTGAAGGCTTCCGCGAAGGCCTTGTACTTGCCGTCGGCCAACTGGTTGGCGAAGGCGTTGTCGTTGTCGATGCCTTCGGTCAGCACCTTGCGCATGAACGCCTTGGCGTAGGACATGTCCTCAAGCCCGAAGGCCTTCATCGCATAATTGTAGATGCGATCGTCGGCCATGAAGTCGTCGATCGATTTGATGTCGCCGATGCGGGACAAATAATATTCGGTCTCGCGCTGCACCTGTGGCTGCTGCGAGATGCGTTCGATCGACCGGTCGATATCCCGGCTGATCAATTGATAGTTCGTGTAGGTCGTCGTCACGCCTGAAACCTCCGCCGTTGGATTGCGCCGACCGCGTTCGCGGCCCGACTCCCCACTGCCGGCATGTTTCAGAATAATCCAAAATTCTTGCGCGAGGCTGTCCCATGCAAGCCTATGGTTACGAGAACCTTGGATTCAGCTTCACACAAGCCTGAAGCCGTACTCAAAGAGACGGAAATTCAATAGGCGGTCTCTGGCATGAACATAATCATCGGCCTCGTGATCACGCTCGGCTGCATTCTCGGCGGCTACATGGCGATGGGCGGACATCTGGACGTTCTGATGCAGCCCTTCGAACTCGTCATCATCGGCGGGGCGGCGATCGGCGGCTTCATCATGGCCAACCCGATCAAGACCATCAAGGACACGGGCAAGGCACTCGGCGAAGCCTTCAAGCACTCGGTGCCGAAGGAACGCCAGTATCTCGATACGCTGTCCATTCTCTACATGCTGATGCGCGATCTTCGCACCCGCTCGCGCAACGAGATCGAGGCGCATATCGACAATCCGGAGGAAAGCGAGCTCTTCCAGGCAGCCCCGACCGTCCTGAAGAACAAGGAACTGACCGCCTTCATCTGCGACTATGTCCGGCTGATCATCATCGGCAACGCCCGTCCGCACGAGATCGAGGCGCTGATGGAGGAAGAGATCCAGACGATCTCCGCCGACAAGCTCAAGACCTACAACGCCATGACGGTGATGTCGGAATCCTGCCCGGCGATCGGCATCGTCGCGGCCGTTCTCGGCGTGATCAAGGCGATGGGCGCGATCAACGAGTCGCCCGAAGTGCTCGGCGGCAAGATCGGCGCGGCGCTGGTCGGCACCATGCTCGGCATCTTTCTGTCCTATTCGGTGTTCTCGCCGATCGCCAACAACATCAAGGTGGTGCGCACCAAGCAGAACCGCCTCTACACGATCGTCAAGCAGACGCTGATCGCCTACATGAACGGTTCGGTGCCGCAGGTTGCCCTCGAGCACGGCCGCAAGACCATCTCGGCCTATGAGCGTCCCTCCATCGACGCCGTGGAACATGAAATGATGAACCCGGGCGGCGGCGACGCCAAGGCAGCCTAAGACGATGAGCGAGAGCGAAGACAACGCCATCGAAGAGACCGTGGAGGTCGCGCCGGCGGAAGACGACAGCGCCTCTCCGCTCTTCCCCGCCGAGCTGCTCGACCGCATGACGGGAAAGCTCGGGACGAAAGGGCAGATCCAGGAACGCGGACTTCTCTATCAGGCGGCCCTCGGCCCCGCGCTCGAGGAGCAGATCCAGCTCGCCACCGGACTTGAAATCGACATCCGCCCCGGCCCCGTTCGCACCGGCCGCCGGCGCGAACTCTGGGGCGAACTGATCGAAGGCTCCGTATTCTGCACCTCCGACGTCCGCGGCTGGGCCTCCAATCTCGGCTATTTCTGCGGCTCACCCCTGGTGATAGGCCTCGTCGAGTGCCTTCTTGGCGGTGCCGACCCTGAAACCGTCGAACCCGTAAGCCGCGACCTTTCGAGCATCGAACTCGACATGTCGCTAGTGATCTTCGAAACCTTACACGAGGTGGTCAGGGCTGCCGTGAAGAAGGAAGACACGAAGAGCCGCGCGACGTTCGAGCGACCGATGACCGCCATTCCGGATGCGATCGACGATCTCGATCCCGATTTCCATGCGGCTGCGATCGGCTTCGAGCTGGAATTCGCCGGCAGCACGACGATGGCCTATCTGATCGCTCCGCAGGAGGCCTTGCTTTCGACCAAGCCGATCAAACGGGCGACCATCAATTCCGACGAGGCCAAGGCGCAGAGCGACTGGCGCGAAAGGCTGAGCAAGCGGGTGGTGAAGTCCGACGTCAGGCTGGAAGCGCGGATTCCACTCGACCCGATGAAGCTCGACGCGATCGGCAGGCTCCGGCCAGGCGACGTTCTCGCCTTCCCTGAACAGGGCGGCTCGACGGTCATTCTCGGCGGAAACGGCAAGGACATCTACAGGTGCGCGCTCGGACGCACGGGGCAGCGCTACATGGTTCGCATCGAGGGCCCGACCGGCATCGACGAGAACTGGCGGAGCGCTTTCACCTGAGGGGCGACTTCCATCGCTCCCGCAGGCTCCGGGCAAGCTTGAGATCGGATAAGTAGCCATGGCTAAAGAGAACCCACTCGACGATTTCCCCCTGACCGACCCGTTGACCGGTGCCGAAACCGCGTCCGGCGAGGAATCCGACCTCGATCAGCAGATCGACGGTCTGCGGGGGGTATTGAAGAAAGATGCTGGAGAGCTTCCGATCGTGGAGAATGAAAACGAAGGCGGTGCCGGCATGGCGGATTTCGGCAGCGGCTTCGGCGCCGGCGCGGCCGATGGCGGTCTGAACGATCCGTTCGGCCTCGATGATTCCGGCATGGGCGCCGATTTCCCGGCCGGCGGCAGCGATTTCGGCGGGCTGGGCGATTTCGGTGGCGACGCCGCAGCCCCCGGCGCATTCGGTGGCGATTTCGGCGCGGGCGAAACGAATTTCTCCGAGCCGAAGGTAGGGCCGACGGGCGAGACGACTCGCGCCGAGGTCATCCTCGACATTCCCGTCGACGTTCAGATCATTCTCGGCACCAGCCGCATGTCCGTTTCCTCGCTGATGGATCTGTCCGAAGGCGCCACCATCGCCCTCGACAGACGGATCGGCGAGCCGGTCGAGATCACCGTCAACGGCAAGCTCATCGGCCGCGGCGAGATCACCGTTCTCGAATCCGACGAAACCCGCTTCGGGGTGCGCATGATCGAAGTCTACGGCGCGCCGGCGAAAAAGGAGTAGGCACATGGAAGCCTTCGCAAACACCGCCGGCAGTCTGGAAGCCCCGCTGAGCCCACCTGAAAAGGCCGCCGCCGTGCTGCTCGCCATGGGCAAGCCCGTTGCCGGCAAGCTGCTCAAGTTCTTCGAGCACGATGAACTCCAGACCATCATCAAGAAGGCACAGGCGCTGCGCACCATTCCGCCGCAGGAGCTCATCGAACTGGTCAACGAGTTCGAGGACCTGTTCAGCGAAGGTGCCGGGCTGATGGACAATGCCAAGGCGATGGAAGGCATTCTCGAGGAAGGCCTCACCCCCGACGAGGTCGACGGTCTTCTCGGCCGCCGGACCCAGTTCCAGGCCTATGAACAAAATGTCTGGGACAAGCTGCAGGACAGCGACCCCGACATGATCGGCGATTTCCTGGCCAGGGAGCATCCGCAGACCGCTGCCTACATCGTCTCGATGCTGCCCTCTGCCTTTGCGGGCAAGACGCTGATGAAGCTGCCGGACGAGGCGCGCGCCAGCATTCTGCATCGCGCGGTCAACATGAAGAACGTCAATCCGCGCGCTGCCGAGATCATCGAGCGCCGTGTCGAGGAACTCGTCGCCCAGCTCGAATCCGAAAAGGGCGCGGCGGGAACCGCCAAGGTTGCCGAGATCATGAACGAGCTGTCGAAGCCCGAGGTGGACACCCTGATGGGCCAGCTCGAGACGGTCAGCAAGAAGGATGCCGAAAAGGTTCGCCCGCGCATCTTCCTCTTCGACGACATCAAGGGCATGCCGGCCCGCAGCCGCTCCACGCTCTTCAACGACATTTCGAGCGAGGTCATCACGATGGCCCTGCACGGTACCGACAACGAACTGCGGGAGGCGATCCTGTCGGCCATCGGCGCACGTCAGCGCCGGATGATCGAATCCGACCTCGCCGCCGTTGGAGACCGCGGCGTCAATCCCCGCGAGATCGCGGTCGCACGCCGGACGGTTACCCAGGAGGCCATTCGCATGGCTGGCCAGAATCAGCTAAGCCTGCGCGAGGATACGCCCGCGCAGACGCAGGAAGCGGCTTGACGCCGCATCAGCGGTGAAACATGGCTGACAGTCCCGACAAGGACAGCAAAACAGAACAACCGACCGAGAAGAAGATCCGGGACGCCGTGGACAAGGGCAACGTGCCCTTCTCGCGGGAGGTTCCGATCTTCGCGTCGTCGCTGGCAATCCTCGTTTTCGCGATCTTCTTCCTTCCAGGCGCTGCCGGCGACTTCATCGAACAGCTCAAGGATCTGTTCTCGCAGGCCGACGACCTGCGCCTGGAAAACGGCGGCGACGCACTGGTTCTGTTCCAGCAACTCTTCATGATGGCGGCCGGGGTTCTGCTGCCCGCCTTCGCGCTTCTGATGGTCTTCGGCATTGCCGCCTCGGTGCTGCAGAACATGCCGAGCCCGGTGCTGGACCGCGTTCAGCCGAAGATGGAGCGCGTCTCCCCCATCGGGGGCTTCAAGCGGATTTTCGGGCCGAAGGGTCTTGTCGAGTTCGGCAAGTCGCTGATCAAGATCATCGTCGTGTCCGCGGTGATCGCGTTCGTGATGCGCAACGACTATTTCGGCGTTCTGACCGACATGTTCGCCGATCCGCGCGGTGTCGGCCCCGAGATGGCGCGGCTCGCCATCAAGGTCATCAGCGTGGTGCTGGTCGCGACCGCCGTGATCGCCGTCGCCGACGTCTTCTGGACACGCTACACCTGGTTCACGGACCTGATGATGACCCGCCAGGAGATCAAGGACGAGGTCAAGCAGTCGGACGGCGACCCGATTCTGAAAGCCCGGCAGAGTTCGCTGGCCCGCGACCGCGCCCGCAAGCGCATGATTTCCCAGGTACCGCGCGCAACTTTGGTCATCGCCAACCCGACACACTATGCGATCGCCCTGCGCTATGTCGCCGGCGAGGACGGCGCACCGCTGGTGCTCGCCAAGGGACAGGATCTCATCGCGCTGCGGATCAGGGAAATCGCCGAATCCAACGGCATTCCCGTTTTCGAGGACCCGCCGCTCGCCCGCTCCATGTTTGCGCAAGTCTCGGTCGATAATTTCATTCCCACGGAATTCTACAAGGCCGTCGCGGAGCTGGTGCACCGCGTTTATCAGTTAAAGTCAAAACCTTTGAGTATGAGCGGTAAGAGATGAAGCCAACCCACCCGTCGCGGGACCGTGAAAAGATCGTCGCCGACGCCATCTGGCCTGTGGCAACCGAACTGCGGATGATCGATGTCGCCGACCTGATTTCCATGCTGCGGTTCGAGCGCCATGCGAATCTTGCCGACATCGTAGCCTCGGCGGCGGAACTCTTCTATCTGCCCGACACCGTCAAACTGGGGATCGGCGGCGACTACAAGCTCGACTGGGACACCGCCGCCAAGGTGGTTCTGGACCTCGAACTGCGTCCGACGGGAGTGACCATCTACATCCGACTGACGCTCGAGCACGACAAGGCGGGCGTGGAGATCGATCATATCGTGTTCGACGAACCGGACGAAGATCCCGCCGTCAACACCGCATTTCTCGAGACAGCGCTTGCAGCGGCCGCCTACCGGCCGTTGCCGAAAGCGACCATCGCCGCCTGAACCTGCGAGCCTTTTACGGTGAAACGGTCTAGCTGATGAGCCCGAGGCGGATGGCCTTGGCGATCGCCTGGATCCGATTGACCGCGTCGAGCTTGGTCGTTGCGGAGCCGAGATAGGCGTTCACAGTGTGGACGGACAGTCCCAAGCGCTCGCCGATGGCCTCGCTCTTGAGGCCGTCGCCAACGAGCTGGAGACATTCGATCTCGCGATCGCTCAGCGCCTCCGCCGTGGCAACGCTTCCGAAATCCAGCTTCAGCGCCTCGCGCATCAAGCCGATGGACTTCCTGTGCAGGTCGATACAATTATCGGCGTCGAGTTCGGCCTCTACCCCGCACAGAACGAGATAGCCGTTACCCATGGCGCCGAGGGGAACCGGGAATGCCAGCCCGAACTCAGGGCGATCCTCCGCCGGATAATCGCTTTCGAACTCCATCGGTGGGAAGAGGTCAATTCCGTGCATGTCGAACTTGAGGGGTATCGGCGACACCCAGAGATGCGTCTGCAGCACCGAGGAATGAGCCCCCAGCAGATGCGATACGCTCAGTCCGGTTTCTTCCTCGGGGCTCTGCATTCTTACCGTCAGCGTCCCGTTGGCGAGCGCCGTCCGGGCATTGACCGAAAGAACCGCGAAAGACCGCGCGGCGGCAAGGCGCTGGATGGCAATGGCTTTCGGATAGAGATCCGAGATCGAACCGCTGCGCTGGGGCGAAGCCGAGGTGCCTGCCGATTGCGGGCCGAAACTGTCAGAGAAAGCCGCCATCACAAACCCCTCATATGATCTGGTTCCTGACGCCGAAGGCGACAGCCTCGGAGCGGGTGCGCGCCCCGGTCTTGTTCATGATCGAGGTGATGTAGTTGTTCACGGTATTCCGAGAGATGCCGATGATGAGGGCAATCTCGTCACTGGTTTTCCCCTCGCCTATCCAGGAGAGACATTCGATCTCCCTCTCGGTAAGGTCGGCCGCACGCTCGGAGCGACCGCTCGCGCCGGGGATACCGGCGATGTAGTAGGAAATCGCGACCGCGACATCGCGCAGCCGGTCGTGCGAGAGAAACAGCCCGTCGTCAAAAAGCAGCAGAAGAAGCAGCCGCGCTTCGCCCGCGTTGAAGGGGATCTGGCAGACGCGGCGCGACAGGCCGGCGGGAAACACCATTTCCTCCGGGGTATCAAAGAACGCAGGTTCGAAAGCGGTCACGCACCTTCGGAATTCGCTGATCCGCGCGTGGGAATTGATGAGCTGGATACCCAGCGACTTGACGAGGTCGAAGGGCCAGTCCGAGGAAATGACAGTATCGAGCTGCGGGTCGGCATACTGGTCGAACCGGGCGACGAGAAAATGCCGCGCCCCCGCATAGTCGCGGATCAGGTCCAATCCATCCGAAACCCAACCATCTACGTTCAAATCGTATAACGATTCGAGGAAGACCCCGCGCGTTACCACATTAACCCCTTGCCGCATGGGCCCGCGCCGAAGCACGGGAGAATGGTCGTCCCTGGGGACAAGCATGCCATATAAACCTGACCAGCAGGGGGGCCAATTCGCCCCACCGGCCAACTCACAAGCCTTCGGCTTTTCCGTGATTAGTCATGGTCAGAATCGCAGAAAACCGTACAAATAAAATCACTGATATTTGGGTATTTACAAATCCAAAATTAAAGTTTTTCTCGATTCGAGAGTAAACTGCCGATTTTGATGGCTTATTAGGCGAGGCCCGCCATCCGAGCCGGAGCCGTCGCGCCAATGGCTCGAATCGTCCGGGCCCAGATTAGGAAATCTGGCGATTCGCCGTCAAGCGGCTTCCGCGCCTGCCCACTGTCGAAGGATTTTCGCGGCGCGTTCCTCGTTGATCTCGACCATGCGGGCAAGCCGGCGCTCGGGGCCTTCCTTGATGCGGCGGTTGCTGACTTCGCTTTCCTCGAGCTCGAGGCCGAGGTCGCTTTCGCTGTCGAAACCGAAGTCAGCACCGAACCCTTCCATCGACGCTCCACCGGCTCCCATCGACTGGGGACTGAAGTCGGGCAGTTCGAGGCCGAGTTCGTCCTCTTCGGCGCCGATGGCGGCCGTGGACCGGTTTGCGAAGGCGCTGCCAAGCAGCGGGCGGAAGCCGAAGAAGACGAGAAGCGCGGCCACTGCGATGAAGGCAATGGCGTTGATGATCGTCCCCAGCTGCGCCTGCAGGGCATCCATGAAGCCCGGCTGGGCGGCATCGGCGGTCAGAAGCTCGCTGGCGAGGAATTCCATCGTCGTGATGGAGGCGCTGTCCCCGCGATCCGCATCGAGACCGGCGGCCGTATCAACGATCTGGCGCAGTTCGGCGATATAGGCGTTGACCTCGGCATCGGACGGCTGGCCGCCGAGCATGCTGGCAACCCGTGCCTTGTTGACGACCACGGCGATGGACAGTTTCTCGACCGCATAGCTGTTGCGGACGGTATTGATCGTCTTCTGGTTGATCTCGTAATTGGTCTGCTCTTCCTTGCGCTCGGCCTGGTCGCTGGATTTGGGGCCGGCGGTTGCCGCGGGGGCCGGGTCGGGAATGTTCTGTTCCACGGTGGCGGGCGCCTGCGTGGAGGACTGGTTGGACTGCTGGTTCTCGCGGGTGATGCGGGTCGGGCGCTCGACGCGGGATTCGGGATCGAAGATCGTTTCCTGGATCTGCTGGCTGTCGGTGTTGACCGCGGCGGTGACGCTGGTGCGGAAGTTCTCGATGCCGAGGAAGGGTGCGAGGGCGCGGTCGATATTGTCCTGCACCTCGTTCTGCACGAGCTGAACGATGGAGAGCGAACGGTTGAGATTGGAATTGGAGAAGTCGTCTCCGGAGGCCAGGAGCTGACCGGTCGCGTCGAGTACGGTCACTTCATCGACGCTCAGTCCCGGCACCGACGAGGCGACGAGATGGCGGATCGACTCGGCGGCGCGATTGGCGGTCGCCGCGTTGGTGCGAACCATGACGGATGCCGACGGCTTCTGTTCGCCGCGGCGGAAGTTCCCGCGATCGGCGAGCACGATGTGGACGCGAGCTGCGGATATTCCATTGATCGACTGGATCGTGCGGGCAATCTCGCCCTCGAGCGCCCGGACACGGGTGACTTCCTGCATGAAGCTCGTCAGGCCGAGAGATCCCACCTGATCGAACAGTTCATAGCCGGAGGTCGAGGAGGACGGCAGCCCGCGCTCGGCGAGGAGCATGCGGGCCCGTCCGGTCACGCCGGCCGGCACGGTGATAGAGGAGCCATCGGTACCGGTGGAGAAATCGATGTTCGATTCGGCAAGTACCTGTGAAATCTGGGCGATATCCTCGCCGGACAGGCCGATATAGAGCGTTTCGCGAGTCGGTTTGTTCAGGAACATCCCGGCCACAACGATCAGTGCGATCGCCGCCAGTCCCACGGCACCAAGGCCGATGAGACGCGCCTGCCCCAGACCCGCAAGGTTTTTCCCGATTTGTGATAGCTGGTCCCACAGATTCATTCTGTACCCACGCCGCCCGATAGTGTTTTCGGCTTCCAATGCCCTTTCGGCACACTAGGGAGCGAAACTTGCGCGAGGGTGTTCGGTCAGAGCCGGACCAGAACTGTCCGGATCCGAACGATCAGAAGAAGTCGAGATCGCCGGACGCCGCTTGATAGATCGCGGCCGAGTTCTTGCTCTCGACGGCGGCCCGCAGACGCGTCTTCATGTCGGCGAGCGTGACGAGATTGAGAGCCGTGGTGATGTCGATGAGATGGTCGACATCAAGCTCCTCTCCCAGGCAATCGAGGAAGGCGGCAAGACCCTTGGCCTTCTGGACTGCGAGGTCGATGCCTTGGAGCAGACGCATGTGCTCGGGGGAATGGAGATGCTCGTCGGACTGGCCGTCCGACAGCATCGGCTCGAGCTGTTCGATGAGCATGGCAACATCGCGCAATTCGCCGCTGACCCTGCCGAGAACATCGAACAGGGGCTCGGGCAGAACCTGGTTTTCGCGATCTTTTGCGGCCATGATACGAACCTCTCTAGAAAAACTCGACCGACGTTTCGACCGGCTTGCGTGTCTCGGGCTTCGGCAGCGCCTGCTCCGCGGCAACCGTCTTGCGTGTTTCCGCGCCGGTCAGCGGTATTTGCCGGGCGCGGCCGCTGACGGGCCAGTATTCGAGCTTGCGGCCATTGTCCCCGCCGACATTTATTCCGACAATCTTGATGCCTTCGTCCTTGAGAAACTTCTCTGCGAAGAGTGCGTTCTGCTCCCCGATATTGGAGAACGAGGCGATGGTCTTGGCGCCGCCGATGATCTTGGCCTCCAGGCGATCGCGCCGCGCCCCCGCCTTCAAAAGACCGTTGATCAACAGCTCCATGAGATGGACTCCGTAGCGGCTGGCCTCGCTGCCGGATGCCGGCGATGAGACATTGCCGGGCAGCAGAAAGTGATTCATTCCGCCAACTCCGGCCACCGGATCTCGCATACAGGCGGCCACACAGGACCCGAGGATCGTGCAAAGCACGACATCCGGGTCACTGGAAACCTTGTATTCGCCTTGTATGACGTGAACGCGCCGCGTTGACGGATCATATATCACTTGAGAGCTCCAAACACGGCTTCGATAGCCGCCTGCATTTTCGGAATCGTGAAGGGCTTGGCCAGGACGTTGTTGGCGCCGAGGGCCGCGGCCTTCTGCACCAGAGCCCGGTCCCCCTGCGCGGTCAGCATGATAAAGGCGGCCCGTTTGGTGGCGGGGTTGGAGCGAACCGCCTGCAGCAGTCCCAGCCCGTCCATCTTGGGCATGTTGAAGTCCGAGATCACCAGGTGATGGGGTTGCTGGGCCATGATCTTCATGCCCTGCTCGCCATCGCCCGCGACGGTGATCTGCTTGAAGCCGAGTTGCTGGAGCGCATCACCCAGGAGCAACCGGCTCGTGACCTGATCGTCGACGATCAGGACTTTGATTTTCTCTGCGATAGACATTACGCGACCCTATCCTTGCGTGTGGTGGTGGAGCGGAGGATCTCCTCACCGATCTCATTCAATGGCAGTTGCGTGGCTACCGCGCCCATTTCGTATGCGACGCGCGGCATTCCGTAGACCACGCTGGTATTTTCATTCTGGCCGATTGTTGTGGCGCCGGCCTGACGCATGTTGAGCAGACCCTTCGCCCCGTCCCGTCCCATCCCGGTCAGGATCACGCCGACGGCACGTCCCCCGGCGAGGCTGGCGACGGAATTGAACAGAACGTCAACGGACGGACGATGTCCGTTCACCGGTTCGCTTTCGACAAGCCGGCACGCCGGAGCCGTGGCGTTTCCGATCTCCAGGTGGTGATCGCCGCCGGGTGCGAGATAGACGCGACCGATCTCGAGTCTGTCGCCATCCTCGGCTTCCTTGACCCTCGGCTTGCAGATGCGGTCGAGGCGCTGGGCAAAGCTCTTGGTGAAGGCGGCCGGCATGTGCTGCGTGATGACGGTCGGCGGGCAGTTCTCCGGGAACTTGGAGAGAACCTGGATCAACGCCTCGACACCGCCGGTGGAGGCGCCGATCGCAATGATCTTGCGCGACGGCGCGTACTGGTAGGCGGCCGATCTCGTCGCGTCGACCATCGGAGCCGGCGCCGGAGCCGCGCGATGCTTGTGGCGCTGCGAGCGAGCCGCCGCGATGACCGTCTGGCAAAGTCCGGCAAAGGGGGCGGCATCGCCCGGCACGGGTTTGCCGACGCAATCGAACGCCCCGATTTCGAGGGCGGCGAGAGTTGCCTGCGCGCCACGATGAGTGAGCGTCGAAACCATGATCACGGGCATGGGCCGAAGCGTCATGATCTTTTCAAGAAACTCGAGGCCGTTCATGTTCGGCATTTCGACATCGAGCGTGACCACATCGGGATTGAGCTGCTTGATGGCGGCGCGCGCCTCCATCGCGTCACCGGCCTCTCCGACAACCTCGATCTCCGGATCGGCCGACAGCACATTGCGGATCAATCCGCGCATCGTGGCGGAATCGTCGACGACGAGAACCCTGGCTTTCATCATTTCCGCTCTCCCCCTCCCAGATAGCGGTAGGTCGTTATTCCCACATTCGAGAACCAGTCCTTCGCCTCACCCCAGAGTCGCTCGGAATGGCCGATATAAAGGTGACCCGAAACCGACAGCATCTGCGCGTAGCGCGTCCAGATTCTGGCCTGGGTCTGTTCATCGAAATAGATCACCACGTTGCGGCAGAAGATGACGTCGAACGGGCCGCGGAACGGCCAGGGCTGCATCAGGTTCAGTTCGCGGTAGGTGATCAGGGACTTGACCTTGGCATCCACCGCGCAACCGCCGCTGGCGGGACGCTGGAAATACTGTTTGCGAATGGCCGGATCGACGCCTTCGAGCGAGCTCTCCTCGTAGATCCCCGCCTTCGCCTTTTCGAGAATTTTCGGATCGATGTCGGTGGCTAGGATCTTGAAATCGTGGTTGGCGGCTTCCGGAAACACCTTCAGCACGGTGAGCGCGATCGAATAGGGCTCGGAGCCGTCCGAACAGCCTGCCGACCAGATACGCACACGCCCGCCCGCCTTGGCCCGGGCCATCAGATCCGTCATCACGGTTTGCTCGAGATGTTCGAAGTGATGGTTCTCGCGGAAGAACTTGGTGAAGTTGGTGGTGAGCGCCGAAAGCATCTCGCGCCGCTCGGCCACACCCTCCTCGCCCTCGACGAAACGGCAATAGTCGCTGAAGGCCTTGAAGCCAAGACGACGGAGCCTTTTCGAAAGGCGCGAATAGACCAGCGACGCCTTGGTATCGTTGAGTGCTATACCGGCATCAGCGTGGATCATCGCCGCGATATCGGCGAGATCCCGGCGGGTCATGGGGAATTCGCCCGCTACCAGGCTGTCATCCGGCTTTCCGCTTGCGGCAATAACGTTCGTGTTCATCGACGTTCGACTTTCCTGTAATCGCGCGGGGCATCAGCCTGCCGCAGCGAGTGACATATCTCCACGCATCGACTGACCCCGTGACGCCGCCACCACGGAATCCACGTCCAGGATCAATGCGACCCGACCGTCCCCAAGGATGGTCGCGGCGGCAATTCCCGGCACGCTGGTGTAATTTGCCTCCAAAGACTTAATGACTACCTGACGCTGGCCCTGAATTGCATCGACCATGAGCGCGCGCTGGCCGCCGCCCTCGCTCTCGACGAGAAGCGCAACGCCCTCGATCGGGTCCGCGTAGTGGGGACGGAAGCGCAGGATATGTCCGACATCCACGAGCGGGCAGAAGGTATCGCGGATGGCGATAAGCCGCTGCGTGGAACCGAAGGAATGAATGTGCTCCTTCTCCGGCTGGAGCGTCTCGACGATGGCGGTCAGCGGAACGACGAGGGTCTGGCCCGCAACCGTGACCACCATGCCGTCCAGGACGGCCAGCGTGAGCGGCAGGCTCATCGTGAAGATCGAGCCCTTCCCCGGTGTCGAGGAAATGCTGATCCGGCCGCCGAGCGACTGGATCGACCGCTTGACCACGTCCATGCCGACGCCGCGGCCGGAGATATCCGACAGTTTCTCCGCGGTCGAAAAGCCCGGATGGAAGATCAGGTTGTCGATTTCCTCATCGGGCAGGTTCTGTTCCGCCGTGATCAGACCGTTGTCGATGGCCTTCTGGCGGACGCGTTCACGGTTGATGCCGGCGCCATCGTCGGCAATCTCGATGACGATACGGCCCGAACGGTGCTTGGCCGAGAGCTTCAGCATGCCTTCCGGGCTCTTGCCGGCGGCTTCGCGCTTCTCCGGGGTCTCGAGACCGTGGTCTACCGCGTTGCGGATCATGTGTGTCAACGGTTCGGCAAGCTTGTCGATGACCGTCTTGTCGACCTCGGTGTTCTCGCCTTCGGTCACCAGACGGACGTTCTTGCCGGTCATGTCGGCGATTTCGCGAACGATACGGGACATGCGCTGGAAGACCGGCTTCACCGGCTGCGCGCGGATCGCCATGACGGAATCCTGGATTTCCCGGGTGAGCTGCTGGAGCTCCTCGAGACCGAGATTGATCGCGGAGGCTCCGCCGGTTTCATTCTCGACCACGCTCTGGGCGAGCATGGCCTGGTTGATGACGAGTTCGCCGACCAGGTTGATCAGCCGGTCGACGCGATCGAGATCGACGCGGATCGTCTGGGGTGCGGCGGGCACGGCGGCGACGGAGGCAGCCTTCTGCTTTTCGTTGTTGGCGGCGATCGCAGCACTGGCCGCGGGAAGTTCCGGCGCCGGCAGATCGTCGGAGGCAACCGGCTGCTCGGCTTGGGGCGCCGCGGCTTCGGCGGCTGGGGCTTCGGCTTGGACCTCGGCGGCAATCGGGGCTTCGTCCTCGAGCAGCGACAGATCGAACGGAACCGGTGCCATCGGAGCTTCCTCGTCCGGCGAACCGGTCGCCGCGACGGTCACTTCGACGTCGGCCGCGCCAGCCGCGATCTCGAGCTGGCAATCCCATTCCGCGAATTCGAATACCGAACGGATTTCGTCTTCGCTGCTCGTCGTCCTGATCTCGATGATCCAAGACAGATAGGCGCCTTCCGGATCGAGCTTGTCGATCGGGGGAAGGTCTTCGGTTTCGCACCGCACGTGCATTTCCCCGAGCTTGGCGAGATCGCGAAGCAGCAGCACGGTTTCGTTGCCATTGGCGTAGAGGTCGGAGCGCGGCTTGAACCTGACAGTGAATTTCGCCTCGCCGTCGTCATCCCCTTCGGACGCCGTTTCGGCATCCCCGGCATCCGCGTCCTCGTCGCCGAAATCGTCGAAGGAGAACGGCACGGGCTGAAAACCGCTATCGTCGGTCGGTGCGGGTGCAGTTTCGGGCTCCGCGGAGACCGGTGCGGCTTCGGCTGCCGGTGCGGCGGCGGCTGGAGCCTTGGGCGGCGCAGGCGCGACGGCTGCTTCCGGAGCCTCGCCCCGAGCCAGCGCTTCCAGTTCCTTGGCGAGAACGCCGGTCCGCTCCGCGTCGACCGATCCGCCTTCGCGTGCCGCGGCTGTGAGGTCGGCCAGAATGTCGGCCGAGCGCAACATGACCTTCAGCACATCGGGCGTGGGCTCGAGCGTCTGGGATCGAACGCAATCAAGAGTGGTCTCGAAGACATGGGCAAATCCGACCAGGTCGTCCAGGCCGAAAGCTCCCGCCCCGCCCTTGATGGAGTGGACCGCACGGAAAACCGCATTCACGGTTTCCGGATCCGTGTCACCATCGTTGAGAGCGAGCAGACCCGTTTCCAGCTCGGCGAGTTGTTCCTCGCACTCCTGGAAGAAGATCTCCTTGATTTCGTTCATATCCATAGCGGCTGTCCTATCAGGCGGTAACTCGCTCGATCGCGGCAATCAGTTTGGTGGGGTCGAACGGCTTGACGATCCATCCGGTGGCTCCCGCTTCGCGCGCGCGGTTCTTCTTTTCCGGATCGCTTTCGGTGGTGAGAACCAGAATGGGGATCGCCCGGTACCGGTCGTTGCGCCGCACGCCCTCGATAAAGCCGAAGCCATCGAGCCGCGGCATGTTGATATCGGTGACGATCACGTCGGGATTGGATTCCTCGAGGACTTCCAGGCCCTCGACGCCATCCTCGGCCTGCACGGTTTCGAAGCCGGCATTGTTGAGCGTGACGAGCAGCATGTTGCGGATGGTGCGGGAGTCATCCACCGTCAGAACTTTCTTCTTCATCATATGATCTCCATGGGAACGACTGATTCATCCGTGACCCCAAGAAGCTGAAGGGTCTTCGCGAATGTTTCGGAAGCTTGATTGACCGAGAAGGCATGGCCCGAATCCCGCCAGCTCTGGGCGGCGGAGAGCAGCACCTGCACACACTGGGCGCCGACACGCGACACCTCCGTCGCGTCCACGGCGATATTCTTTTCGGTCAGGGTAAGCACCTGCTCGTGGAGCCTGCTGGCGGCGGGCAGATCCAGGACTGCCGGCAGTTTCAATACGTGCGGTGTTTCATCGGAATCGCTCATGGGCGTTTCTCCAGAGTTGCAGACAACATCATCCGGTCAGCCTCCGATCGCTGACTTCGATTTGCTCAAACGTTCGACAGGACCGGATGCGCGCGCCGAGTTCGGCAATCACCATACCGAGATCGCGGGCCTCCTCGGCAACCGCACCGGCGTGTCGCGATCCGCTTTCAATGCGGGTTCCGGCGGCGCCGATGTCGCGGGCGGCATCCTCGATCGCGCTAGCATGGGAAAGGCCGGACGTGCCGACACCGCTGACGGCATCATTGATGCGTTCGACCTGGGCAACCAGATCGGAGATGACCGACCGGGTGTCGCCGACCAGTTCCACGCCCTTGCCGACCTGCGATTTCGTGCCTGCCACAAGCGACTTGATCTCGCTCGCAGCCCCGGCAGAGCGCTGGGCAAGCGCGCGGACTTCCTGCGCCACCACGGCAAACCCGCGGCCCGCATCGCCAGCGCGCGCCGCCTCGATACCCGCATTGAGCGCCAGAAGGTTGGTCTGGAAGGCAATTTCGTCGATGACGCCGATGATCTTGCCGATTTCCTCGGCGGAGGTTTCCACGCCCGCCATGGCATCGATGGCGCGCGCGACAACGAGATCGCTCTTTTCTGCGCTGGCGCGGGCGACCGCGATGACGTCCTCGGCGGTTTTGGCGCTTTCGGCGGCAATGCGGATTTCCCGGGCCACTTCCGAAAGCCGCTCCTGTCCGCTTGAAAGGTTGCCGGCCGTTTCGCCGAGTTCGGCGCGCACGCCGGCCACGTTCCGCGACAGTTCATCGATGCTTTGGGCCGCGCCGGACACTCCCTCGCGGGAGGTATCGAGCATGGAGGTCAGATGGTCGATCATCGCGTTGAAGCGAAGGGCGAGGTCGGAATGCGGCCCCGCCGGGTCGGTTTCCACGCGCCGGTCGAGGTCACCGGCGGCAAGGGCATCGACGACCTTGCCGAAGCTCTCCGCCACGCGGGCATGGGCTTCCTCGAGTTCCCTTGAATGGGCTTCGTCGCGATCGCGGATCTCCTCATTGAGACGATGCGAGAACTGCACATCGATATCGAGAAGAACCGCCTTGACGGCGGCAATGACATTTTCGGTGAATTCGCGGCGCTTGCGGTTGCTCGAGAACAGATCGAAACGGCCGGCGCCGCTCTCGGCCAGTTTGCGGATAACCGCTTCGAGAACGATGGCATGACCGCCGATCGACCAGCCATGGTCGAGACCGATCCGCCGCCGGACGTCGCCGAGAATGACCGAACGATCGGCATAGAGCGTATCGAAACGGCCGTCGGCGAGGATCGACCAGTGGGCCACCTCCAGTTCCTGAAGTCGATCTATCTGGCGGGAGGAGGAAAACAGCCGCACGGTATCCGGCTGCGTTTCGAGATACCGGAAATAATCGGAGAGCGCGGCACGCGCCTGCTCCTCCACCGTGGGACGCAAGGCGCGCAGGCGCGCACGATCGGCTTCATCAAGTCCGATCAGACCCAGGCGCGACTGGAGACCGGCAAATGCTGCCGGATCCCGCGCCATCTGGTGGGCTTGCGTCACTTGTGTCCCCCATTCCACATCAGTGGACTTGCATGTGTGGAAAGCGGCGGCTTCTCCGCGTACCGCTGTGAGTGCGGCATCGGGGCGCGCTTCGCTCAACTATCGAAAACGGCAATTCCGGTTCGATCCGGAAGCTTCGGAGCGGCATCATGCCTATGTGGCGGGGCGGTTTTCCCTGCGCCTACAATCCGTCGCGCTACGGGAAATTCTTATGGTTAATTCCTTGCGTGAAGGTTAACGCATGGTTGCACATTGAGGGGGTCGGCAAGAAAATGGAAAGGATATCTATACTGCTCGCCCGCGGATCGCCGGCAAGGTTCGCGCAAGACGTCAGTGGCAAATTGGTTCACGACAGAGGCAATGAAGCCTTCGGAGTACGAGCAATGACTGTTCTTGGGTTAGGCGCTTTGTTGATCGCCGCGGCAACTCTCGCCAACTTCTCGGTTCTTCTTCATTTTCATGTGAGTAGACCGCTGCCGGTTGCCACCTTCTGATCGACCAGATTATCAGAGCTGAAAGAACCGCTCCCGGACATTCAACCGGGGGCGGTTCTTTTTGGGTTTTGTGCGGTGGGGTCCGGTATAGGCTTGAGGTCGCCTCAATCAGAATGCCCGGCCTGGTTCCACTCCCAGCTTGCGAAGTATCATCGCCGCCGGACAAAACCCGGTCAGTGACGATTGAAGCAGGTTGGCGCCGACGAACACCGTCAGCCAAACGAACCAGGGCGACACCCAGACGGTCAGGACGACCGACAACAGGACCATCAATCCGGCGAATCCGAGAACGGCGCGGTCGAGAGTCATGCGTTAACCTCATCTCTTAATTAATGCTTATATTGATATATATTTATTTACGACCGGCAATGCAAGAGGGCAGCGGAACGAAGGCTTTCATTTCGCAAGGGGTGCGATTCCGGCGGGCGACTGACCCGGAATACCTTCCGTAAGGGAAATACATGACAGCGCCGGAAAACAGGAAATTGTCGCCGCAAATGATACATAACGGCTTGATGATTTATCCCTATTTTTCCTGACACATTGTCGGATTACTTGAGATTCTTACTTCCCGACAAGCCCTTAAGCGTGCTAAATGCCGATGAACCCGTATCGACCTTCTGCTTTTGGAAGTCACACGGGGGTGCGGTTTTAGCATGTTTGAGATGCGAAAGCCGTTCCGACTTCAAACGCGGCGAAAGTATTTCTAAAACCAATTGACATGATAAACTTGCAACCATCCAAGATGCACGGCCGCGCCAATGCGGCTTCCGGGCTCCTTGCCGCCTTGGCAAATCGCAACCGTCTGATGATCCTTTGCCATCTGGTCGACACCGAGGTCACGGTTACCGAACTGATGGACCTTGTCGGCATGAGCCAGTCCGCAATGTCCCAGCAACTCGCAAAATTGCGGGCGGCCAATCTTGTATCCACGCGGCGCGACGGTCAGCAAATTTACTATCGGCTTGCTTCGAATGAAGTCGAGCGGATATTGCAACTGCTGTATACGATCTATTGCGTCGAAGACGACAGTCGGGGCTAATGGACCTTTGAAAGCGGGTCGGGCGAATGCGCCCTTCTCGAAAACAGGCTTCGACAGGGGGAGAATGATTGGCGATGTCGGAAAATGAAGTGAATCTTTCCTGCTGTCTCGAATTGGCATCGAAAGTCACGCTGAAGGCCATGGGGGAAAGCGAAGGGGGCGTCCTCCTCAAGCTTGATTCCGGGGAAATGTACACGGTCAACGACACCACGGTCGCCTTCCTCGAAACACTCGACGGAAAGACGACGCTTTCGGATGCGGTTGGACGGCTGCACGGCATCTTCGATGTCGACCGCGAGATTCTCGAATCGGATCTGACCTCGATCGCCGGCGAACTTCTGGACCAGAAGCTGATCCGGATCGCCTGACCATGACGAGCGAAGCGGTTAAAGCCTGCCGGAGAGAGGTTTGGCTCGCGGCACGTCTTCTGCCGATTCTCGCAACACATCGCTCGCTGGACGCGCTGTTGCGTCTTGCGACACCCAACCGTCCGTCTCCGCGATATGCCGGGATCGGGTCGCGCGAGATCGTCGAAATCGTCAAGCGCGCGGCGCGACGTCCCTGGGTGATGCGCGACCGCCGGTGTCTGCGCGAGGGTTTGCTCGCGTTCCGGTTCCTCCGGCTCGCGGGCTTTCACCCCGAGCTTCACTTCTCGATCGCGCCCTCCAGCCTCTCGGATAGCCGTCCGCGCGCGCATTGCCGCGTCATGCTGGACGGCGAAACGATCCTCAACCCCTGCCCCGAGCCGATGGTCGATCTCTTCAGCTATGACGGCGGAACAATTTCCGGTGACACCGGCCACCTTCGCACCTCGGATATCGCCCATGGCTGACGACCGTCTTCATCTCGAATTTTTCGGCGCCCATCTCCTCATCGAAGGCCGGCCGGACTGGCTGGACACGCTGGTGGATTCGTTCGCACCATTCGTTTCCCAAGAAACCGCGCCCCCTGAAGCCTTCTTCCTGAAGCTGGAAGAGACCGACAGCCTGTCCCCGCCTCCAGACATGCCCGTAACCTGGGACGGAAAGCTGCCGGAAGGTCACTATTCGAAGATCTATGAATCCGACGAGGAGGCTGTGCAGTATGTCGAGAATTCGGCGCGGCTCCACATCTCCTACGACACCGCAAGAAGCGAAGCCCAGCTCATGCCCGGCGCATGGCGGCATTTTCATCTTCTGTCGATTTTTCTGGTTGTCTCCGCCGCGATGGCGCGAGACGGATTGCATCTGCTGCATGCCGCCTGCCTGACGCACGATGCCACGGGGCGCGAACTGCTTATCTTCGTCAAATCGGGTGGCGGCAAGACAACGACCTCGCTCAGTCTCGCGCACAAGGGTTTCACCCTGTCCACCGACGATGCCAGCGTGCTGCACGAAAACACCGACTGGCCGCTCGTCTGGGGTATTCCACGCGCGATGAAGGTTCATTTCAATACCGCGCGTCTCCTGCCGTGGCTCGGCGAGTTCCCGGAAGCCTGGAACCGGTTCGGCGAACAATCCGTACCGCTTGCGCAACTGGAAGGCCTGATCGGAATGGTCGACACGCCCCGCCCCAACAAGCTGGGGGCCATCGTCTTTCTCGGGGAGCGGTCGTCCGGAGATCATATCCTGCGTCCCATGCCCAAGGGAGACGCACTCGTCGCGATCGCCCACGACAATGTTGCATGGCGCCCCGCGGGCATGACATCACGCGCCCAGCACCGCTTTTCCGCTCTGGCCGACATGGTTGCGAGTGTCCCGACATTCGAGCTTTCCGCCGGCGAGAACCTCGACACGTTGTCCGACGTCATATCGTCTGCAATGACGGCCGCGCTCAGGGTGGGGGCGTAAGGGTGACGGTCAAACAGCACGGACAATGGCTGGCTCGCCTCGCCGACCCCCGCGGCATCAATTCCCGCTTCACTCCCGCTCCCTATACAGTGGACACGATCCAGTCGCTCGAGGCGCTGCTCGCGCTCGCCGCCCGCCACAATGTGCGGCCGGCACTGACGCGCAATGTCGGCAGACAGCTCGCCACCGCGCCGGAGGCTCTGATTGGCCGGGAAAAGACATTCGCTGATGTGAAGGACAAGATAACCGATCTGGTCCAGAACGAGCGGATGATGGATTTCGCCCGCTCGACCCTACTGGCGGACGCTTCGACGGAGATCATGCGCAGGGTGGATGCGGCCGGTCTCCCCGCCACTGTGGTCAAGGGCGCGGATTTCGCGGAGCACGGCTATGGAGGGCTGGACCTGCGCACATTCTCCGATGTCGATCTCCTCGTCCGGCCGGATGCGGAAGAGGCGCTCGGCAAGATTCTGGCCGACCTCGGATATGACGCGATCGAGCCGAAGGCGGGACGCGTCGAATTCACAGAGCGCAGCTTCGTTCGCAGGGAGGAGTTTGGCGGCACGACCCATGTCGAGGTGCATACCGATGTGGTGCACGCGCCTGAACTCCGCAGTGCCCAGACCTTGACCTGGGATCTCTACGCAAGCCCGGAAGCCGGCGGCATAACCGGCGCTTCCAGGCTCGTGCTCGCGGGCCTGCATGGTGCGACCTCCCACCTTTTCGGTCGCCTGCAATATGTGGTCGACGGTCTCGTCCTCGTCCGCGCGGGCGTGGACAAGGACGAACTGGCTGAACGTGCGGGACGGTCGAACGCGGGACTTGCGGTCAAGACGATGGTCCGCCTTGCCGCGGAGATTTTCGACTGCGCGGATTGCCGTTCACTCGCCGATCATCTTGGACAGGTGCGCGGGGCCAGATGGGAACGCCGCCTGATTACCTCCGAGATGGTTCTCGGCGCGAAGGATAGCGACCGGTGGCGCTTGCTGCCGCAGCGCTATATCTACCGGGCGATGCTTCGATCAAATCGTTGACACGTCCGCGCTTTCCACAAACCATGCCGCCGCAGCCAAGTTATCACCCACAATTGCCGGGCTTTACGCGGCCTGGCGTCTCGCCCGATCGGGATTTTCCAGCTCCAGCACTACTCTCTCGGAGGCATCCGACCGCGTGGGCGGGCGGATTTTACAGCCGCCTTTCCCCTCTGGCGACACGGACACGATCCGGCGGGAATCATTCACGCTTCCACCCGTCCAATTCGCGGGGGCGAGCTGCATATCTGCGGTGAAAGCCTCTCACGCCATCAGGGATGGATCGAGGGAGCACTGGCATCGGAAGCCGTCACGTACCATTTCGACCTTGCCCCGCTCTTGTCGGAGCAACTGGCTTCGTGACCTTTTGGCTTTCCAGTATTATCGCCTGCGGATGAAAATGAGGAACAAGCCGGACATGGCGCCCGGCCTGCCTTTTTGCTTTACGCGCCCGACTTTCGCGAATGCGAAACCAGGCATTAGCCAAAGCCTAAGTGATCAGTTCCCGTTGGTGGGAGGATAGTTGTATCCGCTGACGGGCGGAGCGGCCGTCACGGTCTGAAGAGCAACCATCGATTTGCGAACGACCGGTGCGCGATACTGCAGTTTCGGTTTCAAAATTGTCGTAGTCATAAAATCCCCCGTTAAAAGTCAGATGGTTACCAAGCCTATCCTCTGGCCGCGAGACGGCCTCGGGCATCGAGCTTGAAAAGCCCGACGATTCGCCGAGCTTCCAACCGACTGATAAACACGTAAGTTTTAACACGCAAGTTATCAGGGGTATTTTTTTATAGTTTGAAGAATTTTGTATAACGCTTTTGTGCATTTTTATATAATGCCTTTCGCATTTACTGAGTTGGTCGGTGTCCCGAAAAGGGTGGTGTCCGACCGCTTCATCTTCGCTGCCCGCGACAGTCGGCTACACGCGGACTTCGATGCATTCGAATCGGTAAATTCAATGATTTTTCACCCGTATTTTCTTGCTGGTCATCCAGAACTCCGTTATTGATTCCGCCGTATACGCGCGGATGCCGTTTGCGTAAGATTTGTCCGGACGGACCCGGCTTGCATTGCACAGCGGCTCGGGCCTGAAGGCCTTCAGGGGGAATTGAATTCATCATGAATACCGCTACCGGAAAGTCACGTTACGTGACACCGACCGTTCGCAAGACCACGATCTCGTTGCAGGGTATCATTGCTCTCAGCACGCCGAGCCTGGAACCGAAATAGGTCAACGCTTAGGCGCTCAAGCAAATGAGCGCGCCTCTTTTTACCCACTTGAAAGGAAACAGACATGCATTCCAACAGCAAACCCAAGGCATCCTACAGCAAGCCCGAGCTTCGCAAGGCGGAGCTGACCCTGCAGAGCGTCACGGCCGAGCCGGTGTCGGGCTATCGCTAAGCGGTCTTCCATATCCATTGCCAGCCCACGTTTAATCAGGCAATGTCGGAAGCGCGCCCGAGGACGTAACCAGCGGCGTCATCCTTGCACGGAATTTGAAAAATGACTGTAAACACAACGGATAAAATGCCTTACCGGAAGCCGGCTCTCGACAAGGCAAAGATCACCCTCCAGGCGATTGCGGCCCTTCCGGGTCCGTCGGGCTCGACTCCGCCCCCCTGATGGCCTTATCCGGTTTGACCCGCTCCAGGCCGGCCAAACGACCAGACGAAAAAAGCCGGGCTGATGCCCGGCTTTTTTCATTCTCGTGCTCACCAAACGCTCAGACGTAGCGATTGACGATGTTCTCGAGATACTCCTGACGACCGGAGCGCGGCTCGGGATTGATGTTCTCCCGCTCCACCCTCTCGGCGATCTCGTCCAGCGAATACTCGCCCTTGAGCATCTTCTGGGCCTCGGCGCCGTTCCAGTCGGCATAGCGCTCGTCGAGCGGCTTCTGCAGCGCCCCGTCCTCGATCATCTTCGCGGCGGCCTTCAGACCGCGCGCGCAGCAATCCATGCCGCCGATATGGCCGATCAGGAGATCTTCCGGATCGATCGACTGGCGGCGCAGCTTGGCGTCGAAATTGGTGCCGCCCGTGGTGAAGCCGCCGGCCAGGAGCACCTGGTAATAGGCGAGCGCCATTTCCGGGACGTTGTTGGGGAACTGGTCGGTATCCCAGCCTGACTGGTAGTCGTTGCGGTTCATGTCGATCGAACCGAAGATGCCGAGGGAGCGGGCAAGCGCCAGTTCATGTTCGAACGTGTGGCCGGCAAGAATGGCGTGCCCCTGCTCGATGTTCATCTGAACCTCGTTCTCGAGGCCGCACTTCTTGAGGAAGCCGTAGACCGTGGCGACATCATAGTCGTACTGATGCTTGGTGGGCTCCTGCGGCTTGGGCTCGACGAGGATCGCGCCCTTGAAGCCGATCTTGTGCTTGTAGTCGACGACCATGTGCAGCATGCGCGCCATCTGGTCCAACTCGCGACTCATGTCGGTGTTGAGCAACGTCTCATAGCCTTCACGCCCGCCCCAGAGCACGTAGTTCTGCCCGCCGAGCTTCATGGTGGCATCCATGCAGGTCTTGATCGTCGCCGCCGAATAGGCGAACACGTCCGGATCCGGATTGGTCGACGCGCCGCTCATGAAACGGCGATGGGAGAACAGGTTGGCGGTACCCCACAGGAGCTTGACGCCGGTTTCCTCCTGCTTCTTCGCAAGGTAGTCCACGATCTCGTTGAGGTTCTTCGTGCTCTCGGCGAAGGTCTTTCCCTCGGGCCGCACGTCGGCATCGTGGAAGCAGTAGAAGGGCGAGCCGAGAAGGCTGAACATTTCGAAAGCGACGTCGGCCTTCAGCTTCGCCTTGTCCATTTCCCCGTCATACCACGGGCGATCGAAGGTCCGGCCGCCGAACGGGTCGCCTCCTTCCCATGCGAACGAGTGCCAGTAGGCAATGGCGAAGCGGAGGTGATCCTCCATCCGCTTGCCCATGACCACCTCGTCGGGGTCATAGAAGCGGTAGGAGAGCGGGTCGGTGGAGTCCGCGCCCTTGAACGGGATTTTGTCGATATTGCCGAAAAAGCCGGTTCCCATGTGATTTCCTTCCCTATGGACTGACGAATGGGCGGCCTCGGAGGCCGCCTCGTTTTTTAATCCTTGATGGCGCCGGGACCCGGTATGGCACCGGGAGGACACTTGCCGGCGATGATCATGCCGAGGAGATCGTCCGTGCTCACATCCTCGACATTGGCGGTGCCGACCAGCTGGCCGTTCTTCATCACATTGGCCCGGTCGCACAGCCGTTTGACCTGATGGACGTCGTGATCGATCAGGAAGATGCCGAGGCCTTCGCGCTTCAGTTCCTGAATGAGATCCGCCACCATCTGCGTCTCGTGCGGACCAAGCGCCGCAGTCGGCTCATCCATGATGAGGATCCTGGCGTTGAAGTACACCGCGCGGGCGATGGCGACGGACTGCCGCTGACCGCCCGAGTAGGATGACACCGCCGAGCTGAAGTTCTTGAAGTTCGGATTGAGCCGGTGCATCACCTGCCGCGTCTCGGCTTCCATCTTGTTGTCGTCGAGCAGACCGGTCGGCCCGACGATCTCGCGTCCGAGGAACAGGTTGGAGGCTGCATCGAGGTTATCGGCCAGCGCCAGTGTCTGGTAGATGGTCTCGATGTTGTGACGGCGCGCGTCACGGGGGTTGTTGATCGTGACCTTCTGCCCGTTGATATAGATGTCGCCGCTGTCCTGCTGATAGGCGCCGGACAGGCACTTGATCAGCGTGGACTTGCCGGCCCCGTTGTGGCCGAGCAGGCCGACGACTTCGCCGGGATAGAGATCGACGGAGACGTGATCGACAGCCTTGACCCCGCCAAATGCGATGGAGATGTCGCGCATTTCGACGAGCGGTGTTCCATTGCGATCGATAGCCATCATTTCGCTCCCGTACGCATGCGGTAGATGGTGTCGACAAGCACGGCGAGAACAAGAACCGCACCGACGACAATGTTCTGGAAGGGGGCGTCCACGCCGACCATTGCCATGCCGGACTGCAGTGACTGCATGATCAGCGCGCCGAGGATGGCGCCGTAGATCGTGCCCATGCCGCCGGCAAGCGCGGTGCCGCCGATGACGGCGGCCGCGATGACGCGCAGCTCATCGAGCGTACCGATGTCATTGGAATGAAACGACAGACGCGCGGAGGCAACGAGCGCGGCAAGCCCGCAAAGTCCACCCATGATGGCGAACACCTTGACGGTCAGCAGCCGCGTGTTGATGCCCGAAAGTTCCGCCGCATCCGGGTTGCCGCCGGTCGCGAAAATGTAGCGGCCCAGCCGGGTCCGGCGCGCAACGATGGTCATCACCACGGCAACTGCGATCAGCAGGAGAACCGAAATCGGCAGTCCGTAGCCCTGGGTAAAGCCTTCCGGCATCACCTCGCCGCGGGCCGCGAACATCTGCTTCAGGCGGCGGCTCGGAATGTCGTAATTGTTGAGGATAGCGACGAAGCCGAGGATGGCGATTGCGGAAACGGCTCCTAGCGCGAACTCCGCCCAGACCGGCTTGACCGGGAATTCATGGGCGATCTTGTTCCGGCGGTTCCGCCACAGGGAATAAAAGGCGAAGAGCACGGCTATGATGCCGAAGACCCAGCTCCAGGTCTCTCCCAGCGTGCCGTTGATGCCGCCGAATTCCATGAAATTCCGGTCGAGCGGGCCGATCGTCTGGCCGTTTGTCAGGTACCAGGCGACGTTGCGCCAGATCAGCAATCCGCCGAGCGTGACGATGAAGGCCGGTACGCCGAGATAGCCGATGATGTAGCCCTGGAAGGCGCCGACCGCGACGCCGGTCAGGATACCGACCGCAATTGCGATGGGGGCGGTGGCGGGATGGTTGAGACCAAGCCCGAAAACCTCGGGCGTGATGAAGGTCTGCGTCATCGCCATGACCGCGGAACAGGTGGCGAGCAGCGAACCGACCGAAAGATCGATATTGCGCGTGACGATGACGAACACCATGCCGGTCGCCATGATGGCGACACTGACGGTCTGGATCGTCAGGTTGAATATGTTGCGTGACGTCAGGAACCTGCCGTCGGTGATGAAATGAAACCCGAGGCACAGGATGACGAAGGCGCCGATCATGCCGAGCAGTCGGGTATCCAGTTCAAGCTGTGCGAAAATGTTTTTCTTTGGCGCCGGGCGGGCCGGGGTGTCAGCGTCGGTCATCGGAGAAGTCCGTCATTACGTCGGGGGCGGGACCCATAAACACCGCGCCGCAGAAGCGCGGCGCGGTGCAGTTTCAGGTCAAAAGCCGGAGCTTAGTTGCAGGGAGCGGGACCGCCGGAGACGCCCTGGCAGAGGTCTTCCTTGCTGATCCAGCCCGCATCGACGACAGCCGAGAGGTTGTCCTTGGTCACGGGAACCGGCTTGAGGAACTTCGCCCACAGCTCGGTGCCGGCGGGCGAGGTCCACTGTTCTGCGCCGTCGACGCCCGACATCTCGGTGCCGCGTGCCATCTCGACGGCGATCTTGCCGGCTTCCTTGCCCAGGTCGCGCGCGTCCTTCCAGACCGAAACGGTCTGGGTGCCCTTGGCGACACGGTTCAGCGCGGCGTGGTCGCCGTCCTGACCCGAAACCGGGATGCCTTCCATGCCCTGTGCGGTCAGAGCAGCCACAACACCGCCTGCGGTGCCGTCGTTGGAAGCGACGACCGCGTCGACTTCATTGTTCTGAGCGGTCAGGATCTGTTCCATGTTGCGCTGCGCGTTGGCCGGAAGCCAGCCGTCGGTATAGGCCTCGTCAACGATCTTGACCTTGCCTGCGTCGATGGCCTCCTGCAGGACTTCCTGCTGGCCGCCGCGAAGGAAGTCGGCGTTCGGATCGGTGGGCGAGCCCTTGATCATGACATAGTTGCCTTCCGGAGCCGCCTCGAGCACGGCGCGGGCCTGCATACGGCCGACTTCGACGTTGTCGAAGGTGAGGTAGAAGGCGCGGTTGTCCTCGATCAGACGGTCATAGCCGACGACCGGAATGCCGTTGTCGGCTGCCGACTGCACGGCCGGACCGATAGCCTGGGAGTCCTGCGCCAGGATGATGAGCGCATCGACACCCTGAGCGATCAGGCTCTCGATGTCGGAAAGCTGCTTGGACGACGAGCTCTGCGCGTCGGTCGAGACGTAGTTCGCGCCCATTTCCTCGAGCGCCGACTTGATGGCCGCCTCGTCGGTTTTCCACCGCTCTTCCTGGAAATTGGACCAGGACACGCCAATTGTCTCGCCGTCGGCCATCGCCGCGGTCGAAACACTCACGGCCAGCGCGAAGCCGGCCAGTGCCAGAATGCTCTTCTTCATAGTTTCCTCCCGATGCGCCCGAACGGTTGGGGCGCTAAATGATGTGCAAAATTGTCCCGCCTCCCCTCTTCATCGACTAAAAGTCGGAAAGACGGCACCGGGCGACCCATTAATTCGAGGGTCGAAAAAAATAGTGACGCAGCGCCCAAGCTGTGTCAAGATGAATCTTCAACCGGCTAACTCATTGCGCTGCAACATATTTTTGCAATGCCACAATAATGAAGGCCGGGCATGGGAGGATAATTGTGGCATGACCCTCATCGCCCGTTCGGACGATTTGCGTCGCGAAAACCAGCGCCGGATACTGGCCGCATTGCGCGCCGAAAGCCCCTTGTCGCGGACCGAGCTCACTGCGGCCACGGGGCTGAGCGCCTCCACGGTGACGGCGATCACGAGTGCGCTCCTCGTGGCCGATTATCTGGTCGAAGCCCCCCGCAAGGACAATTCGAACGGCGGCGACATCGGCCCGCTCGGACGGCGCGGCAGGCCCCAGGTGGCATTGGCCCTCAACCCCAGGGCGGCAACGATCGGTGCACTCACACTTACGCTCAACCGTCTCTCGGCCGCGCTGGTGGATTATTCGGGCAGTGTCATTCTCGAAGTCGTCGAGAAACTGGATACGCTGGCTCTCGCACGGGAGGAATTCGGCAGCCGCTTCGTGGCTCTGCTCAGGCGCGCGCTCGATGAGGCGGGCTCCTCCGCCGGTCCCCTCCGTCACGTCGCGCTGACCGTTCAGGGTGTGAGCGACGCCAAGGGAACGCGCGTCCACTGGTCGCCGATTCTCAGCCACCGCGACCTGCAGATCGATGACGATCTCAGCGATGCCTTCGGCACGTCCGTGTCGATCGCCAACGATGCCAACATGATCGCCACGGCGCTCAAGGCGCGCGAACCGCACGTCTATGATCAATCCTATGCCGCGATCCTTTTGTCCCACGGCATCGGCATGGGGCTCGTTCTTGACGGACGCCCCTTCAACGGAATCCTCACCTCGGCAGCGGAATTCGGCCATATGTGCCACATCCCGAAGGGCGCCCTTTGCCGCTGCGGCCGTCACGGATGCATCGAAGCCTATGCCGGCGACTACGGGATCTGGCGCAAGGCGACCGGCGGTGACCCGGAAGTGGTTCCCGACTGGGATATCGACCGCGAAACCATGTCGGCGCTCGCCGAGCAGGCGAAACGGGGTGATGCGGCGGCGGCCGAAGCCTACCGGTCCGCGGCAGCCGCGATCGGCCACGGCTTGCGCAATCTCTTCACGCTGCTCGATCCCTTTCCCATCGCCTTCGTGGGATCCGGCGTGCTTGCCTTCGACCTGATGGAGCCGATGATCCGCTCCTCGCTGGGGCGGAAGGGAATCGGGCTCGCCTATGACGATGCCGAATTCCACTGCTACGAAAACGACCTCGAACTGACGCTGACCGGCACCATCGTCACCGGGCTGACCGCGCTCGACAGGTCGATAATTCTCAACAAGGAACCGGCGGGAGACGATTATGCGAAACTCGGCTGATCTGGCATCCGCTCTGCTGGTCCTGCTCGCGGTATTCATTCCCTCTGCGGCAATGGGCGAAGACACGCCAACACCGGATCCATGGGACGAGAGGGCCATATCCGCTCCGCTCGAACGTGGCGACTATTCCGGCACCCTGACCCGCGAGAAACTGGACGAACTGACGGCGATCGGCGAGCGCCTGTTCGAGGCGCGCTTCACGACGCTCGACGGTGTGGGTCGGCCGATGGCGACGCAGGCGATCATCCCGACCAAGCGCCGCCGCGAGACGCGGCTCGAATTCCAGCGCATGGCCGGCATGGATGCCGCCTCGTGCGCAAGCTGCCACAATGATCCGGTCAGCGGCGGGGCCGGCGATTTCGTCGCCAACGTCTTCGTCTCCGAAGGCTTCTCCAACGCGGATTTCGATTCCATCGACCCGCAATTCTCCAACGAGCGCAACACAAACCATCTCTTCGGAGCCGGGCTCATCGAGCTGCTCGCCCGCGAGATGACGGTGGAACTGCAGGCAACGCGCGAGGAAGCCGCCCGCCAGGCCCGCGCGAAAGGGGAAACGGTCACCCTGCCGCTCCAGGCCAAGGGCGTATCCTTCGGCTCGATCACGGTGGAAGCCGACGGCATGGTCGATCTTTCGGGGCTGGACGGTGTCGACACCGATCTCGTCATCCGCCCCTTCAGCCAGAAGGGGGTGATGACGTCGCTCCGGCAGTTCACGGTCAACGCGCTCAACCAGCACCACGGCATGGAGGCTGTCGAGCGTTTCGGCGCCCGCTGGACAGGCGAGATCGATTTCGACCAGGACGGCAAGGGCGACGAAATCTCGCCAGGCGACGTTTCCGCCATGGTGGCATGGCAGGCCACACTCGAACCGCCCGTCGCCGCCACCCCGGATGACGAGAGATGGCGCGAGGCATCGGCCACCGGCGACGCGCTCTTCGACACAATCGGTTGCTCGTCGTGCCATATCCGCGCCCTGCCGCTGAGCTCGCTCGAATTCGCCGATCCCGGCCCGGTCGATGCCGCGGGCACCCTGCGCGGCGACGAGGACGGCGACGTGGCGATTTACGATCTCGGGCTTTATGACTGGGCCGCCCGTCTCGAGCGCAACGACAAGGGCGAGGTCATGGTCCCGCTTTTCGGCGACCTCAAGCGGCATCGCATCGCCGACCAGAAGGTCGCCATTCTCGGCAACGAACTCCTGGCCCAGCGCTTCGTCGACCGCGACGTCTTCATGACCGGCGAATTGTGGGGCATCGCCGATACCGCCCCCTATGGCCACCGCGGCGATCTGACGACGCTCGACGAAATCATCCGCGCCCATGGCGGGGAAGGCTCGCAAGCGGCGCGGGCCTATGAGGCGCTGCCCGAGAGCGATCGCACCGCCCTGATCGCCTTTCTCAAGACGCTGGAGGTCGGCCGATGATCCGCGCGCGCTGGTCCGCACTTTTCGCCGCCGCCTCCCTTGCGATCCTCGCAGCGAGCCAGCCGTCACTCGGAGACGAAGCGGCATCTGAAGAGCGCAAGGTTCCGATGGATGTGCCCGTCATGGTCGAGCAGGCGCTCGAGGCCGGCATCGACCACAGCTACGAGGGGCCGTGGGAGTTCTTCGTCGGCGGCGGCGCCGCCGGGATCGATTGCAACGGCGACCGCAAGACCGATCTCTTCATCGCCGGCGGCAAGAACCCGGCGGGGCTCTACGTCAACCGGTCGGAAACCGGCGGCGCGCTGAAGTTCGAGAAGGTCGAGACCGGGCTCGACGAGACGGTGATGACCAATGTCACGGGCGCATACCCCATCGATCTCGACAATGACGGGTACAAGGATCTCGTCGTCCTGCGCGTCGGCCGCAACGCGATCCTGAAAGGTGGCCCGGGCTGCAGCTTCACCAACGCCTCCCGGCAGTTCGCCTACGACGGCGGGCGCGAATGGACCACCGCCTTCGCCGCGACCTTCGAGGCAGGCGCCACCTTCCCCACACTGGCCTTCGGCAATTATGTCGACCGTTCTGCGCCGGGCTCGCCCTGGGGCACCTGCCACGACAATGATCTGTTCCGCGCCCAAGCCGGCACCGAGACGCCGGACTACTCGCAGCGAACCTCGCTCTCGCCGGGCTACTGCACGCTCTCCATGCTTTTCACCGACTGGAACCGCGCCGGCAAGGCCGATCTGAGGATGACCAACGACCGGCAATATTACCGCGGCGGCCAGGAACAGCTCTGGCGCATGGATCCGGACCGCCCGCCGCGCCTCTATCGCTCGTCGGAAGGATGGCGCCACGTCACGATCTGGGGCATGGGCATCGCCGAGGCCGACCTCAACGCCGACGGCTATCCTGAATATGCGCTGACCTCGATGGGCGACACCAAGCTGCAGACGCTGGACGAAGACGCCGAGGAAGGCAGGCCGATCTATCGCGACATCGCCTTCGAGAAGGGGGCCACCGCCCAGCGCCCCTATGTCGGCGAGGCGATCCGGCCGTCGACCGGCTGGCACGCCGAATTCGACGACTTCAACAACGACGGCAATCTCGACCTCTTCATCGCCAAGGGCAATGTCGAGCAGATGCCGGAATTCGCCTCCTTCGACCCCGACAACATGCTGCTCGGCACCTTCGACGGAAATTTCGTGGAAGCCGGCGATCTCGCCGGGATCGATCGTCCCACCAAGGGGCGCGGCGCGGTGATCGACGATTTCAACCATGATGGCATGCTCGATCTTCTGGTGGTCAATCGCGGCGGAAAGGCGAGCCTGTTCCGCAATACCGGCGGGCGCGACCCGAAGGGCGGCAAACCGCGGCAGATGGGCAACTGGCTGGAGATCGAGCTCAAGCAGAAGGGCGCCAATCCGGATGCGATCGGCGCGCGCGTTTCGGTCAAGAGCGGCAATGAAACCCGGGTGCGCACGATCGAGGTCGGCGGCGGCCATGCGTCGGGCCGGCTCGGTTTCGTTCATGTGGGGCTCGGCGTGGCCGAACGGGCGCAGATCCGCGTGCAATGGCCGGACGGCGAGTGGAGCGCGCCCTACCGGGTCTTTGCAAACCAGTTCGTGCGCATCGACCGCAACGGCCCGGGCGCCCGCTACTGGCTGCCGGAGTGAGCCTGCGCTAGATCACGGGAATACCTTCCCGCCAGCGACAGTCAGGATCGGCATGCCCCAGACGACACTTTCCATCTCCACCCGCGGACAGGGGCTCTACGAATTCACCCGCGAAGCGGAGACATTCGTTGCAAACCACGGCGGAGCGGAAGGCCTTCTCACGGTCTTCGTGCGCCACACATCCTGCTCGCTGGTCATTCAGGAAAACGCCGATCCGGACGTGCGCCGCGATCTCGACGCCTTCTTCGCCCGCTTGGTGCCGCCAAGCGACCATCCTTCGATGAGCTGGGTCGTGCATACGATGGAAGGCCCGGACGACATGCCCGCCCACATCAAGGCGGCGCTGACGGCAGTCTCGCTGTCGATCCCCGTCACCGACGGACGCCTCGCGCTCGGCACATGGCAGGGCATTTACCTGTTCGAACACCGCGACCGCCCGCACCGCCGCGAGGTGGTGCTGCATTTGTCGAGGTGAAGCTTTTCCGAAGGAGAAGAAGTGGTGCCCGGAGGCGGATTCGAACCACCGACACGCGGATTTTCAATCCGCTGCTCTACCAACTGAGCTATCCGGGCATCCGACAGCCCGCAGAGCCGTCAGGGGCGTTCCGGGGGAGACCCCGCCGGAAGCGAGCGCGTTATACCATCTTGTTCGCCGGAGGCAAGCACCCGGCAAACGCTTTTTCACGCTCCTGTCGCAGGAGAGCGTTTTTCCGTCCCGCTCAAGGGCTTGGGGCCTTCCACGGGTTGCGCCATCAGCCGCGGTCGTCGGGTTCCTCTTCGGTGTTCTCCCCGCTCTCGCTCACCGGGATCGCATAGCTCCCCGAAAACCAGCGATTGAGGTCGATCGAGCGGCAACGCTCGGAGCAGAACGGATAACTGTCCCGCGTCGAGGGCTTGCCGCATTCCGGGCATGGCTGGGGCTTCCTCAAGGGCGTGACTTTCGGATCGGCGACCATGTCGTCACGCGCCCTCCGCCCACTTGAAGTGGACGTCGTATCCCTCGCCGGTCAGCAGCGAGATCGTTTCGTGGAGCGGCAGGCCGACGACATTGGTGTAGGAGCCGACAAGCTTGACCACGAAGGCTCCGGCGATGCCCTGAATCGCGTAGCCCCCGGCCTTGCCCCGCCACTGGCCCGATGCGAGATAGCTGTCGATCTCGCCTCGCGAAAGGCGCTTGAAGCGCACGCGGGTCTCGACGATCTTCTGGCGGAACTTGCGATCGGGGGTCACCAGGCAGACGCCGGTGAAGACCCGGTGCGAACGGCCCGAGAGAAGATAGAGGGCGTTCGACGCCTCGTCGACCAGTTCGGTCTTGGGCAGGATGCGGCGGCCGACGGATACGACGGTATCGGCCGAAAGCACATAGGCGTTCGACCAGCCGAAGTCACCCTTGAGCGCCTTGACCGCGGCCTGTGCCTTCTCATGGCTCAACCGGCGAGCGAGCGAACGCGGATGCTCGCTTTTGCCCGGCTTTTCATCGATATCCATCGGCATCAGCCGGTCGGGCTCGATCGCGGCCTGCGCGAGGAGTTCGACCCGGCGCGGAGAGCCGGAGGCCAGGATCAGTTTTTGCGATTTCGCCATGTCCGGAAACGGTGTGCCTGGCTGTTAAAGCGGTTGGAAATGCAGGCCTAGCGGAAGCGGTAGGTGATGCGGCCCTTGGTCAGGTCGTAAGGCGTCATCTCCACCTGGACCTTGTCGCCGGCGAGAACGCGGATGCGGTTCTTGCGCATGCGGCCGGCTGTGTGGGCGATGATTTCGTGATCGTTTTCGAGCTTCACGCGGAAAGTCGCGTTGGGCAGCAATTCAACGACAGTACCCGGGAATTCGAGAACTTCTTCTTTTGCCATGTGCGTTTCTATCATCCTTGAAAAAAGCGGCGTCGGCAAATTGCCGCGCCGGAAATTGCGCGGAACCTACACAAAACACATTCGATTGTGAACACGGGAGGTTCGCGAGCCAGTGGTTTAGTATAGCATTTAGTCGCTAGAGGGCTCAATTGCAAAGAGCTTGCGCAAGCGCAAGGCCAGCATATCGCGCACTTCCCGGTAGGACGAGAGGATCTGCTCGCGTGTGCCGGTGGCGACCGTGGGGTCCGGAGTGGGCCAGTAGACGACGTCGACGGCGTTGCCGCGGTTCATGTCGAGCGCCCGGTGATGGGCCTCCGGGGCCAGCGTGACAATGAGATCGAAAAAATCATCCTCGAGTTCGTCGAGCGTCTGGGGCTGCCGGACGCCGAGATCGAGGCCTATCTCACCGAGAACCGCATCTACGAAGGGATCGCGCTCGCCCGGACGGACGCCTGCGGAGGCGATATAGGTGCCCTTCGGCACGAGACTTCGGGCAATCGCCTCGGCCATCGGCGAACGGATCGCGTTCATGCCGCAGACGAACAGAACAGAGCCGGGGGGACCTTTTTCCTCGTTTCCGGTCTCTGTCCCCGTCCCCGCCGTCACGCCTGTTCCGCCTAACCGCGCCAGTGGAGTACGCAGACCAGGGTGAACAATCTGCGGGCGGTGTCGAAATCCATCTCGATCTTGCCTTCCAGCCGGTCCTTAAGGGTCTGCGATCCCTCATTGTGAACGCCCCGGCGGCCCATGTCGATTGCCTCGATCTGGCTCGGCGTCGACGAACGGATGGCCGCGTAATAGCTCTCGCAGATCATGAAATAGTCCTTCACGATCCGGCGGAACGGCGTGAGCGAGAGGATGTGGGTCGCCACCGGCTCGTCCTTCCCGGTCAGGATCGAGAAAACAAGCTTGGAATCGACGAGCGAGAGATTGAGTTTGTAGGGGCCTTCGCGGTGGCCCACGGGAGCGAAGGAATTTTCCTCCAGCAGATCGAAGATCGCCACAGCCCGCTCGTGCTCGACATCGGGCGTTGCCCGGCCGATGGTTTCGTCCAGGACGACGTCACAAAGGCGCTGGGTGGCGTCTTGCGTCATCCGCCCTCACCCGTGTTGAGCCTGATGCCGACGGATCGGGCGTGGGCGCCCAGCCCTTCTGCCTCGGCAAGCGTGATCGCCGCTGGCGCCAGCGCCCGCAGCTGCTCGAGCCCGAGCTTTAGCACGGAGGTGCGCTTGACGTAGTCGAGCACCGAAAGGCCGGACGAAAACCGCGCCGAACGCGCGGTCGGCAGAACGTGGTTCGAACCGCCGACATAATCGCCTATCACCTCCGGCGTATGACGCCCGAGGAAGATGGCGCCGGCATTACGGATGCGGTCGCCAAGCGCCTCGGGGTTTTCGGTGGCGATTTCCAGATGCTCGGCGGCGATGCGGTTTGCGAGCGGAATCGCCACCTCCCAGTCTGGTACCAGAATTACCGCGCCGAAATCGCGCCAGCTCTGCCGGGCGGTTTCCGAGCGCGAAAGCGTGTTCAGCTGCCGCTCAACAGCCGCGACCACGGCATCGCCGAAGCCGGCATCGGTGGTAATCAGGATCGACTGGGCGCCGGTATCGTGCTCGGCCTGCGCCAGAAGATCGGCGGCCACCCAGTCGGGGTCGTTGTCGCCGTCGGCGATCACCAGAACTTCCGAGGGGCCGGCGATCATGTCGATGCCGACGGTGCCGAAGACCTGCCGCTTGGCGGCCGCCACCCAGGCATTGCCCGGGCCGACTATCTTGGAGACCGGACTAATGGTCTGCGTACCGTAGGCAAGTGCCGCAACCGCCTGGGCGCCGCCGATCCGGTAGATCTCGTCGACGCCTGCGATCTTCGCGGCGGCGAGCACCACAGGGTTGAGTTCGCCCTCGCGCGCCGGCACCACCATGACGATGCGCTCGACGCCCGCCACCTTGGCGGGCACCGCGTTCATCAGTACCGAACTCGGATAGCTCGCGGTGCCGCCAGGCACATAGAGACCGACGGCTTCCACCGCCGTCCAGCGAGAGCCAAGACCGACGCCGAGCGCATCCTCGTAATAATCGTCCTTCGGCATCTGCCTGCGATGATGGGAGGCGATGCGGTCATGGGCGAGCTGAAGCGCCTCGACGACCTTCGGGTCGGTGGCCTCGTAGGCCGTGTCAATTTCCGGCTCGGTCACGCGCAAGCCCGCCGCACGGGTATCGAGACGGTCGAACTTCTCCGTCAGATCATGCAGCGCCTCGTCACCCCGGTGGCGCACATCCTCGACGATGGCGCGCACATCGGCTTCCACATCGGCGGAAACCTCGCGCTTGGTCGTCAGAAACGCGGCGAAGCGGTTCGCGAAATCCGGGGCGGAATGATCGAGCCTGAGTACCAAAACTGTCTCCCTGGGCGACTGCCGGCCTCAGGCCAGCGGATGGCGGGGTTTGAACTCGGTGCCCCAGGAACCGCTGACGTCGGCTAGTTGCACCTCGATGCATTCGACCTCGAGAAGAATGGAAGCCTCTCCGGCAAGAACAAGTTCGAGCGTACCGGCGGGTTCCTCACCCGAAGCGGGAAAACGCAGCGCGAGCAGCGACAGGACCTCGTCGGATTTCGCCCGGTCGAAGCCGCGCGACTTGACGGCGGTCGCCCGCTTGACGGCGAGGACCGCGCGGCGGCGTTCCCAGTCCTTCCTGCGGTCGCGCGATTTGCTGCCTTCTTCCCAGACGAACCGATTGACTTCGAGTGTCAGGACGCCCGCCTGCCCCTTCCAGGAGATATCGCCGACCTTGAAGACGGCATCCTGCAGATGCGCGGAAACGACGGACAAATCTTCCGCATCCAAAGCCATCAGTTTGAGCCGGTCCATAAAACCTCCTGTCGGCGGCGCCGTTCTAAGGGTTTGCACAAGCCGTGCTGCACTGCAACATAGGGCGCGAGACGTCCGCCTGCAATTGCTACTCGCTCACACGCTCGACGATTGCGCCGCAGCGGGTCAGTTTCTCTTCCAGGCGTTCGAAGCCGCGGTCGAGGTGATAGACGCGGTTGACCACCGTCTCGCCCGCGGCCGCCAGACCTGCGATCACCAGCGACACCGAGGCCCGAAGGTCGGTCGCCATCACTTGGGCGCCCTTGAGCGCCTCGACACCTGTGATCTTGGCCATCTGCCCCGACAGCGATATCTGTGCGCCGAGACGTGCGAGCTCCTGCACGTGCATGAAACGGTTTTCGAAGATCGTCTCGGTGATGTGCGAGGTGCCGTCGGCGCGCGACATCAGCGCCATGAACTGCGCCTGAAGGTCGGTCGGGAAGCCGGGGAACGGGTCCGTCACCACGTCGACGGGGCGGATTCGCTCACCGGGTGTCATGCGCACGCGGATGCCGTTCTCGACCTCTGCGATATGGGCGCCGGCGGAGGAAACCGCAGTCAGCGCGTTCTCAAGCAGATGGATCGACGTGTTTTCGAGAACGACATCGCCACCTGTCATGGCGACCGCCATTGCATAGGTGCCGGTCTCGATACGGTCAGGCAGGACCTTGTGGCGTGCGCCCGACAGGGTGGGCACGCCCTCAATGCGGATGGTCGAGGTACCCGCCCCGGAGATCCTGGCGCCCATCGCGGTCAGGCAGGCCGCCAGATCGGAGACTTCCGGCTCGCGGGCGGCGTTTTCGATGATCGTCTCGCCATCGGCGAGCGTGGCGGCCATCATCAGCACATGTGTGGCGCCGACGGATACCTTCGGGAAGACGAAATGCGCGCCCTTGAGCCCCTTCGGCGCCCGGGCATTGGCATAGCCGCCGTCGATCTCGATCTCCGCGCCGAGCGCGCGCAGGCCCTGGATGAAGAGGTCCACGGGTCGCGTGCCGATGGCGCAACCGCCGGGCAGCGAGACCTTCGCCTCGCCCATGCGCGCCAGAAGCGGACCGATGACCCAGAAGCTCGCGCGCATGCGCGAAACCAGTTCATAGGGCGCGGTGGTGTCGACGATGGTGCGCGCGGTGAAATGGAGCGTGCGGGCATAGCCGGCGTCCTGGCGTTCGCGGCGGCCGACCACCGAGATGTCCACGCCGTGATTGCCGAGAATACGCTGCAACTGTTCGACGTCGGCCAGATGCGGCACGTTTTCCAGCGTCAGCGTGTCGTCGGTGAGAAGCGACGCGATCATCAGCGGCAGGGCGGCGTTCTTGGCGCCTGAAATCGGAATGATGCCGTTGAGCGGATTGCCCCCGACGATCCTGATACGATCCATGAAATCCTCGCAAGGTTGCTGCGAATGGGTGGGTGGCACCGGCGTGCCGGATGGCCCGTCCGCTTGCCGGTACTTTGTGGCGCTGTTTAGACGATCGCCGCCCCGGCGGCAACTCGGGCCGGGGCGGGATGGCAATTCCGCGCCCGTGCCCGGACAGAGGCCGAAAACCGCCTTCTATCTGCTATCATCGTCCGTATCGGCGGTGCCGGCGGCGGGTAAGCCGTCCGTTTCGTCCGCCTCGCCGGCCCGGCGCGCGCGCACCTGCGCCTTGCGGCGCTGGAGATTGGCGCGCAACTGCTCGGCAAGACGCCGCTCGCGCGCCTCCTTTCCCGTCTTTTTCCCGTCATCCGTCATGCCCCGGAGATAGCGCAAAACGGTTTTGACGAAAAGCACCGGCCGCGGGCTTGCACTGGGGGGAAAGCTGTGGCAATAGCGGGCCGCCTTCAGCCGCTGCGCGTCGCCTTCAAGCCGATGCACCGCTCCGGACCTTCCGGACCCGGCCGAACGCACGGGCTGCCGTAGCTCAGGGGTAGAGCACTCCCTTGGTAAGGGAGAGGTCGAGAGTTCAAATCTCTCCGGCAGCACCAGTTGATCTTGTTGATACCCGGAATTTTGTTACGGTCGGCGGGCGTCAAACCGCCGCGTATCGTGGGCTGTTGTCGGTTATGTCTGTCTGGCGGGCGCAGGAAGACAAACGCCGCTGCCGCTCCGATGACTTATCGGAGCGGCAGCGGCGGGAAAACAACGTGTCGCTGTCGAAACTCAACTCCGCGGCGTCAGAACCGCATGTTCACGCCGAAACGGATGAGGCCGAAATCATCTGCCGATGCGTCCACCGGGATGACCACCGTATAGCGCGCATCCTCGAGATCGACATAAAGGCCTTCGAGCTTGGCGGAAACTTTCTCGGTTATAGCCATCTCGACGCCTGCGCCGACGGTCCAACCCGCAACCCATTCCTCGTTGCTGAATGCGCCGACCGTTTGTCCGGCCTCGACATTTGCGAAAGCCGCGCCGCCGGTAACATAGGGCATGAACCGGTCGAATGCGTAGCCGAGCCGGCCGCGCAACGTGCCGAATGCGTTCACTTCCGTATAGCAGTTGGTAGGGCATACGACGGTGGTGGCGCCGTTCACATCGGCCCATGCAAGATCGGCTTCAACACCGAAGACCAGCGCGCCCCTCTGCCAGTTGTAGCCTACGGTTCCGCCAATCATCCCGCCGTCCAGGTTGAAGGGACCGGAGGAGACTGGGATGGAATCGGTATGAACGCCGGTCGCCCAGCCATAACCTCCGACAATACCCACATAGGCTCCGCTCCAGTCATAAGCGGTCATGACCGGATCATAGGCGGGCGTGGGCGCGGTGAGATCAGCCGCGACGGCCGTAGACGACAACAAACCTGCAAGCAGGGTGGATAGAATCAATTTCCGCATCTGCAAGGCTCCTGTCTGTTTTATATTTCAACGTCTGCTTATTTTGTTATTCTTCAACGAAACAATTCTGTAAATCAAGCCCGCTCAATTTATTACTCATAGTTATTGTAAATTTACCACAGAGCTCGTTGCATTATTTATTTTAGCTAATTCTAAATATTCCTAACTTATTGAATATAATCGGATAGCTTTTGCGGATATCCCGGAAGTCAATTCACTCGTAAGGCGCCGAAAAAGCGAGGATGGAAGAAGCGACACCCCCGGAAGAGATGAATTATTTGAACCTCTACAACAGCGAATCAAGCAATCGATGCGGAAATAGATCGCCGGGCCCGGACGCTCATTCGTATCTGGTCTGCTTGCGCCGCAGCGCGGCTTGCGCCTCGGAAGCCTGAACGGCTTCGCCCAGCGTCGTTACCCCACTTGCCGCGAGCGGTCCCAACAGGGCGAGGAAGACTTTCGCCGTCGCCAGCGAATCCCCCAGCGCCGTATGGCGGACTTCATCGGGCAGGTCGACGCGGTAGATTTCCGCCAGCCGGTCGAGCGTCAGGCTTTCGCCGGTGCCGTGAACATGGGCGGCAAGCAGCACCGTATCGAGCACGGGATTGTGGAATTCCAACCCTGAGGCCTCACCCGCCATGGTGAGGAATCGCATGTCGAACGGCGCGTTGTGGGCCACCAGAACCGCGTTCTCGGCGAAACGTGCGAAGCGCGCCACGACCTCGCCGGCGGGCGCGGCGTCGGCCACCATGGAATCGGTGATACCATGCACCTCGGTCGAGCGGCGCGGGATGGCGCGCCCCGGATGGATCAGTTCGTCGAAAATCTCGGATTCGAGCAAGCGACCGTTGACGATGCGAACGCCCGCGATCGATACCATCCGGTCCCCCCGCGAGGGTTCGAGCCCGGTGGTTTCGGTGTCGAAGACAACGACCGTCAGGCTTCTGAGCGACCTGTCGGCGAGCTCGGCCGGAGGTTTTTCGTCGAAGATATCGAAATCATAGACCGGCATCCGCTCGATGTGGCGCGCGGTGATCACCGGCAGACTTGCCATGTCGCGCATTTGCAACGGAATTCGGAAGCGCGCGCGACCCGCGGAAGCCGGCGCCCGGTCGGACCAGATATCGGCGCCGTGCCGGGCCAGCACGTCGGCCGCCGTCACCGGGCCCAGATCGTGATCAAGCGCGGAGCGCAGCCAGCGGTCGGTGGAGCGGATGCTGACCGGCTCGCCCGACCATTCGATGTCGAGAAAACCGGTCTCCTCCCCCGGCTCGGCGCTCAACAGAAGGTTTGTCCCGCCGCGCTTTGTCACCCATTCGCACAGCCGGGCCGAAAGTGCTGCAATGGCCGCGCTGTCGCACAGGATGGCGATCTGCTGAGGACAGCGGGTTTCGGGCAGGACCTTCAGGCGCACACGCTCGCGAACGAGATCGAAGAGGGTGGTCGCCAGAACAGGCCCCATCGGCCATGTGCGGGAAAATTCGTCGACGGCAAGGCGTTCCAGTTCATCGCTGGTTTCCGCCAGCAACCCGATTTCATCCATGATCGAGCCGGTCAGATCACGCGCACGCGCATCAAGCGCGAGGTTGGCCGCCAGCATCTCGCCGATCAACTGGAGGGAGCCCGCATGCTCGCGGATGCGCTCGGCCACGGCGACAACCTTGCGCTCGGCCTCCGCACTCGCCGCCAGCATCTCCGTCTCGTCGCTGAACGCCAGGACGTAGCCCTGGGTTTCCGCGCTGCCCGGCACCAGCGTCAGCGTCATGGTCGCCTCAAGCGTGGTCCTGCCGTCCGCGCCAAGCGCGGCAAAGGGTTGCGAGAGGCCGAGCTCATGGGTCTTGTGCCGGCCTTCGCGAACCCGCTTTTCCAGACGTGAAAGATTGTGGCGGACGGGCTCTGGTGCCAGCACATCGAACACCGAGCGGCGAAGGCCGATACGTCCGATGTCGGCAAGGATTTCGACCGCGGCCGGGTTATAGAGAAGGATCTCGTGGTCACGGTTGCAAATGAGAATGCCGTCCGAAAGATCCTGCAAGATGAACTCCAGACGCGCCTTCTGTCGCTCGGCGCGCGCGGTGGCTTCCTGTACGGCCGCCTCGCGCTCGTTGCGGGCCTTTTCCAGTGACCGGGAAAGATCATTGAGCGCGGGCGCCAGATAGCCGAGATAACGCGCTTCCGGCATGGCGGCTTCCGCCAGTCCCTCGCCATGGGCGGTGGCGCGCGCATATCGCCCAAGCCGCTCGACCGGGCGAGCGACGTGACTGTCGAACTGGTACCAGATTGCCGCCAGAATACCGAGAATCCCGAAGCACGAGACGATGCCCGCTCGCAGGACGAAAGTGCGATCCTCCAGATTTGTCGCCATCAGGGCGAAATAGCCCGCCACCGCGATAAGCGCGATCGAGGCCAGCGCCGCCAGCGCAAAGAACAGAAAGATCCTGAGCCGGAGCGACATGCGCCCGGCGAGCCGGTCGACAATGCTCATGAAACCTCGCCTCTCTCCTTGAGAAGAAGGTCGATATCGCCAAGCGCGAAAGGTTTGGTGATATAGGCGTTGGCCCCGGCTGCCAGCGCCTTCATCCGCGCTACCCCACCCGCCCGGGCGGAGGCGCAGACAATGAAGGCTCCGGGCACCCGCCGCCGGATATCCTGGATTAGCGCGAAACCCGACACCTCCCCCAGCACTGCGTCGACGATTGCCGCATCCGGCAATCGCTGCGTCTCCTCATCCTCCAGGAGGGCGAGCGCATCCTCTTCGCTCCGCACCAGCCGCACATCCCAACCTGCCTCAACGAAATGCTCCGGGAGCCAGCGGGCCATCGCCTCCTCGTCAACGACAATGAGTATAGTCGCCATCACATTTCCCTCATCGCGCTCGATCGGGGAACATGCCACGGCCGCTCATCGGCTCAACCCTCCAACTGGCAGATCGAGGAGAAAAGCGGTTCGTCGGCCTTCACCTCTGCCCATTGGACGCCTTCCGGCAAACCGTTTTCGTCAAACGCGGTATCCGCGGAAAGAGCAGCGATCCGGCCGCCCTCGCAATCGGCAACCTGCAAGAGGCGAGCGGTCGGCGTATGGCGCTGGAAGAGAAGGACTTCACCAATCTTCATTCCCGGCTGGGCGGGATTGGTGCGGATGGAGTTGCGGTCGAGGGCCGCAAAGCGGGTGGTCTTGGGAACGAGATAGGTCCAGGGCTCGAGGATGCTACTGGACTGTCCGCTCTGGATCACTTCGACGCCCTCAGGGAGTTCCCCGGTGAAGCGATCGAACCACGTATACTCGTTATAGATATGGGCCCCCAGAATGCCGAGTGCGGCTCCCACCGGGAGCGCCCAGCGCGGCAGAGGCACCCGCAGCACACGCTTTGCGAACAAGAGAACGCCGACGATTGCGATACCGAAGAGAACAGGGCCGAGCAGGTTGAGGATATTTGCCATTCACAATTTCCGTTATGCGATTTCTGTCAGAGCCGGCCGTAGCCGAGGCTTGATTGCAAGGATTTGACGACGGCGAAAGCGTCGCGAAGATGGTTCCGCTCCAGGGCGGAGAGGCGTGAGGGCACAAGGAAGTTGTCAGGCTTTTCGCCTTCGCGAACCTGCCGCGCCTGGTGTTGCAGCCGGACCATGGACACGAGGTCGAATGCGTCGAGCAGATCGGCGCCGCCTGAATCAGACAGAACATCACGACGGATCGCCTCGACAAGGCGCTCACGCGTGTTAACCGCCGGAATTGCGCCCTTGAGCGCGTAGACCCGCCCGAGATCGACGATCGGCACCACGCCGGAATGCTTCATGTCGATGGTATTCTTGTGCTCGCCGCCGCGGATCAGCGCGAAGCCCCGGAACAGGCCGAGCGGCGGCTGGTGCTTGAGGGAGTTGCCGATCATGTGCGACTGAAAGATCGAATCCTGCCGCGCCATTTCCAGCGTGTGCGCCTGCACGCCCTCATAAAGCGTGCTGTCGCCATCGATCGCACGGAGGTCGAACATGACGCTGGCGAGCATCTGCGCCATCGGCTCCGGCACGCGGATCCATTTTTCAAAGTAGCCGCGCCAGACCGAGGCCGGCTGCCGCCATCTTGGATTGGTGGCCATCATGTCGCCGGGGCAATAGACGTAGCCGGCGGCGTTCAATCCATCGGAAACGAACTTGGCGAAAGCCGCGAAGTAATCGCCGTGTTCGGTTTCGTCGTACTCGTCGGAGAGAAAAAGGCAGTTGTCCTGATCGGAAACTCCGGTCTGCTCACGACGCCCCTGACTGCCGCAGGCGAGCCAGAGCCACGGCACCGGCGGAGGGCCGAGCTTGTCGATGGCCATGGCGATCAGGCGACGTGTCGCGGCATCCGAAATCGAGGTAATCATCCGGCCGATCTGGTGCGCCGGCACCCCGGCTCCCACGAGGTGGGCGAGCAACGTCGGGATATTCGCCGTGATCGCGGCAAGCCCCTCGTAATCGTTGCGGCTGGCGATATCGCGGATCAGGAAGACGGCGGAGACGGAATGACGCCGAACCAGATCGGTCTGAGTGAGTATGCCGACAGGCTTTCCCTCAGCCACCACCGGCAAGTGACCAAATCCCCGCTCGCTCATCGCAACGACGGCATCGAAACCTGTCTGGTCCGCAGACGCGGCGAAGGGGTCCGCCGTCATCACCTCAGAGACGAGCGTGTCGCCCGCGCGGCCTTCGGCAACGATTCGCGTCATGTCGCGCGCAGTGAGGATCCCGGCCAGGTTGCCCCCGTCATCGACCGCCAGAATGCACGAATAGCCCTGTTCGCTCATCAGGCGCGCGGCTTCGCGGATCTGCGTTCCGGCCGGACAGGTGAATGCGGGCTTGGACATGAGGTCGGAGAGCGGGCGGGCAAGCCATCCTTCCGCGACCGGCGATGCAACCCCGCTTCCCGCTGCCCGTCGCTTGCCGGCACGGTTGAAATAGGCGTCCACCACCGAATGATCCCGCACCAGCGCCTGGAATACGGGGCCGGGAATATCGTAGAGAACGGCATCGCTCGCCGCTTCGATGGAATGGACTGCGCGGCCGTCATTGAGAAGCGCGAGACCGCCGAAGTAGTCTCCTTCGCGAAGCTGGGAAATCAATGTCCCCTCGCGGGAAACGAGATCGATGGTGCCTTCCACGATCAAGCTGAATTCGGTGACCATGTCGCCGGCGGAGAGCAGCGTGGCACCTTCCTCCACCTCACGCCGTGTCACAACCTTCGCCAGTTCCGCGATCGTCCCGGAATCGAGCGCATCGAAAGGATGAAGCCGGCGAACGAACCCGGTGAACGCTTCACTCATGGAATCCTCCCCTTCCCATCCTGCTCCCGTCCTCTCCGGAAACAATGAACCCCGGCAAGGCCGGGGTCCATCTTTTTCGGGTTCGACCCACCTGTGGTCCCGATAACGGGATCTAGTGGGTGGTGGCAGCGCCGGCGCCGCGCGGCACGCGGACCGATTCCACCAGTGCCTTGATCTCTTCCGGCGGCTCTTCGGTCGCATTCGAAACCAGGAAGGCGACGACGAAGTTGATGACCGCGCCGATGGCTCCGAAGGAGGTCGACTTGATCGAGAGCAGCAGCGGATCGCTGTCCGTGAAGGAGTTGGTATCCGGAATGAAGAACCAACCCTTGTGCAGGAAGATGTAGATCACGGTGATCAACAGACCTGCCAGCATGCCCGCCACGGCGCCCTTGTTGTTGATGCGCGTCGAGAAGATGCCCATCATCAGCGCCGGGAAGATCGATGCCGCGGCAATACCGAAGGCGAGAGCCACCGTCTGCGCCGCGAATCCCGGGGGATTGAGGCCCAGATAGGTCGCCACCGCGATCGCCACCGCCATCGCGACGCGGGCCGCCATCAGCTCCCCGCCCTCCGAGATGTTGGGGTTGATCGCTCCCTTGATCAGGTCGTGACTGATCGCCGAGGAAATGGCGAGCAGCAGACCTGCCGCTGTCGACAGGGCGGCGGCGAGACCGCCGGCTGCGACAAGGGCGATGACCCAGCCCGGAAGATTGGCGATTTCCGGGTTGGCGAGCACGAGGATGTCACGGTTGAACGTGGTCAGCTCGTTGCCTTCCCAGCCGCGTTCGGCCGCGGCTTCCATGACCGGCGAATCCGCCGATGCCTCGTCGTTGTAGAACTGGATCTTTCCATCCCCGTTCTTGTCCTCGACGGCGAGCAGACCGGTCACCTGCCAGTTGGCGAACCACTCGGGCAGATCCTCCTGGGCGATCGCTTCGCCCTGGATGCCGTTCGGCCACATGGTGGTCATGATGTTCAGACGTGCCATCGCACCAACGGCCGGAGCGGTCAGGTACAGAAGCGCGATGAACACCAGCGCCCAGCCGGCCGAGGTACGGGCGTCAGCCACGCGCGGCACGGTGAAGAAGCGCACGATCACGTGCGGCAGGCCCGCGGTCCCGATCATCAGCGACATGGTGAACAGGAACATGTTCAGCATGGTGTCGTGACTTTCGGTATAGGTGGCAAAGCCCAGATCGCTGAGAGTGGCTTCCAGGGTTGCCAGGATGGGCTGTCCACTGCCCACGTGGTCGGAGAAGAGACCGAGCGGCGGAATCGGGTTGCCGGTCAGCTGCAGCGAGATGAAGATCGCCGGAATGGTGTAGGCGAAGATCAGCACGCAGTACTGTGCAACCTGGGTGTAGGTGATGCCCTTCATACCGCCGAGAACCGCGTAGCAGAACACCACGGCCGCGCCGATATAAAGGCCGGTCGCGTTGTCCACTTCGAGGAAGCGGGAGAAAGCCACGCCGACCCCGGTCATCTGGCCGATGACGTAGGTCACCGATGCGACGATCAGGCAGAGAACCGCCACCATGCGGGCGGAGGACGAGTAGAACCGGTCGCCGATGAATTCGGGCACAGTGTATTTGCCGAACTTGCGCAGATACGGCGCAAGCATCATGGCCAGAAGCACGTAGCCGCCGGTCCAGCCCATGAGATAGGCCGAGGCGTCGTAGCCGAGGAAGGCGATGATGCCGGCCATGGAAATGAACGATGCCGCCGACATCCAGTCGGCGGCTGTCGCCATGCCGTTCATCACCGGGTGAACGCCGCGGCCGGCGGCGTAGAATTCGCTTGTCGAGCCCGCGCGGGCCCAGATGGCGATGCCGATGTAGAGCGCAAAGGATGCGCCGATCACCAGCAGGTTAAGGGTATATTGGTCCATGTCTCCCCCCTATTCCTCGTCGACGCCGTATTCCCGGTCCATCTTGTTCATGCGGAACGCATAGAAGAAGATCAGAACCAGGAAGACCAGGATTGAGCCCTGCTGGGCGAACCAGAATCCAAGATCGGTACCACCGACGGGGATTCCAGCGAGAAGCGGCCGCAGCAGGATGCCGAAGCCGAATGATACAAGCGCCCAGATGATCAGCAGCATGATCATCAGGCGCACATTGGCCTTCCAGTAGGCCTCACCATTACCGTTATTCATGTGTTCCTCCTCGACACTCCGATGGCGGCAGGAAGCCACCTGGAGCGAATTTCCAAAAAAGATGCGGAATGACCTGAAGGCCCGAAATTCACGGAGAACTTGACGTTGCTCCCGCACGGAATGCCGTGCCTGTCCTCCCCACATCTCCCCCGGTTGGCTGGTGTTCCACTCGGCCGCTCCACCTCTCGCCGCCCGGTCCTCAACCGGTTTTTCCGCGACGTCGGCAGGGCAAACCAACCCATTCAACCGTGACAGACGGTATCCCAATCGGTGCTGAACTCAAATGGGGATACTAGAGAAATCCCATGATAACTTCGGAGTACAACTAAAGTCGCATAAGAAGTTTTACAGGCTATACATCAGACGTGCGGCGAGAGACTGGAGACGCGCCTGCTCTCGTCTCACAGAGAGGAAATATAGCCCGCCAGCCGGTTCGCCGCGTCTTCGACCTGATCGATGCGGCGGAGGAAACAGGCCCGCATGAACGCTTCCCCGCCGGGACCGAAAGCCGTGCCCGGCGCCAGCCCGACATTGGCCCGGTCGACGATGTCGATCGCGGCGGCGCGAGTATCGGACAAACCGTCGATCCTGAAGAAGGCATAGAAGGCGCCTTCGGGCCGCGCGATGACCACGCGGTTTGTCGCCTGGAGGATGTCGCAGAACACGTCGCGGGCCTTCTGGGCGAGCGCTACCTGCTCGTCGACGAAATCATCGCCCTCCGAAATCGCCTTCACCGCACCCTTCTGCATGAACTGCGCGACGCCCGAAGTGGAATACTGAACCAGATTCTCCAGTGCCTGCCCGATCGCCGGCGGAGCGACGATCCAGCCAACGCGCCAGCCGGTCATCGCCCAGTTCTTGGAAAAGGAATTGACGTAGAGAATGAGATCGTCGTCCCCGGCAATATCCAGGAAGGACGGCGCGCGGGTGCCGGAATAGAAGAAACGCGAATAGATCTCGTCGGCGATGATCCACAGATTGTGCTTGCGGGCGATGGCGAGGATCGCCCTGAGATCGTCAATCGTCGCAACCCACCCGGTCGGGTTCGACGGCGTGTTGATGAAGAGGGCGCGGGTTCGCGGCGTCACCGCGGCCTCGAAGCGCTCCATGTGGACTGACCAGCGCCCGTCCACGACATCCATGACGAAAGGCACCGGCTTGCCGCCCGAGATCGCGAAAGCAGCCGGCAGGTTGGGCCAGGAGGGCGACAGATAGAGGATTTCGTCGCCCGGAGCGGAGACCGCCTCGATTGCTAGCTTGATCGCCTGCATGCCCGAACCGGTGACGGTGAAGTCATCGATCGGACGAACCACGCCGAACTGGCGGCGGTAGTAATCGGCAATCCCCTGGCGCAGATCGGTGATGCCGCGCTGCTGGGTGTAGAAGGTTTCCCCGGCCATCAAGGCATCCGCTCCGGCCTGGCGAATGAACTCCGGGGTAGGCCGGTCGCCTTCTCCGGCCCACAACGGGATCAGCCCTTCCTTGCCCCATCCGTGATTGAGCACCTCGACGATGCCGCTTTCGGGGGCAAGGCGGGTTCTTTCGGAGAGATGGTCGAATGCGGACGATACGGCGGACATGGGCAATCTCCTTCAGCCTACCGCGATAGCGGATTTTGCCGCACTGTCCAGCCGTCCGCGTCGATGAATGGATCGATTTTGGTGATGAGTGGAGCCGGGCCTTACTTTTTGAGGAGATCGCGAATCTCGGTGAGCAGACGCACATCGGCGGGCGGCTCGGCCGGGGTGGGATCGGGCTTGGCTTCCTCTTCGGCGCGGATGCGGTTGACCGCCTTGACCATCAGGAAAATGATCCAGGCGAGAATGAGGAAGTTGAGCACGACGGTGACGAAGTTGCCGTAGGCGAAGACGGCGCCCTGCTCGCGGGCGGCTTCGAGGGTGTCGGCGGTCACGGCCGATGACAACGGCAGGAAGTAGTTCGAGAAGTCGAACCCGCCGAAAATCGCTCCGACGAGGGGCATTATGATGTCGTCGGTCAGCGACTTGACGATCAGCCCGAAGGCGCCGCCGATGATGACGCCGACCGCCAAGTCCATGACGTTGCCCTTGGCGATGAATGATTTGAATTCCTCGATCATGAAAATCTCCCTGCGGCGCGAAATCCGCGGCATGCCGGCGGGCGCGCCCGTTCTGTTTTCCCCGCCCGGCGCGGCTACGATGAAACACCGGCGGCGGCTTCGCAATCCGGTTTCCTTCTTTGTCCCGTACCAAAGGATAGGCAAAATCCGTTTGAGCGATGCTCGTTGCCTCGTGTAAAACTCGTCACGGGACCTCTAACCGGTCCCGGGGAGGGACAAGATGCTGCCTGGCTGGCTGATTTTCGGATCGGCGCTGTCATATATGCTGCTGCTGTTCGTGATCGCCGCCTATGGCGACAGAGCGGGCACGCGGCGCCTGCGGCAGAGCACCGGCCGGCCGATCATTTTCTCGCTGAGTCTCGCGATCTACTGCACCTCCTGGACCTATTACGGCGGCGTCGGACTGGCCGCCAGCCAGGGCTGGGAGTTCATCGGCATCTATATCGGCCCGGTGCTGATGTTCACGCTCGGCATGCCGCTGATCACCCGGATCGTCACGCTCGCCAAGGCCGAACGCATAACCTCGATCGCCGACTTCATGGCCGCGCGCTACGGCAAGAACCCCGCCGTCGCGGCCATCGTCGCGCTGATCGCGCTGATCGGCTCCGTTCCCTATATCGCGCTGCAGCTCAAGGCGGTGTCGAGCTCGGTCTCGACGATGATCAACATCGAAGCCTTCGAGCTTCTGACGGACAATTTCCTGTTCGCCGACATCTCGTTGTTCGTCACCATCCTGCTAGCGGTGTTCGCGATGATCTTCGGCACCCGCCACACAGATGCGACCGAACACCAGGACGGTCTCATCCTGGCCGTGGCGATGGAATCGCTCATCAAGCTGGTGGCCTTTACCGCAATCGGGCTCGCGGTCGTGTTTGTCCTGTTCGACGGGCCGGTGGCGCTTCTGGATGCGGCGCTCGCCAATGCAGACGTGCAGCGTTCGCTTGCCTACGAGACCGGACCGACCCGCTGGATACTGCTGATCGGGCTCTCCGCCGTCGCTATCATTCTCCTGCCGCGTCAGTTCCACGTCATGGTGGTCGAGAACCGCACCACCTCCGAGCTGCGGCTGGCGCGATGGCTGCTCCCGCTCTATCTCGTGGCGATCAACCTGTTCGTGCTGCCGGTCGCCATGGCCGGCCTGATGCAGTTCGGTCCGGAAGGCACGAGCGATCTCTTCGTTCTCTCGCTGCCGCTTCACAACGACATGCCGGTGATCGCGCTGATTACCTTCCTCGGCGGTTTTTCCGCGGCGACGGCGATGGTCATCGTCGCCTCCGTGGCCGTGGCGATCATGGCGTCGAACGACCTCATCGTGCCGCTGGTGCTGAGAAATCGGGACAAGCGGATGCCGGGCGGGGATTTCCCGCGCACAATTCTCTGGATCAGGCGCACGGCGATCGCCGGCGTTCTCTTTCTCGGCTTCGCCTATTACCGCTCGATCGACACCAATGCGGGCCTCGCCTCGATCGGGCTGTTATCCTTCGCGGCGATCGCGCAGCTCGCACCTGCCTTTTTCGGCGGACTGTTCTGGCGCCAGGCCAATGCGCGCGGCGCGATCGCCGGCCTCGTCAGCGGCATTCTGGTCTGGGGATACATCCTGCTCTTGCCGAGCCTCGGCGGTCCTGACAATTCCAATGTGGCCGAGGCGGTCCTGTCCTTTCTCGTCCCGGGGATCGACAATACCGGCGTCAGCGGTGATCCGCTGTTCATTGCCGTTCTCCTGAGCCTCATCATCAATACAATCTGCTACATCATCGGCTCGCTGTCGCGGCGTCCGCGCTCGATCGAGCGCGTGCAGGCCGCCGTCTTCATCCCCGAGGGCCGCCGTCCGAAGCAGCTGCGCTCCGGCTGGAGAACCAAGGTCACCGTCGGCATTCTCAAACAGACGATCGGGCGGTATCTCGGCCCCGAGCGCACCGAACGCTCCTTCCACTCCTACGAACGCTCGCTCGGCCACTGGATCCGCGACGAGGATCCGGCCGACATGGGGCTGCTGCGGTTCGCCGAGCAGCTGTTGGCGAGCGCCATCGGCTCGTCGTCGGCACGCCTCGTTCTCACGCTGCTGTTCCAGCGCGCCGACGAACTGCCGGGCGACGCGGCCCGGCTTCTCGATGAAGCCTCCGACGCGCTGCAATACAATCGCGACCTGTTGCAGACCGCGCTCGGCCAGCTCGATCAGGGGATCACCGTATTCGACAGTTCGAACCGGCTGACCGTGTGGAACAAGCGCTTCCGCGCGCTCTTCGATCTGCCCGAACAGGTCGGCCAGGTCGGCACCTCGCTTGAGAGCATTCTGCGTATCCTGGCCGATCGCGGCGATATCGACGAAGGGACGGAGCAAGCGACGCTCAAGCGCTTTCTGACGATGGATACCCCCTTCACCATCACGGCCGGCCAGCCGCCCCGCATCATCGAAATCCGCTCAAATCCGATGCCAGACAACGGTTTCGTGACGACCTACGCGGATATCACCGAGCGGGTTGCCGCCGATCTGGCGCTCAAGCAGGCCAACGAGACCCTCGAGCAGCGCGTGGCCGAACGCACCGGCGAACTGACCCGCGTCAACAAGGAACTGGAAAAGGCGCAGCAAGCCGCCGAGGACGCCAATATCGGCAAGACGCGCTTTCTGGCGGCCGCCGGCCACGATATCCTGCAACCCCTCAACGCGGCGCGTCTCTATTCATCCACCCTGGTGGAACGGCTCGGCGATTCCGCCAATCGCGATCTCGTCGGCAATATCGATTCCTCACTCGAATCCGTCGAGAGCATTCTCGGGGCGGTTCTCGATATTTCCCGGCTCGATACCGGCGCGATGAAACCGCGGCTCGCGAGCTTTCCGCTGCAGGACGTACTCAACCGCGTGCTCACCGACTTCGCGCCGGTGGCTCGGGAGAAAAACCTGCGTTTTTCGGTCGTGCCGACCGGTGTCTTCATCCGCACCGACCCCAACCTGTTGCGCCGGCTGATCCAGAACCTCGTTTCCAACGCCATCAAATATACGCGCGAGGGCCGCGTCCTGATCGGCGTCCGCCGGCGGGGCGGCACCGCCGTATTGCAGGTTTTCGACACCGGAATCGGCATCCCCTCAACGAAATTCCGCACCGTCTTCAAGGAGTTCGCCCGCCTCGACGAGGGCGCGCGCACGGCGTCCGGCCTCGGGCTCGGTCTGTCGATCGTCGATCGCATCGCGCGCGTGCTCAATCTGGATGTCGAGATTTCCTCGGAACCTGGAAAGGGCACGCAGTTCCGCGTCACCCTGCCGCTCGAAACCAACGTCAAGCGACTGCAGGCAATCTCCCGGCCGGTCGACGCCCCGCCCGCCAAGCCGCTCGATGGCTTGCGCGTTCTGTGTATCGACAACGAGCCGAACATCCTCGAAGGCATGCAATTGCTGTTGTCCGGATGGGGCTGCGACGTCAACGCGGCCGGGTCGCTGGAACAGGCGTTGAAGATCGGGACGCGGCCCGACGCGATCCTTGCCGATTATCATCTCGACGAAGGGGTCGGAACAGATGCAATCACGGCGCTGAGGGCCCGCTGGGGGAGCGACATCCCGGCGCTTCTGCTGACCGCCGACCGAACTCCTGAAGTGCGCGCGACAGCCGAAGCCGAGCGAATCGCGATCCAGAACAAGCCGGTCAAGCCGGCGGCTCTCAGGGCGTTTCTCAATCAGGTGGCGGCGATCCGCAGGGCAGCGGCGGAATAGTCAGACGGCCTTGAAGGCAGGATGCTCTAGTCGCCGTTGGCGAGCGTTTCGGCCCCGATCTTCTGGAGCTGGATGACCGCCTGGGTCCGGCTGTCGACGCCGAGCTTCTGGAGCACCGCCGAGACATGTGCCTTGATCGTGGCCTCGGAGACCGAAAGCTCATAGGCGATCTGCTTGTTGAGCAGGCCTTCTGCGAGCATGCCAAGCACCCTGCCCTGCTGCGGGGTCAGGGTGTTGAGACGCGAAATCAGAGCCGCCATTTCCGGGTCATGCTCGGCTCCGAGGTCGATCCCCGCCGGCGTGTAGACATCGCCGTCGAGAACCGCGCGCACGCCGGTGCGGATTTCCTCGATGCTGGCGGATTTCGAGATGAACCCGGACGCTCCGAGTTCCAGGGCGCGGCGGATGGTGGTCGCGTCGTCGGTGGCGGAAACCACCACCACGGGCAGGCTCGCGAATTCCGCCCTGAAGGCGATCAGGCCGGAGAGGCCGGAAACACCGGGCATGGTGAGATCGAGAAGGATGAGATCGCAGTCGGGATGATCGGCCGCCGCCTTGCGCGCATGGTCGAGATCGCCCGCCTCGATGATGTCCGTTTCCTCGCCCGTTCCTTCCAGCGCCTGCCTCATGGCCCCCCGGAAAAGCGGGTGATCGTCGGCGATAATGAACGTCCGTTGCGTCATGCCACGTATTCCCCCCGAGATTCGCAATAGTCCGGAAATACAGGCTTTGCAAGAAATTGCTTCATTATACTACCGTGATTGGATCCCGCCTTCTCACGCCGACGCTCTCAGGCGCCGGGCGATTTCCGGCAAGCGCCAGACGAACCAGACCGCGGTCCAGACATTGCCTAGGATCGGAATCGGAAGGATCCACAGAAGCGCGATCCACCACCTCCGCTCGAACAGGAAGATCACGAGCGAGGACAGGAGGAAGCCGAGATAGAGATCGGCCATGCTGACCAGACCCCAGGGCTCGCTCATCAGCCAGGCACCGGCTTCCGAGAAGGTGCCCGAACCGATCGCCCAGACGATGAGAATGGCGAAAGCGATCGCCAATGCGGCAAGTATCAGGCGCAACAACGTCATTCCGCGAGCCCTCATGTCTTGCGCGGCATGTCGCCTTCACCGGGCTCGGCGGGCGTATCCTTGCGCTTGTCGAGATCCTTGAAGACGTCGAAGAAGCGGTAGATGAACTTCTCCATCATGTTGAAGGCTTCATCGAGTTCCTCGTCGCTGGGCAGGGCGTTGGAACCGCCGCTGCCGTTCCGGCCGGCTTCCAGCGCCTCGACCCTCGCTTCGAGCGCGGCGATGCGGCCTTCGAGATCGGCGATGTGCTCGTTGACCGCCCGGCGCTCGTCGGCGGGCAGCTTGCAGATCACCTGCCCCGACCTCTCCTCACAGACGGACAATTCGCCGGTCAGCGTATCGAGACGGACGAGACCGTCGTCGGTCTTCTCCAAGACGTAGCGGCCGGACGCGGTCGTATCCTGCGCCGATGCCGGCAGAACCGTGACGAAGCCAAGCGCACAACCGGCGATCAGCATCGGACCGAGTGTCTTGTTCATTTGGACCTCCCTGTCGAAAGGCCTCATCCTCCCATGCAATCCTGCGGGAAATCGGGTAAGGCCTTTTGCGGAATCATAGCAGGCAATCACGGGCGGACCAATGAATCCCACCATCTACAAGATCGCGCCGCGCGATCTCTGGCGCGAAGCCGAGGAGAAAGGCGTCTTCGAGGGCGCGCCGGTCGACCACGCCGACGGCTTCATTCATTTCTCCACGGCCGAACAGGCGCGGGAAACCGCGGCCAAGCATTTCAAAGGCCAGGACGACCTTCTGCTCGTCGCCATCGATGCAGACGCCCTCGGCGAGAAACTGGTCTATGAACCCTCGCGTGGTGGAGCGCTGTTTCCCCATCTCTATGCGGCGCTACCGCTCTCCGCTGTCCGCTGGATCAAGCCGCTGCCGCTGAACGATGACGGCGGCCACGATTTTCCGGAGATGGAGCAATGAGCGACGCGTTCTACGACTTCGGAAAGGATCTGTTGTTCGCGCTGCCCACCGAACAGGCCCACAATCTGGCGATCAGGGCGCTGTCGTCCGGCTACGGACCTCGCCCCGACATTCCGTACGACAGCCGGCTGTCATCCACAGTGGCCGGTCTGAAATTTTCCAATCCGCTCGGCATGGCCGCCGGTTTCGACAAGAACGCCAGGGCCGTGCCCGGGCTCTTCCGCCTCGGTTTCGGCGCGGTTGAGATCGGCTCGGTGACGCCGAAGGCACAGGAGGGCAACCCCGCGCCGCGGCTTTACCGCCTGCCGGGCCACCGCGCCATCATCAACCGCATGGGCTTCAACAATGAGGGTCACGCGGAAGTCCTCTCGCGCCTCCGCGGCAAGAGCCCCAAGGGCATTCTCGGCGTCAATATCGGCGCCAACAAGGACAGCGAGGACCGCATCGGCGACTACGTGACCGGCATCAAGGTGTTCAACGAGGTTGCCGACTATTTCACCGCCAACATCTCCTCGCCAAACACGCCCGGCCTGAGAAGCCTGCAGACGCGCCAAAGCCTCAAGGAACTGTTCGAGCGGATTCTTGAAGAGCGCGACCGCCAGCCGGTCCGCCGCCCGGTTTTCTTGAAGATCGCGCCGGATCTGGCAGAGGACGAGATCGACGCGATCGCCGAGGAAAGCGTGGCGCGGGAAATCGACGGCATCGTCATTTCCAACACCACACTGTCACGTCGCGAAGTGGAGGGCGCCCGCAATGCCGGCCAGGCCGGCGGGCTTTCCGGACGTCCGGTCTTCCTGCGATCAACGATCGTTCTGGCCAAGATGCGCGCGCGCGTCGGCCCCGACATGCCGTTGATCGGCGTCGGCGGCATCGAGAGCGCCGAGACAGCCGCCGAAAAGATGCGCGCCGGCGCCGATTTGATCCAGATCTATACCGGCTTCATCTATGGCGGCCCAATGCTGCCGGTGCGCATTCTCGATGGTCTGAAGGAGATCTGCGAGCGGGAGGGGCTCGAAAGCCTGTCGGCGATCCGCGATACGAAAACCGCCGGTTACGCGGCGCGTCCGCTGGAATAGGCCGCGCCGAATGTTTCCCTTGTCCGCCGCGGCAGGACGGCGAGCAGGAAGAGCCCGCGCGCGGCGAGAAAGATGTTGAGCGCCGCCCAGAGGCCGTGATTGCCATAGGCGTTGCCCAGAACATGGGCCAAGGCGATGAAGAGTGCGAGCACGACCACCATCATGTTGCGCATGTCGCGCGACCAGGTGGCGCCGATGAAGACCCCGTCCATTTCGAAGGCGAGCGCGCCGGTGAGCGCGGTGAGCGCGGCCCAGGGGAGGAAGGCGTCGGCCATCACCCGCACCTCTTCCACGGTGGTCAGAAGGGCGATCACCCCTTCGCCAAAGGCGAGGAAGAAGAGCGTGGTCAGACCGGCGAGCAGGAAACTCCAGAGCGTCGTCAGCCGGATGGCCCGGCGAAAGGCGGGTTGATGATGCGCGCCTATCGCGCGACCGACGATCTGTTCTGCGGCGGTGGCGAGGCCGTCGAGATAATAGCCCGCGACCATGAAGATATTGAGCAGGATCGCGTTGGCGGCCAGTTGCAGTTCGCCGAACGCGGCGCCCAGCCGGGTGAACCAGACGAAGGCGAACATCAGACCCAGACTGCGGATCATGATGTCGGTGTTGAGCGAGAGAAGCCGCTTGAGCGCCGTGACGTCCCTGATGCGATCCCATGAGGGCCGCTCGCCGGGGGAAAAGCCGGAGATGACGATTACCAGACCCGCTGCGCAGCCGACGGCTTCGGAGATCACCGTCGCCCATGCCACCCCCGGGAGGCCCCAGCCGAGACCCAGACCGAACCAGATCGAGAGCACGATATTGGTACCATAGATGATGGTCTGCAGGAGGAGCCCCAACCCCGAGCGCCCCTGGCCCAGCACGTAGCCCAGCAGCACATAGTTTCCGAGCGCGACCGGGGCGGAGAGAATCCGGATCTCGAGATAGGTTCGCGCCGCGGTTTCGACCGCCGCGCCGGGATTCATGAAGATCAGGCCGGCCGAGATCAGGAGCGGGCCGACGAGAATGACGATCACGCCGATGATCGCCGCCGTGACGAGCGCCCGCCAGAAGATCGCCTGCTGTTCGAGGCCGTCCTCGCGCCCTACCGCCTGGGCGACGAGCCCGGTGGTCGACGACCGGAAGAAATTGAAAGCGGCGAAGACGATGTCGAACAGCATGGCCGCCACCGCGAGCCCGCCGATGAGTGCTGCATCGCCCAACCGCCCGACCACTGCCGTATCCACCAGTCCGAGCAGCGGCGTCGTCAGAAAGGCCAGAGTCATGGGAACCGCGATGGAAAAGACCATGCGGTTGGTCACCTCGAAGGGCTTTCCCCCGGAACGGGGCTGTTCGGTCGGCTGGTCCATTGGGGAATCCGGCGGAAGACGATATCGGACCCTAACTGCGCCTTTCGGCTAGCACTGTAAAGTCCGTGTTCCCATTTCGTTCGAACATGCTGACGTATCTCGACGGCAGCGGCACGGTATCCCATATTCTGACGGCCATGCCCAAGCCGCCGATTGTCCACGCTCCCCATTACGACGCGCAGTTCGACCCCGCGCACCGCTTCCCAATGAGCAAGTACAGCCGTGTCTACGAGCTGATCATCGCCCGCGGACTCGCGCTGCCGGAAACCGTAATCAAGCCTGCACCGGCGCCCGCCGCATGGCTGTCCCTCGCCCACGCACCGAGCTATGTCGACCAGGTGATCTCGCTCAGCGTGCCACGCGCCATCGAGCGCGAAATCGGTTTCGAGGTGACGGAGCGGGTGTCGCTGCGCGCGCGTCTCGCCTCTGCCGGCACCGTCATGGCTGCCCGGCTGGCGCTCGAAACGGGTGTGGCCTGCAATGCCGCGGGCGGCAGCCATCATGCACGGCGGGAGTCAGGCGCCGGATTCTGCACCTTCAATGACGTTGCCGTGGCGTCCAACGTGCTTCTGGCGGACGGCTCGATCGAGCGGGCGCTGGTCGTCGATCTCGACGTCCACCAGGGCGACGGCACCGCGCGTATCTGCGCAGACGAGCCACGCATCCGAACAGTCTCGATGCACGCGGCGAAGAACTATCCCGTCCGCAAGCCTTCCTCGACCATCGACGTCGAACTGCCCGACGGCGTGCGCGACGAGGCCTATCTCGAAATGCTCGACTGGCTCCTGCCGCAGACGATCGCCGATTTCGCGCCGGACATCGTCTTCTACAATGCCGGAGTCGATCCTCACGAGGAGGACAGATTGGGGCGACTGGCGCTGACCGACGACGGGCTGAGGGCCCGTGACCTGGCTGTATTCGCCTATTATCGCGAACGGGGAATTCCGGTCGTCTCGGTGATGGGCGGCGGCTATTCCCGCGATGCGGACGCGGTTGCCCGCCGCCATCTCATCACCTTCGAGACGGCAGCGGAATTCTGCTGACCGCTCAGCGGCGGTAGTTCAGAAGCCGGATGATGATGAAGAGGGGAATGACGATGCTGGCGCCGAGCACGAGGTAGCTGCCGAAACGGCCGAGAGCGGCAAAGCCCATGTTCCACAGATTCACCGCCGCATCGCGGATCCAGTAGAAGACGTCCAACGGGTACCAGTTGAAGGCACTCATGATGACGCCCACGATGAAGGACACCACCAGAAGCTTCAGGACGGTGCGCAGAACTGAATCGCCCAGAAAACGGTTCACCCGGTCGGCCATCGATGTCACTCCGTTGATCGTGTCCTTCAGATAAGGATTTGCGGGAACGGGAGCAAGTGTCCGAAGCTCAGGCGTCAATGGCAGGCCCGGGTATCAGTGCCTCGACGGCCTCGAGCGTATCGGCCTCCGCCGGCGGCTTGTCCCATCTCAGCCGGCTGATCCGGGGAAACCGCATCGCCACGCCGGATTTGTGCCGCGTAGAGCGGTTCACGCCTTCGAACGCCACTTCCAGCACCAGTCCCTTGTCGGGCTCGGCGCGCACCGAGCGCACCGGGCCGAAGCGCTCGATGGTGTTGTTGCGCACGTAGCGGTCGATTTTCTTCAGTTCCTCGTCGGTGAACCCGAAATAGGCCTTGCCCACCGGGACCAGCTCGCGGACGCCGTCCTCCTCGCGCCAGACGCCGAAAGTGTAATCCGAATAAAAGCCCGAGCGCTTGCCGTGGCCGCGCTGGGCGTAGAGCAGAACCGCGTCGATCAGGAAGGGATCGCGCTTCCACTTGAACCATTCGCCACGCGGCCGACCCGCAAGGTACGGCGCCTCCCAGCGCTTGATCATCACGCCCTCGATCATCGGCAATGGCGGCTCGGCGCGGTGGGCGGCAAGGTCGTCCCAGGTCGAAAAATCGAGAAGCGGCGAGAGATCGAAGCGGCGCGGATCGAATGTTCCCGCCAGCCGTTCAAGCCGCGTCCGGCGCTCGCGGAACGGCAGAGGACGGAGGTCTTCGCTGCCCTCGACGAGAACATCGTAGATCCGGAGAAACGCCGGATGGTCCTTGAGGATCCTTGCCGTGAGCCGCTTACGGTTGAGCCGCTGCTGAAGGTCCGAGAAGGTACCGATCTCGATGCCGCTCGCATCCGCCAGCGGACGCGCGATCAGTAGTTCGCCATCCACCGTGCCCTCGAAGGAAAGCGCATCGACGAGATCGGGGAAGGCACCGGAAATGTCGTCGCCGGTGCGCGAATAGAGCCGCTTGACGCCGTTGTCGACGGTTGCCTGCACCCGGATACCGTCCCACTTCCATTCGCCGGCGAAATCGGCCGCGTTCAGCTTGGAGAAATCGGCATCCTCGACGGGATGGGACAGCATGACGGGGCGAAACGGTGCAAGCGCGGCGCTCACCGGCTTGCCGGCTGCGCCCTCCAGCCAGGCGAAGAGGCTTTGGTAGGGCGGCTCGAGGCCGTGCCACAGCTCCTCGATTTCCTCGACCGGTACCTGTCCAAATTCGGCGAGCGCCTGTTTGGCCAGCCGCGCGGAAACACCGATGCGGAAACCGCCGGTCACCAGCTTGATCAGCGCGTAGCGACCAGAGGCATCAAGCCTGTCGAGCCAGCCCTCCACCAGGGCCGGGCCTTCCCGTCGCGAGGCGGCGAGCAATTCGTCCACCACCTCTGAGAGCGTGGGTGCGTCGTTGCGCCCTTCCCGCTCCCCGCCCGGCACCGGCCAGATCAGTGCAATCGTCTCGGCCAGGTCCCCGACATAGTCGTAGGAGAGACGGAACAGTTCCTCATCGACACGGCCGGAGACCAGTTCGCGCAAAAGCGCCGGCTTGACCGAGGGAATGTCGAGTTCGCGGGTGATCGCGGCGAGCGCCAGCCCCCGTTCGGGATCGGGCACGGTACGGAACTGGTCGACAAGCAGCCGGATCTTGCCGTTGCGGGACGGAGTGAAGAGAAGATTCTGCAATAACGAGGCAAATATCAGCATGCGTGACTCGCATTACTTTGTTTGATATCATTTATTCGTGAATAAATCTGGGGGATACTGGAATGAGTAAAATAGAAACCATCAACTGGCATGCTTGGATTGACACGCAGCCCGGCGCCGATCCCAAGCTCTACGTGACCGGTGAGGTGAGAACGAGCGCCCTCAACAAATTTCCGGTCCTTAAGCCCGCCGTCCCACAAGGCATCAATCCCACTATTCTGCTCCTCGACCTTTCGATCGTGGAGGAGGGAGTCGGCGGCCAGGTGGTCACCTTCCGACCCGCCCGCTATGAACAGCGAGCGCAAAGTGGAAGCTACATAGAAGTCACCATCCTCTACGAAGGCACTCCAATCGCTGCCATCAACGTCGAGGAAGTAAGCTAAGGCCGTCATTCCGCCTCGTCCTCGTAGCCGACCATGTGCAAGGGGCGCGCGGTGATGTCGTTCATCGCGCACCACCGGACGAGCGCTTCCTCACGGCCGTGGGTCACCCAGACCTCCTGCGGTGATATCCGTTCGATCGTCTCGATCAATTCGTCCCAGTCGGCATGGTCGGAGATGATCAGGGGCAGTTCGACACCGCGCTGCCGGGCGCGCTGACGGATGCTCATCCAGCCCGAAGCAAACGAGATCAGCGGCTCTGGGAAACGGCGGACCCATGCCTCGCCGAAGGCCGAGGGCGGGCCGAGCACAACGGCACCGGCGAACTGTCCCTTTTCGCCATTGGCGATGGTTGCCGGTTTCAACTCACCCAGTTCGATGCCTTGTGACTGATAATAAGTGCAGAGCTTCTCGAGCGCGCCGTGGATGTAGATCGGTTCGGAATAGCCGGCGTCGCGCAACAGCCGGATCACCCGCTGCGCCTTGCCGAGCGAATAGGCGCCGACCATGTGGGCGCGGTCCGGATTGCGACGGAGCGAGGCGAGAAGCCGGGCGATCTCGCTTGCAGCCTCCGGGTGCCGGAACACCGGCAACGCGAAAGTCGCCTCTGTGATGAAGACGTCGCAGGGCACCGGTTCGAAAGTCGCGCAGGTCGGATCGGGGCGCGGCTTGTAGTCGCCAGAGGCGACGATCCGCATGCCCTGCCATTCCACCGCGATCTGCGCAGAACCGAGTACATGGCCCGCAGGGTGAAAGCGCACCGTCACGTCGCCGATGCGCGTTTCCTCTCCATAGGCGGCGACCTGCGTCGTCCGCGCGTGATCGGCGCCGTAGCGGATGGCCATGATGTCGAGCGTCTGGCGGGTCGCCATCACATGGTCGTGGCCGGCGCGGGCATGATCGGCATGGCCATGGGTGATCAGCGCCGTTGCGACCGGACGCACCGGATCAATATAAAAATCGCCCGGCGGGCAATAGAGCCCTTCCGGACGCGGATGCAGGAGGTCTTCGAAACGCGGCGCCATGCGTGAAAGCTATGGCGGCCATGGGCTAACGGAAAGAGGGGCGCAAAAGTCACTTGCGTTTTTCCCGCGACCCGCTATCAGGCGGCAACTTGTTTTCTCCGGAAAAACAGATGTCCCCGACACAGCTCTCCTCCGGCGACCTGCTCGCCGATCGCCGCGCCGATTACGCGCGCATGCTCGCCGAATCCGGCAACCCGGCGGCGGCCGCCGACCTGCAGGCGCAGGCGCTCGAACTCGCGCCCGGCTGGGCCGCCGGCTGGTTCGAACTCGGCGCCTTTCGCGAGGCCTCCGGCGACATCGCCGGGGCGACGGACGCGTGGCGCCAGGTGCTGGCGCTCTCGCCCTCCGATGTCTTCGGTGCCGGACTGAAGCTGGCGCTCGCCGGCCAGTCCGCCATGCCCGAAGCGCCGCCAAGCGAATATGTCGCCCAGCTCTTCGATGACTATTCCGACCGGTTCGATACCGCGCTTGTCGAAAAACTCGCCTATTCGGTGCCCGAGCAGCTTTCTGCCATGGTCGCAGACGCATCGGGCACGGAATTCGCCTTCGCCCGCGCCATCGATCTCGGCTGCGGGACAGGCCTTTTCGGCGAACGTATCCGGCCGCATGTCTCGTGGCTCGAAGGGGATGACCTCTCCGCCGGAATGCTTGCCAAGGCCCGCGCCAAGGGGCTCTACGACGCGCTCGACCGCGCCGATATCCGCTTCGGTCTGCCGGCGTCCGCCGAACCGCGCGCGAAGGCCGACCTGGTCGCCGCCGCCGACGTGTTCGGCTATTTCGGCGAATTGCGGCCGCTCTTCGAACTGGCGGCAAGCCTGACGGCCCCGGGCGGGCTTCTCGCCTTCTCGCTCGAGGCCGGCGCCGACGATTGCGAATGGCAGCTCCAGACCTCGCTGCGCTACCGGCATGGCGAACCCTATGTGCGGAAGCTTCTCGCGGAAACCGGCTTCGAGGTGATCGCGGTGAAGCGGGAAACCATCCGCCGCGACGGCAACGACCTGATCGGCGGTCTTCTGGTCACCGCGCGGAGACTGGCGGGCGACCAACCGGCCGAAGCCATCGAGCGATCGGACAGCGTTCTTTCATCTGTCCCGTTGGTTGGCTAGGACGGCGAAACGCGATTTCCAGACTTGGAGAACACAGCGCGAACGATTAGTTTCGCCGCATGTCCGATGCGCCGTCGAGCCTCCCCGCACCGTTCGACCCTTTGCCCGAGCCGTTCGCGGGATGGTTCGCCGCGCGCGGGTGGCGCCCGCGCCCGCATCAGCTCGGCCTGCTCGACGCGTCGCACAAACGGCAGTCTACCTTGCTCATCGCGCCCACCGGCGCGGGCAAGACGCTTGCGGGTTTCCTGCCGGCGCTTACCGAACTGGCCGCACGCGGCCGGCCGAAACCGGGTGAAGCGCGACGGGGCCTGCACACGCTCTACATCTCGCCGCTCAAGGCGCTTGCCGTCGACATCGAGCGCAATCTCGGCCGTCCGGTCGAGGAAATGGGCCTGCCGATCCGCATCGAAACCCGCACCGGCGATACGCCGCAGCACAAACGGCAACGCCAGCGCACCGATCCGCCCGATATCCTGCTGACCACGCCCGAGCAGGTCTCGCTGCTGATCGCCAACGGCGAGGCGGAGCGGTTCTTCCGGAGCTTGCGCTTCGTCATCTTCGACGAACTCCATTCGCTGGTCCCGTCCAAGCGCGGGCATTTGTTGTCTCTGGCGCTGTCGCGGCTGCGGCGTCTGGCGCCCGATCTGGTGACGATCGGTCTGTCGGCGACCGTTGCCGATCCCGAGGAACTGCAACGCTGGCTCGTCGCCCAGCCGGCGGACGGCGAGGCCCTGGCCGGACGGATCGATGTCGATGGCGGGGCCAAGCCGATCATCACGCTTCTGGAAACCGAACAGCGGGTGCCCTGGCAGGGGCACACGACGCGCTACGCGGTGCCAGCGATCTACGAGGAGATCAAGCGGCACGGCACCACGCTTTTGTTCGTCAATACCCGCAGCCAGGCGGAACTCCTGTTCCAGGAACTCTGGCGCATCAATGACGAGACGCTGCCGATTGCGCTTCATCACGGCTCCCTCGATGCCGGCCAGCGCCGCAAGGTGGAAGCGGCCATGGCCCGCAACGCGCTCCGCGCCGTCGTCGCGACCTCGACGCTCGATCTCGGCATCGACTGGGGAGACATCGATCTCGTCATTCATGTCGGGGCGCCCAAAGGGGCGAGCCGGCTCGCCCAGCGCATCGGCCGCGCCAACCACCGGATGGACGAACCGAGCCGGGCGATCCTGGTCCCGTCGAACCGTTTCGAGGTACTCGAATGCGAGGCGGCCATAGAGGCAAGCGACGAGGGCGCGCAGGACACCCCGCCGGGCGGAGAGGGCGCGCTCGACGTTCTCTCGCAGCACGTGCTTGGCGTTGCCTGCGGCGCGCCTTTCGACGCCGGTCAACTCTACGCCGAGGTCAGGACAGCCCTGCCCTATTCGACGCTCGACCGCCGCACCTTCGACCGCATCGTCGAATTCGTCGCCACCGGTGGCTACGCGCTTCAGAGCTACGAGCGGTATGCCCGCATCCGGCAGCGGCCGGACGGGCTGTGGCGGGTTGCAAATCCGCAGGTCGCCCAGCAATACCGCCTCAATATCGGCACCATCATCGAAAGCCCGATGCTCAACGTGCGCATGACAAGCCGCAAGAACGGCAGTGTCGGGCGCGGCGGGCCGGTGCTGGGACAGGTCGAGGAGGATTTCCTCGAACAGCTCACCCAGGGCGACACCTTCGTGTTCGCCGGCAAGGTGCTGCGCTTCGAGGGCATCCGCGAGAGTGAATGCCTCGTCTCCAAGGCCTGGACCGAGGACCCGAAAGTGCCGGCCTATGCCGGCGGCAAGTTTCCACTCTCGACCTATCTCGCCGAACGCGTGCGCCGCATGCTCGCAGATCCCGACAGCTGGAAGGCGCTGCCGGGCCAGGTGAGCGAATGGCTGGAGCTGCAGAAGGCGGCCTCCATGCTGCCGCGCCGCGACGAGTTGCTGATCGAGACCTTTCCCGAAGGACAGCGTCACTACATGGTCGCCTATCCCTTCGAGGGGCGGCTCGCGCACCAGACGCTCGGCATGTTGCTCACCCGCCGGCTCGAGCGTGCGCGCGCACGGCCGCTCGGCTTCGTGGCGACGGAATATTCGCTCGCCATCTGGTCGCTCGAGGATATCGGCGCGATGATCAGTTCGGGCAGGCTCGATCTGGTCGACCTCTTCGACGAGGATATGCTCGGCGATGATCTCGACGCCTGGCTCGACGATTCCTGGATGCTCAAGCGCACGTTCCGCAATTGCGCCGTCATCGCCGGGCTGATCGAGCGGCGGCATCCAGGCAAGGAGAAATCGGGCCGCCAGGTGACCGTCTCCGCCGACCTGATCTATGACGTGCTCAGGAGCCACGAGCCGGACCACGTGCTGCTTCAGGCCACCCGGCAGGATGCGGCAACGGGGCTTTTGGATATCCGCCGCCTCGGCGATATGCTGAAGCGAATCAAGGGCCATCTCGTGCACCGCCCGCTGACCCGCGTCTCGCCGCTCGCCATTCCGGTGATGCTGGAGATCGGGCGCGAACCGGTGCCCGGCGAGGCCCAGGACGTGATACTCGCCGAAGCCGCCGACGAATTGCTGGCAACGGCGAGGATGGGACTGGACGGACACTCCACATGAGCGAAGCCTTGCGGCAGCCGACAGGGGACGACATGCGCGAAGCGGAGATCTCGCTCAACGGGACGGCCGCCGTCTGCGCCTGCGAGGGCGTGCTCTATCTGCCGGATTCCGGGCTTATGGCCGTATCCGACCTGCATCTGGAAAAGGGCGCGGCCTTTGCCCGCCGCGGCCTGCTGCTTCCGCCCTACGATACGGCGGCAACGCTCGCCCGGCTGCAGCTTGCCATTGCCCGCTATCGTCCGAAAACCATTTTGAGCCTTGGCGACAGTTTTCACGACCGGAAGGGCTCGGCACACATGCCGGCGCCCTACCGCGACGCGCTGACCGCGATGCAGCAGGGTCGCGACTGGATCTGGATCGAGGGCAATCATGATCCGGAAGCGCCCGTCGGGGTGGCTGGCGCGTATTATTCCGAATTCCATACCGAGACACTGGTCTTCCGGCACGAACCCTCGCGCAATCCGACGCCAGGGGAAGTCGCGGGGCACTATCACCCGGTCGCCCGTGTCGTCCGCCGCGGCAAGGGGGTGCGCCGCGCCTGTTTCGCCACCGACGGAAACCGTCTGCTGATGCCGGCCTTCGGCTCAACAACCGGCGGACTGCTGCTCGATCATCCGGCCATCAGGCCGCTGTTCGACACCGCCCGGCTCGCGGCGCATCTGATCGGCGATGAACGGATCTACTCGATCCCCTATTCGCGGCTTCAGGCCTAGGCTCAGTCCTTGCGGAAGATCACGCTCGACAGCCAGCCGGTGAACAGCGCGAATGCCACCGCGATGATCCCGTAAATCAGGGAATACTGGTGCGCCAGGTTGTAGGTGAACTGCTCGAGGCCCGTCTTGACGACCCGGAGCTGGATTGTCTTCTGCGTCACGTACTGGCCGTTTCGATAGAGTTCGGCGCGCACGGTATGGCCCCCCACCGGGATGTTGGCCGGCAGCCGGACGGATGCGCGAAACAGGCTCTGGGAAATAAACTGCACACCGGAGGGATCGCGCTGATAGAGCCCGCTCTGCTGCATGATCCGCAGCATCGCCTCGCGGAAACTCCCGATCATGCTGCCATCTCCGATCTGGCCGGTCGGAACGAGGCGGATGTTCTGGATGCCGACATCATGCGCCGAAAGCACGATCTGCTTGGCAATCGAATCGAGCGGCCGGGTCGACGAAATCGAATAGGAGGCCGGAATGGGCTCGAAACGCACCGAGTGGCGGTTGACCCAGATGCCGGCCACCCGCTCCTTACGGCGGACCGTGGCCGGACGGCGCGGACCTTCGAGGGCGACGATGATATCGTAGGAGCCGATGGCAAGCAGGAATTCGTCGGCCTGGGCGATCGCTCCGAAGACGGTGATGTCGGCGCCGGAAAAATTCGGCGAGATGGCGATCTCGTTGGTCGATATGCCGATGTCGAGTTGCTCGGGAAAGGTCCAGCCGCTGCCTTCTTCCGAAGCGTCCGACTGGGCGCGCGCCTCCCCTGTCGGACCCAGAACAAGAAGCGGGGCGAGCAGGCAGATCGCCAGCAATGCGGAAAGCCGGCCGGTCATCCGAAGCTCCCGGTGACGATCGAGTAGATCTCGTCCGGCGGCAGCACCAGATTGAGCCCCAGACGAATGCCCACGGCCAGAACCAGAAGCGCGAGACCTGCGCGCAACTGCTCGCCACGCATGCGCTGACCGACCCGCACGCCATATTGCGCGCCGATGACGCCGGCGATCATCAGAAGTCCCGCCAGCACGATATCGACCGCATAGTTGGTCGTTGCCTGCACGATGGTGGTGAAGGCCGTCACGAAGATGATCTGGAACAGCGACGTGCCGATGACGACGTTGGTCGGAACCCTCAAGAGGTAGATCATCGCCGGAACCATGATGAAGCCGCCGCCCACGCCCATCACCGACGTCAGCACTCCGATGCAAAAGCCGAGAACCAGAACGGGAATGACGCTCAGATAGAGCTTCGAGCGCTTGAAGCGCATCTTCAGCGGCAGTTTGTGGATCCAGTTGTGCTGCCCTGGACGCCGGGGGCGGACGGGCTCATTGCGCGCCGCGCGGCGGATAGAGTTGACGCTCTCCCACAGCATGAGCGCGCCGACCGTGCCAAGAAAGACAACGTAGAGAAGCGAAATGATGAGATCGAGCTGCCCCATGCGCCTGAGCATCAGGAAGACCTGGACCCCGGCCGTCGCCCCCGTCAGACCGCCAATCAGCAGCATCATGCCGAGTTTGATGTCGAGCGTTCCGCGCCGGAAATGGGCAAGCGCACCCGATACCGAGGACGCCACCACCTGGTTGGCGCCGGTCGCCACCGCCACGGCCGGCGGAATATTGTAGAAAATGAGAAGCGGCGTGATCAGAAAGCCGCCGCCGACGCCGAACATCCCCGACAGGAAACCGACGGCCGCACCCATCCCCAGTATGATGAAGATATTGACCGACAGCTCGGCAATCGGAAGATAAATGGTCACATCGGGCTCACGAAAAAACGGCTGGAACCCGGCTCCGTAACCGCGGGTCGGAACGGTGGGCCGCCAGAAGCGGTTTTGCGCATTTCAGCGACCCGAGTCAAATCAAAGCGCGCCCCTGAATACAAGGGGTGAAACACCCCTGGCGGGAAATGGTTTCCCGACCGCAGGATCAGGACCCTAGTTGTTGCGCTCGAGAAGCTTGCGGACCAGTTGGTCGGTGATTTCGCCACTGGGCTCCATGCCCTCGGACTTCTGGAACTCCTTGATGGCGGCGATCGTCTTGCCGCCCATGATTCCATCCGGCTGGCCGGCATCGTAGCCATTGTTGTTGAGGATCGCCTGAATGTTGCGCACGGCCTTGGACATGTCGACCGAAGCAGTCGCGGTTTCAGCACCACCCCAGGAGGCCGGAACGTCGACCGCGTTGGCGGCTTCGTCGAGCGGAGCGACCTTCCAGGCGGCCACGAGTTCGCGGGCCTTTTCGGTCTGCTCGGGGCGCAGGGCGTTGAACACCTCGTCGCGCTTGGAGGCAGCGTCCTTGTCGCCTTCGTTGGCCGCGATGGCGAACCACTTGTAGGATTCCTCGAGATTGCGCGTCACCCCGTCACCGCGGGCATAGAGGATAGCGAGATTGACCTGGCTGTCACGCACGCCGAGTTCGGCGGCCTTCTCGAACCAGCGGGCGGCCGAATCGAAATCCGGAGCCGCGCCTGCGGTGGCGTAGAGCACCGCGAGGTTGTGCATGGCGCTGGCGTTACCCTGCTCGGCGGCGAGCTGATACCACTTCTTGGCGGTTTCGAGGTTGCGCGGCACGCCGCTGCCCTTCTCGTAGAAATTGGCCAGACGGTACTGCGAGGGCGCATGACCGAGGTCTGCCGCGCGCTGATACCAGGTCGCGGCCTTCGCAAGATCGACGGGCGTGCCGCGACCTTCGGTGAAACGCGAACCGATCTCGTAGAAGGCGACGGGATTGATTTCCTCGGCGGCCTTTCTCAATTCCGGCGAGATCATCCCTTCGGGCAGAGCATCGAGATCTGCCATCAGCGCCTGCTCGACCTCGCGCATCGGGTCCATATCGGATGCCGGGTCGCTTTCGGCTGCCGTCGTCTCGGCAGGCTCCTCTGCGGACGCGGTCACCGTTTGACCAACCGCGTCGTCTTCGGCGGCCACTTCGACACCGGTATCGGCATCAGTAACATCTGCCTCGGCGCCCGCATCGGCCATCGACACATCCCGACCGTCGACGACCCGGACCTGCGGCAGCCCATTGGCGGCCTCGGCCGTTTCCTGCGTTTCGTCTTCCGCAAGCGGAAGTCCGGTTTCATTCTGGGCGCTCTGCGATGTGACCGGATCGGTTTCGGTGATCGCCGGTGCCTCCGCCACGGGCGGCGCCTCGTTGGAGCTGAAGAGATCGGAGAGCAGCGGCAGGCTCATGACCACGAGCAGAACCGCGCCTACGGCCATCAGGATCGGGCGACGTCTGGAGGAGCCGTCGCCGGACTTGCTGGACTTGCCGGACTTGCCGGACTTCGAAAGGGTTTCCGCTTCCGCCGCAGCCGCCATTGCGGCGCGCCGCGCCGAGGCAAGGAACTGCGACTTGTCGCCCTCGACTTCACCGGCATCCCTGCCGCGCGCCTGGGTTTCGCGCACCTTCTGCAGGATACGGTTGATGTCGGGCGCGCCCGAACCCGGTTCGAGCGGGGTGTTGGCGACCGCCTCCTCGAGCTCCAGTGACGGTTCGAGCGGGGGCGTCTGTTCCTCGGTAAACCGGGGTTCGGCCATGTCCGCGTCGTCGCCCTTGCGCGAGCGCATCCGCGAGGCGAGACCGGAGAAGAAGGACTTTCCGCCCTGCGTGCCGTCCTCATCCTCGGCCTGTCCTTCCGCTGCAAAGGCCGCGGCCATTGCGGCGGCTTCGGCGGGCGAGCGGTCGGGGTCGGTGACGTGGGCCTCTCCAGTCTCCGCATCATGCCGTCCCGACGCTCCCCAGACGGGCTCGTCGGCGGGGAGATCGTCGAACATGCCGGTCTCGGCGCGCGGCATCTGCGGCGGCGTCGAGGCGGCTGCGGCCCGTGCCACCACCTTCTCGCTCTCGGGCTCACGCTCCGGCTCGCGTCCGGCCGCCCGTTCGGGATACTGCAGCATTTCAAGCCGCTCGGCGATCTTCACCAGCGTTTCCTGCACGCCCTGGAAGGCACGCAGATTGCGTTCCTCGCTCTGGCGGCTCAAGCTTTCGAGCGCCTTAAGATCATCGGCAAGCGCGGTGATGATCTCCATGTTGCCGGCGGCCTGTCCGCCGGCGAGATCGCCGCGGCCCGCATAGGCGGCGATGGCCGCTTCGGCCGCCTGGCGTGCTGCCTCGATCACATATTCGTCGGTGGTGGAGAGCTGTTCCTCGATCTCGCCAAGCCGGCTGTCGATGCGCTCCATTCCTTCCGCGCCGGGTGCTGATGCGATCTGGCGCGACAGGTTGGCGATCTGCTCCTCGAGATTGCGCAGTGCCTCGTCGCCGTCGAATCCGGTCGTCGTGCCGGCGCGGTCGAGCTTCGCCGAAATATCGCTCAGACGCGCCTCGAGGTCGTCGAAAGCGGGGAAATGCATTTCGGTGGCGGGTGCCGCAGCCGGCGGGGTATCGAGCCTTGCGGCGATCTCCGCCAGACGGGCTTCGAGCGTCTCGAAGCCGGGAAGCGGGTCGACGGGACGAGACGCCTTTTCCTCGACGCGGCCGATCAGAGCCTCGAGCCGGCCGATGACGGCGTCCGGAACGCCATCCGACTGCTTCGGAGCGGATTGCTGAAGAGAATCGATGCGAGCGGCGAGATCGTCCAACCGGTAGGCGAGCTGCTCGCTCACATCATGCGTACCGACGCGGTCGAGCTTGCCGGACAGGGCCGCGATGTTCTCGGAGAGCGCGGGGAACATGGGATGATCGGCGCTGCCTCCCGCGCCCGAGCCGTTCTCAAGCATCGACTGGAGATGGGCCAGACGCTTGTCGAGCTTACCTACGGCGTCTTCGTCGGCGAGACGGTCGAGGCGGCTTGCCACCTGATCCAGACGCCCGCTCATGTCGGAGGCGAGATTGTTCGCCTCGATGCTGCCGAGCTTCTTGGTGATGGCGCTGATCCGCTCATCGAGCAGATTGAAGCTTTCCGGATCGAAGGCGAGGTTCTTCTGTTGTTCCTGGAGGGCTGCCACCGACCGGGTGATGCCGTCGAGCCGACCGCCCAGTGCATTGAAATACTGCCGCATCTGGTCGGCGGGAATCTCGGTGCGTCCGGCCAGTTCCTCGATCGCACCGGAAATGTCGACGATGCGGCTTTCGAGTTCTCCGGAAACGGCGGAAGCGGGGATGGAGGACAGGGCCTCGCGAACGTCGTCGATCCGGTAGGCGAGCTTGACGAGATCGTCGCGCACACCGCCCATGTCGATGGCCGAGACCTGGTCCTCGAGCGAATGCCAGCGGCTTTCGAGCGAGCGCACGCTTTCCTCGCGGGCGAGACCCTCGATCATCGAACGCATGGAATCGAGTTCGAGGCGCAGGCTGTCGACATGGCCACCGCTGTCGCCGAGACGTTCAATACGGTCGGAGAGGCCGGCGAGTTCACGGTTGAGATCGTCGGGAAGCCCGACATCGCGCGAATGCGTCGTCAGGTCGCGAACCTCGTGGCGGATGGCGCCGAGCTCGCGGGTCAGGCTCTCCTGAATTTCGGACTTGAGATCACGCCGCATCTCGGCGATCGCCTCGGCGAGGTGGCGCAGACCGTCGTGCTGCGCCGGTTCGGGAGCTTGGGTGGCGCGGAAATCGGATTGCTGTCGGGCGCGACGGGGCTCAATGCCCTCGCCGGCACGGTGGGAAGGACCTGCCGAGAGCTGATTCTGACGTGCGCGGATTTCGGCCAAGGGATCGCCGTAGCCGGCGCCCCGTTCCGCCCGACGGGCGTAGCCGCCAGCGTCGCCCGTTCGGCCGACCAGTCCCTCGATCCTCGCCTCGAGCCCCTCGATGGTCCGGTTGAGGGCGTCGAGAGTCTGGTCCCGACCGCCGGTCTCTTTCGTGTAGTTGCGCGATCCGTACATATTTGTGTCCGCTCCACCCGGGCGGGCAACGCCGCCCCGGGCACTCCGGTTTTGCTCGGCAGCCGCCCCGGCCCCCGCCGGCGCGATCCGCCTGACTTGAACATTGGTTTCCGGAGACTGACGCTGGACTTGACGATCCGGTTTTACCGTTCTAGGCCGCACATTCGGTTAAACGTGGTAAACAACCCGTTAACCAAGGTTACTTTTTGGGTTTGACCCAGGGATTTTATCGGGACCAGAAGGTTCTGTATAAATGCAGTTTCCGGATCTCGCCCTCTTTGCGGCATGCCGGATGGACCTCATCGGCGCAGGCAGTACGGCATGAATGACACCAGCCCCGAACCGGACGATGCCACCTACCGCATCGGCGATCTCGCAAGCGAATTCGACGTCACGCTCCGCACCCTGCGCTTCTACGAGGACAAGGGATTGCTGCGGCCGACCCGCAACGGGGTCACCCGCATCTATTCCAAGCGCGACCGCGCGCGCCTCAAACTGATCCTGCTCGGCAAGCGGCTCGGCTTCTCGCTGAACGAGGTCAAGCGGATGATCGAGCTCTACGATCCGCAGGGCAAGAACGAGACGCAGTTGCGCGTGGCCCTGGAAAAGGGCGAGGCGCAGATGCGCGTTCTCGAGGAACAGCGTGACCATCTCGAGACCGCGATCGAGGAATTGCAGCGGACGATCGACGTGGTCCGCGACATGCTTTCCGGCAACTGACCGGTATTACCTCAATCCTTCTCCGGCCTTTCGGCTCATAAATAGTCCCCGATTAGTCGGGAAGACGCGATTTCGCGTCCGCTTTCCATTCTTTTTCCGTCACGTGGGGTGAAGTGACAGCGGCATTTTCTCGACTTTCATGTCGAAAAAATGCCGGTTTTCGGCCGATTTCTACAGATGGCTCACGGAATTTGACTCCGATGCGTCATTTTTTACGTTTACGCAAACGTCAAAAAAGAATATGGAAGCGGTCGAGGAAACGCTTTCAGCGAAATGGTGCCTGGCGCCCATAAATTGGTGAGGAAAACATGCCCGTCTTCAAGGCCCCCGTCGACGACACCCTTTTCATTCTCAACGACGTGCTCGGCATCGAGCGTTATTCGAATCTGAGCGGCTTCGCCGACGCAACGCCCGACGTGATCGAGGCGATCGTGCAGGAAGCGGCGAAGTTCAGTGAGGAAGTGCTGTTCCCGCTCAACCAGGTCGGCGACCAGCAGGGCTGCAAGCGCGCCGACGACGGTTCGGTTACCACGCCGGAAGGTTTCAAGGCGGCCTACAAGCAGTATTGCGAGAGCGGATGGCTCGGCCTCGCAGCCGACCCCGAATATGGCGGCCAGGGCCTGCCCTATACGCTTCATTCCGCCATCGGCGAATATATGAGCTCGGCCAACATGGCGCTGATGATGTATCCTGGCCTGACCCAGGGCGCCATCGCGGCCATCCAGGTCCATGGCGACGACGCCCAGAAGTCGAAATATCTGCCGAAGATGATCGAGGGCACCTGGACGGGCACGATGAACCTGACCGAGCCGCATTGCGGCACCGATCTGGGCATGCTGCGCACCAAAGCCGTTCCGAACGGTGACGGCTCCTACAAGATTTCCGGCCAGAAGATCTTCATCTCCGCCGGCGAACACGACATGTCCGACAACATCATCCATCTGGTGCTCGCCCGTATCGAGGGCGCTCCGGAAGGCACCAAGGGCATCTCGCTGTTCATCGTGCCGAAGTTCATGGTCGGCGAGGACGGCACGCCCGGGCAGCGCAACGGCGTCTCCTGCGGCTCGCTCGAGGAGAAGATGGGCATCCACGGCAACTCGACCTGCGTGATGAACTATGACGAGGCGACCGGCTACCTGATCGGCGGCGAGAATGCCGGCCTGAAGGCGATGTTCGTGATGATGAACGAAGCCCGCCTCGGCGTCGGCCTTCAGGGCCAGTCGATCTCCGAGATCGCCTACCAGAATGCCGCCGACTATGCCCGCGAGCGTATCCAGGGCCGTGCACTGACGGGCGCGAAATTCCCCGACAAGAAGGCCGATCCCATCATCGTCCATCCGGATATCCGCCGCTCGCTGATGACGATGAAGTCGTTCAACGAGGCCGGCCGCGCCTTCGTCATCTGGACGGCGCTGAAATCCGACATCGCCCACCGCTCCGAGGTGGAGGAGGACGCAATCGCGGCCGCCGACATTCTCGGTCTCGTCACCCCCGTGGTCAAAGGCGTGCTCACCGATCGCGGCTTCGAGCATGCCGTGATGGCGCAGCAGGTCTATGGAGGCCACGGCTATATCGAGGAATGGGGCATGAGCCAGTATGTGCGCGACGCGCGCATCGCCATGATCTACGAGGGCGCCAACGGCATCCAGGCGCTCGACCTCGTGGGCCGCAAGCTCGGCATGAACAACGGCCGCGCCGTGATGGCGCTGTTCAAGGAGATCGGCGACTTCTGCGAGGAGAACCGCTCCGACGAGAAGATGGCGCCGTTCACCAAGGCCATCAAGAAGGGCCTTAACGACATGCAGGCTTCGTCCATGTGGCTGATGCAGAACGGCATGAAGGACCCCAACAATGCGGGCGCGGCCTCGACCGATTACATGCATCTCTTCGGCCTCGTCGTGCTTGGCTACATGTGGGGCCTGATGGCCAAGGCCGCCAGCCAGAAGCTTGCCGATGGCGCCGACAACGCCGCCTATTACGAAAACAAGCTGAAGACGGCGAACTTCTTCATGGCGCGGGTGATGCCGGAAACCGCGATGCGCAAGGCGCGCATCGAAACCGGTGCCGAGATCCTGATGGCACTCGACGCGGAGGCGTTCTGATCCATCTGTAGACCAGGAAGGCAAGCCAAGGGAGGAAGGCATGGCGACCAGACCGCAGGACATACTCGGCGTTCCCCATCCGGCATGGATGGAGGAGGACGTCGTCATGCTCTCCGACATGGCCAGCCGCTGGCTGGAGACCGAAGTGCTGCCCGATTACGAGCGCTTCGAGAAGCAGGAAAAGGTCGACCGCGAAACATGGGAGAAGGCCGGCGAGGCCGGGCTTCTCTGTGCCTCGATGCCCGAAACCTATGGCGGCTCGGGTGGCAGCTACGCCCATGAGGCGGCGATTGCCGACGCACTGGGCCATGTCGGCGTCGACGGTTTCGGCATCGCGCTCCACAACGCCATCGTCGCCCCCTACATCCTGCATTTCGGGTCCGAGGAGCAGAAGCGCAAGTGGCTGCCGCGCATGGCGACCGGCGAACTGATCGGCGCCATCGCCATGACCGAGCCGGGTGCCGGTTCGGATCTCCAGGGCGTCAAGACCACGGCGAAGAAGGACGGCAACCACTATGTCGTCAACGGCTCGAAAACGTTCATCACCAACGGCCAGCACGCCAACCTGATCATCGTGGTGGCCAAGACCGACCCGACGAGGGGCGCCAAGGGCACCTCGCTGATGGTGATCGAGACCGACGAAGTTGAAGGCTTCCGGCGGGGCCGAAACCTCGACAAGGTGGGGCTGAAGGCCAACGACACGTCCGAACTGTTCTTTGACGACGTGCGGATTCCCACGTCGAACATGCTCGGCACCGAGGAAGGACAGGGCTTCGTCCAACTGATGACAGAACTGCCCCAGGAGCGCCTGCTGATCGCCAACCAGGCGATTTCGATGGTCGAGCGCGCGCTTGCCGTCACGATCGACTACGTCAAGGAGCGCAAGGCCTTCGGCAAGGCGGTGATCGAATTCCAGAACACCCAGTTCAAGCTCGCCGAACTCAAGAGCGAGGCCTACATGGCCCGCGTCTTCGTCAATCACTGCATCGAGCTGCATCTCAAGGGCGAACTTGATGCCACCAATGCATCGATGGTCAAGTATCTGACGTCGGACCTGCAGTGCAAGGTGGTCGACGAGTGCCTGCAGTTGCACGGCGGCTACGGCTACATGAACGAGTACCCGATCGCCCGGATGTTCCGTGACGCCCGCGTCCAGCGCATCTATGGCGGCACCAATGAAATCATGAAACTGCTCATTGCGCGGAGTCTGTGATGGCCGAGTACACGCTTTACTGTTTTTCCGAGAGCGGAAACGCCTACAAGGTCGCGCTGATGCTCGAGCTCTGCAAGGCTGATTGGGAGCCGGTTCGCGTCGCCTTTTTCTCCGGGGAGACCCGCAAGGAGGCGTTCCGTGGCCTCAACGTCATGGGCGAGGTTCCCGTGCTGGTGCATCATCGCCAGGACGGCGATTTCACGATCACCCAGTCCGGCGCGATCCTGACCTATCTCGCCCGGCGACTGGGCAAATTCGGCCCGGATACGGAAGCCGAGGAATTCGAGGTGATGCGCTGGCTTCTCTTCGACAGCCAGAAGATTTCCGGCCAGGCCGGTGTACTGCGCTTTCTGCGGCGCTTTCTCAAGAAGGGTGAATCCGAAGACGTCACCTTCCTGCACGCCCGCACCGTATCGGCACTCAACATTCTCGAAGCACGGTTGACGGGCCGCGACTGGATTGCTGCCGACCGGCCGACGATCGCCGATTTCGCGCTGTGCGCCTACCTCTACTGGCCCGAGCAGATCGGCGTCGACTACGCGACCCTGCCCAACCTTTCAGCCTGGCTCGAGCGCATTCGCGCCCTTCCCGGCTGGTCCAGATCAGAAGACCTCATGCCGTCCGGAATGGACGAGCAAACTCTAACCGCGTGAACGGAAATAATAACGGGAGGCCCCGATGACCGACGCATTCATCTACGACCACGTCCGCACCCCCAGAGGGCGCGGCAAGAAGGACGGCAGCCTGCACGAGGTTCCCTCGGTGCGCCTCGCAGCGCATATGCTCGAAGCGGTCCGCGACCGCAACGGCCTCGACACCTTGAAGGTCGATGACGTCATCATGGGCTGCGTGGACGCTGTTGGCGAGGCGGGCGGCGATATCGCCCGTGCCGCCACATTCGAAGCGGGCTACGCGACCGAAGCACCGGGCATGCAGATCAACCGTTTCTGCGCCTCCGGCCTCGATGCGGTGAACTTCGCCGCTGCCAAGATCGCCCAGGGCGCCGATGATATCGTCATCGCCGGCGGTGTGGAATCGATGTCGCGCGTCGGTATCGGCATGCAGGGCGGCGCCTGGTTCATGGACCCGTCCGTCAACCTGCCGTCCTATTTCATGCCGCAAGGCGTGTCCGCCGACCTGATCGCCACCAAATACGGTTTTACGCGCGACGACGTCGACGCCTATGCGGTGGAGAGCCAGAAACGCGCCGCCCATTCGTGGGAGAAGGGCTACTTCAAGAAATCGGTCGTGCCGGTCAAGGACATCAACGGGCTCACCATTCTCGACCGTGACGAGCACATGCGTCCGGGCACCGACATGCAGAGCTTGGCAAGCCTCAACGCCTCGTTCCAGATGCCGGCCGAAATGGGTGGCTTCGGCGCGGTCGCCATCCAGGCGCACCCGGAAGTCGAAGCGGTCAACTTCGTCCACCATGCCGGCAACTCGTCGGGCATTGTCGACGGCGCAAGCCTGGTGCTTCTGGGCTCCAAGCGTGGCGGCAGGGCGATGGGGCTCGAACCCCGCGCCCGCATCAAGGCCTTCTCCAATATCGGCTCCGACCCGGCGCTGATGCTCACCGGCCCGGTCGACGTGACCGAGAAGCTTCTGAAGCGCGCGAAGATGAAGCTCGAGGACATCGATCTCTTCGAACTCAACGAAGCCTTTGCCGCCGTCGTGCTGCGCTACATGCAGGCCTTCGACATTCCCCACGACAAGATCAACGTCAATGGCGGCGCCATCGCCATGGGCCATCCGCTCGGCGCCACCGGCGCCATGATCCTCGGAACCGTGCTCGATGAACTCGAGCGGCGCGATCTCAACACCGCGCTCGTCACGCTCTGCATCGGAGCGGGCATGGGAACGGCGACGATCATCGAGCGCGTTTGAGACCAGGGAGGACGACAATGACCGATTACAGAAACTTCAAGATCGACACCGACAAGGACGGCATCGCGCTCATCACCTGGGACATGCCCGAGAAGTCGATGAACGTCTTCAACGAGGAAGTCCTCGTCGAACTCGACAAGATCGTCGACCAGCTGGTGGCTGACGACGCCGTCAAGGGCGTGGTCTTCACCTCCGGCAAGTCGAGCTTCTCCGGCGGCGCGGACCTGACCATGATCACCGGCATGTTCTCGACCGTGAAGGCGGAGACAGACAAGAACCCCGACACCGCCCAGCAGGTCATCTTCGACCTCGTGGGCAAGATGAGCTGGCTGTGGCGCAAGATCGAGACCTGTGGCAAGCCCTGGGTCTCTGCGATCAACGGCACCTGCATGGGCGGCGCGTTCGAACTCTCGCTCGCCTGTCATGGCCGCGTGGCCGCGGACGCTCCGTCCGTCAAGATGGCTCTACCGGAAGTCAAGGTCGGTATCTTCCCGGGCGCCGGCGGCACCCAGCGCGTTCCGCGCCTGACCAATGCCCAGGACGCGTTGCAGATGATGACCACCGGTCAGAATCTCGACCCCAAGCGCGCCAAGGCCATGGGCCTCATCCACGAGGTCGCCGAGCCCAAGAAGCTGATCCAGACCGCCAAGGCGATGATCAAGAACGGCCTCAAGCCGGTTCAGCCCTGGGACGAGAAGGGCTTCAAGCTGCCCGGCGGACCGATCTGGTCGGCCCAGGGCGCGCAGCTCTGGCCCGCGGCATCCGCCATTCTGCGCCGCGAGACACAGGGCAATTATCCGGCAGCCGCCGCAATCCTGAAATGCGTCTTCGAAGGCCTTCAGGTTCCCTTTGAAACCGGGCTGAAGATCGAGCAGCGCTACTTCACCCACATCCTGCAAACACCGCAGGCGCGCGCGATGATCCGCTCGCTCTTCATCTCCTTGCAGGAGCTCAACAAGGGCGCCCGCCGCCCCGAAGGCATCAAGCCCGCCAAGCTCAAGAAGGTGGGCGTCGTCGGTGCCGGTTTCATGGGCGCGGGCATTGCCTATGTGACCGCAAAGGCCGGCATTCCGGTCGTCCTCATCGACAAGGACATGGAAGCCGCTGGCAAGGGCAAGGCGCACTCCGAAAGTCTCGTGCAGAAGGGCGTCCAGCGTGGCAAGACCACCAAGGAAGCCGGCGAGAAGCTCCTCTCGCTGATCACGCCGTCGTCCGACTACGCCGATCTCGCCGATGCCGATCTGGTCATCGAGGCGGTATTCGAGGACCGCGAGGTCAAGAAGACCGTGACCGAGACGATCGAGGCGCACATCAAGCCTTCCGCCATCTTCGCGTCGAACACCTCGACGCTGCCGATCACCGGATTGGCCAAGAACTCGAAGCGTCCGAAGAACTTCATCGGCATCCACTTCTTCTCGCCCGTCGACAAGATGATGCTGACCGAGATCATTCTCGGCCGGAAGACATCGGACAAGGCGCTCGCCGTGGCGCTCGACTACGTGGCGGCCATCAAGAAGACGCCGATCGTCGTCAACGACACCCGCGGCTTCTTCGTCAATCGCTGCGTCCTGCGCTACATGAACGAGAGCTACAACATGCTCATCGAGGGCGTTCCGCCGGCGATGATAGAGAACTCGGCGCGGATGGCCGGCATGCCGGTGGGCCCCTTGTCGCTCAATGACGAGGTGGCGATCGACCTGTCGCTGAAGATCATCCGGGCGGCGATCGCCGACATGGGCGAGAAGGCGGTCGACCCACGCCACCTCGAACTGGTCGAGCGCATGGTCGAAAAAGAGGGCCGACTGGGGCGCAAGAACGGCAAGGGGTTTTACGACTATCCTGCCAAGCCCGCCAAGAAGCACCTCTGGCCCGAACTCAAGACGCTCCACCCGCAACAGGAGGCCGACAAGATCGACGTGCAGGAGCTGAAGAACCGCTTCCTCGCCACGATCGCGCTCGAGGCCGCCCGCACCATGGAAGAGGGTATCGTCACCGATCCCCGGGAAGCCGATATCGGAACCATTCTCGGCTTCGGCTTCGCGCCGCATACGGGTGGTGCGCTCTCCTACATCGACGAAATGGGCGCCGCCGAATTCGTCGCCATGTGCAAGAGCCTGCAGCGCAAATACGGCAAGCAGTTCAAGGCGCCGAAGCTGCTTCTGGACATGGCGGAGAAGGGCGAGACCTTCTACGGCCGCTTCGGTTCCGAGGAGAGTGCGGCAACCAAGGCAGCCGCCTGACGGCGCGCAGCTTCAGCGACTTCGAGACGGGCCTTCGGGCCCGTTTTTCTTTGCGGGCCGCGTTGCAACAAACCTTGGATCGCTGTTGGACCCGTCTTGCCACCCAACGAATGGAGGCGCACTCTCCGCCACCATATGCCGCCCGGCAAGGAGGAGCCCGCCATGCCCACCATCGACTACTACTTCACCTGCGCTTCGCCGTTCTGCTATCTCGGCCACCGGCTTTTCTGCGACATTGCCGAAAAGCACAAGGCAACCGTGAACTTCAAGGCGGTGAACCTGAAGGATGTCTGGGCGGTTTCCGGTGCGGTGCCGCCGGGCGAGCGTCCGCCTGTGCGCCAGCGCATGCGCCTCATTGAACTCCAGCGCCAGGCGCTCTATCGCAATCTGCCGATCAAGATCGAACCGAAGTTCTGGCCGACCGATCCGGGTTTCGCCGATCGCGTGGCGGTCGGATTGGTCGAGAGCGGGCACGATCCACGCTATTTCATCAACAAGGTGCTCGGCGGGCTCTGGGCCTATGACGACGACATCAGGGACGAGGCGGTGCTCGCCTCCTATCTGTCCCAGTGCGGCCTCGACCCCCTGCCCGCGCTCAAGGATGCCAAGACGGACTGGGCGGAGGAAATCCGCCGCAACAATGCCAAGGCGGCGGTCGACGCCGATGCCGTGGGCGTTCCCACCTATGTCTACCGTGGCGAGGCCTTTTTCGGACAGGACCGGCTGGAACATCTCGATCAGGCGCTGACCCAAGGCCGGGAACCTTTTACCGTGCCGCGCTGACCGCCCGCGGCAGGGGGGTGTGAGGATATTTTTCCTATTACCCCTTACCATCGGAGGGGTTTTGGGCTAGAAGTCTCGTGTTGAAGACGGCTGACGGAAGACAGGATGCTCTCTCACGACCGTATCTGGGCGGCAATCGACGAACTGGCCGAACGGCATGGGCTGACGGCCTCGGGGCTTGCGCGCCGCGCCGGGCTCGATCCGACGTCGTTCAACAAGTCAAAGCGCCGCGGCGCCGACGGCCGCGACCGCTGGCCCTCCACCGAATCCCTCTCCAAGGTTCTCCAGGCGACCGGCGCATCGGTCGAGGATTTTGTGGCGGCTGTCGGCGGCAAGTCCGGCTCCGCCCGCGGCGATCTTCCGGAAGGCGCGTTTCCGCCCCAGCAGGGCTCGATTCCGCTGCTCGGCTTCGCCCAGGCGGGTGCCGGCGGCTTCTTCGACGACGGCGGCTTTCCCGCCGGCCAGGGCTGGGACGTGGTCGACTTTCCGGCCAATCCGGCGGCGGGCGGCAATGTCTACGCGCTCGAGGTGCAGGGCGATTCCATGATGCCGCTCTACCGCGACGGTGACATCCTGATTGTCGAACCGGGCGCGCAGCTCCGACGCGGCGACCGCGTGGTGGTCAAGACGCGCAGCGGTGAAGTGATGGCAAAGGTGCTGTCACGCCAGACGCAGAAGGCTATCGACCTCGTCTCCCTCAATCCCGAGCACCCGAACCGCTCGTTTGTGCCCGAGGAGATAGACTGGATGGCGCGCATCATCTGGGCCAGCCAGTAGCCGGGCATGCCATCACCTGCCCTTGTGCGGGCGGCGCTCCCTTCCTATTCTCCGGTCGCGAACCAGAACGGAGAAACCGGAAATCATCATGTCCAAGGCCATTTCGTCCGACGAAGCCCTCATCTATCTCATGGTCATCATGTCTGCGGTGGATACCGCGATGAATGACGCCGAAATGGCCCGCATCGGACGTCTTGTCCGCTTTCTCCCGGTGTTTTCGAATTTCGAGGAAGAGCGCCTCGTGGCGGTGTGCCGCGACTGCGCGAAAATTCTCGAGGGGCCGGAAGGGCTCGACATCGTGCTCGAGGTGATCCGCGACGCGGTGCCGCCCCGTCTCTACGACACGGCCTATGCCATCGCCGTCGAAATCGCGTCCGCCGACTATAATATCCAGGAGGAGGAAATCCGGCTGTTGCAGATGCTGCGCGACCGGCTCGGCCTCGACAAGCTCACCTGTGCGGCGATCGAGCGCGGGGCAATCGCCCGGTTCCGTTCGGCCTGATCCCGCAGCCAGGTATCGGCCTCAATACAGCCCCTTCGGGAACCAGCGCAGATAGAGTTCGGTAAAACGTCCGTTGCGGTTGAGCACGGAAAGCGCGTGGTCGAAGGCGGCGGCAAGATCGCCGTCTCCGGGCGCGACCGCAATCGCCAGCCCCTCGCCGAGATAATAGGGCGATAGGTAGGGACCTCCGTAGAAATCGCAGCAATCATCGGCGGCTCCGCTCTGGAGCCAGAAGGACAGTTGCACGCCGTCGCCGAAGATCGCCTTGACGTCATCCGCCAGAAGGGCGGCATGGGCGAGGCCTGCGTCGTCGAATGGCACCGCTTCGATCTCGGGGAACCAGGCTTTCAGCATCGCCTCATGGGCGGAGCCGCCGACCACGCCGACCTTCCGGCCGGCAAGTTCGGTTGCCGCGTCATTCGCATAGCCGGCGTCCCGCCGCACCACGAAGCGGGCGGGCAATTCCATATAGGGCCGGCTGAAGCGGTAGCTCGCCAGGGTATCGGGCGTTTTCGCCAGACCCGCGATGATCGCCTCGCCCTGCCCGTTCGACAACGCGTGGTCCAGTTCCTCCCATGGCAGCGCCTGAATCTGGCAGCGGTCGACGACGTCGAGCACCTCGCACATGGCGCGCGCCAGATCGACATTGAACCCGGCGAGCTTTTGCGACTGGTCGAGAAAGTTGAACGGCGGATAGTCGACGGTGGTCAGGAAACGGATGCGGACAAGCTTGGAAAGATCCGGCGTTCCGATGCGCTCGCGCGGATCGACATAGTTGGGCGCATCTTGCCCCATCGCCGGCCACGCAAGCATCCAAATACCCAGCATGCCCAAAAAGATGCGTTTCAAGCGCTTATTACCCTCAAAAGGTGGGTATGTTTGAAATACAACTTCTGATAACATGGTGCGTGTGGATCCGTCCCGAAGTTTCTTTTGTGTATCAGAGTCATGGCGCCGAGCAAGCCAGTGTCGAACATCGGGATGCATCGCCGGGGGGAAAGCCGCCCCCGGCGCGAAGCTGTGGCGGAGGCACCCTCCTCGGCACCGACCCCCGCGCGGGAAGCGGAAGCGGCCTTCTTCCGCGCCTGCGGCATCGGCAAGCCAAGCGTCGCGCGCGCGCTCGAAGCGGCCGAAACGAACGGCACCAGCGTCGAATCCGAGCTGATAGCCGCCCGCCTCATCAAACCGGACATCTATTATCGCTGGCTGGCACAATATCTGGAGCTGCCGTTCCTGGAACGGATCGATCCCCGTTCGGTCCTCGCTTCGCCTGCGATCGACGCCCTGCTCCGGCGCGACGGCCCGCTGCGCATCGTCGACCGCGAGCGCGTGCTGACCGTCATCTCGCCCTCCGCCTCGACATTGCAGCGCGAACGCCGCCGGCTCGCGGAAAGCCCCGCGCTGCGGTCGCGGTTCGTGGTGGCTTCGCCGGCGACGATCCGGGCGGCCGTCTGGACAGTGGAAGAGGAGGCGCGGGTCCGTCGCACCACGGGCGCTCTCGAGGAGAAGCGACGCGAGCACAGCGCCCGCACTGTTCTCACCGGTTTCCAGGGCTTCTGCATCGGGCTTGCGCTTTGCGCCATGATCGCCGTCTCGCTCACCTGGCCCATCCACACACTGGTCGGCGTTCACCTGACGATGACCGCGTTCTTTCTCTCGGCAAGCCTTCTTCGCCTGCTGGCGGCGGCGTTCGGCAAGCGGCCCGCTGCGCCCATATTGCCGCGCGAAGCAAGAGGGCTTCCGGTCTACACCATTCTCGTCGCGCTCAAGGACGAAGCCGCGATGGCCGGTCAGCTCGTCAGGGCGCTTGAACGGATCGACTGGCCGAAGACGCGGCTCGACATCAAGTTCATATGCGAAAAATCCGACACCGCCACTGTGGCGGCATTGCGGGCCGCCAATCCGGGCCCGCAATGCGAGATCATCTTCGTTCCGGATCACGGACCGAAGACGAAGCCAAAGGCGCTCGCCTACGGCATGGCCGGCGCGCGAGGCGACTATGTGGCACTCTACGACGCCGAGGATATTCCGGCACCTGCACAGTTGCGCGAGGCCTTCGCGATCTTCTCGGCATCCGACGGCAAGGTGGGCTGCGTGCAGGCGCCGCTCGTCGTTTCGAATTTCCGCCAGAACTGGTTGAGCGCGCTCTTCGCCATCGAATATGCCGGGCTTTTCCGGGCGCTGGTGCCCTTTCTCGGGCGTCGCGGGCTCCCCATTCCACTCGGGGGCACCTCCAATCATTTCCGCAGATCGGTGCTCGATGAAGTCGGCGGCTGGGATCCCTACAACGTCACCGAGGACGCGGATCTCGGGATGCGCCTCTATCGGGCCGGGTACCGAACGGTGGCCGCCTATCACGCGACGATCGAAACGGCGCCCGATACCCTACCGGTCTGGATGCGCCAGCGGAGCCGGTGGCTCAAGGGCTGGCTTCAAACCTGGCTCGTGATGATGCGCCATCCGTTGCGCACGATGAGAGAAATGGGAGCGGCCGGCTTCTTTTCCGCGCAGGTTTTCATCGCCGGGATGATGGTCTCGACGCTTGCGCACCCCTTCATGTATCTGTTCATCGCCGTTTATCTGGCTGGCCGCGTCATGGGAGTCGAGGCGTCCGACGGCAGCCCGCATGGCCAACTTTTCCTCACCGACGTGGTCAGCGTGACGAGCAGCTATATCGCCTTCGCCACGATGGGCGTCCTGCACATGACGCGGCAGGAGAAACGTCACATCGCGCTCCGCCACATGGCGGCCCTTCCCGCCTACTGGCTGGCGATGGGATGCGCCGCATGGATGGCGATTTTCGAACTTCCCCGCAAGGCGCACCATTGGGCGAAGACGCCCCACCCGGCCGAAAAGGCCGGCGCGGCAGAACATGCGACGGATCAGGTCTCCGAGAGTGCTGGAGCGGGTAGCGGGAATCGAACCCGCGCGATCAGCTTGGGAAGCTGACAGGCTACCATTACATCATACCCGCCGACAGCAAATCCATGCCGGGCACGGGCCGGCAAGTCAAATGAAAATCGTGACGAGAGCCGACACTTAGAATCGGAGGCCTTGTCGGGCCTCAAGATTATTTTACCAACCGATTACAACGTCAGTTCCTGGGCAAGGGGTGCATGGCGCAAATGCGAGCGTGACGGACGCAATAGGAGGTCACTCCCTCGTCTCTGCCATTTCTCTGCCACGACCAGTACCACGACCTGGCGCAGGCCCTTCAGTTGACCAACAAATCAGGCGCGTCCGGTTTCAGCGTGTCGGCGACTTGAAATGCTTGGACAGTTTGAGTCCCTGCGCCTGATAGTTGGAGGTGAGGCTTTCGCCATAGAGCCGTTCAGGCAGTGTCAGCATGTGCTCGTAGACCAGCCGGCCGACGATCTGGCCGTGCTCGAGAATGAAGGGCACCTCGTGCGAGCGGACTTCGAGAACCGCGCGGCTTCCCTTGCCGCCGGCGCCGGCATGGCCGAAACCGGGATCGAAAAAACCGGCATAGTGAACGCGGAATTCGCCGACGAGCGGATCGAAGGGCGTCATCTCGGCGGCATACATCGGCGGCACGTGAACCGCCTCGCGGGAGACGAGAATATAGAATTCGTCGGGATCGAGGATGAGGTCGGCCGAGCCGCGATTGTAGATCGGCTCCCAGAAATCGTCGATGTCGTATTCGGCCTTGCGGTCGACATTGACTACCGCGGTGTGGTGTTTGCCACGGTAGCCCACGAGGCTTCCCTTGCCGCTTCCCTCCAGATCGATGGACAGCGCTATGCCGCCGCCGGAGACATTGGGATTATCGGCTGCAATCAGCGTCTCGTTCGCGTGCAGAGCGCGCAGCTCGTCCTCGTCGAGCTGGCTCGTCCCCTGTCGGAAGCGGATCTGCGACAGCCGCGACCCCGTCCTGACGACGATGGGAAAGGTGCGCGGACTGATCTCTAGCCAGAGCGGACCTTCATAGCCGGCCGGGATCTGGTCGAATTCCTGGCCGTGATCGGTCAGAACACGGGTGAAGATGTCGAGACGGCCGGTTGAACTCTTCGGGTTCGTCGAGGCGGATACGAGTTCGGGAAGCTTCAGGCTTTCAAGCAGGGGCACCATGTAGACGCAGCCGGTCTCGAGCACTGCGCCCTCGCTGAGTTCGAATGCGTGGAGCTTCAGCCGGTCGAGCTTGTCCTTCACCTTGTGGCCGGGGCCGGGCAGGAAGCTCGCGCGCACGCGATAGGCCAGCGCACCGAGCCTCAGATCGAGGCTGGCGGGCTGGATCTGGTCGTCGTCGAAGGGCTTGCCCGTCAGGATGGCGCCCGCGGCATGGAGCCCGGCAATGGCACTGTCGGCAAGAATTCCGCTTTTCGGCTGCATGTCTTTCTCCGGAACGTGCCTCCTTCATGACAATGGGCGGGAATTGACGCAAGCCGCCGAAAGGGCTAAAGAGCCGCTTATCCCGTGGTGATTTGGCCGGCCGGCTTGCAGCCACGTAAAACAAGTTGCTAAAAGGTCGGGTGTCTGTTTCACCGGCTTTGCAACTTTGCGAGCCGGTTTTTTTGTTTGGACGCGACAGACGATGACGAACACACGCAAATTGAGACCCGCCACCCAGCTTGTCCATGGCGGAACCAACCGCAGCCAGTTCGGCGAAACCTCGGAAGCGCTCTTCCTGACGCAAGGCTTCGTCTATGACAGCTCGGAAGCCGCCGAGGCGCGCTTCAAGGGCGAGGAACCGGGCTTCATCTATTCCCGCTACGCCAATCCGACCACGGACATGTTCGAAAGGCGCATGTGCATGCTTGAAGGCGCGGAAGATGCACGGGCGACGGCTTCGGGCATGGCGGCGGTGACAGCGGCGCTGCTCTGCCAGCTCAAGGCAGGCGATCACGTCGTCTCCGCCCGCGCGCTGTTCGGCTCCTGCCGCTGGGTGGTCGAGAAGCTGATGCCGAAATACGGGATCGAGACCACCTTCGTCGACGGCCGCGATCTCTCGGCCTGGGAAAAGGCCGTTCGTCCGAACACCAAGGTGTTCTTTCTCGAAAGCCCGACCAACCCGACGCTGGAAGTCGTCGATATCGCCGCCGTGGCGCGCCTCGCCGATCAGGCCGGCGCCCGGCTGGTGGTCGACAATGTCTTCGCCCCCCCGATCCTGCAGAAGCCGCTCGAACTCGGCGCCCATGTGGTCGCCTATTCGGCAACCAAACATATCGACGGTCAGGGCCGCTGTCTGGGCGGCGTGATCTTGTCGGACAAGGACTGGATCGACGAGCACCTGCACGACTATTTCCGCCATACGGGCCCCGGCATGTCGCCGTTCAACGCCTGGGTGCTTCTCAAGGGCCTGGAGACGCTGCCGATCCGCGTGCGCCAGCAGACCGAAAGCGCAGGCCAGATCGCCGACTTCCTGGCCGGCCGCTCGGAGATCGGCCGTGTACTTTATCCGGGGCGCGACGACCATCCGCAGGCCGATATCTGCAAGAAGCAGATGGCGGGCGGATCGACCATGGTCGCTTTCGAGTTCAAAGCCGGCAAGGATGCGGCCTTCCGCTTCCAGAACGCGCTGGAGATCATCCGCATTTCCAACAATCTCGGCGATGCCAAGAGCCTGATCACCCATCCGGCGACAACCACGCACAAGAACCTCTCGGACGAGGACCGCGCCGAACTGTCGATCGGCGACGGTCTTGTGCGCATGTCCGTCGGGCTTGAGGACGTCCAGGATCTCGTTGAGGACATTGAGGCCGCGCTCTCAGCGATCTGAAGGCGAAACCCCGAAAGTCCGGCATGCCAGCACCAGCCGCGAGGCGGCGGTGTAGAAGCAGATCACCGCGAAAACCGTCGCGGTGATCGGAAATCCCCCCGGCCAGAGGCAGAAGACGGCGAAGGCCAGATAGGTTTCGGTCGCTTCCGCCAGCCCCGTCGTGAAATAGATCGACTTCGCCCCGCGCTGTTCCGTCATCTCCCCCCGCTTTTCCGCGATGATCGCGTAAGCGAGAAAGCTCGCTCCGTTGACGTAGAAGGAGAGAAGCAGAAGCCCGCCGGCAATCGCGTTCGCGGCAGGATCCAGGAGGATGAAGGCGAAGGGAATGATGCCGTAGAAGGCGAAATCGAGCACGATATCGATCAGGCCGCCGAAATCGGTAGACCCCCTCTGACGCGCCACAGCGCCGTCGAGCCCGTCGCCAAACCGGCTTGTCAGCAGGAGCGCCAGTCCCCACCAGGTGTGTCCTAAAGCGATGGCGAGCGCCGCCACAAGACCGACGCCGAAGGCCATATAGGTGACGCCGTTCGCCGTCATGCCCCATCCCGCAAGCCGCGCTCCGATGCGCGTGAGCACGGGGTCGAGATGTCGTTTCAGTCGTCCGTCGAGCATGCAGGCCTCGGAGTGCGGGAAGTCAGGGCTTCGCATTACCGCGCAGGTTGATCAACTGCTATTCAACTTTGCGAGCTTCGTTTTGCCGAAGGCATCTTGCCTCCGGCACAACTCGCCGCTAGGTCAATCGTTTGGTAAATGCGGCACTAATTTTCCCGGAGACGTTTCATGTACCGCGCGGTCACCCGCGGCATCGAGGTCACAGTCGAGCCCTACTATCTCGAAGAGCAATCGGACCCGGACGAGAACCGCCACGTATGGGGTTATCGCGTCGTCATCGCCAATTATTCGGCAACAGGGGTGCAACTGCGCAGCCGCTACTGGCGCATCACCGACGAGAACGGGGTGATCGATGAGGTCCGCGGGGACGGCGTGGTGGGCGAACAGCCTATGCTTGGCCCCGGCGACACCTATGAGTACAGCTCGGGATGCCCCCTCGACGCCCCTTCAGGGGTCATGGTCGGCAGCTACCAGATGCAGAACGACGACGGCGAACTCTTTGACGTCGAAATCCCGGCCTTCTCGCTCGACACGCCCGGACGCATCCGCACGCTGAACTGAGAAGGCCGGCTCGATTTATTCGACGCCGAATTCCTTCGGCTCGAAAAGGTAGGCCGTCGAGCAGAACTCGCAGACCACGGAGATGTGGCCGTCCTGGACGGACTCGCGGATTTCCTCGGCTGAGAAGCCGTTGAATACCTCGGCGAGCTTTTCGCGCGAGCACGAACACTTGTCCTCCACCGCCGAGGGCGGAAAGACGCGCACGCCGTGCTCGTTGAAGAGCCGGAACAGGAGCCGTTCCGAACCCACGTCAGGGTCGGTCAGTTCGTCGGCCGCGATCGTTTCGGCGAGAGCCCGGGCTTCGGTCCAGGCGTCGTCCTCGCCGCGTTCCGGCAGATCGACATCATCTGGCACGTCGCCACCCGGCAGGTCCGGCTGGCGCATGCGCTCCGGCGCCTCGGGGAGGAACTGGATCACCATGCCGCCGGCGCGCCAGGACTGGGTCTTGTGACCGTCGGCATCCGCCCGGTAGAGTTCGCCCACCGCCATTCGAAGGGCCGTCGGGATCTGCTCGGACTGGCGGAAATAGGTTTCGGCCATTTCCGACAGCGATCCGCCGTCCATCTCGACGATGCCCTGATAGCGCTGCATCATCGGCCCCTGGTCGATGGTGAAGGCGAGGATGCCCTTGCCGAGCAGTGCCTGAGGCGTGGTTTCGCCGGCCTCGATGGCCGCATTCAGCCGATCCTCGTCGAAGCGGGCATAGGCGCGCACGTCGCCCGGCGTCTTGAAGTCAGCGACGATGAAATCGACCGGCCCGTCGCCCTTGGTCTGAGCGATCAGCTTGCCCTCGAACTTGAGCGAGGTGCCGAGCAGGACCGTCAGCGTGATGAGCTCGGCGAGCAGCCGCGCCACCGGCTCGGGATAATCGTGCCGGCCGAGAATGGTATCGAGCATCGGGCCGAGCTGGACCGCGCGGCCGCGCACGTCGAGCCCTTCCACAGCGAATGGAACCACGTGATCATCACCGGCGAAACCGATATCGCCGAGGTTGAGATTATTGTCCGTCATTTTAGAACCGTTCCGGTCTCAGAGAGCGCCGAGACACCAGCGCAGGACCGCCTTTTGGGCATGAAGCCTGTTCTCCGCTTCGTCAAACACCACCGATTGCGGGCCGTCGATGACCTCATCGGTGACCTCTTCACCGCGATGGGCGGGCAGGCAGTGCATGAAGAGCGCGTTGTCGTTTGCTTTCGCCATCAGGTCGCCATTGACCTGATAGGGCTGGAAGACGTTGTGGCCGCGGGCGCGGTGTTCCTGGTTCATCGACACCCAGGTATCGGTAATCACGCAGTCGGCACCTTCGACAGCTTCCGCCGGATCGCGCAGAAGGTCGACCTCTGCGCCTTCGGCACGAGCCCAGTCGATGAAGCGCTGGGTGGGTTCCGATCCCTCTGGAACCGCAATCCGCATCCGGTAGCCGAAACGGCCGGCGCCCTCGATCAGCGAATGAAGCACATTGTTGCCGTCACCCGTCCAGGCGAATGTCTTGCCCTTCACGGACCCGCGATGCTCCTCGAAGGTGAGGATGTCGGCCATGATCTGGCACGGATGGGTATCGTCGGTCAGCGCGTTGATCACCGGCACGGTGGCGTATTCGGCGAGTTCAAGCATCCGTTCATGTTCCAGCGTACGGATCATGATGGCGTCGACATAGCGCGAGAGAACGCGCGCGGTGTCGGCGATCGTCTCGGCGCGGCCGAGCTGCATTTCGGTGCCGGAGAGAAACAGCGTTTCGCCGCCGAGCTGGCGCATGCCGACATCGAAGGACACGCGGGTCCGCGTCGAGGGCTTTTCGAAGATCATGGCCAGCATCTTTCCGGCCAGCGGCTTTTCGCTGACCGGGCCCTGCTTGGCCGATTTCGCGGCATCGATCATCGCCCGCAGGTCGGTCGCGCCCACCGCGGACAGATCGAGAAAATGCTTCGGGGTCTTGGCTTCGCTCATGTCGAACCTGTTCTGAATGTCGTTCCGGCCGGGCGTCATCAGCCCCTGGTCAGCGTTTCGAGACCTGCTTCCATGCGCTGGAGCCCTTCACGCGCCTCCTCGGCGGTAAGGTTCAGAGGCGGCAGCAGGCGCACCACGTTGTCGCCCGCCGGCACTGTCAGCAGATGTTCGGCGCGGAAGGCCTGAACCATCTCTATATTGGATTTCGCGCACTTGATTCCAAGCATCAGCCCGTTGCCGCGTACATCCTCGATCAGATCAGGGTAGCGGTCCTTGAGCGAAACGAGGCCCTGAACCAGTGCATTGCCGACATCATTGATGTGGTCGATGAAGCCATCTTCGAGGATCACGTCGAGCACGGCGTTGCCGACCGCCATGGCGAGCGGGTTGCCGCCATAGGTGGTACCATGGGTGCCCGCGGTCATGCCGTCCGCGGCCGATGCGGTCGCCAGACAGACCCCGAAGGGAAAGCCGCCGCCGATGCCTTTTGCCACGGCCATGAGATCGGGCGTGATGCCTGCCCATTCATGGGCGAAGAATTTGCCGGTACGGCCGACGCCGGACTGAACCTCGTCGAGGATCAGCAGGGCGCCCTGGTCGTCGCAGAGCTTGCGGATCTTGCGCAGGATCTCCGGATCGATCGGGCGGATGCCGCCCTCGCCCTGCACCGGCTCGATGAGCACGGCGGCGGTGGTTTCGGTGATTGCCGCCTCGAGCGCATCCAAGTCGCCGAACGGAACCTGGTCGAAGCCGGGCGCCTTGGGGCCGAAGCCTTCGAGATACTTCGCCTGACCACCCGCGGCGATGGTCGCGAGCGTCCGCCCATGGAAGGCGCCTTCCATGGTCACGATGCCGTAACGCTCGGGCTCGCCGTTGATATAGAAGTGGCGGCGGGCGGTCTTGATCGCGCATTCAAGCGCTTCCGCACCCGAATTGGTGAAGAAGGCCTTGTCGGCGAAAGTCGCGTCGACGAGGCGGGCACCGAGGCGTTCCTGTCCGGGGATCTCGTAGAGATTGGAGAGATGCCACAGCTTGCCGGCCTGATCCGTCAGAGCCTCGACGAGATGCGGGTGGGAATGACCCAGCGAACTCACCGCGATGCCCGCGCCGAAATCGAGATATCGCTCACCGCTTTCGGTGGTCAGCCACACGCCTTCCCCGCGCTCGAAGCGCAGCGGCGCCCGGTTGTAGGTCTCATAAAGCGGCGCGGCAGATCCCATGATCCCGGCTCCCGAAATTGCCAAGCCCGAAACCGTTCCGACGCCCTTGCGAGGCGGCCGGACAAGCTCCGGGACGTGATGCCAAAAACTAAAACGCCGCCCCTTGGGGCGGCCCGGGCGCACTATTTACAACTCGCCTGTCAAAGTCAATGCAGCCCCTGTTTCAGGGGGTTTCCGAACCCGTCGCGGTTTCGTCACAGAAGCAGGGCAATGTCGCAATCGTGGCCAGCTGACGACGAGGAAAAACCCGTAAGTTGGGGAAAACCGGAAAAACGAATCAACGCGATTCCCGCGACTCTTGTCACCGAGTCAAGCGAACACTAGGTTAGGGTCAGGTACTAGGAAGTCGGGGCGGACACTAGTCATCTTAACAGTAGCGGCGTCTTTCAGACTGCGGTCGGTCCGTGGTTGCGATGAAGGATTCTGCCGGTCCAAATCCGGATGATACGGAGCAAAAACTGATGAACTGGACGGATGAACGAGTCGAAATGCTCAAGAAGCTTTGGGCTGACGGGCTCAGCGCTAGCCAGATTGCCGCACAGCTTGGCGGCGTCAGCCGCAATGCGGTGATCGGCAAGGTGCACCGCCTGAACCTGCCGGGCCGCGCCAAGAGCGGCGGGCAGACCAAGGTGCGCACCAAGCGTCCGGCCCCGAACGCACCGCGTTCGTCGACCTATACGGCGACTGCCCGCGCAGCCAGCCATTCGCATTCCCACACCACGCGGACGATCAGCCGCTCGTCCGGCGGTGCCGCGACTGCGCTGAAGACCGATGTCGATGCCGTCGCCTATCAGGAGATCGCGACCCGTCCTGCCGAGGATGTGGTGGTACCGATCTCCCGCCGGCTGGAACTTGTGCAGCTCACCGAGCGCACCTGCAAGTGGCCGATCGGCGATCCGCTGCAGGAGGATTTCCACTTCTGCGGCAACGATTCAGGGGAATCCAACCCCTATTGCAGCTACCACTCCCGTCTCGCGTTCCAGCCCTCCCAGGACCGCCGCCGCAAAGGCTGAGTTCGAGTACGGCACGCGCGACGACACGCGGTAAACTGCCCGGCGCCTCGGCACCGGGCGTTTTTTTGTGCTGATTTTCCGTAACAGCCGGCCGCAGGCTAGCCCTCGATGGAATAGCCTGCGCCGCGTACGGTGCGGACGATATCGCGCATATTGGCGAGGTTGAGCGCCTTGCGCAGACGGCCCACATGAACGTCGACGGTACGTTCGTCGACATAGACGTCGTGGCCCCATACACCGTCGAGAAGCTGCGAGCGGGAATAAACGCGGCTCGGCGCGCTCATCAGGAATTCCAGCAGCCGGAATTCGGTCGGCCCAAGCTTGATGTCGCGGCCGCGGCGGCGGACGCGGTGGGTCTCGCGGTCGAGTTCGACGTCGCCGACCTTCAGGATCGTCGAGATCGTCTCGGGTCGTGCCCGGCGCAACATGGCGCGAACGCGGGCCAGCAGTTCCGGCGTGGAGAAGGGCTTGACCACATAATCGTCGGCCCCGGTTGCAAGGCCGCGAATACGTTCGCTCTCCTCGCCCCGCGCGGTCAGCATGATGATCGGCAGCCGCTCGGTCTCCTGGCGCAGCCTCAGCCGACGGCACAGTTCGATGCCGGAGATGCCGGGCAGCATCCAATCGAGAAGCAGAAGATCGGGAACGCGCTCGCGCAGCCGGATCTCCGCCTCGTCGCCACGCAGGATGGTGTCGACCTCGTAGCCTTCCGCCTCGAGATTGTAGCGCAGGAGAACGCTCAGCGCCTCCTCGTCCTCGACCACTGTGATCCGCGGTGCCATCGCCATCAGTTCAACTCCATGCCATGCCGGTCAGCCGAATCCGCTCACTCGACCGGATCGGCGACGATATTCGCGCTGTCGTCGTCTTTCGGCCGATCCACCGTCATCTGTTGGCCCGTCGCCACATAGAAGACCGTCTCGGCGATGTTTGTGGCATGGTCGCCGATGCGCTCGATATTCTTGGCGCAGAACAGAAGATGCGTGCAAGCCGAGATATTGCGCGGGTCTTCCATCATGTAGGTGAGAAGCTCGCGGAACAGCGAGGTGTAGATCGCGTCGATCTCCTCGTCGCGCTCGCGGATCGAGTTGGCCTGCTCCGCCGAGTGCGAGGAGAACGCGTCGAGCACTTCCTTGAGCTGGGTGAGCGCCAGTTCGGAGAGATGCTCGAGACCCCGAACCAGCTTCTTGGGCTGGGCCATGGTGTGGATCGAGATCACCCGCTTGGCAATGTTCTTGCCCAGGTCGCCGACGCGCTCCAGGTCGGAGGCGATGCGGATCGATCCGATAATCTCGCGCAGGTCGGAGGCCATGGGCTGGCGCTTGGCGATGACGAGCACCGCCTTCTCATAGATCTCGCGCTCGCCCTGGTCGAGCAGCAGATCCTCGGAGATCCCCCGCTGGGCCAGCGCGGTATCGGCGTTGATCAGCGCGGTGAGCGAATCGGCGACCATGCCTTCGGCGATACCGCCCATCTCGGAGAGCCGGCGGGAGAGCCAGCGCAGTTCGTCGTCATAGGCTGTTACGGTATGCGGTTCAGACATTGTTGCGATCCTTCATAAGGCTGCGGCTGCGCGGGGCCATCACATCAACCGAAGCGGCCGGTGATGTAGTCCTGGGTGCGCGGATCGTCCGGATTGGTGAAGATCTTGGCGGTGGCGCCCTCCTCGACGAGAACGCCGAGGTGGAACATCGCGGTACGCTGCGAGACGCGGGCCGCCTGCTGCATCGAGTGGGTCACGATGACGATCGTGTAGTTCTCGCGCAGCTCATGGATCAGTTCCTCGACGGTCGCGGTGGCGATGGGGTCGAGCGCCGAACAGGGTTCGTCCATCAGGATGACTTCGGGGCTCACCGCGATGGCGCGGGCGATGCACAGGCGCTGCTGCTGGCCGCCGGAAAGCCCGGTTCCAGGCTCGTGCAGGCGGTCCTTCACCTCGTTGAAGAGGCCGGCGCGAATGAGGCTCTTCTCGACGACGTCGTCCATTTCCGCCTTGTTGCGGACCAGTCCGTGAATGCGCGGGCCGTAGACGATGTTCTCGTAGATCGATTTCGGGAACGGATTGGGCTTCTGGAAGACCATGCCGACACGTGCGCGAAGTTCGACGACGTCGATCGCCTGATCGTAGATATCCTCGCCGTCGAGCGTGATGTCGCCGGTCACCCGGCAGTTCTCGATCGTGTCGTTCATCCTGTTCAATGTGCGCAGGAAGGTCGACTTGCCGCAGCCCGAGGGGCCGATAAGCGCCGTCACCGCGTTCTCGCGGATATTCAGGTTCACATCGTAGAGCGCCTGTTTGGGGCCGTAGAACACGCAGACATCCTTGCCGCGCATCTTGATGACGGGCTCGTCGGCGGGCGCATTGACCGCCTTCTCCGTTGCCGCTTCCGACATCATGTTCATCCTCGTTTTCCTTTATCCGTTACACGCGGGTTCTGTCGTTGCGGATTACCAACGCCGCTCGAATTTGCGGCGCAGAATGATGGCCGCGATGTTCATGACTGCGAGAAACAGCAGCAGAATGATGATGGCGCCCGACGTCCGTTCCACGAAGGCACGTTCGGCTTCGTTGGCCCACATGAAGATCTGCACGGGAAGCGCCGTCGCGGGATCCATCGGCGTCGCCGGGTAGTCGACCACGAAGGCCACCATGCCGATCAGGAGAAGCGGCGCGGTTTCGCCGAGCGCCTGGGCAAGGCCGATGATTGTGCCGGTCAGGATGCCGGGAGCGGCGAGCGGCAGGACGTGGTGGAAGACCATCTGCATCTTCGATGCGCCGATGCCGAGCGCGGCGGCGCGGATCGACGGCGGAACCGCCTTCAATGCCGCGCGGGTGGCGATGATGATGGTTGGCAGCGTCATCAGGGTCAGCACCAGCCCGCCGACCAGCGAGGCCGAGCGCGGCAGACCCATGAAGTTGATGAAGACCGCGAGACCCAGAAGACCGAAGACGATCGAGGGAACGGCCGCGAGATTGTTGATATTGACCTCGATAAGATCGGTCCAGCGGTTCTTCGGCGCGAATTCCTCGAGATAGATCGAGGCGGCGACACCGATCGGAAGTGCGAGCACCAGCACGATCAGCATCATGTAGAAGGAACCGATGATCGCCACGCCCACGCCGGCGGTCTCGGCGCGCGAGGATGCGCCATTGACGAAGATACCGGTATTGAACTGCTTGGACATGATGCCGTCGTGGACGAGTTGGTTGATCCAGGCGACCTCGCGGTCGGAAACCTGGCGCCGATCCTCGGGCACATTGAGATCGATATGGCCCTTGAGGGTGGAGTCGACGAGACCGTTGGCGGTCATGGTTACCGGCACCGTCTGACCGATCACCTGGGGATTGTCCATCACGTAGCTGCGCAGTTCGACGCGCGAACTGTCGGAAATCAGGCCGCCCACTTGCTTGACGGCTTTCTTGTCATCCGGATCGACGCCGAGCGCCTTGACCAGCGCGTTGCGCGCCAGAACCGGATAGTTGGCCATCAAGAGCACGTTCGGATCTTCGGCCCGCTTGTTCTTCGGATCGATCACGCTCTGGGAGAATTCGACCGGCACAGTGATCATCGTCTGCTGGAAGGCGCCCATGCCCTTGGAGACGACAGTCCAGAGCAGGATTGCCAGGAACAGGAGCCCGAGAAAGATCGCGGCCTGACCGTAGAAGCGGAAGCGGCGTTCGGCGGCGTAGCGCTTCTTCAGCCTGATGTCGCGGCGCTTCGGAGCCTGGGCGTCGACGACGCCTGCTGAAATGGTCGCGTCGGTCATTCGTACTGCTCCCGGTATTTGCGCACCACGTAGAGGGCGTAGATGTTGAGCCCCAGCGTCAGCACGAAGAGCGTGATGCCGAGGGCGAAGGCCACGAGGGTCTGCGGCGAGTTGAATTCGAGGTCGCCGGTAAGCTGGCTGACGATCTTCACCGTCACCGTGGTCATCGGTTCGAAGGGGTTGATGGTCAGCCGCGCGGCCACACCGGCGGCGAGCACCACGATCATGGTTTCCCCGATGGCGCGGGAGGCGGTCAGCAGAAGCGCGCCGACGATGCCGGGCAATGCCGCCGGCAGGATCACACGCTTGATGGTTTCCGACCGCGTCGCGCCGAGACCCAGCGAACCGTCACGCATGGCACGGGGTACGGCGGTAATGATGTCGTCGGACAGCGAGGAGACAAAGGGGATGAGCATGATGCCCATCACCGCGCCGGCGGTCAGCACGCTCTGCGCCTGGATGAAGCTCGTGGGACTGCCGGTGAAAATGCCGGCAATCTGCGCGGACAGATCGCGCAGGAACGGGCCGACGGTGACGACGGCGAAGAAGCCGTAGACGATGGTCGGAATACCGGCGAGCACTTCGAGCAGCGGCTTGGCGACCGAACGCAGCTTCGGCCCTGCGTATTCGGCCATGTAGACGGCGGCGAAGAGACCGATGGGCACCGCCACCAGCATGGCGACCAGCGCGATATAGAGCGTGCCGGCGAGTAGCGGAAGAAGACCGAACTGTCCGGCGGAATCGGTGGCGCCGGCCGCGGCGAAGCGCGGATCCCAGACGGTACCGAAGAAGAATTCGAGCGGCGGGACGGCGGCGAAGAAGCGGCCGGTCTCGCGGATCATCGAGAGCACGATGCCGATCGTCGTCAGGATCGCAATCGAGGATGCGACGATCAGGAGACCGAGGATCACGCCCTCGACGCGGTTGCGGGCCTTCACCCGGGCGCCGAGCTGGGTCCAGGCCCAGCCGCCACAGAGGAGAGCGGCGAGAATGACGACGACGGAGCGCCAGAACGTCGAGGTCCGCTCGAGACTGTTGTAGCGGAAGGCGGCCTCGACCATCGGGTCGCTGGCATCGGTGGCGACCGCCACGCCCTTGGAGGCCAGCAGCGGGCGGGCCGCCTCGATGCCGTTGGCGGCCTGGTTCAGTTCGTCTGCGTCGAGCAGGGTCAGGCCATGGGAGATCGAGGAGATGATGCCCATGGTGAGGCCCTCATGGGCCGCGCTCTCGCCGAGCACGTCCTGGCTGACGGAACCCTTGACCATGTTGCCGACGACGATCTGACTTGAGATCGCCCAGATGGCGAGAATGAGAAGCGCCGGCAGCACGGTGGCAATTGCCATGTGCATGCCGTGATATCCGGGGCGGGAGTGATAGGAGACGCTGCTTTCAGCCTCCAGGCCTCCGACGCGGCCGCGAGCCAGCACGTAGCCGACGATGCCGAGCACGCAGACGATGGTGACGAGCAGGAAAATACTCATGGTCTGAAAACTCCCCCGGACGGGAAACGGATCGGACGGAAGACCCAGCGCGCGGGTCGCGCGCGCTGGGTGGGATCAGCGATTGATCAGAGGGTTTCGCCGGCTTCGAAGGACGAACGCTGTGCTTCGCGCTCTTCTTCCGGAGCGGAGACCAGGCCGTATTCGGCGAGCGGAGAGTCCGGGCCGATCATCTGGTCGGAGAGGAAGAACTCGACATATTCCTTCAGGCCCGGGATGACGCCGAGGTGAGCCATCTTCACGTAGAACTGAAGCGGACGCGACACCGGATATTCACCGGAAGCGATCGATTCGGTCGACGGGGTGACACCCGACATGGTGGCGACCTTCAGCTTGTCGGTGTTGTTTTCGTAGAAGGCCAGACCGAAGACGCCCATGCCGGTCTTGTTGGCATCGATGCGGGCGAGGGTCTCGGTGTAGTCACCGTCGATGTCGACGGCTGCACCGTCCTTGCGGACTGCCATGCAATCCTTTTCGGCGTCCTTTTCTTCCATGCCGGTGCCAACGCGGGTTTCCATGTCGCCAGTGGCTTCACAGCCTGCGGCGAGGACCTTCTCTTCGAAGACTTCGCGGGTACCGTGCTTTTCGCCCGGGATGTAGGCGGCGATATCCCAGTCGGGGAAGCTCTCGTTGACTTCCGACCACTTCTTGTAGGGGTTGTCGACGAGTTCGCCGTCAACGACGACCTTGGCGGCAAGCGCCTTGTAGACGTCCGTGGGCTCGAGCTTGAAGTCCGGGCCGGCCGCATCGGTGGCGAACACGATGCCATCATAGCCGATGACGACTTCGTGGATGTCGGTCACGCCGGCTGCCTTGCAGGCCTCGACTTCCGAATCCTTGATCTTGCGCGATGCGTTGGCAATGTCGATCGTGTCTTCGCCGACGCCCTTGCAGAATTCCTTCAGGCCGGCCGAGGAGCCGCCGGATTCAACGACCGGCGTCTTGAAGTTCGGGAAGGTCTCTCCGAAGGTTTCGGCGACGATCTTGGCGTAGGGAAGAACGGTCGAGGAGCCTGCGACCTGGATCTGGTCGCGAGCGGAGGCCGCGCCTGCGAAAGCGGCGGACGCCACAAGGGCGGCAGCGGCGATTTTGAGTACGTTCATGGAAAATCTCCCGTGATGGGCTTTTGGGGTTCAGGCTCGTTGCGAGCTGTGTTCAACCGCTTGACGGCTTGCCCTTTCTAGGCTCCGGCAGATTCCCTTTTATGACAGTTGCAATACTGTTTTATGACAGTTTATCTAATTGATTTTAAATATCTTTTTTCGCACAGATAAAGGTTATCCCAAATTAGGAGCCGGGAATCTGACACCAAACGTCGATCCCTGCCCCGGTTCGGAGGTCACGACCAGCCGGGCGCGGTGGCGGGTGAGGATGTGCTTGACGATGGCCAGGCCCAGACCCGTGCCCTTCTTCGCCCGGCTGGAATCCACATCCACCCGGTAAAAGCGCTCCGTGAGGCGCGGCACATGCTGGCGTTCGATGCCCGGCCCGTAATCCCTGACGCTGGCGATGATGGTACCGCCCTCCTCCCTCTTCACCTCGACGTCGACACGCTTGCCGCTCTGGCCGTATTTGCAGGCGTTCTCGATCAGGTTCTCCATCACCTGGATCAGTTCGTCGCGATCGCCGGTCACGGTGGTCGGCGCTTCGGGGGTCTGGAGGCTGATCTCGACACCCAGTTCGTCGGCCATCGGCCTAAGCGCGTCGATCACGTGACGGCAGATGGCCGAGACGTCCACCTCGCCGGTCGGCGCCACGTGTGCGCGCATCTCGAGCCTCGAGAGCGAAAGCAGGTCGTCGATCAGCCGCGACATGCGTGAGGCCTGTTCGAGCATGATGCCGAGAAAGCGTTCCTGAGCCTTCGGATCGTTGCGCGCCGGCCCCTGGATGGTCTCGATGAAACCGACAAGCGAGGCGAGCGGGGTCCGCATCTCGTGGCTGGCATTGGCAACGAAGTCGGTGCGCATCCTGTCCATGCGCCGGGCCTCGGTGAGATCGCGAAAGCTCAGCACGTAGAGCCCCTCTCCCTCGACCGAGGCGGCGCGCACCTCATACCAGCGCTCGGAGGGCACGCGCTCGGCATTCTCTATCGTGCGCGTTCGACCGTCGGCTATCACCTGAGCGACCATGTCGAGAATCTGCGGCGAGCGGATGCGCCCCGACAATATCGCACGCTCGGAGAAGGCACCGAACTGGGAGACGGCGGCCGGATTGGCGAAGATCACGGTCGTCTCGCCGTCGATGACGATGATCGGGATGTCGAGCGCGGAGAGAACCGCATAACCCTTGCGCACAGCTTCGGAGATTTCGAGCGCCTCAAGCGGCATGTCTGTTAGTCCTCACCCGGCACCGAGAAGTCCCGGCGCTTGAAATCGATTATCGGTTGTGCCCTCTTTCATAGAGAAGCGCTTGAAACAGTTTATGACAATTGGACGAACAAGTCCGGGGTTATCCCACGGATTGTCATGACACCCAGCAACGGA
>PAPH01000004.1 GCA_002709005.1 Hyphomicrobiales bacterium | reverse complement strand
AAACCTCGCGCATGGCCTGCACCTCGCGGCTGTCGCCCACTTCCGTGGCCGTGCCGTGGGCGTTGACGTAATCGACGCGGCCGTCGACCGTCGCCAGCGCCTGGCGCATGCAGCGCACCGCGCCCTCTCCCGAGGGCTGCACCATGTCGTAGCCGTCGGACGTCGCGCCGTAGCCGACGAGCTCGGCAAGGATCTTCGCGCCGCGTGCCTTGGCGTGCTCGAGTTCCTCGAGAACGAGGACGGCGGCGCCGCCTGCGATCACGAATCCGTCGCGTGTGGCGTCGTAGGCCCGGCTGGCGGTGGCCGGCGTATCGTTGTGTTTCGACGACATCGCGCCCATCGCGTCAAACAGGTTCGACATCGTCCAGTCGAGATCCTCGTGACCGCCGGCGAACATCACGTCCTGCTTGCCCCACTGGATCATTTCCGCGGCGTTGCCGATGCAGTGCGCGGAGGTCGAGCAGGCCGACGAGATCGAATAGTTCACCCCGTGGATCTTGAACCAGGTGGCAAGCGTCGCAGAGGCCGTCGACGACATCGCTTTCGGCACCGCGAACGGGCCGATGCGCTTGGGGCTGTTGTTTTTCAGAGTGGTCTCGGCGGCATCGATGATCGTCCGTGTGGACGGCCCGCCCGAGCCCATGATGATGCCGGTGCGCTCGTTGGTGATGTCGCTCTCTTCGAGGCCCGAATCGGCGATCGCCTGATCCATCGCCACATGGTTCCAGGCGCCGCCCGTCGACAGGAAGCGCATAGCGCGGCGGTCGACCAGATCCTTGGGATCGAGGGTGGGCTTGCCCCACACCTGGCTGCGGAAACCGTGCTCTGCGAAATCCTCGGAGAAGGTGATGCCGGATTTGGCGTCCCGCAGCGATTGTGTCACTTCGTCGGTATTGTTGCCGATGGAGGATACGATCCCCATCCCTGTCACGACGACTCGTCTCATGTCATTGCCCTTTCAGACCGGATCATCCGGCGTCCTCCGCCCCGCAAGGGGAGTCGAAATTTGCGGGTTCAAGCGGCGTCCGACGGCCGGCTTTATCCTTCGCTTTTTTCCTTGAACAGGCCCACGCGCAGATCCGAGGCGGTAAATATCGTCTCACCGTCCGCCTTCACCAGGCCATTGGCGATACCGAGCACCAGACGACCGCGCATCACGCGCTTGAAATCGATTTCGAACTCGACGAGCTTGGTCTCCGGCGTGACCTGGCCGGTGAATTTCACTTCGCCGGTGGACAGTGCCCGGCCCTTGCCGGGCTCGCCCAGCCATCCGAGAAAGAAGCCGGTGAGCTGCCACAGCCCGTCCAGGCCCAGGCAGCCCGGCATCACCGGATCGCCCTTGAAGTGGCAGGGGAAGAACCAGAGATCCGGCGTGATATCGAACTCGGCGCGCGCGAAACCCTTGCCGAACGCGCCACCTTCCTCGGAAATCTCAGGGATGCGATGGATCATCAGCATCGGCGGCAGCGGCAATTGGGCGTTGCCCGGTCCGAACATCTCGCCCCGGCCGCATGTCAGGATCTCCTCGTAGGAATAGCTCGACTTCTGTTCGGTCATCTAGTGCGCGTCTCCTCTTCGGCCGTCTCTTGTCGCGGCCCTGTCGTTGGCTTGCCGCGAAGCTACCACATCGCTTCGGGGGACAAAACCTGACCTATCGGAAACCCGAATAACGGATGATGATGGCAAGTTAAAGGGGCTGCGCGCGGAAACTGCCGCCCGGTCAGGCCCGGACTCTATTGAAAGACCGCCGTCCGGCAGATATATACAGGCCAGAGAACGCACCGGAAATGGCCCGTTTACGGGCAATTGGAGCCGATGAGTACCGAAACGAACATAGTCGATCCTGCGGCACGGTTGCGCCACGCGGGCCTTCGCCCGACGCGGCAACGCGTTGCGTTGGCCGATCTTCTGTTCGCCAAGGGCGACCGCCATTTGACCGCCGAGGAACTGCACGAGGAAGCCGAGTTCGCTGGCGTGGGCTGCTCGCTCGCGACCGTCTACAACACGCTTCACCAGTTCACCGACGCCGGATTGCTGCGGGTTCTTTCTCTCGAAACGGCGAAGACCTATTTCGACACCAACATTTCCGATCACCATCATTTCGTGGTGGACGGATCGACCGAGGTGCTCGACGTGCCGGACGGCTCGATCACCGTCGGCAATCTGCCGGCGCCGCCCGAGGGCATGGAGATCTCCCATGTCGACGTGGTGATCCGCCTCAGGCCCAAGCGCCGGTAGCAGTGCTGTTTAAGGATTGGATAGCGGCGGGCGAAGGTCCGCCGTTTTTCTGTGGCCAGCCACCTGTCGGCTAATCCTTGAAAGCCTCGCCCGGATAGGCGCCCCAGATCTCGTTCTGGGGGATCCAGCCGGTCACGCCGCCGGCTTCCGCCTCGCACCAGTCGCCGTTGCACTCGATCATGGTGACGATGACACCCGGTTCGAGCTGGGCGACGACATCCGACGAGTTGCGGCTTTCGCGGTGCATCCGGATGAAATTCTCCTCGCCCGAGGCGCGCTTCCAGGGGGCGGCGATACCGGTGCGGCGGCCCGACAGCAGAGACTGGTAGATCCAGCCCTCTGTGCCGTCGGCGTCGCGGACGCGCCGCCAGTTGTCGTATTCCTGGATGATCTCCATGGGCACGCCCGAGCGTGTATACATCCAGGTTACCGCATAGTCGCGGCCCGGACCGACCCTGAGATTGACCCGCTCAGCCTTGATCGAAACGAAGCGCGGCAACGGCAGTCCGCTCGCGCCGCGTCCGGCGTTCTGTGCGTTGGCGGCTCCGATGGCCGGAAGGCAGACACTTGCCGCGACCAGGACCACGGCCATGGCTTTTGAAGGGAAAAGGCGACGCATTACCTACAACCTTTTATCGGTGCGTTCGGGCGAACGCTGTTCCTTCACCTCGCTCGCTGGTGCGATGTGCCGGGCACCGATTCTCAGGTTCTCCGGCCACCTCGCCGCGGGCGGTGGCATGCCGTTTGCATGAGTTAGCTCATGCTTACGTCTAAGGCTTTCGAAACGCTTCCGGGCTGGTTTCCATTGTCAACGCCGGAAGGTCTGTTAGAAGAAGCCTGTCATTGGAGATGATATTCGCCGAACAAGGTTAAGGACCTCTCAACGCCGGATCGGAAGACATGACCTCGAAGAAAAAAACGCGAGTTTTCGTGACGCGGCGCCTGCCAGACCAGGTCGAGACCCGCATGTGCGAATTGTTCGAGGCGCAGCTGAATATCGATGATACGCCGCGCACCCAGCCTGAACTGGTCGCCGCCATGCGCGAGTTCGACGTGATCGTTCCGACGGTCACCGACAAGATCGACGCGGCGCTGATCGAGCAGGCCGGGCCCAACCTCAAGCTGATCGCCAACTTCGGCAACGGCGTCGACAATATCGACATCGAGGCGGCGCAGAAGAAGGGGATCACGGTCACCAACACGCCGAACGTGCTTTCCGAGGACACGGCCGACATGACCATGGCGCTGATTCTCGCGGTCCCGCGCCGGCTCGCCGAGGGCGCGGCCGTCTTGACCGAGGATGCATCCGCCTGGAAGGGATGGTCGCCGACCTGGATGCTCGGTCATCGGCTCGGTGGCAAGCGGCTTGGCATCGTCGGCATGGGGCGGATCGGTACGGCGGTGGCGCGCCGGGCCAAGGCCTTTGGCCTGTCGATCCATTACCACAACCGCCGCAAGGTGGATCCCGCGACCGAGGACGAACTGGAAGCGACCTATTGGGAGAGCCTCGACCAGATGCTCGCCCGCGTCGACATCGTCTCGGTGCACTGTCCCTCCACGCCCGGCACCTTCCATCTTCTCTCCGCCCGCCGGCTCTCGCTGATGAAGCCCGGCGCTTACATCGTCAACACCGCGCGCGGCGGCATCATCGACGAGGACGCGCTGATCAGGGCGCTGCAGGAGGGCAGGCTTTCCGGCGCCGGGCTCGACGTTTTCGAGCATGAGCCCGCCGTCGACAAACGGCTGCGCAAGCTCGCGGAAGACAACCGCGCGGTTCTCCTGCCCCATATGGGGTCCGCCACTGTCGAGGGCCGCATCGACATGGGCGACAAGGTGATCATCAACATCAGAACCTTCTTCGACGGCCACCGTCCGCCCGACCGGGTACTGCCGGGCCGCCTTTAGTCTTCATCACTATCTCCCTCGGGCAGGAAGTGGCTGGCCCATTCCGCGCGCGGGATCGGCTTGCCGACCCGGAAGCTGAACGAGGCGACGCGCGCGTGGTCGGGCGCGAGCCCGCAGTCGAAGGCGATCTCGTACCATTTCGCCCGGCTGTGAAACGCACCGCCGTCGGCTATCAGCCGGTCGCCTGCAATCTTCAGATCGGACATTGCGTAGGTCACCACCAGATCCGGCTGGTAAGCGTCAGGTTTCCAGGTCGCCACCTGCGCCATCGCCTCGGTCGCGCAGAGCTGGATCATCCGCTCGTCGTTGGTGAGTCCTGCGAGCTTGCGCACCGCGTCCGCGCTACGCGGATCACTGAGAACGGCCGCCGACAGCATCTCGGTCGGCGTGATCATCGGCCTGGACTCCGGAGCCTTTTGTAGCGGAGTTGCAGGGGGCGGGGAGGGGGCCGAAAGAACTGGCGGCGGGGCTTGCTGCTGTGGCTCCTCCGGCGCTCGCGCCGCCGGTGGGGGCGCAGATGGAGCCACGATACGGATATCGACGACCCGCTCTGTCGGCGCGTTCGATCGAACGGGCGGTGGTGCGAGAAACACCCCACCGACAAGCAGCAACGCATGCAGTGCCAGCGAGACCGGAAGACTGTAATTCGGGTGTCTGTCGCGGCGAAGCGCGTCCGGCGCCGTCACGAGGCCGAACGGCCCGCGACGGTCGGACGTCGGGTTATATAATTGCGAAAACCGAGATTGAGCGGCACCATGCCGGTCCCCTGGAAACGAGAGTTTCAAACAGACGGGGAATCGGGCGATTTCGTGGAAGGGACCGGAAAGTTCCGCTCTACCCCTTTCGCCGATAGCGGATGGTGTCGAACCGTGCTTCCAGCCCGTCATAGAGAAGCAGCCGGCCGATCAGCGGATTTCCCGCACCGGTGATCAGCTTGATCACCTCCATCGCCTGCAGGGTGCCGATGACGCCTGTGAGTGCACCGACGATGCCGGCCTCGGCGCAGGAGGGAACGGCGCCCGGCGGCGGCGCCTCCGGAAACAGGTCGGAGAGCCGTGGATTGGCATTGCCCGCCTCATCGGCCAGGTGCGGGGCGAGAACCGTCACAGAGCCGTCGAAACGGCCGACCGCGGCCATTACCATTGGTATGCCACACTGCTCGGCGGCTTCGGCCAGCAGATGGCGGGTCCCGAAACTGTCCGATCCGTCAACGACAAGATCGTAGCCGGTCATCATGTCGATGGCGTTGTCCGCCTTGATCCGTTCGTCGTGACTGACCACCCGGACATGTGGGTTGATGCGTGCGATGGCCCGGGCGGCGCTCGTCGTCTTGGCTTCGCCCACGGAATCGGTGTCGTGGATGATCTGGCGCTGGAGATTGGACAGGCTCACCCGGTCGTCGTCGGCGATGCCGATCAGCCCTACACCAGCTGCGGCCAGATAGGCGAGCACCGGGGAGCCGAGCCCGCCCGCACCGACCACGAGGACGCGGGCGGCCTTGAGCTTCGCCTGCCCCGGGCCGCCGATCTCGCGGAGCACGATGTGGCGCGCATAGCGCTCGATCTCGTCGCCTTCGAGGGGCTGTGCCATGCTGTGAAATCCGTTCATGTCTTGATCTTTCGCGGCAGCGAGAAAACGCCGGCCGGACGCACCTGTCAATGACGGGCCACCCTCAGGAGACCGCCGTCACGGTTCCCTCGGCTACGTTGAAAACGCTGGCGCGATCGCCGAGCGCCTCGAAGAGCGAGCGGTCGGTACCGGTCATGAAGGCCTGGCCGCCGAGATCGTCGACGAGGTCGAAGAGAGCAGCGCGGCGGCCCTCGTCGAGATGAGCGGCGATCTCGTCGAGCAGCATCAGAGGCGGATGGCCGGCCATGTCGCGCACCAGCCGCGCATGCGCCAGAATGAGTCCGATCATCAGCGCCTTCTGCTCGCCGGTCGAACACAGGCCCGCCGCGATGCCCTTGTCGCGATGGGTGACGGCGAGGTCCATCCGGTGCGGCCCCTCGAGCGTGCGGCCTGCCGCCTGGTCGCGATAGCGCCCGGATCTGAGCATGTCGGCATAGCGCTCCTCCGCGCCGGCTGCATCACCCGTATCGGCCATCGGCTCGAAACCCTCGAGCGCCAGCACCGCCACCGGAAAGCCGCTCGCATCCAGACGGTCGGCCACCAAGGCCGCGAGAAGTCCTACCACCTCCCGGCGGGCCGAAACGATCGCCGTTCCGAGTTCGGCCATCTGCGCCTCGAGCCCGTCGAGCCACACCGGCTCGTTCCGGCCCTCCGACAAAAGCCGGTTGCGGCTGCGCATGGCGCGCTCGAAATCCGCCGCCCGGCGGCCGTGGCCAGGATCGATCGACAGCACCAGCCGGTCGAGAAAGCGCCGCCGGTCGCCGGCGGGCCCGGTAAACAGCCCGTCCATCGACGGCGTGAGCCAGAGAACTCGACTGTGATCGAGAAGGTCGTCGGCGGATTTCGCTGGCGCGCCGTTGATGCGCACCTTGCGTCCCCCCTCGTCATCGGCGGAAAACCCGGTCCCGATCTCCACCGGACCCTGCATGCCGTCGAGTTCTGCGAATACGGCAAAACCGTTCGCTCCGCCGGCCCGCACCAGATCGCCGTAGGCGGCGCGGCGCATGCCGCGTCCGGGCGACATCAGCGACAGCGCTTCCATGAGATTGGTCTTGCCCGCGCCGTTGTTGCCCGTCAGCACGACGTGTCGCGGCTCGAAGCCGATATCGGCCCGGGCGTAGTTGCGGAAATCGGTAAGCTTGAGCCGGGTTACGTGCATGCTCTGCTCCGGCCGGTTCGGATTCCGGAAACGGAACCTACACCCGCATCGGCATCAACACGTATAGCGCGTCGTCGCCGGCACTGTCGCGCACGAGCGTCGGCGAACCGGGATCGGCGAGCATGAACATCGCGTCCGTGCCCGAGAGCTGGTTGGTAATGTCGAGAAGATACTTGGCGTTGAAGCCGATTTCCAGCGGGTCGGCATCGTAGCCGACGGCCAGTTCCTCGGTCGCGCTGCCCGAATCCGGGTTGTTAACGGTCAGCGTCAGTTGCCCGGCGTCCAGTGCCAGCTTCACTGCGCGTCCGCGCTCGGACGAAATGGTGGAGACACGGTCAACGGCCTGGGCGAACGTTTGGCAATCCACCGTCAGTTCCTTGTCGTTGCCGCTCGGAATCACGCGCTGATAGTCGGGGAAGGTGCCGTCGATCAGCTTGGAGGTCATCACCACGCTGCCGATGGTCAGGCGGATCTTCGCGTCGGAGACCTCGATGGTTACGACGACGTCCGGATCGTCGAGCAGCTTTTGCATTTCGCCGACCGTCTTGCGCGGGATGATGATGCCCGGCATGCCTTCCGACCCGGACGGCGCGTCGATATCGGCGCGCGCCAGCCGGTGTCCGTCGGTGGCGACCGCCCGTAGCTTCAGCCCGCCGTCGCCCTCGATGGCATGCATGAAGATGCCGTTGAGATAGTAGCGCGTCTCCTCGGTGGAGATTGCGAACTGGGTGCGGTCGATCAGCATCTTCAGATCGGTGGCCGGAAGACGGAACGTGTGGGTGAAGGCGCCGGCGGTCAGATCCGGGAAGTCGGCTTCCGGCAGGCACTGCAGCGAGAATTTCGAGCGCCCGGCCGTCACCGACATCGAGGTGCCGTCGGGGTTGGTGGCGAGCGCCACTTCCGAGCCGTCGGAGAGCTTGCGGACGATCTCGTAAAGAAGATGGGCCGGGACGGTGGTGGAGCCCGCCTGCTCGACCATTGCCGCGGTTGCCTCGGTGATCTCGAGGTCGAGGTCGGTCGCCTTCATTTCGAGCGATGCCCCATCGGCCTTGAGAAGCACGTTGGACAGGATCGGAATGGTGTTGCGGCGTTCGACCACGCGATGAACGTGGTTCAGCGACTTGAGGAGATGGGAACGCTCGAGAATGACACGCATGATCCTGATTACCGCTTTCTCGATCCGCGGGATTGAAGCGGATCCGTCTGCTGGATTGGCCGGCTTGCCGGCGGGATTCGACACGGACGGCAAAGCGCCGTCCGGGGACGGCAAAATGGCAGATATAGAGCTTCGATTGCAAGGAAAACCGGCCATGGCGGGGCGGCCATGGCCGGGTTTCTGGGGAAAATCGCACCGGCGGGCGCCGGGTCAGAACCCTATTCGAGAATAAGACGCTTGAGCAGTTCCACTTCGTGCCCCAGCTTGGTGTCGGCGCCGATCAAATCCTCGATCTTGCGCACCGCGTGAAGCACGGTCGTGTGGTCGCGTCCGCCAAACCGCCGGCCGATCTCCGGGAACGAGCGTGGGGTCATCGTCTTGGCCAGATACATCGCGATCTGGCGCGGTTTGACGATGACGCGGGTGCGGCGATTGGAGACCAGTTCCTGCTTGGACACGTTGTAGTGACGGGCCACCACGCGCTGGATGTCCTCGATTCTAACCCGCTTGGGTTCGCCCGAGCCGACCAGGTGGCCGAGCAGCTCGTCGACCCTGTCGACGGTCAGGTTCGGTTCGAAACTGCGGCGGAAGAGAAGCTGGTTGAAGGCCCCTTCGAGCTCGCGGCCGCTGGCGGTGATCATGCGGGCGACGTGCTGGAGGATCTCGTCGTCGATCTCGAAGCTGGCATCGTCCGTCTGCGCCTCCGCCGTCTTCTGGCGCAGCATGCCCAGACGCATGTCGTAGTCGGGCGCCTCGATCTCGATGGCGACGCCGCCCTGGAGGCGCGAGCGGACCCGCGGATCGAGCGATTCCAGTTCCCAAGGCGCGCGATCGGCCGCGACCACCACCTGACGGGCGGAATCGAGCAGCATGTTCAGGAGATGGCAGAACTCGTGCTGGATCGACTTGCCCTGCAGGAACTGCATGTCGTCAATGATCAGGAGGTCGATCGAGCGCAGGCTTTCCTTGAAGGAGAGCGCGTCATTGTCGCGCAGCGCGGTGGCGAAGCGCCACATGAAATATTCGGCCGTCAGATAGACCACGCGCGGATTGCGCGCATGCCGGCTCGCCGCAGAGGCGATCGCCTGCAAAAGGTGGGTCTTGCCAAGGCCGACGCTGGAATGGATGAAGAGCGGGTTGAAGCGCACCGAGCCGGTGCCGGCTTCCGCGATGGTCTTGGCGGCAGCGAGAGCCACGCGGTTGGACGCGCCCTCGACGAAACTGTCGAAGGTGAAGCGGCTGTCGAGCGGCGAGCCGATGACCGGATTGTTGGCCGCAACGGGGCGCGACGGCTGCGAGACATGGGCCGAGGTGCCGCGAATGGCGGAGGGTTCCTTGCGGACGGGAGCCGCGGCACTTGGCCGGCTCGATACGTCGTCCGAGGCGGATTCGTTTGCGGGGCGGACCGGACGGGTGGCGGAGCGGACGGTGATTTCCACCTTGAGGATGTTGGGGTCCTCTTCCTGGAAGAGCGCGGTGATCTGGTCGAGATACTTGTTGTTGATCCAGGATTTCAGGAACGCCGTCGGCACCGAAAGCCGGACCACGCTCTTGGACATCGACTGCATCTTCAGCCGTCCGAACCAACTCGTGAAAACTTCCTGCCCGACCTGGGCGCTCAATTTCGCGCGTACCTTGGTGAAGACTTCATTCTGCTTGGTCATTTCCGCCCCAGTCGTCAACTGTTCTGCTCCCCTCGCAGGTGCAGTCCCCGCGGCGGCGACGTTCATGTCGCCGTCATTGTCGTTCTGGTGCGTCACCGGTCTCGCGTGCATTCTGTCGCTCCCCTGAATCGATCTGTGGACCGCATATTGCGGTTATTGTTGGTCGAAGGCGCATTCCGCCCGCCCCTGGGCCGAAAATGCGCGCGATTGTCTCGTCGTTCCCGTTCTTCATGAAGTGGCCCGTTCCTCCGGTCGACGCATTGCGCCTTGCCGGCATGGAAGCCACTTCCCATCGTTCAGCGACACCCCCTTCCACTCGCGACCCGTCGCAGGGCCGGCGATATTCACACGCCCGCATGCCTGACGCGCCACCTTGCGCGACAAAGGCTGGATACAGACATGGCTTCGCCGCGCGCAGACACGTCTGCGTTGCAGCAGTTGGCTTTGCCCTGGATGTGTGCAGCCGCAGGCCACACCCGAAGAACAGACAGAAATCAGACGAAAGAACCGCCCGGAAATTTCCGATTGAGACGCCGGTGTCCCGTGCCTTCGTTGATCTTTTTTAGGCAGGTTGAGCGAAGGGAATCAAGCGACAAAATTGACTCTTTTTCGAGCGTTGGCGCTTGACTCGGGAGGGGGGAGGAGGGCCGCCGTCAGCGAGCTTTGAGCATTCGCTTGGATTCATTGGCATTTCCCATAGGCGTCTAAGTAATTACCCGAGAGATCATTAAAAATTTAAAAATGGTAAACGGTCTCTCCTGAAACCTTGAATCCGTTGCGGTGCTCACGCTTAAATGCACCACCTCTCGTAAGGCAATGAAAAACAACGATTAAAATTGTTGGTGTGAACAAAGCGTGACAACCGTCACCGGCAGGCCGGACAGTCGCTGTGACAAGTTATTGACAATACGACGCAAAAAAGGCCCGGCGTGTGCCGAGCCTCGTTAAATCGTTTTGGTTGTGCCGTGTCAGGCGCCGAGCGACTTCACGCGCTGGGCCAGACGGGACACTTTCCGCGATGCGGTGTTGGGATGGAACACGCCCTTGCCGGCGGCCCGCATCAGTTCCGGCTGGGCGGCGCGGAGCGCTGCCGATGCCGCTTCCTTGTCACCGCTCGAGATGGCTTCCTCGACCTTGCGGATGAAGTTGCGGACACGCGAACGGCGGTTCTTGTTCACTGCAGTGCGGCGGGCGATCTTGCGGGTCGCTTTTTTCGCCGAAGTTGTATTGGCCATCTATGCCTCTCGGTTCTCACACGCGCCTCGGGACTGCCCGAACACCACCCTCGCGGCGGTTCCATCTAGCTTTGTCGTAAGGCGAACTGGTTCTTGACGGCGTGACCGGCCATCAACGGATGGCGGGCGTATACCGGCTCTTGCCCGTTGCGTCAACGCGAAAATGGCCGGCCGTCTCATGTGCGGCGGCGCTATTTGTCTCTGACACCCGACTTTTCCGGCGCTTGAACGCCCTTAGCGGTGCTTGAAGCTTGCCTGCCGCTTTTCGATGAAGGCGGTCATGCCTTCCTTCTGGTCCTCGGTGGCGAACAGCGAGTGGAAGAGCCGCCGCTCGAAGCGCAGCCCCTCGGCCAGTGAAACCTCGAACGAGCGGTTGACCGATTCCTTGGCCATCATGACGGCCGGCAGCGAGAAGTTGGCGATCTTCTCCGCCGCCGCGATCGCGGTCTCGAGCAGTTCGTCCGCCGGCACGATGCGCGAGACGAGACCCGCGCGTTCGGCTTCCTCGACATCCATCATCCGGCCCGTCAGGCACAGATCCATCGCCTTGGCCTTGCCGACCGCTCGCGTGAGCCGCTGGCTGCCGCCCATGCCGGGGATGACGCCCAGCGTGATCTCCGGCTGGCCGAACTTGGCGGTGTCGGCGGCAATGATGAAGTCACACATCATGGCGAGCTCGCAGCCGCCCCCCAGCGCATAGCCGGCGACCGCGGCGATGATCGGTTTGCGCACCTCGGACAGATCGTTCCAGCGGCCGAAGAAATCGGACAGGAAGACTTCCATATAGCCTTGGTCCTGCATCTCCTTGATGTCGGCACCGGCCGCAAAAGCCTTTTCCGAGCCGGTGATCACCATCGCGCCGATCTTCTCGTCGGCGGAATATTTCTCCACCGCGTCGCAGACCTCGTTCATCATCTCGCTGTTGAGCGCGTTGAGTGCCTCCGGACGGTTGAGCGTCAGGATCGCCACGCGGCCCCGTGTTTCGGTCTTGAGCGGTTTGGATCCCATGAAATCACCTTTTCTCCCGGCAAGGGGCGGAATGAATGAAGCGCATCAGCCTGTCTGGCAACGCGGGCAGTAGAAGGTCGACCGCCCGCTCTGCACGATGCGCGTGACCGTACCGTCACACTCCGCGCGCTTGCAAGCCTCTCCCTCGCGGTCATAGACCGAGAAGCGGTGCTGGAAATAGCCGAGCGTTCCGTCCGTCTGTATATGGTCGCGCAGTGATGAACCGCCGGCCTCGATCGCCTCGGCGATCACGTCCCTTATGGCAGGCACAAGCCGGTCGAGCTTTTCGCGCGGCGCGCCGGCTTTGGTCACCAGCTCGCCAGCGAGACGCTTCGGTGCAAGCCGGCTGCGCCACATCGCCTCGCAGACATAGATGTTGCCGAGCCCCGCGATGATCGACTGGTCGAGAAGTGCGGCCTTGAGCGGGGCTTTCTTGTTGCGGAACCTCTCGGCCAGATAGGGCGCGGAGAGCTCGTTGCCGACGGGCTCGACGCCGAGCGCCGAAAACCACGGATGACGGTCGATCAGGTCGGTGGCGATCAGGTCCATGTAGCCGAAACGGCGCGGATCATTATAGAGAACGCGGGCATGGCCGGCCGGACCGTCGAGTTCGAAGATCACGTGATCGTGGACGCTCTCCTTGCCGCGCGGCATGTGAAAGACACCGGGCAGATCGGTTCCGTCGCGGGCCTCGATACGGAAGGAGCCCGACATGCCGAGATGGCAGACCAGCGTCTCGCCGGTATCGAGTTCGGCAAGCAGATATTTCGCCCGCCGTCCGAGCCGGACGATGGTCGCGCCCTCCAGGCGGCCGGAAAAGTCTTCGGGAAACGCAAAACGCAGGTTCGGCCGGCGCTGGTCGACAGCGAGAATGCGCGCGCCTTCCATCACCGGCGCAAGTCCCCGTCGGACCGTCTCGACCTCTGGCAGTTCGGGCAAGGATCGCTCCGTTGTGAAAGTGTCTCGGTCTATGGCCACGGCCCACGGGCTGGCCTATAAGGCCCGCGCGCTTTGCCGCATGGCGCTGTCGGGCAGTTAGATAGCGCGCCGGAGAGAGTTTCGCTATGGTCCCGCAGAGGATGCTGTGCTGCCAACTGCCAGTATTATGTACGAAATCGAGTTACAGGAACACGATCCGATGTCGAAGAACCGCGCCACCGCCGCCGACGGATCAATGGCCACATCCTACGGATTTTCCTCGGTCGGTGAGGGAGAGAAGCAGGGGCTGGTCAATGATGTCTTCCACAAGGTCGCCAAGCGCTACGACATCATGAACGACGTGATGTCGGGCGGCATGCACCGGGTCTGGAAGGATGCGATGATCGCGGCCCTCAATCCGCCGAAAAAGCCGGGCTGGCGTTTCATCGACGTGGCAGGCGGCACCGGCGACATTGCCTTTCGCATCGTCGAGGCCTCCAGGAAGGAAGCGCTCGGCACCGTGCTCGACATCAACGGTTCCATGCTCGCCGTCGGCCAGGAACGGGCAGAGAAGCGCGGGCTCGCCGCCCATCTCGAATTCGTCGAGGCGAATGCCGAGGAGCTTCCGTTCGAGGACAAGAGCTTCGACGCCTACACGATCGCCTTCGGCATCCGCAACGTGCCCGACATCGACAAGGCGCTGCGTGAGGCCCATCGCGTGCTCAGGCGCGGCGGCCGCTTTCTCTGCCTGGAATTTTCCGAGGTGCAGATGCCGATTCTCGACAGGCTCTACGAGGCCTGGTCCTTCCACGGCATCCCGAAGATGGGCCAGGCGATCGCCGGCGACGGCGAGCCCTACCAGTATCTGGTGGAATCGATCCGCAAGTTCCCCCGCCAGCAGGATTTCGCCGCGATGATCGGACGCGCGGGCTTCGGCCGCGTCACCTGGACCGACTATACAGGCGGCGTGGCGGCGCTGCATTCCGGCTGGAAGCTCTGACGTGCATTCACCCTCCACCTATCTGCGCCTGATCGGGGCGGGCTACGTTCTCGTGCGCGAGGGCGTGATCGAAGCGTTGCCGCCGGAAGAACTTCCGCCTCCGGCGCGCTTCCTCCAGAAGATCGCCAAGCCCTTCGCCCGCCGCAAGGCCCGCAATGCCGAGCGTTCCGACCGGCTGGCCCGTGCCGTTGAACGGCTGGGGCCGTCCTGGGTCAAGCTTGGCCAGTTTCTGGCCACCCGCCCGGATGTCGTCGGTGCCGAGATCGCTGCCGATCTGGCCGCGCTCCAGGACCGGATGGCGATGTTCCCGGAAGCCGAAGCGCGCAAGGAGATCGAGGATTCGCTCGGTCGTCCGATTTCCGATCTCTTCACCCGTTTCGATGCGCCGATCGCTGCCGCGTCCATCGCCCAGGTACATCCCGCCGAGGTGATGACGGAGACCGGGCCGAGGAAGGTCGCCGTCAAGGTGATCCGGCCGGGCGTCCGCAAGCGCTTCCGCAAGGATCTCGATACCTTCTATCTCGTCGCCGAGATGCAGGAGCGCTACGTGCCGGCTGCCCGCCGCCTGCGTCCCGTGGAAGTGACCCGCACGCTCGAGCAGACCACCAAGGTGGAAATGGACCTGCGGCTGGAGGCGGCAGCGCTTTCGGAAATGGCCGAAAACACCAGGGACGATCCCGGCTTCCGTGTGCCGATCGTGGATTGGGAGCGCACCGGCCGCGACTGCGTTACGATGGAATGGATCGACGGCATCAAGATGAGCGATGTCGCCGGTCTCAGGGCCGCCGGCCACAATCTCGAACAGCTTGCCGAGACGCTCATCCAGTCCTTCCTGCGCCATACGCTGCGTGACGGCTTCTTCCATGCCGACATGCACCAGGGCAATCTCTTCGTCGATCCGGCCGGCACTATCGTCGCCGTCGACATGGGCATCGTCTCGCGGCTCGGAAAGAAGGAGCGCCGCTTCCTCGCCGAAATCCTCTATGGCTTCATCACCCGCGACTACCGGCGCGTGGCAGATGTGCACTTCCAGGCAGGTTACGTGCCCGCCGAGCACGATCCGGCGAGATTCGCCCAGGCGATCCGCGCCATCGGCGAGCCGATCCACGGCCAGTCGGCCGAGACCATCTCGATGGCCCGCCTGTTGACGCTGCTCTTCGAGGTGACCGAACTTTTCGACATGCAGACCCGGCCCGAACTGATCATGCTGCAAAAGACCATGGTCGTGGTCGAGGGCGTGGCCCGTACGCTCGACCCGCGCTTCAACATGTGGAAGGCATCCGAGCCGGTGGTGGGAAGCTGGATCCGCGACAATCTCGGCCCCAAACGGCTGATGGTCGATTTCCGCGACGGCGTGCAGGCCGCGATCCGTCTCGGCGAGCAACTGCCGCAGCTCGCCGCCCGGACCGAGAAATTCGCCGACGAGGTCGACGCCATGGCCGAACACGGGCTTCGCTTCGACCCGGCGACCGCCGAAGCCATCGGCAGGGCGGAGGCGCGCCATTCCCGCTCAGGCCGAATCGCGCTCTGGATCATTGCTATCGCGTTGGTGGCGATTGCGCTCAGATTGTACTGACCGTATCGCGGGTATTTCCCCGTGAATCGTGCCGTGATTTGCATTTTTCGCTCATATCCGTAGGCTTTGGTGACTGCCACAGGCAGTGTTCGCCGACCGCGCCTATGGATAGCGGTCACGACAAACGCCCCGCGGCTGGCCTCTCATCGTGCCGGCCCACAAGCGCGAAACGCGTTTTGCAGGGGCTCGAAAACCAGCATTGGGAAACATTCATGACGGAAGCCAAGACCGGAGATACGGTCCGCATCAACTATGTCGGCAAGCTGCCTGACGGAAACCAGTTCGACAGTTCGGAGGGCCGCGATCCGCTCGAGTTTCAGCTCGGTTCCGGCCAGATCATCGGCGGGCTCGACCGTGGGGTGCAGGGCATGAAGGTCGGCGACAAGCAGACCGTCACCGTGCCGGCAGACGAAGCCTACGGGCCCCATGATGAGGCCAAGGTGCAGAAGGTGCCCCGTAACCAGATCCCCGCCGAGATCGACATCAAGCCGGGCATGCAGCTTCAGGCGCGGACCCCGCAGGGCCCGATCTCGCTCACCGTCGTCGCATTCGACGACAGCGAAGTGACGATCGATGCCAACCACCCGCTGGCTGGCCAGGACCTGATCTTCGACGTCGAACTCGTCGAGATCGTCCAGGCGGCTTGAGCCTGAAAAGGCGACACGATGAGGCCACTCGGCACGTCCGGTCGCCTCCGATGCCAAGGTGTCGGGGCGCGGCGGATGCCGGGCGGCTTCTTTCCGGGCGCAATTGCCGCTATAGACGGGCCTGACTGTTTCAATCCGTGTGCGGTGGTTTCATGAGTCTGGCCGGCAAGCGTATTCTTCTCGTCATCTCGGGCGGTATCGCCGCCTACAAGTCGCTCGACCTGATCCGCCGCCTGCGTGAGCGTGGCGCATCCGTGCGTGCGGTGATGACACAAGGCGCGTGCGAATTCATCACGCCCCTTTCGGTCGGCGCGCTCACCGCAGATACCGTCTTTACCGATCTTTTCGACCGCGAGGACGAACACGATGTCGGCCATATCCGGTTGGCGCGCGATTGCGACCTGGTCCTCATAGCACCCGCCACCGCCGATCTCATGGCGAAGATGGCAACAGGCCAGGCCAGCGATCTGGCGACCGCGGTGCTCCTCGCCACCAACAAGCCCGTTCTGGCAGCGCCTGCCATGAACCCGGCGATGTGGAGCCATCCGGCCACTCGCCGGAATGTCGAAACGCTCAAGGGCGACGGCATTTCTTTCGTAGGACCGGAAACCGGCGAGATGGCCGAGAGCGGCGAGGCGGGCGAGGGACGCATGTCCGAACCGCTGACGATCGTTGCTGCAGTCGAGGCCATGCTGGCCGGCGAGAGCGACAGGCCGCTTGCCGGCAAGACGGCCATAGTGACATCCGGCCCCACCCATGAACCGATCGACCCGGTTCGTTACATCGCCAACCGCTCGTCGGGCCGGCAGGGGCATGCGATCGCCGCCGCCCTTGCCAGGCTCGGCGCGGATGTCACGCTCGTTTCTGGTCCCGTGACCATTCCCGATCCCGTTGGCGTCAAAGTGATTCATGTCGAGCGCGCATCGGAAATGCTCGATGCGGTGACGGCAAAGCTCCCCGCCGATATCGCGGTGATGGTGGCAGCCGTCGCGGACTGGCGGGTCGCCACTGCGTCCGACAACAAGATCAAGAAGCAGGCCGGCGAGGGGCCGCCGGCGCTCGAACTCGCCGAGAACCCGGATATCCTCAAGACCGTCGGTCACCACGGGGAGCGGCCGCGAATCGTGGTGGGCTTTGCCGCCGAGACCGCCGACGTGATCGACAACGCCCGCGCCAAGCTCGAGCGCAAGGGCGCGGACATGATCGTCGCCAATGACGTCTCGCCGGCCACCGGCATCATGGGCGGAACGCGCAACACGGTGCGCATCGTCTCGCAGGACGGCGTTGAGAACTGGCCCGATATGGACAAGGACGAAGTGGCCGGGAAACTCGCCCGGCTGATCGCGGAGAAAATCGCCTGATCAGGCGGGGACCGCGATCCTCACCGGATCGGCTGTCATCGGCTCGAACCGACGCACCGACATTCCGCCGTCCCGGATGGTAACGAAACTGCCTGCCGGGATCTCGTGCCACTTGGCGTCCTGATCCTCGAAGGGTTCGGAGACGAGGCAATGGCCGAGTCCGCCGCACATCGGCGCTGAATAGAGCGTCGGCGCGTGGCTGTCGGTCGAAAAGCGGATGGCATGCAGCCGGTTTCCATCCGAAAGCGCCGCGGTATAACGGATGAGCGTGGAGAGGCCTTCAGCCTCCGATGTCGCAAGCACGAAGCGGATCATCTCCGCAATCGCGCCTTCGGGATCCCGATCGAGGCCTAGTTCGAGCGCCAGCAGGAACATCAGCTCGGAATCGGTGGTGCCCTTGCGGCAGGCGTAGAGCTTGTCGGACAGCGCGTTTTCAAGCCGGCGGCGAATGCGCTCGAAGCCTGCGACCTGCCCATTGTGCATGAACGACCAGCGGCCGTGGACAAAGGGGTGGCAATTGTCCCGGCTCGTCGCCCCACCGGTGGAGGCGCGGACATGGGCGAGGAACAGCGGCGACCGGATCTGGCGCGCGAGCGATCTGAGATTGCAGTCCGACCAGGCCGGAAGGATATCGCGGTACAGTCCGGGCTCGGGATGATCGCCATACCAGGCGATGCCGAAGCCGTCGCCATTGGTGGCCGTCTTGGCCTGCGAGGCGCAGTGGGACTGTTCGATCAGGGAGTGACCGGGAGCGGAAACAATCTGTTCAAGCGGGATCGCAACACCCCGATAGGCGGCCCAGCGGCACATGCGGCGTCATTTGCTCCGGTTATGCATTCTGTGATGCAGCTTGGAGATGATACGACTTGCTGTTTTCTCAAAGGTAAATGGCAGCACCGCATGGCACAGGGCCGCGAGCCCCGCGAGGAGAAGAAGTCCGGCGAACGAGAGCGCGAAACGCATGTGCTCGAAATAGGTCTCGTCGACCGAATCCGGATGCTCGGTGAAAAGGCGGGTGAGGGTCTGCATGGCGGGCTCCCTGGGCGGTGATGGCAGAATGCGCCCATTATCCCGTCTTAGAAAGGGATGAGTTCCCAATAAGGCTTCATAAGCTCCAATTATTGGGATAAAAATATCCTATGAGTGATCTTGATGAGACGGATGTTCGAATCCTTTCCGAATTGCAGCGCGATGCGACCCTCTCGGTCGAATCGCTGGCCGAGCGCGTTCACCTGTCACGCAACGCCTGCTGGCGACGGGCGCGGATGCTGGAAGAAAAGGGGTTGATCAAGGGGCGGGTGGCTGTGCTCGATGCCGAGCGCGCGGGCTGCGGACTCTCGGTTTTCGTCTTCGTGCGGACCGCCAACCACGATCCGCACTGGCTCGCGAAATTCCGGGCTGCCGTCACGGCTTTTCCGGAGATCGTCGGCGTCTACCGGACATCCGGCGACCTCGATTATGTGCTCAAGGCCAGGGTTTCAGATGTGAAGGCCTATGACAGGCTCTATCAGCGGCTCATCGCGAAAGTGCCGCTCGCCGATGTGTCCGCCTCCTTCGTCATGGAGGACATCAAGGAGACGACCGAAATTCCGCTTGGTGACGCGATTTCGGCGGCCCGGCGCTAGGCGCGTCTATTTTTCGCTTTCGATCTTGTGGCGCGCGCTGCGCAGCTCGGCGACCTTGGCCTCGACATCGTCGGCGCTGGTCTCGGTCTTGGCGGCAAAGCGCTTGAGTTCGTAGTTCATGTCGCGAAGGCGATCGAGTTTCTCGTCCTTGCTCGCATTGGCGTCATGGATGATGGCGTCGGTGGTATTGCTTTCGTTGGACATCCTGGCCTCCTTGTTTTGTGGAGGCACAACGTGCGGCGTCTCGTCATGTTCCCGAAAAGCCCGGAATTGCAGGCTTTGACAGTGATCGTGAACACTGCGTTTCATTGTTCCCCCTTATTCGGCGCAGCTTTCATCGCTACATTGGCCTCAACAAGACGAATGGCCGCCCATCTCTCAAACCAATGGCGCGCGCCTCGAGGAGAGACACCATGTCCATCAGACCCGTAAAGCATGAATCGCTCGCCCAGCCGCATATCGAAGGCGCAGGCGTCAACCTGCGCCGGGCTTTCGGCTTCGGCGATCCGTCGCTCACCGACCCTTTCCTGATGTTCGACGATTTCCGTAACGAACGCGAGGAAGACTATATTCGCGGCTTCCCCTGGCACCCGCATCGCGGCATCGAGACCATCACCTATGTGCTCGCCGGCACGGTCGAGCATGGCGACAGCCTCGGCAATCGTGGCACGCTGGGTGCCGGCGACGTTCAGTGGATGACCGCCGGCTCCGGCATCATGCACCAGGAAATGCCCAACGGCGACGCCAACGGCCGCATGCACGGCTTCCAGCTCTGGGCCAACCTGCCCTCTTCGCTGAAGATGACCGCGCCGCGCTACCAGGACATCAAGGCCCCCGATATCCCCGTCGAGGTCGATGACGACGGCACGGTGGCGCGTATCGTCTCCGGCGAGTTCTGGGGCAAGAAGGGCCCGGTCGACGGCATCGCCGCCGAACCGAGCTATGTCGACATCTCGGTTCCGCCGAACCGGAAGAAGACCTTCAAGATCGACACCTACCGGTCGGCCTTCGCCTATATCTTCGCCGGCTCCGGCACGTTCCGCGATGCGTCCAAGCCCTTCGGCGTACTCGTCGAGAAGGAAGTGAACGGCGAGGAAGTCCATCTTCGCGACATGTCTGGCGACCGCACGCTGGTGGTCTTCGACAGTGGCGACGAGGTGACGGTTCAGGCCGGCGAGGAAGGTATCCGCTTCCTGCTGGTGTCCGGCCGCCCGATCCAGGAACCCGTCGCCTGGCACGGCCCGATCGTCATGAACACCCGCGAGGAACTGGTGCAGGCCGTCAACGAGCTCCGCAACGGCACCTTCATCAAGGCCAGCGCGTAAGCCTTAACTGAGTGACTGAAGCGTCCGACCGGCCGCGTCCGCACTGGACGCGGCCGGTCATGCGTTTAGACTTCTCCCTCGAGACGCCCGTTCGTGACGTCGCAGATATGGGAGATTTCCGCCATGCGCCGTATCCTTCTGGCCCTGCTGACCGCACTGCACGCGACATTCGCGCTTGCCCAGGAGCAGGCCTCCGACCAGATCGCGCCGGAAGCTGCGACCCCAGTCGGCAGCTCCGCTCTTTCTGACGCTGGAATTTCCGCCGCTTTGAAAGCCAAGGCGGACGGCAAGCCTGTTACCGCCAAGGAATGGATGGTGGTCGCCGCCAATCCGCTCGCAGTCCGGGCTGGTGCGGACGTGCTGGCAAAAGGCGGTACGGCGGCTGATGCGATGGTGGCGGTGCAGACCGTGCTCGGCCTCGTGGAGCCGCAGTCCTCGGGCCTCGGCGGCGGCGCCTTCCTCGTCTGGTACGACGCCACAACCGGCGACATCACGACACTTGATGGCCGCGAGACCGCGCCGCTCGAAGCCACCCCGAAACTCTTTCTCGATGACACGGGCGAGCCGCTTCAGTTCTTCGACGCCGTGGTCGGCGGCCGTTCGGTTGGTACGCCCGGCACGCCGATGCTGATGGAAGAGGCGCACCGGCGCTGGGGCCGCGCCAATTGGGCCGGGCTTTTCGATGACGCGATCGCGCTCGCCGAGAACGGCTTCGAGGTTTCCCCGCGCATGGCAGCCTCGATTGCCGGCGACGCCGAGCGCCTGTCGCGCTACGGCAATGCGCGCGACTATTTCCTGCCCGGCGGCGAACCGCTGGCCGAGGGCACCAAGCTCGCCAACCCCGCCTATGCCGATACGCTGCGCCAGATTGCGGAAGGCGGCGCAAAGGCGTTCTACGAAGGACCGATCGCCGCCGATATCGTGCGCACCGTGCGCGAGGCCGAGGGCAATCCCGGCGTCCTGTCGCTTGCCGACTTCAGCAATTATGAAATCAAGGCGCGTCCGCCGGTCTGTGTCACCTACCGCGCCCACGATGTCTGCGGCATGGGGCCGCCGTCCTCGGGCGGATTGACGGTCGGGCAGATCCTGAAGCTCGTCGAGCCCTTCGACCTGTCAGGCGTCGGTGCCGAAAGCGAGGAGAGTTGGCGGCTGATCGGCGACGCCAGCCGTCTCGCTTTCGCCGACCGCGAACGTTACATGGCCGACGCGGATTTCGTGCCTGTTCCGGTGAAGGGGCTGGTGGACGACGCCTATATGGCTGCACGTGCCAAGCTTCTGGAGACGGACAAGGCGCTGGAGACGGTGGAGGCGGGGATGCCGGCCTTCGATCATGCCCTGAACTGGGCCGATGGTCAGGCGATCGAACTTCCCTCACCCAGCCATATCTCGATCGTCGATCGTTACGGCAACGCATTGTCGATGACGACGACCATCGAGAACGGCTTCGGCTCGCGGCTGATGGTGCGGGGCTTCCTGCTCAACAACGAGCTCACGGATTTCTCCTTCCGCACCCATGTCGACGGCGTGCCGGTGGCGAACCGCGTCGAGCCCGGCAAGCGGCCGCGCTCCTCCATGGCGCCGACGATCGTTCTGAAGGACGGAAAGCCAGAATTCGTGGTGGGCTCGCCGGGCGGCAGCCAGATCATCGGTTACGTGGCGCAGGCCATCATCAATCGCATCGACTGGGGCATGGACCCGCAGCAGGCGGTGTCCGCGCCGCATCTTGTCAACCGGTTCGGGCCCTTCGACGTGGAGGCGGGTACCCCGGCCGAGCAGCTCAGGGCTCCGCTCGAAGCGCTTGGCTACGAAGTCAGGATCGGCGATATCAATTCCGGCCTGCACGCCATCGCGATCACCCCGGACGGCTTGCAAGGCGGGGCGGACCCGCGCCGCGAGGGGATCGCGCTCGGGGAGTGAGGGGCCGGCTCCCTTCTCCGCCCCTCAGCTTGCCAATGCGTGCAGCTCGGCTTGCGTCGGCCGCGCGCCCTGCAGGTAGAGCGCGCAGGTGGTCCTGAGCAGCGACGCGAAGTTCGGCACCGCTCCATTGATCTCGACGGCTTCGTCGTAGAGCTTGCTGAGGAATTTCGGCGTCGACATCCCCTGCGAATGGGCGATCTCGTCAAGCAGGTCCCAGAAAGCCTGCTCCAACTGGATGCTAGTCGAATGGCCATCGATACGCAGCGACCGGTTGACGTTCTGGTAGCGGCTGGGATCCTGGGCCGCGAACACATTGCACATGTCATCCTCCCTTTTCTTGGTCTTATTGCGGCTCGCCCGGCGAGTGCGGGGGCGTTCCGTGCCGTCGATTATCTGCGCGCTCGCGCTTTTGCGCAACTCTTGCGGCCACGATAGACGCAGGCGCGCCGCGCGCGTGGTAGCCAACTACCCCCCACCCGTTTTCCCGGATGCAATAATCGATCCGAGATTCAAATGCGCCGCCGGCGAAGCGGCGCCAAACGGGAGACAAGTGTGGCCAAGGCAATCCATTCGATGATCCGTGTCCTCGACGAGGAACGGTCGATTTCATTCTACCGGACGGCCTTCGGGCTCGAGATTGCCGAGCGGCTGGACTTCGACGATTTCACGCTCGTCTATTTGCGCAACGGCGAGAACGATTTCGAAGTCGAACTGACGATCAACAAGGGGCGTACCGAACCCTACGATCTCGGTGACGGCTACGGCCATATCGCCTTCTGCGTCGACGATCTGGATTCCGAGCACAAGCGCTTCACCGATGCGGGCCTGTCGCCGCGCAAGATCGTTGAATTCAACCGCGAAGGCGCGCTTCTGGCCCGCTTCTTCTTCGTGGCCGATCCGGATGGCTATCAGATCGAGGTACTGCAGCGGCACGGCCGATACAAATGAGCTTCGGACCGGGCGGGTGGAGGTCCGCCGGGTCCATCAATCGGGAGGAAATGACGATGGTGACAATCTACCAGGGCCGGGAGGGAATCTCGCGCCGGGACCTTTTCAGAAAAGCCGGTGAAGCGGGGGCCCTGGCGGTTCTCGTCGTGTCCGGCGGGGCGGTGATCAGCCCGGTTCACGCCTGGGGCATGGAGACCAGGGCGCTCAAGCCGGAGACGATGGCGACGCTCATCCAGATGGCGCGCGACGTCTACCCTCACGACCACGTTCCCGACAAGTTCTACGCCATCGCCATGAAGGGGTACGACGACCCGGAGAAGGCCGCCATGGTCGAGGCGGGCATCGCCGATCTCGACGGTCGCGCCGGCGCTGACGGCTATCGTGGCCTCGGCTGGGAGGACGACCGCGTCGCCATCCTGCGCGACATCGAGGAAACCCCCTTCTTCCAGACGGTTCGCGGCGGCCTGGTGACCGGCCTCTACAACCAGAAGGATGTCTGGCCGCTCTTCGGCTACGAGGGCGAATCCTATTCCAAGGGCGGCTACATCGACCGCGGTTTCAACGACATCGAGTGGCTCTGAGCCGCACGCCTGACAGTCTCGGGAGGAGAACATGGCAGCACCTTACGCATTGGACGACGATGGCGTCGTCGTCATCATCGGCTCGGGCGCCGGCGGTGGAACGCTGGGCAATGAACTGGCCCAGAAAGGCATCGACGTCGTCATTCTCGAAGCCGGCAAGCGCATCGAATATGACGAGTTCATCAACGACGAGTGGGATTCCTTCAGCCAGCTCGCCTGGCTCGACAACCGAACCGCCTCAGGCGACTGGCGGGTATCGAAGGACTTCCCCAACCTGCCGGCCTGGATCGTCAAGGCGGTGGGCGGCACCACCACCCACTGGGCCGGGGCTTCGCTGCGCTTCCAGGAGCACGAGTTCAAGGCGCTGACCACCTACGGCAATGTCGAGGGCGCAAATCTCCTCGACTGGCCGATCACGCTCGCCGAGCTCGAGCCCTATTATGCCAAGGCCGAGGACAAGATGGGCGTTACGCGCACCAACGGCATCCCCGGTCTTCCCGGCAACAACAACTACAAGGTCTTCGAGGCGGGCGCCAAGGCACTTGGCTACAAGCAGGTGCACACCGGCCGCATGGCGATCAACTCGGAGTTTCGCGACGATCGCAACGCCTGCCAGCAGACCGGCTTCTGCTTCTAGGGCTGCAAGTGGGGCGCCAAATGGTCGACGCTCTACACCGAGATCCCCAAGGGCGAAGAAACCGGCAAGCTCGAAGTGCGGCCCGAATGCATGGTGCTGATGATCGAGCACGATGACAGCGGCAAGGTGACCGGCGTCGTCTATGCCGACAAGGATGGCAACCAGCAGCGGCAGAAGGCGCGCGCGGTCTGCGTCGCCGGCAACTCGATCGAGAGCCCGCGCATCCTGCTCAACTCGGCGTCCAGCATGTTCCCCGACGGACTGGCGAATTCGTCGGGGCAGGTGGGCCGCAACTACATGCGACACACGACGGGTTCGGTCTACGCGGTCTTCGACAAGCCGGTGCACTTCTACCGCGGTACGATCATGGCGGGCATCATGCAGGACGAAGCGCATCACGATCCCTCGCGCGGCTTCGTCGGCGGCTACGAGCTCGAGACCTTGTCGCTTGGACTGCCCTTCATGGCGGCGTTTCTCGATCCGGGCGGTTGGGGTCGCAGCTTCACCTCGGCGCTCGACAAGTACGATCATCTCGCAGGCATGTGGGTCGTCGGCGAGGACATGCCGCAGGAGAAGAACCGCATCACCCTGCACGCCGAGCTCAAGGACGCGCACGGACTTCCGGTTCCGGACGTCTATTTCGACGATCACCCGAACGACGTCGCCATGCGCAACCACGCCTACAAGCAGGGTGCCGCCATGTACGAGGCGGTCGGCGCCATCCGGACCTTCCCGACGCCGCCTTACCCCTCCACGCACAATCTGGGCACCAACCGGATGAGCGAGAAGGCCGCCGACGGCGTCGTCAACAAATGGGGACAGACGCACGACATCCCGAACCTCTTCGTCTCGGACGGCAGCCAGTTCACGACAGGGGCAACGGAAAACCCGACGCTGACGATCGTGTCGCTGGCGATCCGCCAGGCCGATTACATCGCGGAGCAACTGGGATCGGGCACGCTCTGACATCCTCCCGAGAGAGAAGACCTTTCGGCGCGGCTTCAGCCCGGCCGGAAGGTCTTCGGACCGGGCCTTGGGGCGCGCCGCAAGACGCGCCCCTTTTCCATGGGTCGGCTTCCGGGGAAGCGACAGGAAATCGATGCAATCACGCCGCCTTGGCGACGTGATACTCCTTGATGGCGACCATCTTGATGTCGGGATAGCGCTCGGCCTCGTAGTTGAGCGAGAACCCGTCTGCGGCGAGGAATACCGGATCGCCGTCGAGGTCGCGGGCTATGTCACCGCGATGGCGGTCGACGAAGCGCTCGAGTTCGGTCTTTGAACCCGCCGAAATCCACCGGCAGACCGAAAAGCGCGACATCTCGAAACTGACCGGCAGACCGTATTCGGCCGAGAGCCGTTCCTTGAGAACGTCGAGCTGCAGCGCGCCCACCACGCCGACGATCGCCGGCGAGCCGTCCTCGGGTGTAAACAGCTGCACCACGCCCTCCTCGGCCATCTGCTGCAATGCTTCCTTGAGCTTCTTGGCCTTCATCGCATCCTCGAGCCGTACGCGGCGCAGGATCTCGGGCGCGAAGTTCGGCACGCCCTGGAAGACCAGCGCCTCGCCCTCGGTCAGCGTGTCGCCGATCCTCAGCGTTCCGTGGTTGGGAATGCCGACCACGTCACCGGCGAAGGCGGTATCGGCAATCTGGCGCTGGGAAGCGAAGAAGAACTGCGGCGCGGACAGCCCCATCGGCTTTCCGGTGCGCGACAGCCGCGCCTTCATGCCGCGTTCGAGCTTGCCCGAACACACACGCACAAAGGCGATGCGGTCGCGATGATTGGGATCCATATTGGCCTGGATCTTGAACACGAACGCCGTCATCTTTTCGTCGGTCGCTTCCACCGTGCGGATATCGGCCACCTGGGCGCGCGGCTGCGGCGCAAACGTGCCCAGCGCCTCGATGAGATCGCGCACTCCGTAATTTCTCAGAGCCGAACCAAAATAGACCGGCGTCAGATGGCCCTCGCGGAAGGCTTCCAGATCGAAGGGCTTGCAGGCCTCGATGGCGAGCGAGGCTTCCTCGATAAAGGTCTCACGCTCGTTTTCCGGCAGACGGCCCGCGGCGAGATCGGCCTCCGGGCCGTTGACCTTGGTGACTTCGAGTTCGGAGTCCGAGCCGCGCACTGCGCTCTTGGCCAGATGATAGGTGCCCGCAAACGATTTGCCCTGACCGATCGGCCAGGTCATCGGTGCGGTGTCGAGGGCCAGCTTCTCTTCCACCTCGTCGAGGATTTCGAAGGGGTTGCGCGCCTCGCGGTCCATCTTGTTGACGAAGGTGACGATGGGGATGTCGCGCAGACGGCAGACCTCGAAGAGCTTCAGCGTCCGCGGCTCGATGCCCTTGGCGGCGTCGATCACCATCACAGCGGCGTCCACCGCCGTCAGCGTGCGGTAGGTGTCGTCTGCGAAGTCCTCGTGGCCCGGCGTGTCGAGCAGGTTGAAGACGTGATCGCCATATTCGAACGTCATCACCGAAGTGACGACGGAGATACCGCGCTCGCGCTCGATCTTCATCCAGTCCGACCGGGTCTGGATCTTGTCCTTCTTGGCCTTCACCTCGCCGGCAAGCTGGATCGCGCCGCCGAACAGCAGCAGCTTTTCGGTCAGCGTGGTCTTCCCGGCGTCGGGATGCGAGA
>PAPH01000003.1 GCA_002709005.1 Hyphomicrobiales bacterium | reverse complement strand
AAGGTCATCGACAAGCGCGCCAACATGGAAGGCGAAGCCTCCGAGTAAGTACGAAGCGCGGGACGCGCCCATATGCGCCTGATTACCAGTATTTCCGGATGGAAATTGGGGATAAGGGACTGGCGCATGGCGTGACCCGCGTTAATAATGCACGTTAAGCCTATGTTGAAGCTCTGGTGCTTAACGTGACCAAATCGCCGGGGAACTCGTTGCCTTCGGCCCGGAACAAGGATTAGTCTCGGGTCGGAATGTACCCCGAAAGGCCGTCCGTCGGAGCCTCCCAAACCGACCACGCGGCAGCGGGCAGCTCCGGCCATAGCCAGCCGGAGCGGACTGGAAGGAAGTTGAAATGAGCAAAGTCAGCGGTAGCAACGGCGGCGACTCCAAAAACACGCTTTACTGCTCTTTCTGCGGAAAGAGCCAGCATGAAGTTCGCAAACTGATCGCCGGACCAACCGTCTTCATCTGTGATGAATGCGTCGAACTCTGCATGGATATCATCCGTGAAGAGAACAAGACCTCGATGGTGAAGTCGCGGGACGGTGTGCCGACCCCACAGGAAATCATCGCCACGCTCGACGAGTATGTGATTGGCCAGCACGACGCCAAGAAGATCCTCTCGGTCGCGGTGCACAACCACTACAAGCGCCTCAATCACGCGTCCAAGAACGGCGAAATCGAGTTGGCGAAGTCCAACATCATGCTCGTCGGCCCGACCGGTTGCGGCAAGACGTATCTCGCCCAGACGCTGGCCCGCATCATCGATGTGCCCTTCACGATGGCCGACGCCACCACGCTGACCGAAGCCGGTTACGTGGGTGAGGATGTCGAGAACATCATCCTCAAGCTCTTGCAGTCAGCCGACTACAATGTCGAGCGGGCGCAGCGCGGCATCGTCTACATCGACGAGGTCGACAAAATCAGCCGCAAGTCGGACAATCCCTCGATCACCCGCGACGTTTCGGGCGAGGGCGTGCAGCAGGCGCTTCTGAAGATCATGGAAGGCACGGTGGCCTCGGTTCCGCCGCAGGGTGGCCGCAAGCACCCGCAGCAGGAATTCCTGCAGGTGGACACCACCAACATCCTGTTCATCTGCGGTGGCGCCTTCGCCGGCCTCGACAAGATCATCTCCGCCCGCGGCGAGAAGACCTCGATCGGTTTCGGCGCTTCGGTGAGGGCACAGGACGAGCGTCGCGTCGGCGAGGTCCTCAAGGCGCTCGAGCCCGAGGACCTGGTGAAGTTCGGTCTGATCCCCGAATTCATCGGACGTCTGCCGGTTCTGGCGACGCTTGAAGCCCTCGACGAGGATGCGCTGATCCAGATCCTGACCGAGCCGAAGAATGCGCTCGTCAAGCAGTATCAGCGCCTCTTCGAGATGGAGGATGTCGAACCGACCTTCCACGAGGACGCCCTGCGCGAGATCGCCCGCCGCGGCATCGTCCGCAAGACCGGCGCCCGCGGCCTGCGCTCGATCATGGAGAAGATCCTTCTCGACACCATGTTCGAGCTTCCCGAGCTGGAGGGCGTCCGCGAAGTCGTTATCTCCGACGAGGTGGTCAACGGAAGTTCGCGTCCGCTCTACATCTACTCCGAGCGGGACGAGGAAAAGGGCAACGCCACGGCCTGATCGTGATCGGGGGCGGGAATCGGCGAGGCCGTTTCCCGCCCTCTTTGCGTCTTACGCATGAATTGACGGGCGAAATACCACGTAACTCCCACATTCCCGGTTGATAGTTTGCGCAAGCCTTGCCCAAGCCAGCGCTGGCAGTGTTCACAGGTGAGGTAAAGCGTTTTAAGGTTGGAGATCCGCAGGCTGGTCCGTCGCCGTGTTGGTGGCCCTTCTTCGTGGCTTGAATTATCGAGGTTTGACTTCCACTTATACAGTCAAGTCGCGGAAGCGGGGTTCGCCTCACGATCCGCAGTGACGGACGCCAGCGCGGTTGCCTCGAAGGGATCGCCGGAGCGTTGCCGAAGGGCCTGAAACATGGCCGGAAAAGGAAAAGACATGAACGACAAGACCAAAATCGCACCCGAGGACGTGGCCATCTATCCCGTCCTTCCGCTGCGCGACATTGTCGTGTTCCCGCACATGATCGTTCCCCTCTTCGTGGGCCGCGAGAAGTCCATCCGCGCGCTCGAGGAAGTGATGGGCTCGGACAAGCAGATCCTGCTTGCCGCGCAGATCAATGCGTCCGACGACGAGCCCGGCCCGGACGGCATCTACGACATCGGCACCGTGGCCAACGTGCTGCAGCTGCTCAAGCTGCCGGACGGAACGGTGAAGGTCCTCGTTGAGGGCCGTGCGCGCGCCGAGGTGATCGGCTACAACGAGCGTGAGGAATATTACGAGGCCCGCGCCTTCGAGCTTGAAGAGCCCGAGGAAGATCTCGTCGAGATCGAGGCGCTCGCCCGTTCGGTGGTTTCCGAGTTCGAGAACTACGTCAAGCTCAACAAGAAAATCTCGCCCGAGGTCGTGGGCGCGGCAAGCCAGATCGACGACTATTCCAAGCTCGCCGATACGGTCGCTTCGCACCTGTCGATCAAGATCCCCGAGAAGCAGGACATGCTCTCCACAGTTTCTGTGAAGGGCAGGCTGGAGCGCGCGCTCGGCTTCATGGAAGGCGAGATTTCCGTTCTGCAGGTCGAGAAGCGTATCCGCAGCCGCGTCAAGCGCCAGATGGAGAAGACGCAGCGCGAATATTATCTCAACGAGCAGATGAAGGCGATCCAGAAGGAACTCGGCGAGGGCGATGACGGCCGCGACGAGATGGCCGAACTGGAAGAACGCGTCAAGAAGACCAAGCTCTCCAAGGAGGCCCGTGAGAAGGCCGATGCCGAGATGCGCAAGCTCAAGCAGATGAGCCCGATGTCGGCTGAAGCAACCGTCGTGCGCAACTATCTCGACTGGCTGCTCGGTTTGCCCTGGGGCAAGCGCTCGCGCGTCAAGATTGACCTCAATGCAGCCGAGAAGGTGCTCGATTCCGACCACTTCGGTCTTGAGAAGGTCAAGGAGCGCATTGTCGAGTATCTCGCCGTTCAGGCGCGCTCGAACAAGGTGAAGGGCCCGATCCTCTGCCTCGTCGGCCCCCCCGGCGTCGGCAAGACCTCGCTCGCCAAGTCGATTGCCAAGGCGACCGGCCGCGAATATGTCCGCATGGCGCTGGGCGGCGTGCGTGACGAAGCCGAGATCCGCGGTCACCGCCGGACCTATATCGGCTCGATGCCCGGCAAGGTCATCCAGTCGATGAAGAAGGCGAAGAAATCCAACCCGCTCTTCCTGCTCGACGAGATCGACAAGATGGGCCAGGATTTCCGCGGCGATCCGTCCTCGGCCATGCTCGAAGTGCTGGATCCGGAACAGAACTCGACCTTCATGGACCACTATCTCGAGGTGGAATACGACCTGTCGAACGTGATGTTCATCACCACGGCCAACACGCTCAACATCCCGGCGCCGCTGATGGACCGCATGGAGATCATCCGGATCGCCGGCTACACCGAGGACGAGAAGCTGGAGATCGCCAAGCGGCACCTGCTGCCCAAGGCAATCCGCGAGCACGCCCTGAAGGCCGACGAGTTCTCGGTCTCCGACGACGCGCTGCTGGCGGTGGTTCGCACCTACACCCGGGAAGCCGGTGTCCGTAACTTCGAACGCGAGCTGATGAAGCTCGGTCGTAAGGCGGTGACCGATATCCTCAAGGGTGAGAAGACGACCGTTGCCGTAACGGCCGACAACCTGGCCGACTACCTTGGCGTGCCCCGCTTCCGCTTCGGCGAAGTCGAGGCCGACGATCTGGTCGGTGTGGTCACGGGCCTGGCCTGGACCGAGGTCGGTGGCGAGCTTCTGACCATCGAAGGCGTCATGATGCCGGGCAAGGGCAAGATGACGGTGACCGGCAACCTTCGCGACGTGATGAAGGAATCGATTTCCGCAGCGGCATCCTACGCCCGCTCGCGCGCCGTCGATTTCGGCATCGAGCCGCCTTTGTTCGACAAGAACGACATCCACGTCCACGTTCCGGAAGGGGCCACCCCGAAGGACGGACCGTCGGCAGGTGTCGCCATGGTGACGGCGATCGTCTCGGTGATGACCGGCATTCCCGTCCGCAAGGACGTGGCGATGACCGGCGAGATCACCCTGCGCGGTCGGGTGCTGCCGATCGGCGGGCTGAAGGAGAAGCTCCTCGCGGCTCTCCGCGGCGGGATCAAGACTGTGCTGATCCCCGAGGAAAACGCCAAGGACCTGCCGGAAATTCCGGACAAGTTGAAGAACGGTCTGGAGATCATCCCGGTCTCGCGCATGGGTGAGGTTATCGAGCATGCGCTCGTGCGCCGGCCCGAGCCGATCACCTGGAGCCCGGATGTCGCCTCTGAGGCGCTCGCCGACAAGTCCGGCGAAGCCGGCGCTTCGGTTGCTCACTGATTAACGCGGGACGGGGCTTTTGCCCCGTTTCGCTCCAGAACTGTCAATTTTGACGGGAAGGCGGGCCTCTTGGGTCCGCCTTTTTGTTTCGTGTGCGGAATGATAGCTATTTTTCGGGTTAAAACCCGCTTCACCCGCTTGCCAGAGACCGCCGAATACGTACATTCGCCTGCGATGTTAAATTTGAGTCGTCAAATGCCGAAAGGGAAGAAACGATGAATAAGAACGAGCTTGTTGCTGCCGTCGCTGACAAGGCGGGGATCAGCAAGGGGGATGCTGGCAAGGCAGTAGAAGCGGTATTCGACACGATTACCGGCGAACTCAAGGACGGCGGCGACGTCCGTCTCGTCGGCTTTGGCAATTTCTCGGTGTCGCGCCGCGAGGCAACCACCGGCCGCAACCCGTCCACCGGTGCGGAAGTGCAGATCCCGGCCCGCAACGTGCCGAAGTTCTCGGCCGGCAAGGGCCTGAAGGACGCTGTGAACTAAGTTCACACATATCTGTCGAAAGACCGGAGAAGCCCGGGCCGCAAGGTCCGGGTTTTTTTGTTTGTCTATGGGGCGGGTACGCTTGGAACCGAGCGCGGACGGACGGACACATAAGACATGCCCGCGACCTGCAAACCCCCAGGCAAAAAGTGGCGATCTCAGTGTTGACAAGAGAACAAAGAAAGAACAATATAAAAACATAACGGAACACAGGAGTTGACCATGTTGGATTTCGCCCCGGCCGGCTTTGCCCGCGATCTCGCTGCCTTCGTTTCCATGTCGCTTTTCGTGGCGAGCTTCGGCGTCGTCATGCTCGCGCTCTGAACTCTGACGCAGAAATCCCCGAGCCGGCGGGCCTGAGCCTGCCCCGCGTGCCGGATCATCCGGCAGGGCCCGCCGGCATTTTCTGCCCTCGTTGAGGGCGATCCACGTCTTTCCCGTTCGCACCGCTGGACATCGCTTCGACCAGGCCCGAAAATCGCGGTTTCAGGAATCGCATTCGGACGGACGACGCATCATGGCGACGAACAAGCAGGCCAAGCTTCTCGAGGCGCTGAAGAAGGCGCCTCAGCCCGTGTCGCAGGGTGATGGCTCCGCCGCTGGCGTTGGCGAAAACTGGCCGGGCTTCGTGCATCTGCGCGCCCATTCCGCCTATTCGCTTCTCGAGGGGGCACTGCCGATCAAGACCGTGCTGAAGAAGGCCCTGGCCGACAATCAGCCGGCGCTGGCGATCGCCGACACCAACAACCTCTTTGGCGCGCTCGAATTCTCGGTCAAGGCGATGGAGGAGGGGATCCAGCCGATCATCGCCTGCCAGACCGACATCGACATGGAGGACGGCGAGGAGGGCGAACGCCGCGGCAAGGCCGATCACACCCGCCGGCCCGAATCCATCGTCCTGATCGCCGCCACCGAGGACGGCTATGCCCGTTTGGTCCGTATCGTCTCGCGCATGTATCTCGGCGGCGACGGCAACGATCGGGTGATGCTCAAGCGCTCTTGGCTCGAGGAGGAGGGGACCGGCGGTATCATCGCGTTGACCGGCGGCGCCTCCGGTCCCGTCGACGCGGCGCTGCGCGGGGGCAATTCCGCCCGCGCGGCGGCCCGGCTCAAGGCGCTCGCGACACTCTTTCACGACCGGCTCTATGTCGAACTGCAGCGCCAGCGCGGCTACGACAAGGCGGCCGAATCGGCGATGGTCGCTCTGGCCTACGAAAACGGCCTGCCGCTGGTCGCCACCAACGAGGCCTTCTTTCCGGGAACTGATTTCTACGACGCCCACGACGCGCTGATGGCGGTGGCGCAGGGCACGGTGGTGGCGGTCGATGACCGGCTGCGGCTGACGCCCGACCATGGTTTCAAGACGCGTGGCGAGATGATGGCGCTTTTCGCCGATCTGCCCGAGGCGCTCGAAAATTCGGTCGAGATTGCCCGGCGCTGTTCGGCCGTCGTCGAGCGGCGCAATCCGATCCTGCCGCGCTTCACCGCGGGGGAGGAGGGAGAGGACGAAGAGGCCGCCCTTGCCGCTGAAGCCGCCGAAATGCGCCGCCAGTCGCTCGAGGGGCTGGAAATGCGGATCAAGACGCTCGGCATGGCGGAGGGCTTTGACCGCGCCGCCTATGACGAGCGGCTGGAGATCGAGCTGTCGATCATCGAGCGGATGAAGTTTCCGGGCTACTTCCTCATCGTGGCGGACTTCATCAAATGGGCCAAGGATCACGATATTCCGGTCGGGCCGGGGCGTGGCTCGGGCGCGGGCTCGCTGGTCGCCTACGCGCTGACGATCACCGACGTCGATCCCTTGCGCTTCTCGCTGCTGTTCGAGCGCTTCCTCAATCCCGAGCGCGTGTCGATGCCCGACTTCGACATCGACTTCTGCCAGGATCGCCGCGAGGAGGTGATCCGCTACGTGCAGGGCAAATACGGACGCGACCAGGTGGCCCAGATCATCACCTTCGGTTCGCTGCAGGCGCGCGCCGCGCTGCGTGATGTCGGCCGCGTCCTGCAGATGCCCTACGGCATGGTCGACCGGATCTGCAAACTGGTGCCCAACAACCCGGCCAACCCGACGCCGCTCGACAAGGCGATCGAGGACGAGCCGCGTTTCGCCGAGGAAATCGAAAAGGAGCCGGCCGTCGCCGGCCTTCTCGACATCGCCCAGAAGATCGAGGGTCTCTACCGGCACGCCTCCACCCACGCCGCCGGTATCGTCATCGGCGACCGGCCGCTCTCCGAACTGGTGCCGATGTACCGCGATCCGCGCTCCGACATGCCGGTGACCCAGTTCAACATGAAGTGGGTCGAGCAGGCCGGCCTGGTGAAATTCGACTTTCTCGGTCTGAAAACGCTGACGGTCCTGAAGACCGCCGTTGATTTCATTTCCCGCCGGGGCATCGAGATCGATCTCGCCGCGCTGCCGCTCGCCGATCCCCCGACCTACGAGATGCTCTCGCGCGGTGAGACGGTGGGTGTGTTCCAGGTGGAATCCGCCGGCATGCGCAAGGCGCTCATCGGCATGAAGCCGGACCGTATCGAGGACATCATCGCGCTCGTGGCGCTCTACCGTCCGGGGCCGATGGAGAACATCCCGGTCTATAACGCCCGAAAGCACGGCGAGGAGGAACTCGCCTCCATCCATCCGAAGATCGACTATCTGCTTGCCGAAACCCAAGGGGTTATCGTCTACCAGGAGCAGGTGATGCAGATCGCCCAGGTTCTGTCGGGCTACTCGCTCGGCGAAGCCGACCTGCTGCGCCGCGCCATGGGCAAGAAGATCAAGGAGGAGATGGACAAGCAGCGGGTGCGCTTCGTTGACGGCGCGGTGAAAAACGGGGTCTCCAAGCCGCAGGCCGACATGATCTTCGACCTGCTCGCCAAGTTCGCCAATTACGGCTTCAACAAGTCGCACGCCGCTGCCTACGGCATCGTGTCCTATCAGACCGCGTATCTGAAGGCGCACTATCCGGTGGATTTCCTCGCCGCGTCCATGACCTACGACATGGCCAACACCGACAAGCTCAACGATTTCCGCCAGGACGCGCGGCGGCTGGGGATCGAGATCGTGCCGCCATCGGTGCAGACCAGCTACCGGAAGTTCGAGCCGGGCGAGAACAAGATCTTCTATGCGCTCGCGGCCATCAAGGGCGTTGGCGAGGCGGCCGTCGACCACATCGTCGAGGTGCGCGGCGACACCGAATTCGAATCGCTCGAGGATTTCTGCCTGCGGATCGACCCGCGCCAGGTCGGCCGCCGGGTGCTCGAGAGCCTGATCGCCGCCGGCGCGCTCGATTGCTTCGGCCACGATCGCGCATCGCTCGCCGCAGGTATCGACCGCATCATGGGCTACTGCGCCCGGGCCCAGGAGGAGCGCGTCTCTGGCCAGTCCGACATGTTCGGCGCGGGAGCCGCCACCGGTCCGGAAACCATCCACCTGCCGATCACGGAAACCTGGACGGTGGCGGAAAAGCTGCAGCGCGAGTATCAGGCGCTCGGTTTCTATCTCTCCGCTCATCCGCTCGATGCCTATGACGAGGTGCTCGCCAAGATGCGGGTGCAGAACTGGGCCGATTTCTCGCTTGCGGTGAAGGCGGGTGCGACCGCCGGCCGTCTGGCGGGCACGGTCACCGGAAAACAGGAGCGCAAGACACGCACCGGCAACAAGATGGGCATCATCACCTTCTCGGACAGCTCCGGGCAGTACGAGGCGGTGCTTTTCTCCGAGGCGTTGCAGCTCTACCGCGATCTTCTCGAACCCGGCCAGTCGCTGGTCATAACCGTGCTCGCCGAGGAGCGGCCGGAGGGGATCGGGCTCAGGATCCAGACCGCAGAATCGCTCGAGGAACGTGCGATACGCGGCCAGTCGGCGCTCAGGGTCTTCCTGCGCGACGCGAGCCCCATCAAGTCCGTGCAGGCCAACCTCAAGGGCAGGGGCGACGGGCAGGTGTCCTTCGTCATCATCAAGGACGAGGGCAAACGCGAGATCGAGGTCGAACTGCCGGACAAGTACCGGATCTCGCCGCAGATCGCCTCCGCGCTCAAGGCCGCACCCGGCGTGATCGAGGTCGAACTGGTCTGATCCAACATCCGATTGACGGCGTTTCGGCGGTTGCTACTATCGCTGATCTGTAATCGCGCAGGACCATTCGAACATGACGATCATCACCCGTTTCGCTCCGGCCGTGCCGGGGCTTTTTATCGTCGCCGCCCTGTTGGCCGCCGGCCCGGCAAGATCCGAGGAGCCCGCGCCCAAGCTCGGCCCGGACGCCGTTCCGCTGACTGTCGATCATGCCTATCTGGCGAAGAACGCGGCGCCCGACTATTGGGCCTTTTCGGCCTTCGTCAAGCCGCAGTTCACCACCTCGGCCTGCTCGATCGCCGCCGTTACCGGCGCGCTCAACGGTTTGCGCGGTTTGCCGGCTCACTCGGAGGATACGGTAACGACGCAGCAGCAAATGCTCGAACTGGTCGCCGATCCGGACTGGAAAACGCTCTCCGCCGAGGGTGGCGACGGTGTGAAGTTCGACCAGCTCGTCGCCTTCACCGGCGAGGCGATCAAGGCCACCGCAATGGAGGGCTACCGCACCGAGGTGCTCAAACCCGCCGCCGACGATGCAGCGACGCTGGATGAGGTTCGCGCGCTGTTGAAGGCCAACGAGGCCTCCGAAGACGACGCGCTGCTTCTCTATTTCAACCAGGGTGTTGTCACCGGCGACTGGGACGGGCCGCATGTCTCCGTCATCGGCGCCTATGACGCGGAGGCCGACAGGGTGCTGATCCTGGAAGTCGATCAGGAGTGGTACATCCCGTACTGGACGCCGACGCCGGTTCTCCTGAAGGCGATGCTCAAGCCGACAGGCGAGGAGCATGGTGTTCTCAAGGGGGAAACCGGCGGGCTCGTGCACATCGTCAAGTGATACCGAAACAGGATTACGGACCAAGCGGTTACGGCGGTTTCCCGAATCACTTTCTCCGCGGCTTTTTACTCCTCCCGGTCGCGCTGGGGCCTGCTTTCCCGGCCCTTGCCGAACGTGTAGCCGGTTTCGAGCGCCGCCTTTCCGAACTTGGCGCGCACCTTGTCGATCGCGCCTTCGGCCACCGCCCGGCGCCCGGCGAGCGGGTCGACGAGATCGGCGGGATCGGCCTGTTCGGGGCTTCCGAGATCCGCCACGCCGATTCCCAGAAGCCGGAAGCGCGTGCCGTCGACCTCGCGCTCGAGAAGATGAAGGCCGGTGCGGAAAATTCGGTCGGCGAGCTGGGTCGGCGCGTCGAGCTTGTGATTGCGCGTGCGCGACTTGAAATCGGCGGTCTTGAGCTTGAGCACCACCGTTTGCCCGGCGATCTCCGCCTTCTTCAGCCGTGCCGAGACCTTTTCCGACAGCGACCGCAGCACCGGGACAAGGTCCTCGCCGCGTGACAGGTCGATGTTGAACGTGGTCTCTGCGGAAACGCTCTTGGCCGCCTCGTTGGGGTGCACCGTGCGGCTGTCCTCGCCGCGCGAGAGTTCATAGAGCCGCTTGCCCATCACGCCGTAGCGGCGCATCAGTGTTTCGAGTTCCATCGTCTGGAGCTGGCCGACGGTCTTGATACCGTCGCGGGCGAGTTCCGCCTCGAAGGCCTTGCCGACGCCCCATATGGTGGAGACCGAACGCGGGGCGAGAAAGCCCAGCGCCTCGGCCTTGCCGATTACCGAGAAGCCGCGCGGCTTTTCGAGATCCGAGGCGACCTTGGCGAGGAACTTGCAGTAGCTCAGCCCCACCGAAAGGGTGATGCCGATCTCGTCCTCCACCCGCCGGGCGAAGCGGGCGAGTGTGCGCGCCGGCGTGTCCTTGTGCAAAAGCTCGGTGCCGGCGAGATCGAGAAAGGCTTCGTCGATCGAGATCGGCTGCACCAGTGGCGTGAGTTCCTGCATCAGCGTGCGTACGTCGCGGCCGACGCTCGCATATTTCTCCATGTCCGGCTTGATGACGATCGCATCCGGGCAGGCCTCGAGTGCCTTGAACATCGGCATGGCCGAGCGCACACCGCTGATGCGGGCGATGTAGCAGCACGTCGAGACCACGCCGCGTTTTCCCCCGCCGACGATCACCGGCTTGTCGACAAGCTCCGGATTGTCACGCTTTTCGATTGTGGCGTAGAACGCGTCGCAATCGACATGGGCGAGCGAGAGCTCGGCGATTTCCGCATGGCGCACGAGGCGGGGACTGCCGCAGCCCAGGCAGCGCTTCTCGGTGGCCCGGGTGGGCCGCAGGCAGTCGCGGCAGAAGCCGGGCAGGGGGCTGTTATCGCTCATGGCCGGAACAAAGGTTGAACATCGACAATCTACTGAATAGCATAGGCACCCACAAGCGCGAAAGAACCGCCAGAAAATCGAAAGGCCGGGGATGCCATCGCCCGAAATCAGAGCCGCAACTCCCGAGAACTGGAGCGCATTCGAGGAGCTGTTCGGCCCCAAGGGCGCCTGCTACGGCTGCTGGTGCACCTATTTCCTGCTTTCGCCGAAGCAACGGCAGGCCATGTCGGCGGACGAAAAGCGCGAGGTCATGCGCGTCGATATGGCAAAGGACCTGCCTCCGGGGCTGATCGCCTTCGAGAATGGCGTACCGGTCGGCTGGGTGCGCGTGGGGCCGCGCGCCGACGTTCCGCGCTGGAACGGCGAGCGCACCTGCTCGCGTCCGCTCGATGGCGAGAATTCAAGCGATCGCGCCAGCTGGGCGGTCTCCTGCTTTTTCATCCGCTCGAATCGGCGCGGCTCGGGGCTTACCCACGCGCTTGTCGCTGCGGCGATCGAATTTGCCCGCAGCAACGGGGCGGAACGCCTCGATGCCGCACCCATCCGCAAGGCCAAGCAGTCGAAATCGGTCGGGCTCTTCGTCGGTCCGTTCAACGCCTTCGAGAAAGCAGGTTTCGCGGTAATCGCCGAGCGGAAGGAGGGGCGGCCGCTGATGAGGATCGAATTCGCCGGCCGGCCGGACGCACGGGATTGATTGCCTCAACCCGCGGCGGGACGGTGTGCGGAAAAATGATGCCGCACCACTTCGCCCAGATGTGGCCAGTCCCGTGCGACCACCACGCCTTCGCCCGGGTTCGGCGCAAGCGCCCGGAAGCCGGTATGGGCCATCAGGTTGACGAGGAGCGCCTGCGGCAGATGGTCCCGCACCGAGTGCAGGTTGCGGAAGATGTCGTCGACAAAGGCCACGGGCAGGTCGCGGTCGCCGTGCAGCGTCCTCGCCGCAGGTCCCTTCGCCTTTTCTGACGCGATCATCGGAAACGGCATGCCGGCCGCATCGAGAACGCGGCGTCGGATCGCCCGGTGGCGCGGCGGCATCGCGGTCAGGAAGACCACGTCCGCATCGCGGGAGAGCGCGTCGAGGGTTTCGGCCGCCGATTCGGTCGCGCGCTGCCATTTGTCCTGCTCGGCGTAGAATTCCTCGAGCAACACGCTGACGGCTGCCTGGTCGAGAGCCGCATCGTCGTCGAGGGCGAAGATGTTGCCGGTAAGCCGGAACGAGACCGGGCGCAGTTCGTGTCCGCGTGAGTTGAGAAACCCCATGAAGGGGCTGACGAATTCGAGCGCCACCTCATCGACGTCGCAGATCAGCAGCGGACGGTCGGAGAGTTCGATCTGGTCGTCTTCGAGGGTATGGCCGGTCACTGCTCTTCCTCGCCGCCCAGAGCCTTGTAGGCGCGCGCCACGGCTGCGGGCGGCGTGCCGGTGGCTTCGCTGTAGCGCATCAGCGTCGGTTCATGCGTCATCAGGAAGGAGAGCACACCGGTGAGGAAGCCGGGTTGGGCGGCCGCTGCCCTCAGATTGGAGGCCTCCAGCCCCGAAAGCGCCAGAAAGCGGGAGAGAAGTTCGGGTTCCGACGCAAGCCAGCCGAGGACCTCTATGGCGGTTTGTTGAGGGTCGTGGTGAGACATTTCACTCATTATTGATACAGGTATGACAATTCGAACGACGGGGTTACCATTTTTTCAACCTCGCGAAAGTAGTATAGCCGGTAATAAGCGGGATTCGTGAAGCCTCAAGCGTGGGACCGGAACAGCCGGCGGGCGCCAGGGAAACCGGCCAGGGCCGGAAAAGCGCCGGAGGACGGGACAGAAGATGACCAAGCAGGTGATGATTGTTGAGGACAATGAGCTCAACATGAAGCTATTCCGGGATCTCATCGAGGCCTCCGGTTACGGCACGATCCAGACCCGCAACGGCATGGAGGCGATGGATCTCGCCCGCGCGCACCGGCCCGATCTCATCCTGATGGATATCCAGCTTCCGGAGGTTTCTGGTCTCGAAGTCACCAAGTGGCTCAAGGAAGATGACGATCTCCACCAGATTCCCGTCATCGCCGTCACCGCCTTTGCCATGAAGGGTGACGAGGAGCGCATCCGGCAGGGCGGCTGCGAGGCCTATATTTCGAAACCGATCTCGGTGCCGAACTTCATACAGACGATCAAAACCTATCTCGGCGATAGCTGACCGAAGGATCCGATCATGACCGCCCGCATCCTCGTCGTCGATGACATACCGGCCAATGTGAAGCTGCTCGAAGCGCGGCTTCTGGCCGAGTATTATGAAGTGCTGACGGCCGCCGACGGCATGACCGCGCTTTCGATCTGCGAGCGCACCTCCGTCGATCTGATCCTCCTCGACATCATGATGCCGGGTATCGACGGATTCGAAGTCTGTGAGCGTCTCAAGGCCAATCCGCGCACCGCCCATATTCCGGTGGTCATGGTCACGGCCCTCGACCAGCCTTCGGACCGGGTGCGCGGTCTCAAGGCCGGCGCAGACGATTTCCTGACCAAGCCCGTCAACGACATGCAGCTCATGGCGCGCGTCAAGAGCCTGGTGCGCTTCAAGACGCTGTCGGACGAATTGCGGCTGCGCGCCGAGACCGCCCGCGCCATCGGGGCCTCGGACATGCTGGCGCCGCTGGAAAACGGCCTCGGGGATCCCGGCTTCGTGCTTCTCGTCGAGCCGCGTGCCAACGCCCGCGAGCGCATCTCCCGCAATCTCTCGGAGATCGCCGAGGTCACCGCCATCAGCGATCCGCAGGCGGCGCTCTTCGAGGCGGCGGAAAAGCCCTATGAACTGGTGATCATTTCGTCTCTGCAGGAAGACTACGATCCGCTGCGGCTGTGCTCGCAGATCCGTTCTCTCGAGCGGACCCGCTTCATCCCGGTTCTCGTCCTGGCCGAACAGGGCGAGGACGAACTGGTCATGCGGGCGCTGGAACTGGGGGTGAACGATTATCTGGTTCGTCCGCTCGATCCCAACGAACTCGTCGCGCGCTGCATCACCCAGATTCGCCGCAAGCGCTATAACGACCAGTTGCGCGAAAGCCTGACCATGTCGGTCGAGATGGCTGTCACCGATCCGCTGACCGGCCTCAACAATCGCCGCTATCTCGATACCCATCTGCAGACGCTTTTCGATCGTTCGAAGCGGCGCGGCCGTCCGCTTTCAGTGATTATCGCCGATATCGATCACTTCAAGGCCGTCAACGACACCTACGGCCACGAGGGCGGCGACGATATCCTGAAGGATTTCGCGCGGCGGGTGAGGGGAACAGTACGCGGCGCCGATCTCCCCTGCCGTTTCGGCGGCGAGGAGTTCGTCATCGCCATGCCCGATACGACGGACGAGATCGCCGAACAGGTCGCCGAGCGCTTGCGCGCGGCGGTGGCGGGCGAAGCTTTCCGAATCGGCGCCACCGAGCAGGAGGTCAATGTGACCGCTTCGATCGGCATCGCCTCGCTAGAGGCATCTGATTCGGACGCATCGTCATTGTTGCGACGCGCAGACAAGGCGCTTTACGCGGCAAAGGACGGCGGGCGTAACCGTGTCGTGCGCAAAGCGGCCTGAATTTAGGTAGAAACGCTTAAGCTCTTCCCGCTAAATTTTGGGATTAGTATTTGATACTACTACTAAAAATTAAGTTTTATCTCAAAATTTAACTTGAACGTGCATGGGTTTCCGGTCATCTATGACGCATCGGAAGTGGAGATGATCTTCCAGCGAAATGCCCCATGATTTCAGGTTCGCCGCATCTCCTGTCTCATGGGGTTCTGGCTGGCGTCCAGAAAGCTCGTTGCCAATGCGGGCGCTGGTCGCCAGCCAGTTCACATTGCAAACGGACAGGAATTCCGAACGAATACGAAAAAGCCCGCCTCGAAACCGAGGCGGGCTTTTTCGTGATGTTCCAGGGGAAGCGGGATTACTTGATCTTCGCTTCCTTGAATTCAACGTGCTTCTTGGCGATCGGGTCGTACTTGGTCTTCACCATCTTCTCGGTGAAGGTCCGGCTGTTTTTCTTGGTCACATAGAAAAACCCGGTGTCCGCAGTCGACAGGAGCTTGATCTTGATCGTGGTTGCCTTGGCCATTTTGGTCTGCCTCTACAGGGGAGCGCGAATTTCAGAAAAATAGCCGTGGCGGGTCTCAGCGGTCATCCGACCCTGGACCCCACGGCAAATCGTGGCCGGAAACTACAAATTGGCGGCGGAAAGTCAAGCCCTCTTGGGCCTGAGCGCAATACGGAATACGGTCAACAGCACGTAGAGGCCGAAGAAGAACGCCAGCGACCAGGCAAAACCGTGGCTGCCGAACAGATCCATCGATCCGCCGATCAGTTGCGGGCCGAGGAGCGTGCCCAGCGCATAGCAGAAAACGAAGGCCGCGTTGGCTGCGGCCAGGTCGGCGCCGTGCAGGGTCGCGCCCAGATGCGCCAGACCGATCGTGTAGAGACCGGCGACGCAACCTCCCCATAAAAGCAGGATGATGCCCGCATAGAGCCAGTTCTCGATCAGCCACGGCAGGGCGAGCGAGCCGATCAGCCCGATGACGGCCACGATGGAGAGGAGCTTGCGCCGGTCGCTCGACTTGTCGGCAAGCATGCCCATCGGGATCTGGAAGACGACATTGCCGAGCCCGATCATCGACAGAAGGATGGCGCCCTGCGACTCGCCGAAGCCGATATTCTTGGCGTAGATCGGAAACAGCGCCAGGCCGCCGGACTCCACCGCGCCGAAGACGAAGACTGCGGCTGTGGCGGTCGGCACCAGGAAGACGTATCGGAGGAAGGGATGCTTGGCCGATTCCCCGATGGATGGGTTTTCCTTGCGCGCGATGAGCACGGGAACCGCGGCGATGAGAATGATGCCGGCGCCCACCAGGAAGGGCGCGATGCCGTCCGACCCGAGAGCGGAGAAGATGAGCGGGCCCGCCGCGAAACCGAGCGACAGCACGGCGGCGTATATGCCGAGCACGAAACCGCGGCGCGAGGGAGGCGCGGCGGTGTTGATCCAGAACTCGGAGAGAATGAAGAGCATGGTCACCGCGCCGTGGAAGACGATGCGCAGGGGGAACCAGAGCCAGAAGGCTTCGGCGTAGTAGAAGCCAAGTGCGGAAAACGCCGCCGCCACGATCGCCAGGAGCATCGTGTTGATGACCGTGATGCGCTTGGCGATAATCGTCGTCAGTGGTGCGGCGGCCATCGCCGCAATGCCGCCCATCGCGGTATTCACTCCGATCAGCGTCGAGGATATCCCGCGCTTCTCGAGGATGATGCTCAGGAGAGGAAGCCCGAGCCCCATTGCGATGCCGACGGCCGTGATGGAGGCGATCGCCGCAATCAGCGCGGGCCAGTGGATGTCTTCGCGCTGGGGAGGGGATACGGCCATCTTGTCCATTGGGGTATTTCTCGGTGAAAACTCATTACCGGGCTTGCTTGAAAGCCGCAACAGACTTGCTTGATAAGGAGCATTCTTGCCGCCAAGCCTTTGAAATCGTTTGCGGCATTCAGAGAGTTTCCCGCAAGAAACGACCCTGACGGCTGAAATAAAATGGCGCCGGTGCGGCGAACGAGAGTTCCGGATCGGCTTTCAGCGCACTTCCCACATCCCTCAGGATCGTCCGCGTGATGTCGGGGACCGGCAGATGATCGAAGTCGGCGAGCGGAGCCCAGGTCAGGTCGACGAGTTCCGCGCTCTCCCGGTGCAGGCTGGTATCGGCCTCGGTCTCGTCGGTGAAACAGGCGAAGAAGCGCGTGTCGAACCGGCGGCTGCGCCCGGGAGGCGTTATCGCCCGTGCCACGAAACGGAGTTTCGAGAGGTCGGGACGGAAGGCGCCGTTGTCTGAAACGGGGGTGAGGGAGAGCGACACTTCCTCCTCGAGTTCGCGCGCGGCGGCGATAGCGAGGCCGGAAGCTGTCGCGGCGGTGAACCGCTTGGGCGTACGCAAGGACAAGCGTTCCAGCACCTCGTCCCGCAAGGGCGCCGCGACGGGCTTTCGGGAATCGTCTGGGTCGCGCCGTCCGCCGGGAAAGACGTACATTCCCGGCATGAAGACGTGGGCCTTGGCACGCCGGCCCATCAAGACGCACGGGGCGGCGCCGCTGCGGTCGATGAGAATCAGCGAAGCTGCATCGACCGGCCGCAGCGGCGGATGTCTTCGGCTCTCGCTGGAGGGGCGGGGCGAAGGGCCGAGGTCGGCCGCTTCCGATGTCATCTCGATTTGTCGTCGGCAAGCGCGCCGGCGGCGATGGCGTCTTCGTCGATGCCGCCGAAGCCGTGCATCATGAGCGCCCATTGCAGGCCGATGACGCCTCCCTTGAGCGGTTGCAGAAGGACGAGGCTCAACAGCCCGGTCATCGGGATCCACAGCGCCATCTGCTGCCACATGGCGAGATCGACGACCTGGTCGACCGACATGTAGGCGCCGACGATGATGTGGCCGACGATGAAGATCGTCAGGTAAGCGGGGAAATCGTCGGCGCGGTGGTGGCGCATTTCCTCACCGCAATGGGCGCATTCATCCACTGGCTTGAGATAGGCCCGGAACAGCTTGCCTTCGCCGCAGTTCGGGCAGCGTCCGAGAAAGCCGCGCTTGACGGCGGTCCTGGCGTTACGAGGGCTTTGGCTGCCGCTGCGGACAGGATGTGAACCGAAATGTTCCAAGGCGGTATCCTCCTTTGGGGGCGGGCCCCGTGGCGCTGTCTAGCGCCGTGCGCGCGGCTTGCGGGTGCCGGGCTGCTTGTGGCCGGTGCGGCGGGCGCGGCCTGATTTGTGAAACGAGCGTGTCGCGGCGGGCATTTTGCGTCCTTCGCCGAGAATTTCAAATCTTAAAGCGCCCGCAAGCGGCACTGCTTCAACAAGCCGCACGTCTACCTCGTCGCCCAGCCGGTAGCCCAGACCGGTCTTTTCGCCGGTCAGCGCCTGGTGGGCTTCGTCGTAGATATAGTAATCCCGGCCCAGAGTTGAAATGGGCACGAAACCGTCGGCGCCAAGCCGCTCGAGCTTGACGAAAAGGCCGGACTTTGTGACGCCGGCCACGCGGCCCTCGAACTGTTCGCCGACTTTCTCGGACAGGTGATGGGCGATCAGCCGGTCGACGGTCTCGCGCTCGGCGACCATCGAGCGGCGCTCGGTCGTCGAGATTTCCGCCGCGATGTCCTCGAGTTCGGCTTCCTCCTTCGGCGTGATCCCGCCTTCGCCAAGCCCCAGCGAGCCGACGAGCGCCCGGTGGACGATCAGGTCCGCATAGCGGCGGATCGGGGAGGTAAAGTGCGCGTAGCGGCGCAGGTTGAGCCCGAAATGGCCGAGATTTTCTGGCTGGTAGACGGCCTGGCTCTGGCTGCGCAGCACCATTTCGTTGACCATCACCTCATAAGCCTGGCCCCTGGCGCGCTCGAGAACGCCATTGAAGGAGTTGGAGCGCAGATTGCCGCGCGACAGCGACAGGCCGAGCGTTCCGAGGAACTCGCGCAGAACCTCCTGCTTGGCGAGCGATGGCGTGTCGTGAACGCGGTAGATCAGCGGCTGCTTGCGGTGTTCCAGCGTTTCGGCGGCCGCCACGTTGGCCTGGATCATGAACTCCTCGATCAGCTTGTGCGCATCGAGGCGGGCAGGGACGATCACCTTGTCGACGCGGCCCTTGTCATCGAGCACGATCTTGCGCTCGGGCATGTCGAGTTCCAGCGGCTGGCGCTTGGTGCGACCGCGTTTGACCACGCCATAGGCATGCCAGAGCGGCTTGAGGACAGGCTCGAGGAACATCTCCGCCTTGTCGTCGGGCTGGCCGTCAATGGCTGCCTGCGCCTGCTGGTAGGAGAGTTTGGCGGCCGAGCGGATCATTACCCGGTGGAAGCGGTGACCGATCTTCTTGCCTTCGCTGTTGAACCGCATTTTGACGGCCAGCGCCGGACGGTCCTCGCCCTCGCGCAGCGAGCAGAGATCATTGGAGATCCGCTCGGGCAGCATCGGCACCACCCGATCGGGAAAATAGGTCGAGTTGCCGCGCTTCAAGGCCTCGCGGTCGAGCGGGCTGCCCGGGCGCACATACCAGCTGACATCGGCGATCGCCACGGTGACGATCACGCCGCCCTCGTTGTCCGGTGCGCTATCGGCTTCCGCATAGACGGCGTCGTCATGGTCCTTGGCGTCCGCCGGGTCGATGGTGATCAGCGGAACGTCGCGCCAGTCGTCGCGATTGCCCATCGGCGCGGGCTTTGCGTCGTCAGCGTCCGCGATCACGTTCTGGGGGAAGATGTAGGGAATGCCGTGGGCATGGATGGCGATCATCGAGATCGCCTTTTCGCCGGCGACATTGCCGATGACCGAAATCACCTTGGCGCGCGGCAGACCCATGCGACCGAGCTTGACCGGTTCGAATTCGACCAGATCGCCTTCCGACGCCTCGCCCTGGAAATCGCTGTCGACCACGAACTCGTCGCCTCGGCGATCGATCGGCAGAAGCCGTCCGCCGCCATCCGACATGGGCTGGAAAACACCAAGCTGGGCGCCCGCACGCCGGTCGAGGATTTTCATCACCCGGGCCGAATAGGCCGGTCCCTTGTTGACGGGAGCGGGGAAGATGCGCGCAAGCACCCGGTCCCCGATGCCAGCGGCGGTCGAGGGTTTCTTGCCCTTGCCGCGCCCGCGCGCGCCGGCGTCCGAGGATTGCCGCACGATCACGGAGGGGGCAACGCCCTTGTCCTCCGGCCATTCGGCAGGCCGGGCGATCAGGTCGCCGTCGGGACCGCGCATGGTGATTTCGAGAACGGTAACGGCGGGCAGCGAGCCAGGCCGCGTCAGAGACTTCCGGTGCCGTTCGATGAGCCCGTCATTTTCGAGATCCTTGAGCAGGGTCTTGAGTTCAAGACGCGCTTCGCCCTTCAGCCCGAAGGCCTTGGCGATATCGCGCTTGGTGGCCTGCTCGGGATGTTCCGTGACGAACCGCAGGATGGTCTCGCGATCGGGCATCTCGCCCCGGCGGAACGGCGGGGAGTTTTCCCCCTTGCCGCCGGATTTGCCGTTTGCGTTGTCTTTCGGGCCTCGGGCCAAGATCAGTCCTTCGCGGCTGTCTTCTTCGCCGCAGTTTTCTTTGTTGCCGTCTTTTTGGCAGCCGTCTTCTTGGCGGGTGCCTTTTTCTTTGCCGGCGCCTTCTTCTTGGTGCCCTTGGCGTCGGCCTTGGCCGCAATCAGTTCGAGCGCCTGCTCCATCGTCACGTCGGCGGGCACCGCTTCCTTGGGAAGGGTCGCATTGATCTTGCCCCAGTTCACATACGGACCGTAGCGGCCGTCGCGCACGGTAATCGCGCCGCCGTCCGGATGATCGCCCAGCGACTTGAGCGCTGTCGGCGTGCCGCGTCCGCGTCCCGGACCCTTGGCCTGCTTTTCGGCAATCAGGGTGACGGCGCGGTTGAGGCCGACCGAGAAGACGTCCTCGACGCTTTCGAGATTGGCGTAGACCCCGTCATGCAGCACGAAGGGACCATAGCGCCCGATGCCGGCGGAAATCATCTTGCCGCTTTCGGGATGCTGACCGATGTCGCGCGGCAGCGACAGGAGCGCCATTGCCTTTTCGTGATCCATCGATTGCGGCGTCCAGCCCTTGGGCAGGCTCGAACGTTTGGCTTCCTTGCCTTCGCCGCGCTGCACATAGGGGCCGAAACGGCCTGTGCGCAGGGTGATCGGTTCCTCCGTATGAGGATCCTTGCCGAGATCCTGCGGCTCGTTGGCAAGGGCTGCATCACCATTTGCATCGCCATCGGCGGTGAGTTGGCGGGTATAGTTGCAGTCCGGATAGTTCGAGCAGCCGACGAAGGCGCCATACTTGCCGAGCTTCAGCGACAGTTTGCCTTCGCCGCAGGTCGGGCAGATACGCGGATCGGAGCCATCCTCGCGTTTGGGGAAGACCAGCGGTGCCAGATGCTCGTTAAGAGCATCGAGAACTTCCGAGACGCGCAGGTCCTTGGTTTCGGTGATGTGCGCGTTGAAGTCGGTCCAGAAGTCGCGCAGCACGTCCTTCCAGGCGAGATCGCCGTTGGAAATCTTGTCGAGCTTTTCCTCGAGATCGGCTGTGAAATCGAATTCCACGTAGCGGTCGAAGAAGTTCTCGAGGAAGGCGGTTACCAACCGGCCCTTGGGCTCTGGGATCAGCTTGCGCTTGTCGGCGGTCACGTAATCGCGGTCGCGCAGCGTCGTCAGCGTCGAGGCATAGGTCGACGGTCGGCCGATGCCGAGCTCTTCCATCTTGCGGATCAGCGAGGCTTCTGAGTAGCGCGGGGGCGGTTCGGTGAAATGCTGGCTGGCGTTGATCTTCTCGCGGTCGAGATTTTCGTCAGCATTGATCTGCGGCAGGCGACCGTCATCGTCACCGTCGTCTGCCTGCTCGCCGTCTTCCTTCGCATCCGTATAGGCGGCGATAAAGCCGTCGAAGCGGATCACCGAGCCGGTTGCACGGAGATTGGCTGAGCTTCCGCCGTTCTTGGCCAGGATCTCGACTGTGGTGCGCTCGATCTCGGCCGACTGCATCTGGCTGGCGATCGCACGCTTCCAGATCAGGTCGTAAAGTTTGAGCTGGTCGGCATCGAGATAGCGCCGCACATCGTCGGGCGCACGTTCAAAACCGGTCGGGCGGATGGCTTCGTGGGCCTCCTGCGCATTCTTGGCCTTGCTCGAATAGAGGCGGGCCTTTTCCGGAAGATAGCGGTCGCCGAACCGGGTGCCAATCTCTGCGCGTGCCGCATCGATGGCTTCACCGGCCATCTGTACGCCGTCGGTTCGCATATAGGTGATGAGACCGACGGTCTCGCCGCCGATGTCGATACCCTCATAGAGCTTCTGCGCCACCTGCATGGTGCGTGAGGCGTTGAAACCGAGACGCGAGGATGCGGCCTGCTGCAGCGTCGATGTCGTGAACGGCGGCTGCGGATTGCGCCGCGTCGGCTTGGCTTCAACACTCTCGGCGGTGAAGGCTGCGCCTTCCAGCATTGTCTTGATCGTCTCGGCGTGATCGCCATTGCCGATCGACATCTTCTGGATTTTTTCGCCGTCGTGCGCGGTCAGGCGGGCGGTGAATTCCTCGCCGCGCGGCGTCTTCAGCTGAGCCGCGATCTGCCAGTATTCCTCGCTGACGAACCGGTCGATCTCGTCCTCGCGGTCACAGATCAGACGCAGCGCGACAGACTGTACGCGACCGGCCGAACGGGCACCCGGCAGCTTGCGCCACAGAACAGGCGAGAGGTTGAAGCCGACGAGATAGTCGAGCGCGCGGCGGGCCAGATAGGCATCGACCAGCGGGGCATCGATATCGCGCGGATTGTCCATCGCCTCGAGGATCGACTTTTTGGTAATGGCGTTGAAGACGACGCGCTGGACGGTCTTGTCCTTGAGCGCCTTCTTTTTCGCCAGCACCTCGAGAACGTGCCAGGAAATGGCTTCCCCCTCGCGGTCGGGGTCAGTCGCGAGAATGAGGGAATCGGCTCCCTCGAGTGCGTCGGAGATGTCCTTCAACCGCTTTTTCGAAGCCGCATCCATGTCCCAGGTCATGGCAAAATCTTCGTCCGGCAGCACCGAACCGTCCTTTGCGGGGAGGTCACGGATGTGCCCGAACGATGCCAGGACCTTGTAGCCGGAGCCCAGATATTTGTTGATTGTCTTGGCTTTGGCGGGGGATTCGACGACGACGACGTTCATCACTGTTCCAGGTTCGAGAAACTGCATTCGCCGGAAAACTGGATTTCCGGCCCTACTTAGGGGCACCGAAATGGACACGTAATGCCGTCAGGTCAAGTGGCGTACTCCAAATGGCTTCATTTCACACGCGAATACAACCTAAGGTAATTTTCAAGCGTAGTTGCAATTATAGATAAATATTCCTATCCTCGGCGGAGGCAAGGCGGTGCGGCTTTCCATCCAGCCGCTACAACCATCTAATCGGGGTTAGTAGCATGATCAATCGGTCGAAAGGTGGCGTGACCACCACCACACGATCGTATCAGAATCTGGTTTATGTCAGGCAGATGCTGGGGGAGCTCCGCAATGTCGCCGAAGGTGAAGAGGCACAGATGCTGTGCTACCTGATCGAGATGGCGATGATGGAAGCCAACGACCTCATCGAAAACGGTGGCGCCGCGCCAAGGGGCTGACCGTCAGCTGTCACCCGAGAAGTCCAGCGATACCATGCCGCCGGGATGCCGGTGGAGGCGTCCGGCGAGGTCGAGTTCGAGCAATATAAAATGAATGGTCTGCGCGGGCAGTTCGGTATGGCGGATGATGTCGTCGACATCCACGGGCGAGGGGCCAAGCGCCCCGATCACCCGGGCGCGGTCGTTTTCCTCGGGCGGGCTCCAGGGAGGACGACCCTCATCGTCGGGCTCTTCGATGATGGGGTTGGCGTCCGGTTCGATCCGCGAGATCGGCGAGAGCGCTTCGAGAACGTCCGCGGCTCCCGTGGTGAGGATCGCGCCTTCGCGGATGAGCATGTTGGTGCCACCGGCGCGCGGATCGAGCGGCGAGCCGGGCACGGCAAAGACCAGCCGGCCGAAATTGTTGGCGCGCCTAGCGGTAATCAGCGAGCCCGAGCGAAGGGCAGCTTCCACGACGATCACGCCGAGGGCTATGCCCGCAATCAGCCGGTTGCGGCGCGGGAAGTCGCGTGCACGGGGTTCCCAGCCCATCGGCATTTCGGAGATGGCGAGACCCGCGCCGTCGCGAATACGGGCATAGAGTTCGAGGTTCTCGGGCGGGTAGGGTTGGTCGAGCCCTCCGGCGAAGGCGGCGATGGTGCCGGTTTCGAGGCTGGCCTGATGGGCTGCCGCATCGATGCCGCGCGCAAGGCCCGAGACGATGGAATAGCCGGCGGCGCCAACCTCGCGGGCGATGCGTCCGGCGAATTTCATGCCGGAAATCGACGCGTTGCGCGAGCCGATTGCGCTCAACCCCAGCCAGACCC
>PAPH01000002.1 GCA_002709005.1 Hyphomicrobiales bacterium | reverse complement strand
CGGCATCGATTGCGTCTATCAGCCGCTGAAGGAAGGTTACCGGTCATGGGGCGGTGGCATCGGTCTTTCCAAGAGCCTGACCGGCCTCGAACTGGATGCGGCCTATGAATACATCAACTGGTATCTCGACGGCTGGGTCGGCGGCTTCCTGATGCGTCAGGGCTACTACTCGGCGGTTCCGGAAACCTCGAAAGAGTTCATGTCCGAGAACGAGTGGGGCTACTGGTTCGAGGGCAAGGAAGCCACCGATGTCATCACCAGCCCGACCGGCGACAAGCTGGCCGAGGCGGGCGAGAAGCGCGACGGCGGCTCCTTCGAGGAGCGCATGGGCTCTGTCGCCTGCTGGAACTCGGTGATGGACGAGAACCAGTACATGGTCCGCAAATGGAACGAGTTCATCGCTTCCTGACCTGCTGAGCCCTGGGCGTTCCCGGTTCCATCCTTCCGGGGACGCCTCTTTCGACTTTCCTCTTTCGGCGGACGGGCGCGATGGCCAACCAACCCAATGTGATTTTCGGCGCTTTAGGCAGCGGGCGCTCGGGGCGCGGCATGTCGGATGCGCTAAGCGGCTGGCTTCTGTCGGCGCCGCTGATGCTGGTGCTCGCCTTCTTCCTCATCCTGCCGATCATCATGATCGTCATCGTGAGCTTCTGGGGCGCGACTGAATTCTCGATCTATCCCGCCTTCCAGTTCGACAACTACGAATTTCTGCTGACCTCGCCCGTGACCTACCAGGTCTTTTTCGCGACGATCAAATATGCGGTGATCAGCTGGGCCTGCACGCTGGCGATCGGTTTCACGATCGCCTATTTCCTGGCCTTTCACGTCCGCACCCAGACCTGGCAGATCGTGCTGTTTCTTCTCTGCACCATCCCGTTCTGGACCTCCAACATTATCCGCATGATTTCCTGGATCCCGTTTCTCGGCCGCAACGGACTTGCCAATTCAGCTCTCATCAGCATGGGGATCGTCGACCAGCCGGTGGAATGGCTGCTTTATTCCGATTTCTCGGTGATCCTGGCCTTCGTCCACCTCTACACGCTGTTCATGGTGGTGCCGATCTTCAACACGATGATGCGCATCGACAAGTCGCTGATCGAGGCGGCCTACGACAATGGCGCGACCGGTTTCCAGACGTTGACCAACGTCATCATTCCGCTGACCAAGCCCGGCATCATGATCGGATCGATCTTCGTGGTCACGCTGGTGATGGGCGACTTCATCACCGTGCGATTCATGTCCGGCTCACAGAAGGCCAATGTCGGCCGGTTGATCTCCAACGACATCGCACTGCTGCAGTACCCCTCGGCCTGTGCCACTGCGGTCGTGCTCCTGGTCACCGTTCTTCTGGTGATCGCGGTGCTGTTGCGCTTCGTCGATATCCGGAAGGAGCTCTGAGATGGAAAAACGTCCGCGTTCCTTCTATGCGCTGGCAGCCTTCTTCGTGCTGTTTCTGGTCTTCCTCTACGGGCCGACCTTCACCATCGGCATCCTGTCATTCCAGGGGCCGCAGGGTGGGCTGACCTTTCCGATGCGCGGTGTGTCGCTGCACTGGTTCCGCGAGCTTTTCCAGCAGCAGGCGGTGGGCGATATCTGGGGCAGTTTCGGCCGTTCCTTCGTGCTCGGCGTCATGGTGATGGTCGCCACCGTCATCATATCGGTGATGGGCGGTCTCGCCTTTCGAAAGCGCTTCCCGGGATCGGGCGCCGTCTTCTACCTGATCATCACCTCCCTGGTGATTCCGTCGATCCTCATCTCGCTCGGCGTGGGGCTCATCTTCTCGCAGGTCGGGCTCAAGGTGCACTGGTCGACGTCGGGCTTCGGCTCGCAACTCACCTGGACATTGCCTTTCGGCCTTCTGATCATGTTCGCGGTTTTCAACCGCTTCGACAAATCCTTCGAGGAAGCGGCCCGCGATCAGGGCGCGAATGCATGGCAGACGATCTGGAACGTGGTGCTCCCGATCATCGCGCCGATGCTGATCGGCGTTGCGCTGTTCGGCTTCACGCTTTCCTATGACGAGTTTGCGCGCACGCTGCTGACGGCTGGCAGCTACAACACTCTGCCGCTCGAAATCTACGGCATGACCACCAACGTCACCACGCCGGTGATCTTCGCGCTCGGTACGCTGACGACCGGCTTTTCGCTCATCATCATCGGGGTGTTTCTGGTGACCGTCTTCGTCGCCAACAAGCGCCGCGCCCGCCGGGGCTCGGACGCGGGGCAGGGCATGGTCTGAGCATGCATATCCTGGTGATCAATCCGAACTCGACGGGGGCGATGACCCGGTCGATCGAAAAGGCAGCGATGGATGCGGCGGGCGAGGGGACGCGGATCACCGCACTCAATCCGGATGACACGCCGCCTGCAATCCAGGGGGCCGAGGATGGGGCGGCGGCGCTGCCGGGCCTGTTCCGGCTGTTCCAGCGCGAGATGACGTCTGCCACCTCTTCCTATGACGCCTGCATCATCGCCTGTTTCGACGATACCGGCTTGATGGCGCTGAAGCGGCATGCCGGCATTCCGGTGATCGGGATCGGCGAAGCGGCCTTCCACGCCGCCATGCTGGTGGGCGAGCGTTTCTCGGTGGTCACGACACTGTCGGTCTCGGTGCCCGTCATCGAGGCCAACCTGGCCCACTACGGGTTTCAAAAACGCTGCGCCAAGGTGCGTGCCTCGGAGGTGCCGGTGCTGGCACTCGAAAGCGACAAGGCGGCGTCGGCCGAAACCATCGCCGCCGAAATCGCGGCGGCGCTGGAAGAGGACAAGCCGGATGCGATCGTCCTCGGCTGCGCCGGCATGGCCGATCTCGCCTTCTCGCTGGCGGAGCGTTTCTCCCTGCCGGTGATCGACGGGGTGGCCGCTGCCGTGGCATTCGCCGAGGCGCTGCACGCGGCCAGGGCCGACCGACGGATCCGCGGCTCCGATATGCCAAATGTGGCAAGCGCCTAACTGGCTGGTATGACCCGCAGGATTTCGTCCGCCGCCTTTGCGGAGCCGTCGGCTGCGACCATGTCACGTGAAATGCGCTGCAGGCGCTCGCGCATCTCGTGGTCTTGCAAAAGCGAGGCCATGGCCTCGCGCAACTGATCCGGCGTCCAGGAATCGCGCTTCAGATGGATGCCGATGCCGGTCTCGGCTGTCCTGAGCCCGTTGTCGTGGCCGTCCCAGCAATAGGGCATGCAGATTGACGGCACGCCGTAGTAGAGCGCCTCGCAGAAACTGTTGTTGCCGCCGTGATGGATAAACAGGTCCGACTGGGCGACGATCGAGGGCTGTGGAAACCAACTTCCGAGATAGACGTTGTTGGGCACCCGCTGGTAGCTTTCCAGAAAGCCGCCGACATTGACGTAAAAGCGTGCCGGGAAGGTCGCGAAGACATCGATCATCCGGCCGATGAGGTCGGTGTCGATGGCGCCGAGGCTACCGAAGGAGAGATAGATGATCGGCCCCTCGTTGACCGGCAGCGGTGGGGGGTCGAACTGGGCTTCCTCGCGAACGCAGCCTTCGAGAAAGACGAAGCTATCCTCGGGCAAGGCTTCGGCGCGCTCGCGGCGCACGGACCGGGGCGCGAGGAGGAGATTGAGCCAGGGCGAGGTTTCGAGAAACTGGCCGGGAGGCAGCGGTTCGAGGCCGCGCTTGGCGCGGAACCTGTTGTAGCGGGCATGGATCGGCGCGGTGACTTCCAGATAGGCCTTTTCGAAGGCGGAGCGTGCCGGATCGCCAGCCGCGAGCCCCGAAAGATAGGGCGGCACGTTGGGGTCGGGAATCTCGGTTTCCGCGCAGGAGACGACGCGGATCCATGGAACGCCGGCATTGGCTATCGCCGGGAACATGATCACGTTGTCCAGCACGATTGCATCGGGCTTGATGCGCTTGAGCAGCGACTCGAGGCCCTGCTCGGCCTGGATCGCGGTGTCGACGATCGCGTTCCATGTCGGGCCGACATAGGATTCGATCTGCGCCGTCGGGTCCTGGTTGAAATGTTCGAGGTGGGCGTTGATGAAGGCCTGCCAGCTTTCCTCGGACCGCTGGTTGTCGGCCTTGCGCGTGGCGGGGAGCTGGTACTCCTTGAAGCCATATTCGTTGAAGACGCCGGTAAAGCCTTGATGGCACAGGAAAACCGGCACCGCGCCCTGCCGCTGCAGCTTCTGGGCGATGCCGACGCAATTCAATGCGGATCCGAAGCTCGCCTCCGGAAAGAAGGAGATCACAGGCTTGTTCACGCCATTCCCTTCCGTGCGAGTGGCAGAAGACCGCGGTTGGCGGCCTGTGGCTTGCGAATCTGCGAGCGGCGCAGGTGCAGCACCATTTGATCTGCCGCTAGCTGGTGCTGCATCCGTTCGAGGCTGTCAAGGATATCAAGATGTTCTTCCAGCGACTGACGCAGCCGGAAGTCAGGGATACTGTGGTCCTTCTGCGTGGTCAGCCGAAGCCGCTGGTGGGCGAGAAGCGCGCCGCGGATAAAGCGGTTGCCGGAACTCTCGGCGATCAGGCTGTGGAACGCGCAGTCGAGATGGAGGAAGGCGACCGAACTCATGTTGCCGTCGCTGCGCTGAAGAAACTCCTCCATTTGCTGGCGCAGCAGTCCCGATTTCTGATTGTCCATGTCGAAGCCGGGCGCCAGAATCGCCTGCGGCTCGAGTCCGAGACGAAAGGCGAAGCTTTCCGCAATCGCGTTCGGCGTATCGAGAAGTGGCTGGAAGGCCCAGGCGCGACCCGGCAGCTGGGCGACCACACCATCCGCACTCAGTATTTTTAGCGCATTTAGTACAGCGGATCGGGGCGCATCATAGCGGCGGACGAGGGCGCTGACGGACTGCACGTCGGCGATCCGGCGCTCGGCGCGATCCGACAGAATGCGGGCGGCCAGCGAGCCCTCCATCTCGTCGAGTTGGGTGACGCCATCGATCCCGACCTGTTCGGGCGACTGGTTGAGAAAGTAACCTCCTTCATCGCGCCGCTGCACGATGTCGTTTGATTCCAGTATTTTGAGAGCCGAGCGTATCGGCGTTCGCGAGACGCCGCAGGCTTCCGAGAGGGTGGTTTCCGGCAGGTGATCGCCACGCGTCAGTCCGCGTTCGAGAACGATTTCGACGATCTGCCGAGCCAGCTTCAGGTGGTTTTGCCGCGTGTTGCTTCTTGTCTTCACCTGCCTGTTCCCCCTCGCTCTTGATCGTGCCGTGAAGGCCCGCACCCCGGCGCCGGCCGAAAAAAGACTGCAAAAACAATTTGACGTATCTTTTCGAGCATTAATACTGGAATAAAGGCGGTCACAAGAAATCGCAAGTCAGAAGCAGCCGGGGTTTCGCCCGGTATGTCAACAAAGACCCCAGAGGTGAAATTCGATGTCCAGATTTTCCGCGCGTTCGCGCGCATCACTGCGCAATGGTACCTTCCTGACCGCCGCCCTGGTGGCCTTCACCGCCCCGGCATTGGCCGAGCCGCTGACCGTTTCCAACTGGGACGGCTACATGGCGCCCGACGCGATCGAAAAGTTCAATTCGGAAACCGGCAACGAAGCCGAGCTCGTGCTCCATGCCACCAATGAGGAGATCATGGGCAAGCTGATCGCCTCCAAGGGCGCCGGCTACGACGTGGTCTTCGTCTCCTCGCCCTTTGCCGAGGTGCTGCACAAGCTGGGGCTGGCGGAAGAGCTCGATCACGCGAAGATCCCGAACATTTCGAATCTCTACAAGGAAGCCACCGAGCTTTCGCACGATCCGGGCAACCAGTTCTCCATCCCCTATGCCTGGGGCACAACGGGGCTTTGCTACCGCTCGGATCTGGTCGAGGAGCCGACCTCCTGGAACGACCTTTTGAAGCCATCCGAGGATGTCGCCGGCAAGACGACCATGCTCGCGACCGACCGCTGGTTGCTGGCTGCCGGTCAGCTCGATCTCGGCTATTCGGTCAACGAAACCGATCCGGACAAGATGGCCGAAGTGCGCGATCTGTTGATCGAGGCGAAGAAGACCCTTCTCGCCTATGACGATACCACCTTTTACGCCAAGCTCGTCTCCGGCGAGGCCGAACTCGTGCAGGCCTGGGACGGCTGGTGCAACTACGGCATCGGCGAGAACGCCGATATCAAGTACGTGATCCCGGAAGAAGGATCCGACCTCTGGGCGGACACCATGGTCATCCTCAAGTCTTCCGAGCACAAGGATGCTGCCTACGCCTTCGTCAACTACATCCTCGACGCGGAAAACCACCGCTGGGCGGCCGAGAACATTCTCTACAAGGTGCCGAACCAGGCCGCGATGGAGGGCGTCGACGCATCGCTGTTCGAAACCTATCCGAACATGGCGATGAAGCCTGCTGACATGCTGAAATACGAACAGCTTCGCGACGTCGGTGATGCGCAGCGCGAATATTCGCGCATCGTTTCCGAAATCAAGGCTGCCAACTGATCCGGTTGGTCCGCTTCCCGGGCGCGGGCAGGCTCGCGCCCGGGGCTGTCCGTCTGAACGCCGGTCCGGCCGGCGCAGGTCTTGTGCATGACAACTGATCGCCGCCCACTTCTTCTGATGACGCCCGCGCTTTTGTGGCTGACCGCGCTGATGGTCATCCCGTGCGCGCTCATCCTGGTGCTCGCCTTCTTCCGGCGTGGCGTCTATGGCGGCATCGAATACACCTGGACGCTCGAAAACATCGCGCTGGTCTTCGACCCGCTGTATTTCAGGATTTTCCTCAAATCAGCCGGCATCGCAGGCCTTTCCGCATGTATCGCATGCGTTCTGGGCTACGCGGCGGCCTATGCGATCGCCGCCATGCCGCGCCGCCGCCAGCCGATGCTTCTGTTTTTCGCGGTGCTGCCGTTCTGGTCGAACTATCTGGTGCGCACCTATGCGTGGATCGTGCTCCTCAACCGCGAGGGACTGATCGTCAACATCGCCCGCTGGCTGGGCTATCAGGGCGAACTGCCGAGCATGCTCTATACCGAGCAGGCGGTCATCATCGGCCTCGTCTACAATTATCTGCCTTTCGTGATCCTCGCATGCTACGCGCCGCTGTCGCGCATGAACGCGGAAGTCACCGAGGTCTCGCGCGATCTCGGTGCGTCTGCCTGGACGACGTTCCGGCGCGTTACCCTGCCGATGACGGTTCCCGGCATCGCAACCGGCTTCGTCTTCGTCTTCGTGCTGTCCATCGGCAATTTCGTCACCCCGGCGCTGCTCGGGGGCGGTCAGTTCCAGATGATCGGCAATCTCGTCTACGCCCAGTTCATCACCGCCAACGACTGGCCCTTCGGTGCGGCGCTGTCGATGGTGCTGATCCTCATCATGCTCGGATTGTTGATGGGGCAGGCGGTGGTCGCCGACCGCGCCGCGGGCGGGAAGGGGCGGGCAGATGACTGATCGCAACACCTTTCGACTGATGCTGCTGATCCTCGGCGTCGTCTTCGCCTTCCTTTACATCCCGATCTCGGTCCTCGTCGGGCTGTCCTTCAACGAGGGCGGATTGCCGACCGCCTGGACCGGATTTTCGGTCAAATGGTACGGCGCGCTCCTCGAAAACAGCGACATCCTCAAGGCCGCCGGAAACACGCTGATCGTGGCGGTCTTCTCGACCATCCTGTCGACGATCCTCGGCACGCTTCTGGCCGTCGGCGTCGAGATCCGTCGCCGCAACGGCAAATGGCTCGAGACCATCATATTCGCGCCGATGATCATCCCGGACATCGTGCTGGCGATCGCGCTTCTGAGCATGTTCTCGCTGCTCAATGTGAAGATGGGGCTGCACACGATCACCGTGAGCCATGTGGTTTTCAACCTGGCTTTCGTCTGTGCGGTGGTGCGGGCGCGGCTCAAGAGTTTCGACTGGTCCATCGTGGAAGCCTCCGCCGATCTCGGCGCGACCACTTTCGTCACGCTGTACCGCGTCGTCATACCGGTGCTGATGCCGGCGATTGTGGCGGGCGGGCTGCTGGCCTTCACGCTGTCGGTCGATGAATTCATCATCGCCTTCTTCACCGCCGGCGCGGGGCGCTCCTCGATCACGCTTCCCATGCAGATCTTCGCGATGATCCGCTTCGGCGTGACGCCTGAGATCAACGCGCTTGCAACACTCGTCATATCCGTTTCCGTCGTGGCACTTGCGCTGTCGCAACGGCTGAACAAGGAGGGGCTTCCCGGCCAATGACCCAGCCGTTTCTGAGCATCCGCAACGCCGACAAGTATTTCTCCGTGGTGAAGGCCGTGGACGGCGTTTCGCTCGACATCAGGGAAAACGAGTTCTTCGCGCTTCTCGGCGCCTCCGGCAGCGGCAAGACCACGCTTCTGCGGATGCTGGCCGGCTTCGAGAGCCTGAGCGGCGGCGACATCCTGATCGAGGGATCGTCGATCGCGGCCATGCCGCCCAACCAGCGGCCGGTCAACCTGATGTTCCAGTCCTATGCGCTGTTTCCGCACATGACGGTCGCGCAGAACATTGCCTATGGGCTCGAGATGGAGAAGCTGCCGAAAGCGGAGATCAAGACGCGGGTCGACGCAATTCTCGACGTGATCCAGCTGGGTCATCTGGCCAAACGCAAGCCCGAGCAGCTTTCCGGCGGCCAGCGCCAGCGCGTCGCGCTCGCCAGGGCGCTCGTCAAACGGCCCAAGGTGCTGCTTCTCGACGAACCCCTCGGCGCGCTCGACAAGAAACTGCGCAGCGAGATGCAGCTCGAACTGAAGCGCCTGCAGCACGAATTCGGCATCACCTTCATCATGGTCACTCACGACCAGGAGGAAGCGCTGGTGATGGCTGACCGCATCGCCATCATGCGTGACGGCGCGCTTCTGCAGGTGGGCTCGCCGAAGGACATCTACGAAAAGCCGGAATCGAAGTTTGCGGCCGATTTCATCGGCGTGATGAACTTCCTGCACGTCAAGCGAACCGGCGAGGGCTTCGCCACACCCGGCGGCACCCCGATTGCCACCACTCATGTCAGCGAGGGAGTGGGCGAGGGCGAAGCCATCGCGGCGGTGCGGCCTGAGAGACTTTTCCTCGGCGATGCCGGCGACAATCACGTCAGCGGCACGGTCTCGGACATCGCCTATCACGGTCTTGATCTGCTGGTGCACGTCAAAACGGATCTGTCCGACAAGCCAGTGATCGCCCGCATGACGGCGGACGTGGCGGACAATCACCGTCCGGAAATCGGCCAGCCCATCGCGCTGAGCTGGTTTGCGCGGGACACCCACATCTTTCCGGCCTGAGAGCCCAACGACGAAAAGTCAGAGGAGAACACATGGAACAGAAAACCTTCGCCTTCTTCCCCGAGGCCGCCTTCGGTCCGGCGCTCAATTCCGTCGGTATCGCCCAGGCGGTCACCGCCATGGGCCACAAGGCCGTCTTCCTCTCGGACCCTGGTTTCGTCGACGTTTACAAGGGTTACGGCTTCGAGGCGTATCCGGTGGCGCTGTCTGCCCCCATGCCACCTGAAAAACTCGCCAAGTTCTGGGAAGACTTCATCAACGGCCACATCCCAAACTTCCGCAAGGCGCCGATCGACCAGATCGACAATTATGTGAAGGATTGCTGGGAAGCGATCGTCGACAGCGCCAAATGGGCCGAGAAAGACCTTCCGAAGGTGCTCGCCGAGATCAAGCCGGACGTCATCGCGGTGGACAACGTCATCCTGTTCCCGGCCATCAAGCAGCATGGTGTGCCGTGGGTGCGCATCATCTCGTGTTCGGAAAACGAGATCGAGGATCCGGCGATCCCGCCGCACCTCTCCGGCATGTCCGAGAACGACACCGAAGGCCATGCCGCCTTCCGCAAGAAGTTCAACGAGGTCATCAAGCCGATCCACGACGACTTCAACGAATTCCTGAAGGACTGCGGCGAGGAACCCTACGAGCTTGGCCAGTTCTTCGAGGCCTCGCCCTACATGAACATGATGCTGTATCCGCAGCCGCTCACCTACAAGCGCGAGGAGCCTCTGGACCCGGCGCGCTTCCAGTATCTCGAAGGCTGCGTGCGCACCGACAAGCCTTACGAGGTGCCCGAGTTCAAGGCCAACAATGGCGGCCCGCTGCTCTACATCTCGTTCGGCTCGCTGGGTGCGGGCGACACCGATCTGCTCAAGCGTCTCATCACGCTCGTCGGCAAGACGCGCTATCGCGCGCTGGTCAATGTCGGCGACTACAAGGGCGAATATTCGGACATCCCGCCGAATGTGGTGATCGACAGCTGGTTCCCGCAGCCCTCGGTGATCCCGCAGGTCGACGCCGTCATCCATCACGGCGGCAACAACTCCTTCACCGAGTGCCTCTATTTCGGCAAGCCGGCTATCATCATGCCCTACGTCTGGGACGGCCACGACAACGCCATGCGCGTTCAGGAGACCGGCTACGGCTTCCGCTCGGACCGTTACGACTGGACCGACGAGGAACTGATCGAGAAGATCGAGACCTGCCTCACCGATACCGCCATGCATGAGCGCCTGGAGAAAATCTCCAGGCACATGCAGTCATGCGAGGGCCCGGTCAAGGCCGCCAAGCTTCTGGTGGGGCTTGCGAAATGACCAATCTCGCATCGACCGCGCCGCATATTCACGGTGCCTGCGACTATGACGATCTCGTTGATTGGGGACCGCAGCCTGACGCGCTGGACGGGGCCTCCCACTCGACGGGACGGCTTCTCTTCAAAGGCCCGGGCAACATTCCCGAAACCGGCATATGGGACTGCACGCCCGGCCGTTGGCGGCTGTCTGTGCCGCGTGACGAGTTCTGCCATTTCGTCAAGGGCAGGGCGACCTATCGAAGCGACGATGGCGAGGTCATCGAGGTTGAAGCCGGCACCTGCGTCATGTTCCCCGCCGGCTGGGCCGGCGAGGCCGAGATCCACGAAACCATCCGCAACATCTACATGCTCAGCTAAGGCCGAAATGTCATGAAAACACCTGTCCTCCGCAAGCCGCTCGAGGTCACCGAGACCGTCGACTGGGGTGTGATCCCGACCATGATCGAGGGCGAATCCCGCGTCAGCGGCGTGCTGATCCACAAGGGCCCCGAAGGCCGTTCGGAATGCGGCGTCTGGATCTGCACGCCCGGCAAATGGGTCTGCCACGTGACCAGTGACGAGTTCTGCCACTTCCTCGAAGGCCGCTGCACCTATGTGCACGACAATGGCGAGGTCATCGAGATCACGCCCGATACAGCCGCTTTCTTCCCGAAGGACTGGAAGGGCGTCTGCACGGTCCATGAGACCATCAAGAAGGTCTACATGATCCGATGAACGTGACGGCGAACCTTGCCCCGCCGGCACCGCCGGCCGCGATCTTCCTGGCCCGGCATGGCCTGAGCGATGCCGAACTGGAACCCTTGCCGGCCGACGCCTCGCCGCGCAGCTATTGCCGGCTGCCGGGACAGGGAAAGTTGCTGATGGAAGACCGCACCGATCCCGTCGGCTACGCTGCCTTCATAAGGCTCGCGCGTCACCTCAGGGGGCTAGGGCTCAGCGCGCCGCGCGTCTTCGGGTCCGATCCGGCGGTCGGGCTGGCCTTGATCGAGGATTTCGGCACCGCCACCTACGGCCGGCTTCTCGCCGACGGCCATAATGAGGAAGCGCTCTACGAACTGGCCGTCGATGCACTGGTCCATCTCCACAGCCATGCGCAAGCGGCCGACGTTTCCGTGCCAGCCTACGATATGGATATGCTGCTCGAAGAGGTTTCCCGCTTCTCGTGCTGGTTCGTTCCGGAATTCGCGCCCAGTGTTGACGTCGAAGCCTTCGATGCGCCCTTCCGGCAGATGTGGGCGGTCGCCCTGAAGCCGGTCGAGAGCGCGCCGAAGACACTTGTCCTGCGCGATTTCCATATCGACAATCTAATGGTGCTCGATGACCGGTCGGGGGTTGGAGCCTGCGGGCTTCTCGATTTTCAGGACGGGGTGATCGGGGCGGGTGAGTACGATCTGGCCTCGCTTCTGCAGGATGCCCGTCGCGATCTGGCCCCCGGTCTCGAAGCCGCGATGCTCGAGCGATATCTCGACAAGACACCGCTGGCCCATGGCGCACGCGCCGCTATCCTGCACCGCTACTATCTCATGGCCGCGCAGCGACACACGCGGCTGATGGGGCAGTTCATCCGGCTCAAGAAGCGCGACGGCAAGCCCGGCTACATGGCGTTCATGCCGCGCGTGGCCGCACAGATGCAGGCAGCGCTCGATGCCGCAGGCCTCGATCGGATCTCCGATTTTCTCGACACCGCCCTTCCGGGCTGGCGCGCGGCCGGCGACAAGCTGGCAAACCTCTCCTGAAGGACAATCGATGCTCGACGTTCAAAAACCCCACTACTTTGTGAACCCGGCGTTTCCCGTCTCCGAGGGAAAACCGCTGAGGGTCATCGATCCTGCAACGCTGGAAGATGTGGGTGTGCGGGCCGATGTGACGTCCGATGAGATCGAAACTGTTCTCGACAAGGTCAATGCCGCGCAAGCGCTCTGGAAGGATGTCGACGCGAAGAGCCGCGCCAAGGTGCTGCATACGCTCGCCAATCGCATCGAGGCGACCGATTTCACCGAATGCGCGATCCTGATGAGCCGCGAGATGGGCAAGCCCTATCCCGAGGCCATCGGCGAGATCGCCAATTGCGCGCCGATCTTCCGCTACTACGCCGAAATGGCGCGCGATGAGGCCGGCAAGGTGGCCGGCACCACCCAGAAGGGCTCGCTGCAGTTCGCCACCTACGAGCCGCTCGGCGTTTCGGTCCATATCATGCCGTTCAATTTCCCGATCCTGCTGATGTGCTGGACGGTGGCCGCTTCGCTTGCCGCCGGAAACGGCTGCGTGATCAAGCCGGCTGAACTGACCACGCTCTCGACGCTCGATTTCATGAAGGTGTTCGCAGACCTGCCGGAAAACCTCGTCGCCTGCCTGCCGGGTGGCTCCGATGTCGGCAAGGCATTGGTCGACAGTTCGAAGACCCATGCTGTGGCTTTCACCGGTTCGGTCGCGGCCGGCAAGGCGGTGGCCGCAGCCGCGGCCGCGAAGATGAAGCCCGCCGTCATCGAGGCTGGCGGCTCCGACCCGATGATCATCACCGCGAATGCGCCGATAGCCGTTGCCGCGGCCGGTGCGGTGACCGGCGCCTTCCACATGTCGGGTCAGGTCTGTACCTCGACCGAGCGGATGTATGTGGTCGACAGCGTGCACGATGAATTCGTTGAAGCCTTCAAGGCGGAAACCCTGCGCCTGCGGATCGGCAACGGTCTCGACAAGTCCGAGATCGGCCCGCTGGTGAGCAAGGCCGCGCGCGACAAGGTGATCCGCCTCGTTGAGGATGCCGTCGCGAAGGGAGCGACCGTGGTCTGCGGCGGGAAGATCCCCGACGCGCAGCAGACGGGCTGGTTCTACGAGCCGACCATCCTGACCGGCTGCAAGCCCGGCATGGATATCCTGCACGAGGAGTGTTTCGGCCCGGTTGCGGCAATTGTCCGCGTGCCGGATTTCGATGCCGCGATCGAAGGCGCCAACGCGTCCGAATTCGGCCTCGGCGCCAGCGTTTTCACCACCTCGCTTGAAGAAGCGCACGAGGCCCATGCCCGGCTCGAGGCGGGTATGGTGTGGATCAACAATCCGATGATCGACAACGACGCGCTGCCCTTTGGCGGCTGGAAGAATTCCGGCATTGGCCGCGAGCTCGGACGCATGGGGCTCGATACCTTCCGGCGCTCAAAAATGGTCATTCTGGACCACAAGCCCATCCGTCACGAGTGGTGGTACCCGTATCCGGACGACTGGTTCCTCGATGCGGGCGGACGCCAGATCGGCTGAGACAGGAGAATTCCGATGCAGACGACACGGCTTTATATCGACGGCGCGTTCGTCGCGCCCCGGGCGGGCGGGACGTTCGAGGCGATCGACCCCGCGACCGAACAGGCTTTCGCGAAAATTGCTGCGGGAATGCCGGCAGACGTCGATCTTGCGGTCAAGGCCGCGCGGAAGGCTTTCGACGAAGGCCCCTGGCCACAGATACCGGCTACCGAGCGCGCGGCGGCATTGCGCCGGATCGCCAAGGGTATTACCGAGCGCCTGAAGGAGATCGCGGCCGTCGAAACCCGCGATAACGGCAAGCCGATGCCCGAATCCGAATGGGACATCGGCGATGCGGCCTTCGTGTTCGATTACTATGCCGACATGGCCGAAGCCCATGAGGCGGAAGGTGCCGAGACCGTCGATCTCGGCGATGACGCGTTCACCAGTACGGTCAGCACGGAACCCATGGGCGTCGTCGGAGCGATCACCCCGTGGAATTTTCCGCTGCTGATGGCGGTCTGGAAGGTTGCGCCGGCGCTTGCCGCCGGCTGCACCATCGTTCTCAAGCCCTCCGAATACTGCTCCATGAGCTGCACGATCCTCGCCGAGATCATCGATGCGGCCGGACTTCCGGCGGGTGTGTTCAATCTGATTACCGGCACAGGCGCGGAAGCTGGCGCGCCGCTTTCCGAACATCCGCTCGTCGACAAGCTGGCTTTCACCGGCTCGGTGCCGACCGGCCGCAAGGTGATGACGGCCGCCGCCGCCGGCATCCGTACGGTCTCGCTCGAACTCGGCGGCAAGTCGCCCTTCATCATCTTCGAGGACTGCGACATCAAAAAAGCCGTCGAGTGGATCCTCTTCGGCATCTTCTGGAACAAGGGCGAGGTCTGTTCGGCCACCTCGCGGGTGCTCGTCCAGCGTGGTCTCTATCCCAAGCTGATGGAACGGCTGGTCGAGGCCACCGAAGCCATCACCATCGGTCCCGGCGACGTCGACGGCATCAAGCTTGGTCCGCTCGTCTCGAAGACGCAATATGACAAGGTTCTCGCTGCCATCGAGGCGGGCAAGAAAACCGATGCGAAGCTCTTGACCGGCGGCGGACGGCCGGAGGGCATGGCGACGGGTTATTACGTGGCTCCCACCATATTTGCCGAGGTGCCAACCGATGCTGCCATCTGGCGCGAGGAAATCTTCGGTCCGGTCGTTTGCGTCAATCCATTCGACACAGAGGAGGAAGCGCTGACGCTTGCCAATGACAGCCCATATGGTCTTGCAGGTGCGGTGATGTCCGACGATCTCGAACGCTGCGAGCGGGTTGCGGGCAAGCTGCGCGCGGGCATCATCTGGATAAACTGCTCGCAGCCGACCTTCACCCAGGTTCCCTGGGGCGGCTACAAGTCCTCCGGCATCGGCCGCGAACTCGGCAAGTCCGGTTTCATGGGATTCCGCGAGATCAAGCAGATCACCCGCTACGACAATACCCGGAACTGGGGCTGGTATCTCGGACAATGACGCCGTCGCTCACCCATGCCAGCGCCGAACCGTTCTGGACCGGCGATGTTTCGTCCATGCCGGCGTGCCCGACAATGAGCGCAGATGTCACTTGCGATCTGGCGATCGTCGGCGGCGGTTTCACGGGGCTGTGGTCGGCGCTCAAGGCCCGCGAGCGGTCGCCCGGAGCGCGTATCGTCGTGCTCGAAGGCGGCACTTGCGGTCAGGCGGCCAGTGGGCGGACGGGGGGCTTCTGCGCTCCTTCGATCTCCCATGGGGTCGGCAACGCGCTCGACCGCCATCCGCGCGAGGCCGGGACGCTTATCCGGCTGGGCCGCGAGAACCTGGTGGAATATCAGCGCGATCTCGAACACTACGAAATGGATGCCGGCTTCGAACTCTGCGGCAAGCTGAATGTTGCGTCCACCCCGTGGCAGGCGGAAGGGCTGAAGGCAATGGCGCGGAACTATGCGCGCTTCGGCATCGACTGCACGCTTCTGTCCGGTGCCGCGCTGAAAGAGAAGCTCGACAGCCCGGCCTATTCCGCCGGTCTCTTTGAGCCCAATTACGCGCTCATCCATCCGGCGCGCACGGTAAGCGAACTGCGCCGCGTCTGCATTGAACTCGGGATCGCCATCTTCGAGAACAGCAAGGTGACAGGTCTTTCTCGTGACGGAAGCGAGATCGCGCTCGAGACCAGTGAAGCGCGCGTGCGGGCGGGGAAGGTGGTGCTTGCCACCAATGCTGCTGTGCCGCTTTTGAAGCGCCTGTCGATGGCCTTCATCCCGATCTACGACTATTCGCTCGTCACCCAACCGTTGACCGACGCGCAATGGGCGAGCATCGGCTGGACCGGTTCCTACGGCATCGCCGACTGCGGCAACCAGTTCCACTATTTCCGCAAGACGCCGGACGGGCGGATGCTCTGGGCCGGCTATGATGCGATCTATCACTATGGCAGCAGCCGGGATGCCGCGAACCTTCAACGCGCCGAAACCTTCGAGCGTCTGGCGGAGCAGTTCAAGGCGGCTTTCCCGACGCTCGCCGATGTCAATTTCTCGCACGCCTGGGGCGGGATCATCGATACCTCGGCGCGCACCACCTTCTTCGCCGGGCGGGCTTATGGCGGGCAGGTGGCCTACGCGATGGGATTTACCGGGCAGGGGGTCTCGGCCAGCCGCTTCGCAGCCCTTGCCATGCTCGACCTGCTTGACGGTCGGGACACCGAACGGACGCGGCTTAAAATGCTGCGCCGTGCTCCCGTGCCGTTTCCGCCCGAACCGGTCCGCAGCCTCGCGGTCCGGTTGGCGCAGAAAGGGCTCGAAATCGAAGACCGCACCGGCAGACGCCCCGCATTCCTGCGCATGCTCGATGCCCTGGGCATCGGTTTTGCCTCCTGAAGGGACCTATCATGACCCAAGTCCAGACCGCCCCGGCGCATGTCATCGCTTTCAGGACCGATAGCCCACCGCGCGAAGCCCGGGTCGACGATCCGGCGATCGTGGATGCGCCCTATGACGCCAAGAGCTGGCGCTGCTTCACGGACGCGAGCGGCAGGGCGATCAGCGGCATCTGGGAAGCCGGCCCGCATCGCGAGCACTGCAACTGTGATTACGATGAAATGTGCCACATACTTGAAGGTCAGGTCCGGCTTACCGACAAGGAGGGTACCGCTCAGACCTTCGGGCCCGGCGACAGTTTCGTGGTCGCGGCCGGCTTCGACGGAACATGGGAAAACCTCACTCCGGTTAGGAAGGTGTTCTTCATTCTCGGGCCCGCGAAAAGCTGAGCCCCCTATAGATCAAGCACCACCTTGCCAGCCGCGCGCGAGACGCACGGCATGAGACGGGTTCGCTGGGCTTTCGGTCCAAGCACCACGTCGCGATGGATGACATCGCCCTTGAGATAGCCGCATTCGCAGGATCCGCAGACGCCGATCTCACAGGAGGAATCGAGTTCGATCCCGTTTTCTGCGAGCACGGAAAGAAGCGAACGGTCAGCCGGAACGTCCAGTTCCGTTCCTGTCGAGGCGATGACCGCCTGGAATGATTCCGGCTCGAATCCGGCATCGGAGAGAGCGGTGAAGCGTTCCGTGTGATACGCCTCGAGCGGCCAGCCGACTTGATCCGCGGCTGCTTCGATCGCATCGGTGAGGGGCGCGGGTCCGCAGACGACCAGTTGGGCGCCGCGCTCGGCGTCCATGAGCGCCAACGGATCGAGCATGGCGCCTTCATCGGAGACCCAGAGCGTCAGCCGGTCGCCGCACAGCTCGCGCAGTTCGTCGACGAAAGCCGCCTTGTGGGGATGGCGGATGCAGTAGTGGAAGGCGAAGTCGCGGTTTTCACGCGCGAATACCCGGGCCAGGGCGAGGAGGGGGGTCACCCCGATCCCGCCGGCAATCAGTACATGCCGGCCCTCTCGGGTTTCGATATGGAAGTGATTGCGCGGGGCGGAGACCGGGATCTCCATATCCGCCGCCGCATGCGCGTGCAGCCAGGCGGACCCGCCGCGCCCGCCGTCCTCGCGCTTGACGGCAATCCGGTAGGAGGAGCGGTCCCCCGGGTCTCCGCAAAGTGAATATTGCCGCACTGCGCCGTCGGGCAGGTGGACATCCACATGGGCCCCGGCGGTCCACTCGGGAAGGCGCGGACGCCGGGGGTGGACGAAGCGGAAACCGGTGATCTCCGGCGTCAGCTTGGTCACCTCCGCGACGCGCAGTTTCATGACGAGACGGGCGCTCATCAGTCAAGCATCTCGATCTCGTCGCCGGGCCGGATGACGCCGCCTTTCTCGATTCCGCAATTGAGCCCCGAGCGGTTGTAGAGCGGCAGGTAGACGGGGCTGTCGAGAAGTGTCTCAAGATATTTGCACGGAAAATTCAACCGACCGCCGCGCAGGATCACCTCGCCGACGCGGAAGCGCCGGCCGACGAGATGGTTGAGCGGCACGCCGCGGACGGTGAGGTTGCGCCGGTGGTCGATCGGCAAAAGCTCGATCGGGCCGTCCTGGAGCGGCGGATCGTTGCGGGCGAGCGCGTCGAGCGCTTCCAGCTCGATCAAAGTGATCTCGCGCACGTCGGGGCGCGCCGAATACGTGCCGGTGCCGAGAAAATAGCGGTCGCCCTCGATGCCGCGGCCGGCAACGCAGGTCGCTTCCTCGAGTTCCTCCATCTCGAAACTCGCCTTCGGCGCGATATGGATGTGGAGGAGTTCGCCCTTCCAGCCCGTTACCCCGCCTTCGGTTCCGATGGCGGCCTTGGCGGCGGGATGGGAGAAGGCTTCGGTCATTTCCGGTTTGTCAGTCATCTCCCGCCTCTTACTTGACGCGCGCCGCGACGGCTTCGATCTCGACCATGGCGTCCTTCGGCAGGCGGGCCACCTGAAACGCCGAACGGGCGGGCGGATTGTCCGGGAAGGCTTTCGCGTAGATCTCGTTCATCGCGCCGAAATCGTTCATGTCTTTCAGGAAGACGGTGGTCTTGAGCACACTGTCGAGAGAGGCGCCGCCAGCCTCGAGCACGGTCTTGAGGTTGTCGAGACAGGCTCTGGTCTGCGCCTCGATCCCTTCGGCCAGTTCGCCGGTGCCCTGAACGATCGGCAACTGGCCGGAAACGAAGACCAGATCGCCGAAGCCGACCCCGGGCGAGAGCGGCACGTTGGGAACCGTGACGGCGGCGGGCGCGATGATGGTTTTAGTCATGTTGAATTTCCTCATTTTGTTGTCGTTCAGAGTCCAAGATAGGTGGGCAGCCACAGGACCAGCGCCGGGAAGAGAAGGCAGAGCAGCAGGCCTGTGAGCTGAAGCAGGGTGAAGGGGATGACGCCCTTGTAGATGTCGCCCAGCGTCAGGTGATTCTGTGCCGCCTGGCGGAGATAGAAGAGCGCCGGGCCGAAGGGCGGGGTGAGGTAGGAGGTCTGGAGATTGACCGCGACGCCGACGGCGAACCAGAGAAGGATCTGGTCGGACGGCACCGCATCGCCGAAGTCGAGCGCCATGACGATCGGCCGGAAGACGGGCAGGATGATCAGCGTGATCTCCAGCCAGTCGAAGAAGAAGCCGAGGATGAAGATGATCACCATCAACAGCATCATCAGCGTCCAGTCATGCAGGTCGAGCAGTTCGATGATGTGGATGATTGCGTCATCGCCGCCCAGTTCGCGGAAGACATAGGAGAACAGCGTCGCCCCGCAGAAGATGCCGAAGATCATCGCATTGGTGAGTGCGGTGCCGCGAACGACGTCGCGCAGCAGGCCGATACTCAGGCTGCGGTTGAAGACGGCGAGCAGCGTGGCGCCGAAGGCCCCGATGCCGGCGGCTTCGGTGGGCGTGGCGATCCCGCCGATGATCGAACCGAGGACGAAGATCACCAGAAGCGTGGGCGGCACGAAACCGCGCAGCAGCAGGCCGAGAAGCGGCGGACCCTCGCCTTTCTTGACCGGCTCGAGTTTCGGCATCCGCTCGGGCTTCAGGAGCGCCATTGTTACGATATACACAAGGTAGAGACCCGAGAGCAGCAGCCCCGGAATCACCGCGCCGGCGAACAGATCGCCCACCGGGATTGCCAGCAGATCGCCCATGATGACGAGCATGATCGAGGGCGGGATGAGGATGCCGAGCGTGCCGGAGGCCGAAATGACGCCCGAGGTAATGCCCTTGTCGTAGCCGCGCTCCATCATGACCGGAAGCGCGAGCAACGCCAGCATGACCACCGAGGCGCCGACGATGCCGGTGGTGGCGGCAAGAATGGTGCCCATCAAGACGACGGCGAGCGCCAATCCGCCTGGAACCCGCCGAAGCAGGAGCGAGAGGATTTCGAGAAGATGGCGGGCAACGCCGCTCTTTTCGAGCATGATGCCCATGAAGATGAACATCGGTATCGCCACCAGCACCTGGTTTTCGGCGATGGAGCCCCAGATGCGGCTGACGATGAGAAAGAGCTGCATGGGGTGGAACATGTCGAGCGCGCCCCCCACCAGCGTGAAGATCAGGCCGACGCCGGCAAGGCAGAAGGCGACCGGATAACCGGTGAAGAGGATGATGACCAGAAGGGCCAGCATCATCAGCGGCAGGGCTGTATCGAAGGCACTCACAGGCCGACCTCCTCGTGATGCGGTTCGCGGTCTGTCTCAGGGGTGGCCCCGAGCATGACGGCGATCGATTCGAGAATGACCCCGAGAGCGGCGATCAGAAGCATGAGGAAGCCGGCGAGGAGCGCGGACTTGATGATCCAGCGGTGCGGCAGACCGGTCAGCGAGGCCGATCCCTCGTCGAGCATGAACGAGCGCGAAACGAAGGTGGAGCCGTAGTAGAGCACGATGACGCAGAAGGGGACGAGGAACAGGAGCGCGCCGAGAAACTCGATGGCGGCGGCTGTCTTCGGACCAAAGCGGGCATGGAGAACGTCAATCCGGACATGCTCTCCCTCGACATAGGCGTAGCCGAGGGAAAACAGGAAAAGCGCGGCATGGAAATGCCATTGCAGATCCTGCAACTTCGTAGATCCGAGGACGACGAAGCTGCGGGTGACCACGTCGATGACGACGGCCAGGACGAGCAGCACGACGAACCATGCTGCCGCCTGTCCGACGCGACGGGCGAGCATCTTGAGGATGCGGGCCGAAGTCAGGAGCATTGTCATCGGCCTACTTCAGGTATCCGATGTCTTTCCAGGTGGCATAGTCTTCCCGGAAGCTGGAAAAGCTCTCATAGGCGCGCTTGAAGTCCGCGTCGCCCGCCACCTGCTCGGCAATCACCTCGTCGACGGCGTCCTTGAGTTTGGCGAGATCCTCGTCCGACCATTGGTGAATCTCAACGCCCTTTTCCTTAAGTTCCTTGAGTGCCGGGATCTGGATCGCCTCGCCCTCGGCGATGCCGTAGCGGACGTTGTCGCCGCAGACGGCCTCGATCTGGGCCTGCTGGGTTTGGCTCAGCGCGTCCCACTTGTCCTTGTTGATCATCAGGTCGAAGAAGGTCGATTGCTGGTGCCAGCCTGGGAAGTAATAGTGCTTGGCGATCTGGTAGAAACCCATTTTCAGGTCGATGGCCGGCTGGACGAATTCCAGACCGTCGATCACGCCGCGATCGAGCGCCGGATAGACGTCGGGCGCGGCAAGAAGCTGGGCCGAGACCCCGAATTTTTCCAGCGCCTTGGCGCCGAGGCCGAAGAAGCGGAGTTTCAGACCGGCGAGATCGTCGACGCTCTTGACCTCCTCTCGGAACCAGCCGGACCCCTCGGGCGCCAGCATGCCGCACATCACCGAGTGAATGCCGTATTTGGCGTAGATCTCGTCGAAGATCTCCTTGCCGCCGCCGAAATAGAACCAGGCCATGTATTCGGGCGAGGCGGGGCCGAAGGGGAGCGCCGCGAAAACCTGGAGAGCCGGGACCTTGCCGCCCCAGAAGCCGGGGGTGGAGAAGGCGGCGTCGATGGCGCCGACCGAAACCGCGTCGAATACTTCGAGCGGCGGAACCAGGGCGTTGGGCTCGTAGAAGCGGATTTCGAGGCTGCCGCCGGAAACCTTGGCGATCTGCGATTCCACTCGCTTGCCCAATGTGCCGAGCTGTGGCAGCGAACTGGAGAAAGTGCCGGCCATTTTCCAGCTGACCTTCTCGTCCTCGGCGGAAGAGGGGGCGATTGCAGCGGCGGAAGCTGCGAGGGCGAACACGGCGCCGCGCAGGAGAGTTCCGAGCTTCATGATGTCTGTTCCCTTTGCGTTGTTTGCCCGATTTTTAGACAACGTTGCCTGAAAGACAATCAAAAACCACCAGCCCTGGGCTTTGTCATTGGCTGATACCGGCTGTTCTGCAAGCCCTGTGCCAGTTGAAGCCGCTCTCACCCGCTGGACGAATTCCGGCGCGTTGTCTATAGAGCAACAGACGAGTTCCTCACTGGCCGATTGCATGCGGCGCCGGGTGAGGATGATCAGCCTGTTCGGGATGGCGGCCGCGAGTCGCGCGCCGGCCTGGACACACCGAGGCACGGAAACGCAAGGAAAGCCGATGGCCATTCGCGAAACCGCGCAGAAGCTGGATTTTCCCACCGGCGTCAGTCTCGGGCGTGCCATCCGCGCGCTGAGAGCGGAGCGGGGATTGTCGCTGTCGCAGCTCGCGGTCGTCGCCGGGCTCGACAAGGGCTACCTGTCGCGTGTGGAGCGCGGGCTGAAGGTGCCTTCGGTCGCCATCATCCTGCGGATTTCCACCGCGCTTGAAGTGTCCGCCGCGCAGCTGTTCGGCGCGGCCGAAAACCACGAACTCATCTTCGTCACCCGTGCCGGTGCGCGTGACGAGATGTCGGCCGACGACGGCAATTACCATATGCGGCTTCTGACCCAGAGCGACAGCGCCTCTGCAATGGAGGTCTTTCTCATGCACCCGCCCGCCGAACTGCCGGGCGAGCCAGAGGCCGAGCATCGCGGCGAGGAACTCCTCTACGTGGTCGAGGGAAGGGTGGAGATCACATTCCCGGAGCGTGAACTGATTCTGGAAAAGGGCGATTCAGTACAATTTCCCGGTCCGCTGCGGCACCAGGTCCGTCGCCTCGAGGAGAATAGCTGCGTGCTGATCGCTGTCAGCGGAAGCTAGGATTCCGCTATCCCGTTCCGGTCAGAGCCGGCGCTCCCTCGTGGGCGGAGCTCAGTCTCCGTTTGGCATGTCGCAGGTATCTGGGACGATGAGGCGCGAATGCTCCGGCAGTTCTGTTTCGTCGAAGAATTCCGGGTGCTGTTCGGCGATATAGGACAGGGCTACGAGAATTTCGCGCAGATGCCGGCGCATGGCGTCGGCCGCGCCCTCGCCATCGCGGGCAGCCAGTCTGTCGACGATGGTCTCGTGCTGCTTTATCAGCACCGGCAGCGGGGAGGCGTTCGGCAGCGATAGCGCGCGCACGCGGTCGGTCTGAAAACGGGCGGCCTCGACCACCCGCCAAGCATAATCGTTCTGGACGATGTCGGCGATGCGGCGATGGAAGGCTTCGTCCAGCTCGTTGAATGCCTTGTAGTCGACATTGTCGCGCGCGCGTTTCTGCTCTGCGACGATGTGGCGGAGGCTGTCGATTTCCTCGCCTGTCGCCATGCGGGCGGCATTGCGCGCGATATCGCTCTCGATCGCCTCGCGGACGAAACGTGCATTGGCCACCTCGCGCACGGAAATCTTCATGACATAGGTGCCGCGGCTTGGGCGGATTTCGACAAGCCCTGCCTCGGAGAGCTTGATGAAGGCTTCGCGGACGGGTTGGCGGCTAACGCCGAAGCGGGCGGCGATATCCTTTTCCGACAGGACGTCGCCGGGGCGGAAGCTCATCTCGCCGATACCGCGTCGAAGCATGGCGACGAGTTGAGGTGCGATGGCTTCTTTCAGCCGGAGTGTATTTTCCATCACTTTATGCCTTGTGTGGCCGGACCAGTTTTGTATCATACCGGTATGGTGCCATACTGCAAGGTGGTGGCGACCATTGGAGGAATTGGGAGGAAATCAATGAAAACTGGAAAGGACTTTGTCCTTAATCGCCGCCATTTCATGGCAGGGTCCGCAGCCGCGCTTGCAGCGCCCGCCATCGTCACAAGTGCGTTCGCGCAGGAGAAATACGTCTGCAAGATCGCTCACACGGAAGGGATCGGTACGCCGATCACCAATGCGTTCGACGCCTGGGCGAAGATGCTCGTGGAACAGAGTGACGGCCGCATCGACGCGCAGCATTTCCCGGCGGCCCAGCTCGGCGGTCTTGCCGAGGCGCTCGAAGGCAACCGCATGGGCACGATCCAAGTGACCACCGCGGGGCCGGATTCGGAGGAGGCGATTGCCCCCGAAATCGCGGCTTTCGGCGGCGCGCCGGGCTTCATCTACAAGAACGAGGAACATGTCGACGCGGTTCTTCAGGGCGAACTCGGCCAGAAAGCGTCGGACATCGCTCGTGAAAAGACCGGGGTGGAATTCGTCGCCTACGGCGAAACCGGATTCCGGCACATCCTCGCCAAGCGGCCGGTCGGTTCGCTGGCGGATCTCGAAGGCCTCAAGATCCGCGTGCCGCAGCTGCGCATCTGGGTGGATTTCTGGAGCTTGCTGGGCGCGGCCCCGACGCCGCTTCCCTACAGCGAACAGTATTCTGCCCTTTCGACGGGCATCATCGATGCGATCGATTCGGACGTCTTCTCCATCGTCGGATTCAAGTTCTATGAGCAGGCGAAACATCTCACGCTTACCGGTCACTGGTTCCTGCCGAAGGCGGTTCGGGTGAACGCCGCATGGCTCGACAGTCTGCCGGAGGACCTTCAGAAGGTCGTTCGCGACACCGCCAAGGAAGCGTTCGCAGAACAGCGCCGGGTAAACCGCGCCAAGGCATCCGAGACGCTCGAGGAGCTCAAGGGCCTTGGTGTCGAGGTGCAGTCGCTTCCACCGGAGGAGCTCGCGAAGATGGAGGAGCGCACCGCCCGTCTTTACGACGAGTTCGGCTCGAAGAGCCCGGAAACCGCCGAAATGATCAAGGCGATCAGGGCTCTGGGCTGAGGAGCCTTCCGTGACTGAACGACTGGAAACAGAGGCCGTATCGGAGGATACGGCCTCGACACATACGCCAACCGGCTTCGCCGGTCTGGTCGACCGTGTTCTCGAAACGCTCTGCGTCGGCCTGCTCCTCGCCGCCGTCGGGGTCGCCTGCCTGCAGGTGGTTTTGCGTTACGGCTTTCATTCGGGTCTGCCCTGGCCCGAGGAAGTCGCATGCTGGTTTTTCGTGTGGGCAATCTTTCTCGGCATGGCCGTGGCCACGGGGCGGGAGGCGCATATAGCGATCGACGTGGTGCAGCGTCTGTTGCCGCCGGGCTTGCGTGCCGCCTCCGACCTCTTCAACCGTGCGGTCGTCGCCGCCGCGAGCATCATGCTCGTCGTCCACGGCATGGATTATGTCGGACGCTCGATCTCGGCGTCGCCGGCCCTGCAATGGCCGATGAAATACTTCTTTCTCGCCGTGCCCGTGGGTGGGGCGCTGAACCTGTTCTTCCTCGTCTGGCCGTCCGCTGGCCGCAAATTGCTTCATGGACTCGCGGTGATCGCCGGGGGTGCCGCAATCTATCTGGCCATCCGCTACGGTGCGGCGAGCCTTTACGGCGAGAGCGGCAGCGCGATCGTTCTGATCCTCGTCGGAATCGCCGGTATCATTCTCGGCGTCCCGGTGGCTTTCGCTCTGTCCTTCGGTGCCTTCGCGGCCTTCGCGCCGCTCAGCCAGATGCTGCTGGTGACGATCTCGCAGAACATGGCGGCGTCGCTGAACTCGTTTACGCTGCTTGCCATTCCCTTCTTCATTCTTGCCGCGGCGGTGATGAACGCCGGCGGGATCACGCCGCGACTCGTCGATCTCGCCATGCAGCTCGTTGGCCATATGAGGGGCGGGCTGGGGCAGGCCAATATCGTTACCAACGCAATGCTCGCCGGCGTTTCCGGCTCCTCTACGGCTGACGCTTCGACTGTCGCCAAGCTGATGGTGCCGGAAATGGCCAAGCGCGGCTACAACCGGCCCTTCGGCTCGGCGCTGACGGCGGCCTCGTCGATTCTTGCCAACCTCATTCCGCCGAGCCTCGGGCTGATCATCTATGCCGCGCTTGCGTCCGTGTCGGTGGGAGCGATCTTCGTCGCGACCATCGTGCCCGGTCTGATGGTGGCGGCGGCCCTGATGATCGTCGTCTACGTCATGTCGCGGCGGCGCGGCTATGGCGGCGACCTGCCGAAGGCCTCGCTATCGCAACGTATGTCGTCGCTCGGGCTTGCGATTCCGGCGCTTATCCTGCCTGTCATCATTGTCGGCGGGGTGCGGTTCGGGGTTTTCACCGCGACGGAAGCCGGGGCGATTGCATTCTTCTATGCGCTTCTTTGCGGCTTCCTGCTTTACCGGAAGCTGACGCCGGCCAACCTTCTGGCTTCGATCCGCGAGGCGGCGTTCGACACGATCGTCATCGTCGTCATCATTGCAGCCGCCGCGCCTTTCGCCTGGGTTCTCGCCTTCGAGCAGGTGCCGCAGAAGATCGCCCAGGGCCTCGGCATGCTGGTCGCGCATCCGGTCATGATGATGCTCTCGATCAACCTGTTCCTGCTGGTGGTCGGGTTGTTCATGGAGATGATCGCCTCGCTGGTCATTCTGGTGCCCATCCTGGTGCCGCTTGCCATGGCCGTGGGCGTCGACCCGATCCATTTCGGCATCATAATCGTCATGAATCTGGTGATCGGTGCTCTCACGCCGCCGCTCGGAGTGCTGGTCTTCACCACCGCGCGCGTCGGCGGGGCCAATCAGACGGAAACCTTCAAGGCGGTCATTCCGTTCGTGCTGGCGCTCGTGGTGGTTCTGCTTCTCGTGACGTTCATTCCGGCGCTGACCATGCTCCCGGTCTCCTGGTTCGGGCCGTAAGGCCGCGCCGGACAATTCAAGAGGATATTCGCTCATGGCACCTGTCCGCATCGCAATCGCCGGTCTCGGCATGGCGGTGACCCCGCATGCAAAGGGGTTGATGGATCTGACTGAATCGGGCGACGTGGAGGTCGTGCACGCTTTCAGCCCGACTGAGGCGAGGCGCGCTGCGTTCGGCGAGAAATTTCCGTTTCCGCTCTGCGACAGTCTGGATACGATTCTTGCCGACGACAGCGTTCAGGCGGTCGCCGTCTTCACCCCTGCGAACACCCATTGCGAGATCGCCGTGAAATGCGCCGAAGCCGGCAAGCATGTGCTGATGGAAAAGCCGCTCGACATCACGACGGCGCGCGCGGAGGAACTGGTGGCAAGTTGCCGGAAGGCGGGGGTCAAACTCGGTGTCGTGCTGCAGCACCGGTTCAGGCCCGCCGGAATGATGCTTTCGGGACTGCTGGCCGACGGGGAACTGGGCGCTATCGTCGGCTGCTCGACGATCATCCGGCTGTGGCGGCCCCAGGGCTATTACGACGAACCGGGCCGGGGATCGTTTGCCCGCGACGGCGGCGGCGTGCTGATCTCGCAGGGAATTCATACGCTCGATCTGATGATGAGCCTCGCCGGCGGGATTTCCGAGGTGACGGGCTTTGCCACCACCACCCCCGTCCACGATATGGAAACGGAAGACATGGTTTGCGCTGCGGCCCGTTTCGCCAACGGCGCCATAGGCACAATCGACGCGACGACGGCGGCCTATCCGGGATTTCTCGAGGAGATCATGCTGACCTGCGAGAAGGGCACGGCGCGGCTGCGCGGCACCGAGCTTCTCGTCCAGCTTCACGATGGCCGGAAGATGGAGATCGAGCCGGACAATTCCGCCGGCGGCACGGGCGCCGATCCGATGGCCTTCCCACACGACTATCATCGTGCGGTCATGGCCGATTTTCTCGACGCGATCCGCGACAATCGCGAGCCGAAGGTGACCGGTGAGGAGGCACTCAAGGTGCATCGCCTGATCGATGCGCTGATAGAGACCGGCAAGGCCGGACGTCCGGTGGAGCTGTCGGCATGAGCGGAGCCTTGCGTTTCGCGGCAATCGGCCTCGATCACCGCCACATCTACCACCTCGTCGGGGAGCTGATCGAAGCAGGAGCGGAGTGCGCCGGCTATTGCCCCGAGACGAGCGATCCCAAGGTTCTGACCGGCTTTCAGGAACGGTTTCCCGATCTCAAAGCCATTGACCGGGAAGCGCTGTTCGATGATCCCTCGATCGACATCGTCGTCTGCGCCGCCATCCCGCGCGACCGGCCGAAAATCGCCATCCGCGCGATGCGGGCGGGCAAGGACGTGATGGTCGACAAGCCGGGCGCGACCCGCATGGGCGATGTCGAGGAGATCGAGAGCGTGGCGCGCGAAACCGGTCGCATCTTCTCGATCTGTTTTTCGGAGCGTTTCGTGGTCCGGGCCTGCGAGGCAGCCTCGCGTCTTGTGAGTGAGGGCGCAATCGGCCGGGTGATCCAGACGGTCGGACTGGGGCCGCACCGGCTCAACCGCGCGATCCGGCCGGACTGGTTCTTCGACACCGAGGCTTTCGGCGGCATTCTCGTCGATATCGCCTCGCACCAGATCGATCAGTTCCTGCATTTCACCGGTTCACAGGACGGCGAGCTCGTTTCCAGTGCGGTTGCCAACCGTGGGCATCCCGAATTGCCCGACTTCCAGGATTTCGGCGAGATCCTGCTCAAGAGCGACGGCGCGTCGGGCTATATCCGTGTCGACTGGTTCACGCCCGACGGGTTGCCGACATGGGGCGACGGGCGGCTTTTTCTGCTTGGCACCGAAGGCACGATCGAACTGCGCAAATATATTGATATCGCCGGGCGTCCGGGCACCGATCATCTGTTCCTGAGCAACAATGACGGCGTCAGCCATATCGATGCGAGCGGGGAGAAACTCACCTATTTCCCGCGCTTCCTCGATGATGTGCGCAACCGGACCGCAACGGCGCTGCCCGAAGGTCACGCGCTCAGGGTTACCCGGCTGGCAATCGAGGCGCAGGCGCGGGCGGGGGGCTGAAAGGGGCTCACGCCAGGATGTCGTCCATGGGCATGAGCGCGCCGCGATGCATGACGACTCTCGTCGCGATGGCGTGAGCGCGCTCGACGGCTTCCTTTACTGCCGCGCCCTGGGCGATTGCGGCAAGAAACGCGCCGTTGAACGAGTCGCCCGCGCCTGTTGTGTCGACGGGTTCGACGCGCTGATGTCCGTCGATGCGGTTTTGCGAGGTACCATCCGACACCAGCATGTCGCCGCCGCCGTTCTTGACGACGGTCAATCCGGCACCTGCCTTCAGATAGCGTGTGGCGGTGGCGTCGATATCGGCGTCTCCAAAAATGGTCTTTTCATCGTCGAAGCTCGGAAGCACAATCGCTGCCGCTGCCGCCGCCTTCATCGTCTTCTGACGCAGGAAATCGAGCGATTCCCACAATTTGGGCCGGGCGTTCGGGTCGAACACCGTCGTCTTTCCCTTGTCGCGCTGCTTTGCGACCAGGGCGAGAAAGACACGACGCTTCTCGGGCGTCAGAATGGCGAGCGTGATCCCGGAGAAATAGATGATGTCGGCGCTGTCCATGGCGCGTTCCAGCGCGTACTCGTCGTCGGCGAGCAGACGGGCGGCCGACTGGTCGCGCCAATAGGTGAAGGAGCGCTCGCCGTTTTCGATATCGATGAGATAGAGCCCGGGCTGACGGGCCGGATCCATGGTGACGAGATCGGTGGTTATCCGGTTCGTCTCCAGAAAATCGCGCAGGCGGGCGGAATAGACGTCGGGACCGAGACGCGTAAAATAGGCTACCTTCCAGCTCTGAGCCGGCAGAAGCGCACGCGCGTACCAAGCGGTGTTGAGAGTGTCGCCGGCGAAGCCGAGGCGATAGTCGCCGTTGGCCATCAACGCCATCTCGATCATGCATTCGCCGATCGAAAGAAAGGTCTTCGCCTCGTTCATTCAGGTTCCCTGTCTATTGCGGCGCGGACGCCTGCTTCCAGCATCGTGCCCAAAATCTCCTTGACCGGAGCGGCAAACCTGTCGTCGGCGGTGAGTTCCGTGGGCAGCAGGCCCGGGAGGGCGGACAGAGCGTTATAGATGTCGTCAGGATTCGACAAGCCCGCGACCGCTGCCTCGATCTCGTCAGCCATCGGGTCACGCAGCGCATAGGTGGTGCCGTCGTCCTTGCGACCCAGCGCATAGCGCATCCAGGCGGCCGTGGCGAAGGTGAAGGTGCGGATATCACGGCTGTCCTCAAGGGCAATGAGGGCAGGGGCAAAGATGCGCTGCGGCAATTTCTGGCTGCCATCCATGGCGATCTGGTAGGTTTCGTGGGCGATCGCCGGGTTGCGGAAGCGCTCGACAAGCGCTTCGCCATACTCGGCGAAATCGATGCCGGCCAGCGGAGGCATGATATCCGCCGCCGCATCGAGATGACGCCTGACGAGTTTTGCAAGCGCCCGATCGCCCATAACGTCCCGCACATAGCGGTGGCCGGCGAGAAAGCCGGAATAGGCGATCAGCGAGTGGCTGCCGTTAAGCATGGTGAGCTTCATCCGCTCATAGGGCGCGACGTCGGCGACGAACAGTGCGCCGCCGGCTTCCCAGTCGGGGCGGCCTTGAGGGAAATCATCCTCGATCACCCACTGGATGAAAGGTTCTGTCTCGACAGCCGCCTTGTCCTCGCAGCCTGTCTGCGAAAGCGCCTCGGCCAGCGTCTCCTCTGTCGAAGCGGGCGTGATGCGATCGACCATGGAACTGGGAAATGCCACCTTTTCGTCGATCCAGTCCGAAAGCTCGGGATCGATCTCGCGGGCAAAGCCCACCGTGCCCAAGCGCAGCAGTTTTCCATTTTCGGGGAGGTTGTCACAACTCAATACCGTGAAGGGCGCCATTCCGGCGTCGCGGCGAAACTTCAATGCCGCCACGAGAAGGCCCAGTACGCCGGTCGGGTGCCCTGGATTGGCGAGGTCAGCGGCCACGGCCGGATGCTTCTTGTCAGGTCCGCCGGCCGCACGGTCGATTCCGTAGCCCTTCTCTGTCACCGTGATCGTGACGACACGGATCTTCTCGTCGCACAAGGCCTGCAGCGTCGCCGCCGGATCGGCCGCAATGATGTTGGCGATCGAACCGATGACGCGCGCCTCCGTGCCTCCGGGGCCGCGTTCGATCAAGGTATAAAGTCCGTTCTGCGGATTGAGCGCCCCGGCAATTTCTTTCGACCGCAGCGAAACGCCGTTGATCCGCCAGTCGCCGCCGGAGCGCGCGATTGCGTCGTCCGTCATCACCGCCTGGTGTGCGCGGTGAAAGGCGCCGACGCCGAGATGAACGATGCCGACGCCATGGTCGCCAGGCTCGTAGTTCGGCACTTTCGCCGGGCCGGTGACCCGGGACAGGTCGGTCAGGCGAGGGGAGCTCACTTTACGATCCCCTCGATCGGATGCTGAAGCGCCGTCATGATGCCGCGCAATTCGGCCAGGCCCTTGAGGCGACCGATCGATGGATAGCCCGGTTGTGCCTTGCGCCCGAGATCATCGAGAATGTCCTGGCCGTGGTCGGGCCGGATCGGGATAGAGGCATCCGCGCGGCCGGCGTCGCGGCGCTTCTTCTCCTCGCGCAGGACGGCCGCGATGAGCGCCACCATATCGGTATCGCCACCCAGATGCTCTGCTTCATGGAAACTTCCCATGATTTCGGGCGTCTCGCGTTTGACGTTGCGCATGTGGAGGAAGTGCACGCGGTCGCCAAGACGGTCCATCATGCCCGGAATGTCGTTGTCCGGCCGCGCGCCGAGTGATCCCGAGCAAAGGGTGATCCCGTTGGCGGGACTGTCGACGGCGTCCATCACCGTCCGGTAATCCTTTTCCGTGGACATCACGCGCGGAAGACCGAGCAGCGGGTAGGGCGGATCGTCCGGGTGGCAGCACATGCGCAGGCCCAGTTCCTCGGCGACCGGCACGACTTCGGACAGAAAATCGATCAGGTGCGCGCGAAGCGTGTCGCCGGACATGCCGTCGTATTCCGCAAGATGCTGGCGGACATCAGGCAGCGAGAAGCTTTCCGCCGCGCCCGGAAGACCAAAGACGACGTTCTTAGCAAGCTCCGACTTACGTTCGTCGGACATTTCGCTGAAGCGTTTTTCGGCTTCGGCGACGATTTCGACGGGAAAGCCGTCCGCAGCATCCGGGCGCTTGAGAATGTGGATGTCGAAGGCCGCAAAATCCGGAAAGTCGAAACGCATGCAGGTCGCGCCCGTCGGCGTCCGGTAGGCGAGGTCGGTGCGCGTCCAGTCGAGGACCGGCATGAAATTGTAGCAGATGATCTCGATGCCGGCATCGCGCAGGTTTTTCAGCGACTGCTTGTAGCTCGCGATGTGGTCGCGCCACGCGCCCTTCTGTTTCTTGATGTCTTCGGAGACCGGGAGGCTTTCGACCACTTCCCATTTGAGGTTCGAGGGCGAACCGTCCTTCATCCGGGACACGTCGTCCTGGCGGCGGGCGATTTCCTCGGGTGTCCAAAGTGCGCCGGTGGGGACGTGGTGGAGGGCGGAAACCACACCTTCGACACCGGCCTGGCGCATGTCGTCAATTGAAACCAGATCCTTCGGACCGAACCAGCGCCATGTCTGTCGCACGACGTCCCTCCCACTGTACTTGCGTTGCTGGCGGTCAATAGCATGCGACCTCGCTGTTGACTAGTATGGAAGTATGGAGGTATGAGGATCGCCAGGGAGGAGCCGCCATGTCGGTCGCAATGCCGCCAGTTCGCGAGTTGGAGAAGAGCGCAGCCGTCGGGCCGCAGCTTTACCGTCTCATTCGCGACCGCATCGTGCGCGGCGAGCTTCCTCCCGGGCTTCGTCTGTCGGAAACCGAATTTGCCGCAGCCTACGACGTGTCGCGCCAGCCTGTGCGCGAGGCCTTCATCAAGCTTTCCGAGGAAAATCTGGTTGCTGTGCGCCCGCAACGGGGCACTTTCGTCACCCGTATTTCCGTGCCGTCGGTCATGACTACGCGGTTTATCCGCGAAGCGGCCGAAGCCGATATCGTCCGTCTGGTTGCCGAAGCCGCCAGCGATGATGCGATTGCCGCGCTCGACGCGGAAATCGTCAAGCAGCGCGCCGTGACAACCGCGGCCGAACCCGATCTGTTCATGCAGCTCGACGAGGCCTTTCATCGCATGCTGGCCGAAATGGCAGGGCAGCGTTCGGCCTGGGATTATCTCGAGGGACTGAAAACCCAGATGAACCGCGTGCGCCACATCAGCATGCGGAAACTGCCGTTTGAGAAGCTCGTCTCCCAACATGCAGCCGTCGTCGAAGGCATTCGCAAGCGCGATGCGGTGGCAGCGGAAAGCTGTATGCGCCTCCATCTGCGCGAGATCATCCGCGACCTTCCCGAAATCGTTGATGTGATGCCCGACTTCTTCGAGGGGGCGGACGATTTCAAATGACGGGTCTGGCCGCACGCAGTTCCAAGTTCTCGCACCCGACCAATTCTTCCGATTGGGCGGACTGGTTCTTCGGTCCGTTCCTCGCCAAATGGATCGAGCGGGGACGGGATCATCGTCACGGCGGCTATTTCGATACGCTTGACGCGAACGGTGAGCCGGTTGCCGATGCCCCGAAAACGGTGCTCGCGCAGGCTAGGCTCCTCTACACCTTCGCGCATCTTGCGGAAATGACCGGCGATGACCGGTTCCGGACGGCGGCTGTTGAAGCCTTGTCCGTGCTGCCGCGCTTCAGAAAGCCCAACGGCCTTTATTGTCGTGCGCTCACACGCGAGGGCAGGGCGACGGCAGAACCCGGTGACGCAGTCGCCCGCAGCTACGACCAGAGCTTCGTCGTTCTCGCCCTGTCGACTTGGCAGGCCGTATCGCCCTCCGCGGACACGGCAGCCGAACTGGAATCCTGCTGGTCGGCGATCGAGGCTAATCTTCGCGATTCCCTGACCGGTCTGCTTCTCGAAGACGACAGTGTGACGGCCCCAGCGGCCGACGACGCCCCGATGCGGGCTCAGAACCCGCACATGCATCTTTATGAAGGAGCGCTTCAGGCCTTCGAGATGAGCGGCGAACCGCGCTGGCTCGATCGTGCCGCCGCTCTGCGGGAAGTCGCGCTCGCGCATTTCCACGACGCGCAAAGCGGTACGATCACGGAATTTTTGGCTCCGAATCTGTCTCTTCTTCCCGGCAAGGCGGGCGGGCGTCGTGAAATCGGTCATCAGTGCGAATGGGCCTGGCTGCTGCGCCGCGAGATGACACTTGGCGGCAAAACAGATCTGACCGGCATCATCGCGAAGCTCGAAGGCTTCGCGTTTGCCCAGGGCTTCGCAACCTCCGGATTGATGGAGGGCGCGGCCTTCGATGCGATCTCTGTGGACGGCGAAGTGATGGAGAGGTCCTTCCTGCTCTGGCCGCAGACCGAGGCGATAAAAATGCACGCGGTGCGTCACATGGCGGGCGAGGCGGGCGCAGCCGATGCCGGACGTCGGCTCATGACGCTGATGTTCGAGCGCTATTTTTACGACCGCCCCATCTTCGTGAACCAGCTCGATGCCGAGGGCGAAACGCTCTGGCCCGAGGCCTTGAGCCGGCTTCTCTATCACATTGTGCTTGCGCTGACCGAGGGCGCACGCGCGGGCCTCTGGCCCGGACCGACCCGGTAATCACAAAAATCTGGAGGAGTAGAAAACATGTTCAACATCAAGACCCTCAGCCTGGCCGCCGCCATGCTCGCAAGCGTCGCAACCGGCGCCATGGCCGAAGTCAAGCTGGCCCTGTCCTCGTCGCAGGTGGCGCAGGACCCGCTCGTCGTTGCCATGGAAGCCGCCGCAAAACGGATCATGGAACGCTCCAACGGCGAGATCAACGTGACGGTCTATCCGTCCTCGCAGCTCGGTTCGGACAATGACGTGCTCGAGCAGATCCGCAATGGCGCGGCCATTGCCGTTCTCGTCGATGCCGGTCGTCTGGCGCCGTTCAAGAAGGAGCTCGGCATCCTGTCGGCGCCTTATCTTGTGGACGACTACACCCAGTACAAGGGCATCACCGGTTCGCCGATCTACAAGGAGTGGGTGGAGGATCTGGCTTCTTCCTCCGGTATTCGCCTGCTGAACTACAACTGGTTCCAGGGCACCCGCGAGATGTTCACCAAGGAGCCGGTCACCAAGCCCGAAGACCTCGACGGCGTGCGCGTGCGTACCATCGATGCTCCCGGCTGGATCGCCACCGTCAACGCCCTGGGCGCGACGGCTGTCGGCCTTCCCTGGTCGGAGGTTTATTCGGCGCTGCAGCTCGGCGCGATCGACGGCGCCGAAGCCCAGCTCACCGGCGCTTTCGGTATCAAGCTGCACGAAGTCACCAAGAACCTCGCCTTTACCGACCACGTCCAGCTGCTGACCGGTCTGGCGACCTCGGAAAGCTGGTTCAAGGGCCTGACCGAGGAACAGCAGACAATCATCAACGATGAACTGCTGAAGGCAGGTGACGAAGCCTCCGAGGCGACCGTCGCCAAGCTCGAAAGCGTGCTCGCCGACATGAAGGCGGCCGGCGTGACCGTCAACGAAGTCAATGTCGACGACTTCAAGTCGCGTGTTGGCGGCGTCTACGAGGAGCTCGGTCTCGTCGAGGCGCGCGAAGCGCTGCAGCCATATATCGACGCGGCAAAATGAATTGACCCATGAGACGGCGTGGAATTTTTCCGCGCCGTTCATTCTGGTTGGTGGAGACAGTCATGTGGAAGATCATCGACCGGACTGAGGAGATCATCGCGATCCTCTTCCTGACCGGCACCGTTCTGGCGGTGTTTTTCGGCGCTATGGGTCGCGCCGTCGGCCATCCGCTTCCCTCAGGTCCGGAAATGGCGCAGCTGCTGCTGATCTGGACGTGCATGTTCGGCGCGGACCTGATCATGAAGCGCGGCGAGCATATCCGGATCTCGGCACTGCCCGATTCCCTGCCGCCCGCAGGCCGCAAGGCGCTTCATCTCGTCTGCATTCTCTGCATGATCCCGTTTCTCGCCTATTGCGGCTGGCTGTCCTGGCATCTCGCCATGTCGAACTGGGCGCGCGAGATCGGCGCCTCCGGCCTCTCCTATGGCTGGGGGACGCTCGCGCTTCCTGTGGGCTGCGCTCTCATGATCGTCTCGCTGCTGCGCCGGCTTTTCGCTCACGGACTTCTGTTTTCCATTGAACCCGAGATCCATGATCAGGAGCAACTTCTGTGACGTCCTTCCTGCTTCTGTGCCTGGCGCTTGGCTTCATGGTCGTCGGCATGCCGGTCGCCTTCTCCATCGGTATCGCCAGCCTCGTCTATTTCCTTCTGCCCGGCACCTTCATGCCGGATTCGACCGCCGTGCAGCGGATCATCGCGGCCAGCCAGTCATTCCCGCTGCTCGCGGTTCCCCTCTTCATTCTCGTTGGCCATCTGATGAACGGCTCGGGCATCACGCCACGCCTGCTGACGCTCGCCACCACGCTCGCCGGCTGGATGCGCGGCGGCCTGGCGCAGACGAGCCTCCTTCTCTCGGCGCTGATGGGGGGCATTTCGGGCTCGGCTGTCGCCGATGCGGCGATGCAGTCGCGCGTGCTCGGCGCGCCGATGATCGAACGCGGCTATTCGCGCGGCTTCACCGGCGCGCTCCTGTCGATCGGGGGCCTGATCACCGCGACCATTCCGCCGAGCCTCGGCTTGATCCTCTACGGCTTTCTCGGCGAGGTCTCGATCGGCCGTCTGTTCATCGCGGGCATTGTTCCGGGCGTTCTGCTCACCGTCGCGCTGATGGTCGCCACCGCGTGGGTAGCCCGGAAACGAGACTACAAGCCCATCAACGACCGGTTGCCGACGGGCCGTGAAGTGCTCTCGGCCGCGCGCGCGAGTTTCTGGGCGATCCTGTTTCCGGTCTGGCTGGTCGTCGGTATCCGTTTCGGCATCTTCACGCCATCGGAAGCCGGCGCTTTCGCGGTGGCCTATGCGGTCTTCGTCGGCGTCGTCATCTACCGCGAACTCAGTTGGTCCGATATCGTCGATGCCATGCTGCTCAGTGTGCGCGACATCGGCATGATCATGCTGATCATCCTGTTTTCGGGCGCTTTCGGCTACGTGATCACCTTCGAGCGGGTGCCGCAGACGCTCGCCGAACTCACGCTCGGGATCTTCTCGAGCCAGACGATGCTGCTGATCACTCTTTCGCTCTTCCTGCTGGTCTTCGGCATGCTGGTCGAGGCGACGGTCATCGTCATGCTGCTGACGCCGATCCTCGTTCCGGTGATCACAGCTGCCGGTGTCGATCCGGTTCATTTCGGGCTGATCATGATGACGCTGGTGACTTTCGGCGGGATGACCCCGCCGGTGGGCGTCTCGATGTTCACCGTCTGCGGCATCCTCAAATGTTCCTACAAGGAATACACGGTCGAGATGATCCCGCTTGCGGTGGCCGTCCTCGCTGTCGTGATGATCATGATCCTGTTCCCGGACGTCGTGATGTTCCTTCCACGCGCGATGATGGGATAAGACATGCTTCACAAGGACCGACTGTTTCCCGCCGATCCGGGCACCCGCGATCTCGCCCGCAGGCTCTTCGCCGAGGTGGAAAAACTTCCGATCGTCTCGCCGCATGGCCATACCGATCCGCGCTGGTGGGGCGAGAACCCGCATTTCTCCAATCCCGCCGATCTCTTCGTGGTGCCCGATCACTACGTGCTCAGGATGCTGATCAGCCAGGGCGTGAGCTACGAGGCTCTCGGGATCGGCGAGGCGCGCGAGCGCGATCCACGCAAGATCTGGCGCACTTTCGCGGAGCATTATTACCTGTTTCAGGGAACGCCTTCGCGCCTCTGGGTCGATCATGCTCTGTCGGAAGTTTTCGGGCTGACGGAACGCCTGTCGCCGAAAAATGCCGATGCTTACTATGACCGCATTGCCGAATGTCTGGCGAAGCCGGAATTCCGGCCGCGCGAACTCTATGATCGCTTCAATATCGAGGTGATCGCCACCACCGACGGCGCGCTCGACGACCTCCACTGGCACCAGCAGGCGCGGGACAGCGACTGGAATGGCCGGGTTGTTCCGACCTATCGCCCCGATGCGGTGATAGATCCCGAAGCCAAGGGCTTCGCGGCCGCTCTCGATACGCTCGGTGAATTGACTGGCTGCGATACAGGCATCTGGCAGGGGTACCTCGATGCGCACCGGGCCCGCCGCAGCTTTTTCCGCGAGATGGGCGCGACAGCCACGGATCACGGTCATCCGAGCCCGCGTACGGCAAACCTCGCCGAAGCCGAGGCTGCGGCGTTGTTCGCTCGTGTGCGCTCAGGCAAGCTCCAGGCGGGCGATGCGGACCTGTTCCGCGCCCAGATGCTCACCGAGATGGCGAAGATGTCGGCTGACGACGGCATGGTGATGCAGCTTCATCCGGGCTCCTATCGCGGTCACAATGCTGCGGTCCTGTCGCGCTATGGCGCCGACAAGGGGTTCGATATCCCGGTGGCGGTGAACTTCACCGAGGGTTTGAAGCCGCTGCTCGATTCCGTGGGCATGGAGCCCGATCTCACCCTCATCCTGTTCACCCTCGACGAGACGACCTATTCGCGTGAACTGGCTCCGCTTGCGGGCGCCTATCCGGGCCTCAAGCTCGGTCCGCCCTGGTGGTTCCACGACAGCTATGAAGGAATCAGGCGCTTCCGCGAGATGGCGACGGAGACGGCGGGCTTCTTCAACACCGTCGGTTTCAACGACGACACGCGCGCGCTGTGCTCGATCCCCGCCCGCCACGACGTGAGCCGCCGGGTCGACAGTGCCTTCCTGGCCGAGCTGGTCGTGACACATCGTCTCGATGAGGCGGAAGCGTTCGAGCTGGCGCCGTTGCTGGCCAGTGGTCTGGCAAAGCGCGGCTACAGGCTTTAGCGCCTGCCGCCCACGATTCAAAAAGCGTCCTCCCAAGGCTCGCGCGCCCCGGATTTAACGTCCGGGGCGTTTTTCGTTCGGAAGTGGCTGGGCGGCGGAAAGGGAGGAGGGGGAAGGGCCGGCCGTTGGGGCCCTCGTGAGGGGGGAACGAGGATGGCCGGCCCTTCGGGAGCGTCTGTCAGTCGACAGACTTGAGGATGGTGCGCAGTGTCTCGACCATTTCCTCGATATGCGAGGATTCGAGGATCAGCGGGGGCGAGAGCGCGATGATGTCACCCGTCACGCGGATCAGCACGCCGGCCTCGAAGCATTTCACGAAGACTTCGTAGGCGCGTTTGCCGATGGCGCCGTCACGCGATTCCAGTTCGATGCCTGCGATGATCCCGATGTTGCGGATGTCCTTCACATAGGGCTCGCCGCGCAGCGAGTGGACCTTGTCCTCCCATTCGGACGCCAGTTCCGCGCCCCGGGTCAGCAGACCCTGCCTGGCGTAGATGTCGAGCGTGGCGATGCCGGCCGCGCAGGCAACAGGATGGCCCGAATAGGTGTAGCCGTGGAACAGTTCGATGGTGCCGTCGGGCGCATTCATGAAGGCGTCGTGGATGTGGTCCTGCACGAAAACGGCCCCCATCGGCACCACGCCATTGGTCAGGCCCTTGGCGGTGGTAAACAGATCGGGCTTCACGCCGAAATAATCGCTCGCGAACGGCGTGCCGAGGCGGCCGAAGCCGGTGATCACCTCATCGAAGATCAGCAAAATGCCGTTCTTGTCGCAGATCGCGCGCAGGCGCTCGAGATAGCCCTTGGGCGGCAGGAGCACACCCGTTGAACCGGCGACGGGCTCGACGATGACCGCGGCGATCGTCTCGGCGCCATGAAGAGCCACAAGGCGCTCGAGATCGTCGGCGAGTTCCGCGCCGGTGTCCGGCTGGCCTTTCGAGAAGGCGTTGGCTTCGAGATTGTGGGTGTGGGAAATATGATCAACGCCGCCGAGCATGGTGCCGAAGTGGCGGCGGTTGTTGACGATGCCGCCCACTGAAATTCCGCCGAAACCGACGCCGTGATAACCCCGCTCACGGCCGATCAGACGGGTGCGGGATGCGTCGCCTTTGGCGCGGTGATAGGCGAGCGCCATCTTGAGCGCCGTATCGACCGATTCCGATCCCGAGCCGGTGTAGAAGACGTGGTTGAAACCGTCGGGCGCTATCTCCTTGAGGCGCTCGGCGAATTCGAAGGCGATCGGATGGCCCATGTTGAAGGACGGCGCATAATCCATCTCCTCAAGCTGGCGGGCGACCGCGTCGCGGATCTCGCTGTAGCCGTGGCCGGCGTTGCAGCACCAGAGCCCCGCCGTTCCGTCGAGAACGCTACGGCCGTCGTCGCTCGTATAGTGCATGCCCTTTGCGCCGACCAGCATGCGCGGGTTTTCCTTGAACTGGCGATTGGCGGTAAACGGCATCCAGTAGGCGTCGAGCGCCTGGTTTGTGCCGGACCGGCCGGGCTTGAAGGTCTCGTTCATGGGGCAACTCCTGCTTTGCTGCGGGCAGAATGGCTTGAATAAGATCTCCAAAACAGTCTGTTTCTTGGTTCCGGCAATGCCTTGTTTTCATTGCGTGCGGCGGTCAAGTGTTTATGATCGCGACCATGGTAAACACGGCAGACGACCTTTCCCGCGATGTCGGCTTGCGGCTTCGCGCGATCCGCGAGGCGCACGGGCTCTCCCAGCGCGAACTGGCACGGCGGGCAGGGGTCACCAACGGTTTCATCTCCCAGCTTGAATCCGCCAAGATCAACACCTCGCTCTCCGCGCTCAAACGTGTGCTCGACGGCATCCCGATGGGATTGTCGGAATTCTTCGCATTCGAGCCGCAGCGGGAGGACAAGGTGTTCTTTTCCGCCGACGAACTGACCGAAATCGGCAAAGGCCGCATTTCCTATCGTCAGGTGGGCAACAGCCTCTTCGGCCACAGCCTGCAGATGCTCTACGAGGTGTACGAACCGGGCGCCGATACCGGGCGCATCATGCTCAGCCACGAAGGGGAAGAGGCCGGTATCGTCATCGAGGGCCGGCTTGAGCTGACAGTCGACGGCGAGCGCAAGATCCTGGGACCGGGCGATGCCTACTTGTTCCAGAGCACAAGGCCGCACCGGTTCAAGGCGCTCAGAAACGAACGCTGCGTGGTGGTGAGCGCGTGTACCCCGCCGACGTTTTAGGGTTTTTAGGAGGGCTTGGGGAAGGGGTGGCGAAGTGTGGGGAACGGAATGCCTGCCATATTCGGGCAGGTGGTGGCTTGCTGCTTGGGGTTTATACAGCGCACACGGAATACCCAGATGCAGGCTGTGGCGGCTCCGGGCGCGCGCTGCCGTCGCTCAAAAGCCTTAGCGCCGGGCTTTCAGGGATAGTTGAAGGGGACACAATATCCGCCTTTTGTGAGCCGCGTTTGTACCGGCATCCGGCGCAGATCAAAAGTGTCGCATCCGGCCATAAGTTATAAAAATGCTGCTTATTCTGCGAAAGCTTGTTGCTTTCTGAAATGGCTTTTCGCTTTATGGGTGAGGGGCAATGTGAAGTGCAATTGAGGGGAATATGTCGAATAACGATCCACAAGGCTTGTACAAGGCTTTGGGAGTGCAACCTTCCGCTACTGCTGAAGAAATCAAGAGCGCCTACAGGAAGCTCGCTAAGGAAACCCATCCAGACGCTTCACAGACTGCATCCAGTGAAAAATTCTATAAGATTTCTGCCGCATATGAAATTTTAAACGATCCTCTTCGTAGAGCGGAATATGATAGTTCCGCCTTCCAAGCCTCTGCGCACGAGGCAAAGACCAGAGTGATCGACCCGATTTGCTGCTCTCGCTGCGGACAGGTCGCTGCGCAGCCGCGATATGTCGTGTTCTTTCGTGTCTATAGCTTTATCGTCATGACAACGCGTAGGCCCGTACAAGGTATTTTCTGCGCAAGCTGTGCAAAGAAAGAGGGGTTAAAATCCTCGGTTATCACTTTGTTTGCCGGCTGGTGGGGAGCGCCTTGGGGGCCAATCTATTCAATCGGCTCGATACTCAACAACGGTTTTGGCGGTAAGCATGAGCGGTCTGCGGACGAGGGTATGGTCTGGTACAATGCCCTTGCCTTCCTCTCTCGTGGCAATCTGCAATTGTCGTATGCCCTCGCCATGCAGTCCAGAAAGGCACTGGACAAAGAAATTGCAAGACACGCTGCCGAGCTGGTTTCCCAGCTTGAGAAGGCCGGGGCCGATCCTCGGCAAGGCAAGCTAAGAAATCCGTGGGTGACGTCAATGCTATACGGGACAGGTCATTTGCTGATGGCTTTTGCGCTGCCCGGTGCCCTGGCATTAGGCATCTTTGCAAACACGCAAGGCAGTGGGGCGAGCGCCAGCTATGGAGGAAGTCGATTGTATTCTTCCCCTCCGTCCAAGCAGTATCAGTCAAGCGTACAGAATGCCATTCCGAAGCCGAATGTCCCGACATGCACAGATGTCCCGTATAATGGGCAGCTATTGGGGCCGAACCGGCTGTCCTCTACGGCCGGTCATTCGCTGGAAATCCGCAATGGTTCTAGCGGCAACGCCATCATCAAAGTACGGGCAGAGCTGTCTGGCGCTGTTGTTGCGGCATTCTTCGTACGCAGTAATCAGACAGGCCAGATTACGGGCATTCCTGATGGGCGTTACACTGTGCAGTATGCTTTCGGCGATGCACTCGACGTCAGTTGCAGACGTTTCGTGCATTTGAATAGTGCGGGTCAGTTCCCTGGAGCGGAGACACTCCAGACAGAACAAACGGCGACCCAGATCATAACGCAGGTTCTGTCCTACACCTTGTACGCGGTGCCTGCCGGAAACGTTACACCACAGATCATTTCAGCTCAGGATTTCGAACGTCAGTGAATCACCGGCAGTGATAGTGTGGTGGCGTCACCGTTGCTGCCAACACCCGCTTGCACGTCCCAAACCGCCATCAGCTCCCACATCCCCTTCTACCCGCAGCTCCTCGCACCCTTCAGCGCGTCCATCCTCTCGTCCCGCTCCAGTTTGCCATACCGCGCCACGGCATCATAAAAACGCGGATAGTCTTCCCCGCAGAGCTCGAACAGCCGGATAAACTCGTCAACATTGTCATTATAGACCGACGTTGCAGCCAGCTTGGCGTTGTTGATCGGCGCCTCGAACCACTGGTCGTAGTCGCGGTTGCCGCCCCATTGGGTGTCGCGCAATTTCCGGTACTTGGCCCGCAGCCGTTCGATGGCCGCCGTCTTGGCTGCGCGCTTCTGCTCTGCCGTTCCGGCACCCTGGTAGATTTTGCCGAGCTCGCGTTTCGCGCCTTCGGCGAGGCGCAGGAAATCCGCCTGTCTTTGGCGGTCGCGCTCATAGGCGCGGAGGCCGGCGCTGTCGCCATGGGCGCGCAGATATTTTCGGACGCCGGTGGTTTCGACGGCGACGGCGAAGGATTCGTTGAAGGCGGAATCGCCCTTCACATAGACGCGCTGGTGGGCGAGTTCGTGGAAGACGATGCCGGCCAGATACGTCTTGTCGAAGCGGAACATGGTGCTCAACAGCGGATCGCTGGTCAGTCCCAGCGTCGAATAGGCGTTGACGCCGGAGATGTGGACGTCGAAACCCTCGGCCGTGAGTTTGTCCGCCTCGCGCAACGCATCCTTCGGGTCGAAGAACCCCTGATAGGGAACGCAACCGAAGACCGGGAAGCACTTGATATGCGGGGAGAGCGAGAATTCGGGCGCGGCGAAGACGGCCCAGGTAACGTAGTCGCGCTTGATGTCGACATAGGTCCGGTAGCTGTCATTGTCGGGCAGATCGAGTTCGGCGACGGCGAACTGGCGGATCTCGTGGGCAGCGGCCATGCGGTTGCGCAAGGGTTCGGGCGTCGAGGGTTTTTTGATCAGTCGTTCGACGTTCTGACGTGCGGTCATGATCTGCAGATGGCCGTCGAGCGACTTGGCATAATAGGAGACGGACGTGCAGCCGGAGAGGGCGGCGAGAAGCGTCATCGCTCCGATGATCCGAATGACACTGCGCTTCAACGGCCTTGGTCCCTGATCCTGACTGCGAAGGCTGGGGGATCGTTATCACCAAGCCGGGTATTTGGTCGGCCAGCTTTATCCGGCGAGGCCGGTGAATGCCAGACCCGGTCACATGCGGGTTTGACATAAAGATATCTTTATGTGATTAAGCCAGCGTCCCGTAACCGATGAGTCTCAGCATGTCCCTTTCCGACGACCTGTTCGGGCCCGTTGCCTCGGCAACGCCCGATGGTTCCGAAATCCTCTCCGCCCTCCGGCAGGCCGCGCGCGAGCGCATCCTCATTCTCGACGGTGCGATGGGCACCGAGATCCAGCAGTTCAAGTTCGACGAGGACCACTTTCGCGGCGACAAGTTCATCGGTTGCGCCTGCCACCAGCAAGGCAACAACGACCTTCTCTCGCTGAGCCAGCCGCGCGCGATCGAGGACATCCATCACCGCTACGCGATCGCCGGCGCCGACATTCTGGAAACCAACACCTTCTCCTCCACCGTGATCGCACAGGCCGATTACGGCATGGAAGACGCGGTCTACGAACTCAATCGTGTGGGCGCGCAACTGGCGCGCCGCGGGGCCCAGCGGGCCGAACGCGAGGATGGCAAGCGCCGTTTCGTCGCCGGCGCGCTGGGGCCGACCAACCGCACGGCCTCGATCTCGCCGGACGTCAACAATCCCGGTTATCGCGCCACCTCCTTCGACCAGCTTCGCCTGGCCTACGGAGAGCAGTTGCGCGGCCTGATCGAAGGCGGATCGGACATCATCCTGATCGAGACGATCTTCGATACGCTCAACGCCAAGGCGGCGATCTTCGCCTGCGAGGAGATCTTTGCCGAAAAAGGGATCTTCCTGCCGGTGATGATCTCCGGCACGATTACCGATCTCTCCGGCCGCACGCTGTCGGGCCAGACACCGACGGCCTTCTGGCACTCGATCCGGCATGCCAAGCCGTTCACGGTGGGTCTCAATTGCGCGCTCGGCGCCTCGGCCATGCGCCCGCACCTGGCCGAACTCTCGGGCGTCGCCGACACGTTTATCTGCGCGTATCCCAATGCCGGGTTGCCGAACGCTTTCGGTGAATATGACGAAAGCCCCGAGCAGATGGCGGCACAGGTCGCGGAATTTGCCCGTGAAGGTCTCGTCAACGTCGTCGGCGGCTGCTGCGGTTCGACACCCGATCATATCCGTGCCATCGCGGAGGCCGTTGCCGGCCATGCGCCCCGCGCGGTGCCCACGGTCAAGCCGCTGATGCGCCTATCGGGCCTCGAGCCGTTCACGCTCACCGACGACATTCCGTTCGTCAATGTCGGCGAGCGGACCAATGTCACCGGTTCTGCAAAATTCCGCAAACTGATCACCGCCGGCGACTACGCCACCGCGCTCGATGTCGCGCGCGACCAGGTCGTCAACGGTGCACAGGTCATCGACGTCAACATGGACGAGGGTCTGATCGATTCCGCCAGGGCGATGACTGAATATCTCAATCTCATCGCGGCGGAGCCCGACATCGCCAAGGTGCCGGTGATGATCGACAGCTCCAAGTGGGACGTGATCGAGGCCGGTCTCAAATGCGTCCAGGGCAAGTCGATCGTCAACTCGATCTCGATGAAGGAAGGTGAGGAGAGTTTCCTCCGCCAGGCGAAGCTGTGCCGGATGTATGGCGCGGCGGTGGTCGTCATGGCCTTCGACGAGCAGGGGCAGGCCGATACCAAGGCGCGCAAGGTCGAGATCTGCACCCGCGCCTACAAGCTCCTGACCGAGCAGGCCGGGTTCGCGCCGGAGGACATCATCTTCGACCCCAACGTCTTTGCCGTTGCGACCGGCATCGAGGAGCATGACAATTACGGTGTCGATTTCATCGAGGCGACCGGCGAGATCGTCGACACGCTGCCGCATGTCCACATCTCCGGCGGGGTGTCGAACCTGTCCTTCTCGTTCCGCGGGAACGAGCCCGTCCGCGAGGCCATGCATGCCGTCTTCCTCTATCATGCCATATCCCAGGGCATGGATATGGGCATCGTCAATGCCGGCCAGCTTGCCGTCTACGACACGATCGAGCCGGAGCTGAGGGAAGCCTGCGAGGACGTGGTCCTCAACCGCACGCCCGCAAAGGGCGGTACGGCCACGGAGAACCTTCTGGAAATCGCCGAACGCTACCGCGGCACGGCCGGCAAGGAAGCCAAGGAGCGCGATCTTGCCTGGCGGGAGTGGCCGGTCGAGGAGAGGATCAGCCACGCGCTGGTCAACGGCATCACCGAGTTCATCGATGCCGATACCGAGGAGGCCCGGCTGAAGGCCGAGCGGCCGCTCCACGTGATCGAAGGTCCGCTGATGGCGGGCATGAACGTCGTCGGCGACCTGTTCGGATCGGGCAAGATGTTCCTGCCGCAGGTGGTGAAGTCCGCTCGCGTGATGAAGCAGGCGGTGGCAGGGCTTCTGCCGCACATGGAAGCCGAAAAGCTCGCCAATGCCGCCAAGGGCCAGGTGGACGACCAGGCGGCGGGCCGGATTCTGATGGCGACGGTGAAGGGCGATGTCCATGACATCGGCAAGAACATCGTCGGCGTCGTGCTTGCCTGCAACAATTACGAGATCATCGATCTCGGCGTCATGGTGCCGCCGGCAAAAATTCTCGAAGTCGCGCGCGAGAAGAAGGTCGATATCATCGGTCTGTCCGGTCTGATCACGCCGTCGCTCGACGAGATGGTGCATCTGGCCTCCGAGATGGAGCGCGAGGGCTTCGACATTCCGCTGCTGATCGGCGGGGCAACCACCAGCCGCGTGCATACGGCCGTCAAGATCCATCCGAAGTATTCCAAGGGGCAGGCGGTCTATGTGACCGACGCCAGCCGCGCTGTCGGTGTGGTGTCCTCGCTTCTTTCCCGCGAGAGCAAGGGGGATTACGTCGACACGATCCGTGCGGAGTACAGGAAGGTGGCTGACGCCCACCATCGCTCGGAGGCCGACAAGCGGCGGTTGCCGATTGCGGATGCGCGCGCCAACCCCCACAAGATCGACTGGACGCAGTTTTCGCCGGTCAAGCCGAGCTTCACCGGCACGCGGGTGATCGAGGACTGGGATCTGGAGGAGCTGTCGCACTATATCGACTGGACGCCGTTCTTCCAGACCTGGGAGCTCAAGGGCCGCTATCCCAAAATCCTCGATGACGAGAAGCAGGGTGAGGCCGCCCGCCAGCTCTTTTCCGATGCGCAGGCCATGCTCAAGCAGGTCATCGCGGAAAAATGGTTCGCGCCCAAGGCGGTGATCGGTTTCTGGCCGGCCAATGCCGTCGGGGACGATATCCGCCTCTTCGAGGCAGAGGAGCGGACGAGAGAACTCGCAACCTTCCACACGCTGCGCCAGCAGCTCGGCAAGCGCGACGGCAAGCCGAACCTGGCGCTGTCCGATTTCGTGGCTTCGGCGGAGAGCGGCAAGCCCGACTATATCGGCGGCTTTGTTGTGACGGCGGGCATCGAGGAAGTGGCAATCGCCGAACGTTTCGAGCGCGCCAATGACGATTATTCCTCGATCATGGTCAAGGCGCTCGCCGACCGTTTCGCCGAGGCGCTCGCCGAGTGCATGCACGAACGGGTGCGCAAGGACTATTGGGGATATGCGGCAGACGAGACCTATTCTCCCGACCAGCTGATCGGCGAACCCTATGACGGTATCCGTCCGGCGCCGGGTTACCCGGCCCAACCCGATCACACCGAAAAGGTGACGCTCTTCAAACTGCTCGATGCGGAAAAGACCGTGGGCGTTGAATTGACCGAGAGCATGGCCATGTGGCCGGGCTCTTCGGTGTCGGGGCTCTATCTCGCGCATCCCGAGAGCTATTATTTCGGGGTGGCGAAGGTCGAGCGCGACCAGGTCGAGGATTACGCGAAACGCAAGGGAATGAGTATCGAGGAGGTCGAGCGTTGGCTCGGTCCGATCCTCAATTACGAGCCGGCAAGTTATACCGAGGCAGCCTGAGGACGGCTGCCGCTGCGGGCACGATCAGTTGCTTTTCCTGCTGGCAGGCTTCTTGCGCACATAGAGCTCGAGCCGATGGTGGACGATATCGTAGCCCATCTCGGCCGCGATCTCGGCTTGCAGCTTTTCGATCCGGTCGGAGCAGAACTCGATGACATCGCCGGTCTCCACATCGATCATGTGATCGTGGTGATCGGTCTCGGCGTGCTCGAAGCGCGCGGAGGCGCCATCGAACTGGTGGCGCTGGATGACGCCTTTCTCCTCGAGCGCCGAAAGCGTCCGGTAGACCGTCGACAGCGAGATTCCTGGCACCTCGACCTCGCTGCGGCGATGCAGTTCGACGGCATCCGGATGATCGTCGGCCTCGGCGAGCACCCTCAGCATGGCTGCGCGCTGGCGCGTAATCCGCACCCCGCTTTCGCGTAAGGCCTGCTCGAAGCGCTCCGTTCTCTGTTGTTTCGTCGCCATGTCTCCCAATGCCATGAAATATCGTGCCGAGGCAAGTCTTGTTGCGAATGGATCGCAATAAGACTTGACAGATGCAAATCGTTCCGAAATGCATAAAGGGGCGCAAATCCGCGAAGGAGCGAAGGTAGGCATTATGAAATACGGACTTCCGGTGTTGCTGGCGGCAATCGTGGGACTGGGCATTCAGCCCGCGCTCGCGGCCGACCGGCTCAAGGTGGTGACGACGTTCACGGTGCTGGCCGACATGGCCCGCCAAGTCGCCGGAGATGCCGCCGAAGTGGTTTCGATCACCAAGCCGGGAGCGGAGATCCACGGTTACGAGCCGACCCCGCAGGATATCGTGCGGGCCCACGGCGCCGATCTCATCCTGTGGAACGGGATGAACCTGGAACTCTGGTTCGAACAGTTTCTTTCGAATGCGGGCGATATTCCCGCGGTGACGCTGAGCGAGGGGGTCGATCCCATACCTATCGCTGCGGGCGCTTATGAGGGGCTGCCCAATCCACATGCCTGGATGGGGCTCGACAATGCGCTCATCTACATCGACAACATCGAGAAAGCCCTGTCGCGTTACGACGAGGCCAATGCCGAAACTTACCGCGAGAATGCCGACGCCTACAAAAAGGAGCTGCGCGGGACGCTGGAGCCGCTGCGCGACGAGATCGCCGCCATCCCGGAGAAAAAGCGCTGGCTTGTCACCTGCGAGGGCGCTTTCAGCTATCTGGCGCGCGACTTTAAGATGAAGGAACTCTACCTCTGGCCGATGAATGCCGACCAGATGGGAACGCCGCAACAGGTGAGGGCGGTGATTGATGGGGTGAAGGACAACGACATACCGGTGGTCTTCTGCGAGAGCACGGTCAATACCGCGCCGGCCCAACAGGTAGCGCGTGAAACCGGCGCGCATTACGGCGGCGTTCTTTACGTCGACAGCCTGTCAGAGGCGAACGGCCCGGTTCCCAGCTATCTCGATTTGCTGAAGGTCACGTCACAGACGATCGCGGACGGGCTCAAGGCGGGTGTCGAATGATGAAGTTCCCCACGGAATCGGCCGGAGCCGCAGGAACGTCATCCGTCAGCGGCATCGCGGCCCGGGATGTGACCGTGACCTACCGCAACGGCCACACCGCGTTGCGCCACGCCTCCTTCGAGATCCCGACCGGAACGGTGACGGCGCTCGTCGGTGTCAACGGCGCGGGAAAATCTACGCTTTTCAAGGCGATAATGGGTTTTCTTCCAGCAGCGGGTGGGGAAATTCAGCTTCTCGGGATGAGTGTGAAGGAAGCGCTGTCGAAAAATCTCGTCGCCTACGTCCCCCAGTCCGAGGAAGTTGACTGGACATTCCCGGTTCTGGTCGAGGACGTGGTGATGATGGGACGCTACGGCCATATGGGCTTTCTGCGCCGTCCCTCGAAAAACGACCACGACAAGGTCACGGCCGCACTCGACCGCGTCGGCATGCTCGGTTACCGGCAGCGGCAGATCGGCGAACTTTCCGGCGGTCAGCGCAAGCGGGTCTTCCTTGCCCGTGCTCTGGCACAGGAAGGGCAGGTGATCCTGCTCGACGAACCCTTTACCGGCGTCGATATCAAGACCGAGGAACGGATAGTGGCCCTTCTGCGCGAGCTCAGGGAGGAGGGGCGGGTGATGCTTGTCTCCACCCACAATCTCGGCACCGTGCCGGAATATTGCGATCACACCGTCCTGGTGAAGGGCACGATCCTCGCCTACGGCCCGACGGAAACCGTCTTCACCCGGGAAAATCTCGAGGAGGCTTTCGGCGGCGTGCTGCGTCATTTCACGCTGGGCGGCGCGGATCTCCATGACGACGACGACGGACGCAAGATCTCCATCCTGACCGACGACGAGAAACCCTTCGTCCAGTACGGCGGCCGGACCCATGTTTCCAAGAGGCCGAAATGAGCGTTCTGCTCGAACCATTCTCCTACGGCTACATGACGAACGCCATGTGGGTGTCGGCGCTTGTGGGCGGCGTCTGCGCCTTTCTATCGGCGTATCTAATGCTCAAGGGCTGGTCGCTGATCGGCGACGCGCTCTCGCACTCGGTCGTGCCGGGGGTGGCCGGAGCCTACATGCTCGGCATTCCCTTCGCGCTGGGCGCCTTCATCTCCGGCGGACTGGCGGCGGCAGCGATGCTGTTTCTCTCCGATCGATCCGGTCTCAAGGTGGATGTGATCATCGGCATCATCTTCACCTCGTTCTTCGGGCTGGGCCTCTTCATGATCTCGGTGAACCCGGTGGCGGTGTCGGTGCAGACGATCACCATGGGAAACATTCTGGCGATCACGCCGGAAGATACGCTCCAGGTGGCCATCATCGGCTTCGTCTCCCTGGCGATCCTGTCGGCCAAGTGGAAGGATCTGATGGTCGTCTTCTTCGATGAGAACCACGCCCGCTCCGTGGGGCTGCGACCGGAGCTCCTGAAGGCGGTCTTCTTCATGTTGCTCTCGGCCTGCGTGGTCGCCGCCATGCAGACCGTCGGCGCCTTCCTAGTCATTGCGATGGTGGTGACCCCCGGGGCCACCGCCTATCTCTTGTGCGACCGTTTCCCGCGTCTCGTGCTGACCTCGATCGCCATCGGCACGGTGACTGCTTTTCTGGGCGCCTATGTCAGCTATTTTCTCGATGGCGCGACCGGCGGGGGCATCGTCATCCTGCAGACGCTTCTCTTCCTGGCGGCGTTCGTTCTGGCTCCCAAGCACGGGCTCATGGCCGCGCGCCGCAAGGCGGCCGCGGCGCTCGAGCCGGGAGAGCCGGCATGATCGAAACTCTCATCCTGCCGTTCCAGTTTCCCTTCATGCAGAACGCCTTTCTGATCGCGGTGATCGTCGCCGTTCCGACGGCGCTTCTGTCATGCTTTCTGGTTCTCAAGGGCTGGGCGCTGATGGGCGACGCGGTCAGCCACGCCATCCTGCCCGGCGTGGTGCTCGCCTATATTCTCGGCATTCCGCTGATTATCGGGGCCTTTGCCGCAGGCATGTTCACTGCCGTCTCGACGGGCTACCTGTCGCAGAACAGCCGGATCAAGCAGGATACAGTGATGGGAATCGTCTTCTCGGGCATGTTCGGCCTGGGAATTGTGCTCTACGTCTCGATCCACACCAACATCCACCTCGATCATATTCTCTTCGGCAACATGCTGGGCGTCGGCACCGATGACCTCTGGACGGCGGGGCTGATCTCGCTCGTCGTGTCAGCGGCGCTGCTTCTCAAGTGGAAGGATCTTCTCCTCCACGCCTTCGATCCGGCGCAGGCGAAGGCCTCTGGCCTGCGTGTCGGCCTGCTTCATTACGGCCTGTTGTCGATCCTGTCGCTCACAATCGTGGCCACCCTGACGGCGACAGGGCTGATTCTCGCTGTCGGCCTGCTGATCGCGCCGGGCGCAATCGCCTTTCTGCTGGTGCGCAGCTTCGCGCGGATGCTGGCGGTCGCGGTTCTCGTCTGCATGTCGGCGATGCTGGCCGGGGTCTATCTTAGCTTTTATCTCGACAGCGCGCCGGCGCCGACCATCATCCTCATCCTGACGAGCCTTTTCGTCATGGCCCTCGTCTTCCGCCGGCTCAGCGTGGCGCGGAGCGAACGGGCACTCGGCGCGGTTGCCGACTGACGCCTTATTCCCGGCAATCGGAAAATCCGTCATAGCCGGCGGAGAGGCCCCGATCGAGGTCGATTGTCAGACGCGTATCGGCGCGCAAGGTGTCGTCGCCGAGATTCTCGAGAATGGCCGTCATGCCCGCTGCCGAAAACGTATCCGCGTCCTCCGCCGGGAGAAGAACCAGATTTCCCCCGATCTTGACCAGCGCCGAACGCCCGTCGTCCGTTTCGCCGACGGCCAGCGCGGCAGGGCTTTGCGTGGTGAAGGCGAAGGTGCAGCCCGCGCCGCCGGGAAAGACCTGCGCGATGTCGTCAGGCGTGAGAAAACCGGCATCCATCACGGCGACATCCGGTGTTGAGACGGCCTCCTCGACGCTCACCGGCACGGCCGGCGCATCGGGTTCGACGCCGCCTTGTTGCGGTCCCTCGGCTTCGATCTGCGCTATCAGATAGCGCATCTCTGCGATCTCCTTGTCCTGTGCATAGATGATCTCGTCGGCCAGCTTGCGCACCCGGCCGTCCTCGATATTGGCCCGGCTTGACGTCATGATGGCGATCGAATGGTGCGGGATCATTGCCCGCATGAAGCTCGCGTCGCCAATGGTTGCCTGGCTGCGTACCAGCCAGAGGGTGCCGGCGATTACCACGCAGGCGCCGAGGAAGATCGCCGCATTGAGCGCCTGGTTGGTATACATCGAGAGCATGAAGGCAAGCATGATGATCGCCATGACACCGCCCATAAGGAGCGCCATGTAGGCGCGGGTCTCGCTGAAGAAGACGTGAGTGATGAGAAATGTATTGAGATACATGAGGCCGAACATGATCAGCGTCGATGTCGCGATCATTCCGGCAAAACGCCAGTAGGACATTGCCACCTCCATTGTTGCCTTTAGGAAGCCAACGCGGTTCCAGCGCCGGAAGGTTCCCGGCGGAGGGCGATTTTTTCTCTTGACCTTCCAGTGACTGGAACCACTAGCTGTAGTGGCAGCAAGGAGACTTTCATGGACAAGGCAAACCATACCGAGGGCAAGGCAAGCTGCTGCGGCGGGCATCATGACCACGGCGATCACGCTCACGAACATGCGAAACCCGCAACGACCGGCGATATCAGGAAAGCCGCGACGGTTCCCGTGGACGGCGCGGTGAAGGATCCGGTCTGCGGCATGACGGTCACGCTCGGGAAGGGAAAGCCATCGCTCAAATACAAGGGCGACGAGTACCATTTCTGCAGCCAGAAGTGTCACGACCGGTTCGAGGCCGATCCCTGGTTCTACCTGTCCGGCAACAAGGCGAGGAAGAAGAAGGCTGCGCCGAAAAACGCGCTCTACACCTGTCCCATGGATCCGGAAATCGTGCAGGAGGGGCCGGGCACCTGTCCGATCTGCGGCATGGCGCTCGAACCCATGGACGGTGTCAGCGAGGGCCCCAATCACGAATTGATCGATTTTACCCGACGGCTCTGGGTCTCGGTCGGGGCCGCCATCCCACTTCTCCTACTGACGATGGGGCCGATGATCGGATTGCCGTTCCGCGACTGGTTCGGTGAGCGCGTCGCCGCCTATCTCGAATTCATTCTTGCCACGCCGGTCATCTTCTGGGCGGCGCTTCCGTTCTTCCATCGCGGCTGGACGTCGATCAAGACGTGGCATCTCAACATGTGGACGCTGATCATGATCGGCGTCGGCGCGGCCTATGGCTATTCGATGATCGCTACATTCTTCCCCGGTCTCTTTCCGGCGACGCTCCGGATGGATGGCGGGCACGTGCCGGTGTACTTCGAGGCGGCGGTCGTCATCGTCGCGCTCGTCTTCGTCGGCCAGGTTCTCGAACTGAGGGCCCGCGAGCGGACGGGTGACGCCATCCGCGCGCTACTCGATCTCGCGCCCAAGACAGCGCGGCGGATCACCCCGGATGGCGATGAATACGACGTTCCGCTCGAAAACATCATCGAGGGCGACCGTCTCCGCGTCAGGCCGGGTGAAGCCGTGCCGGTCGACGGCACCGTCATCAGCGGCACGACCAACATCGATGAGAGCATGCTCACCGGAGAGCCGATTCCCGTCGAAAAGGGTGAGGGCGACAGTGTCGCCGGCGGAACGCTGAACAAGAACGGTTCGCTGGTCATCGAGGCGGCCCGGGTGGGCGACGAAACAATGCTGGCGCGCATTGTCGCGATGGTCTCGTCCGCGCAGCGTTCCCGCGCGCCGATCCAGGGGCTGGCCGACAGGGTATCCTCCTATTTCGTCCCGTCTGTGGTTATTGCGGCCGTAGCGGCCTTCGTCGTGTGGCTGATTGTTGGTCCCGAGCCGGCCTTCGCCTTCGCCATCGTCTCCGCCGTCTCGGTGCTGATCATCGCCTGTCCCTGTGCGCTCGGTTTGGCGACACCGATGTCGATCATGACGGCGACCGGTCGCGGCGCGCAGGCAGGCGTGCTGATCAAGGACGCCGAAGCACTCGAACGCATGGCGCGGGTCGATACCGTGATCGTCGACAAAACGGGCACGTTGACCGTTGGCAGGCCGAAGCTCACCGACGTCATCGTCGCCGACGGTGCCGACGAGGCCGATCTTCTGGCGCTCTTGCGCGGCGTGGAGACCGGCTCGGAGCACCCGCTGGCCGAGGCGATCGTCGAGGGGATATCCGAGCGCGGCATCAATGCCGCCGGCGTATCGGATTTCGAGGCGGTCACCGGCAAGGGGGTGCAGGCGAGGGCCGACGGACGTACGATCGCCTTCGGCAATGCCGCCCTCATGGAAATGGTCGGAGCGGATCGGTCGTCTCTCGATGCTGTGGCCGATGAACTCCGTGGCGAAGGCAAGACCGCGATGTATGCTGCGATCGACGGCAAGCTTGCCGGCCTGATCGCGGTCGCCGATCCGATCAAGGAGACGTCTAAGGATGCGATTGCGGCCCTTCACGAAGCCGGTCTGACCGTGATCATGGCCACCGGCGACAACGAAACGACGGCCCGCGCCGTAGCCCGCGCCGTCGGCATTGACGAGGTGCGTGCGGGCGTTCTTCCCGAAGACAAGAAGGCGCTGGTCGACGAACTGCACCGCAAGGGCCGCCGGGTCGCCATGGCCGGCGACGGCGTCAACGACGCGCCGGCGCTTGCGGCGGCGGATGTCGGGATCGCCATGGGGACAGGTGCTGATGTCGCGGTGGAAAGCGCCGGCATTACCCTGCTCAAGGGCGACCTGACCGGTGTCGTTCGCGCCCGCAGGCTGTCGGAGGCAACCTTGCGGAACATCAAGCAGAACCTGTTTTTTGCGTTTGTCTACAATTCGGCTGGCGTGCCGTTGGCCGCGGGTATTCTCTATCCGCTTACGGGAACGCTGCTCTCTCCCATGGTGGCGGCAGCCGCGATGAGCCTGTCGTCGGTCTCCGTAATATCGAACGCGCTGAGGCTCAGGCGCGTCGGGCTCGATTCGTGATGAAGAGACGCCGTGGCGGTCCACGCATGACGACGGATGCGGCCCCGGCGCCAGAGGGGCCGCTGCTCGGATCCCGCATCCCGGGCGGCGAGGATGCGCTCAACCAGGCATCGTTCCGGGAGCGGGCGCTGAAGGCGGGATTCTCCGAGGCGGAGGTGGAAGCCTTGATTTCGATTTACGGAAAGGCGGAGGGACGGTCATGAATATTGGTGATGTTGCACGGTCGACAGGATTGCCGGCCAAAACGATCCGCTACTACGAGGATATCGATCTGGTAACGCCCGCACGCGCGAGCAATGGCTACCGGGAGTATGTGGAGCAGGACGTCCACAGACTGTCCTTCATCCAGCGCGCGCGCAGCCTTGGCTTCTCGATCGACGAATGCCGGCTGCTGCTGTCACTCTATAATGACAAGCAGCGGGCGAGCTCCGATGTGAAGAGCCTTGCGCTCGCCAAGATCGACGAGATCGACCGCAAGATCGAGGAATTGGGGTCATTGCGTTCCACTTTGAAAACGCTCGCCGATCACTGCCACGGCAATTCGCGGCCCGACTGTCCGATCCTCGAGGAGATGGCGAAGGGCGTTTCCTGAGGGAAGACCGTCCGCCTCGCGCGGTTTCCAGTGAGGCGGCATGAGGCACCGTTTCCGGGTGAGCGGCGGCCGTGAGTGCGCATTTTTAACCTGACAATCCGACTCCACTTATGTATGACGCTCCGCAACAGGGCCGTTTGCGGCAGGGTGAATTGCATTGAGTGTGAATTTCAGGCCGTTCGGGCCCCGGATGACAGCCGAGATCGCCGGATTTACCCCAAGCCGCGATCTCAAATACCGTGCGCGCGAGGCTTTCGTGGCCGACGTCTGGGATGTGGCATGCGCGCCTGAAGCACGGGGCACCTATGTGTCACCGGATCCGCGGCTGTTTATTCCACTCGAGCTTGAGGGCGGGGGGCAGGTGGAGATTTTCGAGTCGGTCGGCGCCACGGCCGGCCAGGATGTGCCGGCGATGACGGTGACTTACATTCCGGCGCATCAGCCGCAATCCGTGAGCGTTCGCGGTGTCACGCGCATGAAGCATCTCGACATTCACCTGAACGAAACGGCGCTGCGGCGGCGGTTCGGCCGTTCGCTTGCGCGCGAAGGCCTGAACAGGCCGCGGTTCCGGCTCGACAATCCGCCGCTGGTCTCGCTCGCCGGACTGATCGCCGAGGAGGTCGAAGCCGAATCGCCGCACCACGACCGTTTCCTGGATGGCCTCGTCGATGCGTTCGTCGCCAAGCTTTTCGACATTCCGCTCACTGCCGAACGACGGCGGCCTGCCTTGTCGGATGGGCAGTTGCGCCAGACGATGGCCTATATCGACGCCCACTGCCTGGAAACGATCAGGCTGTCGGATCTGGCCGGCGAGGTGGGACTGTCGGAAACCTATTTCAGCCATGCCTTCAAGGCGGCGGTCGGCGTTTCGCCGCACCGCTGGGTGATGCAGGAACGGGTGCGGCGTGCACAGGCGCTGTTGCGTGAGGGCGACGAGCCGGTGAGCTGGGTCGCGGCGCAATGCGGTTTTGCCGATCAGGCGCATTTCAGCCGGGTCTTCCGGTCGATCACCGGGCTAACACCCGGCGCGTGGAAGCGCGAATTGTGACATTTTTGCACGGAATCGGCGCGCGGTGTTTCTGTTTGCACCAAGAATCGCCAAACCGGTCAGGAACATTCAATCCGCTCCGAAAAACTTGAGTTACGCGGTCATCTTTGAAGGCGGCGGTCCGCCGCACCAATTTCGACCGGGGGTTTCCATGTCATATTCACTTCGCCGTCACCGGCTCCTGTCCTGTAGCGTCGCCATCCTGGCGTTCGGCACGAGCGCGCCGACCATCGCTTACGCGCAGAACGCAACGCAACTCGAGCAGATCACCGTCGAGGGCGGCGGTGTGGTCGACAGCGAAGAGGGTAACGGCATCGAGCCGGTCAATGGCGTGGTCGCCAAATCCACCCGCACCGGATCCAAGGCCGCAACCCCGATCACAGAGATCCCGCAATCGGTTTCCGTCGTCGGCCGCGACGAGATCGACGCACAGGGCGCGCAGAAGGCGGACGAGGCGCTGCGCTACACGTCGGGCGTGTTCACCCAGCCATTCGGTGAGGACACCGACATGAACTGGATGTACATCCGCGGCTTCGACGCCACCCAGACCGGGGTCTATCTCGACGGACTGCAGACCTACAACTACGCGTTTGCCAGCTTCTTCATCGACAGCTGGAATCTCGAGCGAATCGAGGTTCTCAAGGGCCCGGCCTCGGTTCTGTATGGGGGATCCAATCCTGGCGGCGTGATCAACTATGTCAGCAAGCGACCCGATTTCGAGCGCACGCGACACGTCGAAACCGGGATCAACGATGCCGGCACCGGATATTTCGCCTTCGACTTCGGTGACGCGATCGACGACGTGTCGGCCTACCGGGTTACCGGCAGGATCGCCGGGGGCGACGGCTACACCGATTTCCAGGATGGATGGCGCGGCGTCATCTCGCCGAGCTTTACCTGGAAGCGCGACGAGGACACCAGCCTGACGATCAGCGCCAACTACACGCATTTCGACGAGAACCACAATGGCGGCTCCTTCCTGCCTTACGAGGGAACCGTCGTGGACCGCATCGTTGGCGGCGTGAACTACGGCCGGATCGATCCCGACTCCAATTTCACCGAGCCTTCCATCGATACCTATGAGCGCGAGCAGGGCTCCGTGGGATACGAGTTCGAGCATACCTTCGATAACGACGTGACATTCCGCTCCTCCGCACGACTGGCGGCGACGAATGTGCGCGAGATCAACGTCTACGCCAACGGCTGGTCCTTCATCGGCGGCCCGACGGATCTGGCCCGGATCAATTTCGATCATGACACGAGCGCGACGAGCTTCCTGATCGACAATCATCTCGAATGGAAGGTGGAGACCGGCGCTGTCGAGCATCGCTTGCTCGCCGGTTTCGATTACAAATACTACAACATCGATCAGGTTCAGTCTTCCGGGCTATACGACCCTGCCTATGACAACCCGATTGATGCTTTCGATCCGGTGTATGGAACGCCTCTGACGCCCCGCGTGTCCTATCTCGATCAGGATCTCACGCAGAAGCAGCTCGGTATATATGCTCAGGATCAGCTGCGTTTCGGCGGCGGTTGGCTGCTGACCCTTGGCGGTCGCTACGACTGGGTGGAGACGGACGCGGACAATCGCCCCAACTACTACTCGGCCGATCCGGCCGATTTCAAAGCCGACAAGGGAGCGGCGTCCGGACGGGCGGGCCTGGCCTACGAATTCGCCAACGGGGTGACGCCGTATGTCAGTGCGGCGACCTTCTTCAACCCGGTGCTCGAAACCAATGCGGTCACCGGTGAACTTTTCGATCCGGAGGATGGCGTTCAGTATGAGGCCGGCATCAAATACGCTCCAAGCTTCATCGACGGCCTGTTCACGCTCTCGGTCTTCGACCTGACGCGGCGCAATGTGCTTACCGCGGCGGCGCCCACGGTCGATGTTCCGTTCCCGAGCAATGTTCAGACCGGGGAAGTGCGCTCGCGCGGTTTCGAGGCCGAGGCAAAGGTCAACGTGACGGATGACCTGAAGCTGACCGCAGCCGTGACGGCCTATGACATCGAGATCACCGAGGACGCGGACCCGGCGATGGTGGGAAAGACGCCCTTCATCGTGCCCGAGGTGATGGCCTCTGCCAAGCTCGACTACACGCTGCGCAGCAATGCCTGGTACGACGGGGTCACGCTGGGCGCCGGCATTCGCTATGTCGGGTCCTCTTGGGCGGATGAAGCCAACACGCTCAAGGTGCCCGACGTGGCGCTGGTCGATTTCAAGGTCGGCTACGAAAAGGACGACTGGGGCGTCGATCTCAACGTCACCAATGCCTTCGACAAGACCTACGTTTCGGCGTGTCAGGGCGTGAATGTGTGTTCCTATGGCGAAGGCCGTGCCTTCAAGCTCCGGGCCTATGCGAAATGGTGAGCCAACGTGACTGACGTCACCCGGGTAAAGACTGGTGGTCGCACCATCGGCGAAACGCTCTTCTCACTGAAGGGCGTTTCGTTTCGTGTCGGCGGCATCCAAATCCTGCCTGAGCTCGACCTCGATCTCGAGACGGGGCGTATGACCGGCATCATCGGTCCGAACGGCTCGGGCAAGAGTTCGCTCGTCAAGCTTTTGGCGCGCCAGCAGGTGCCTTCGACCGGTTCTATTTCGTTTTTGGGCCAACCTTTGGCCGACTACTCGAACCGCGATCTGGCCCGCCGTCTCGCCTACATGCCGCAGTTCACGCCCTCGGCCGAGGGCATGACGGTCGCCGAACTCGCCGAACTCGGCCGTTTTCCCTGGCACGGGGCGCTGGGGCGCATGGACGACACCGACGCGGCGAAGGTAGCGGACGCGATCGACCGCACCGGGCTTCGAGCCTTTGCCGACCGGCTCGTCGACAGCCTTTCAGGCGGAGAGCGGCAGCGCTCCTGGCTTGCGATGATGCTGGCGCAGGATGCAAAATGCCTGCTGCTCGATGAGCCGACCTCGGCGCTCGATCTGGCCCATCAGGCCGAGATGCTCAAACTGGTGAGCGATCTCACGCGCGAGAAGGAACTGACGGCGATCGTGGTGCTTCACGACATCAACATGGCGGCGCGCTATTGCGACGAGATCATCGCGGTCAAGGCAGGGCAAGTCGTGGCGCGCGGAACGCCTCCGGAGATCGTCAACGCACAAACGCTTGCCGGGCTCTATGATCTGCCGATGGGGGTGATGGCCCATCCCGCCACCGGTCAGCCGCTGGGCTACGTGCTCTGAGGGATGAGAATGTTCGGTAGACGGGCTTTTCTGGCTGGCTCGATGGCCGCTGTGACATTTTCCGGATCGGACGTCCTTCCGGCGGTGGCTGCGCAAAAGCGGGTCGCGGTGATCGACTGGGCGCATCTGGAAACCTGCCTGGCGCTCGGCATTACGCCTGTGGCGGGCAGCGAACTGCGGCAGTACCGCAAAATTGTCCGCGTCCCCGAGATGCCCGATACCGTCGCCGATCTTGGCCTGCGCGGCTCGCCGAACCTGGAAATGCTGCGGTTCGTGGAACCCGACATCACCGTCATTTCGCAATTCTACGAATACCAGACCGCGACGCTTGCAACGGTCGCGCCAGTGCTCTCGCTGCCGAGCTATGAGGCCGGCACGCCGCCTTACGGCCTGCTCGAAAATTCGGCGGTGGCGCTGGGCGAAGCGCTGGCTATTCGTCCGGCGGCGGAACGGTTGGTCTCCGAGGTGGCGGACGATATCGAAGCGGCGCGGGAGAGGGTGATACCTTTCTCGGGGCAGCCCGTCCATGTCATCAGTCTCGGCGACAGCCGCCATTTCCGGGCCTTTGGAGCGGATTCGCTGATGGGCGACGTTCTGACCCGCCTGGGCTTTGAAAACGCCTGGCGCGACGATACGAGCTATAGTGCCGCCGCTCCCGTCGGGCTCGAAGCGCTTGCCGAACAACGCGATGCCGGCATCGTCGTAATCGAACCGCTGCCCGCCGATGTGGGGCGGAGCCTGCCGGACAATGCGCTGTGGAACGCCTTGCCGGCGGTCAGGGACGGCCGGGTCTCGATCCTGCCGCCGGTCAATCATTTCGGCGGTCTGCCCTCGGCGCGCCGCTTTGCCGGGCTTCTTGCCGCAGCGGTCGCGGGGTGGCCGCGGTGAGGCGGACGGCGCTTGTGGTTTGGAGCGGCCTGGCCGTTGTCGCCGCCGGACTTTTCCTCCTCCGTGTATGGGCCGCGTGGCCCGACGCGCCGGGGGGAGATGAGCTCGATCGCGTGATCCTGCTTTATTCAGTGCTGCCGCGTCCCGTCGTCGCCATTCTCGCGGGAGCGGCGCTCGGCCTTTCGGGTCTGTTATTGCAGCGGGTCCTGCGCAACGCGCTGGCCGAGCCCTCGACGCTCGGCATTTCCGCCGGTGCCCAGCTTGCCATGGCTATCGCCACACTCTTCGCGCCCGGGCTGATGGTTTTCTCTCCAGCGCTCGTCGCGTTTGCCGGTGGTGCACTGGCCGTGGGCCTGTGTCTGCTTCTGACCTGGCGGCGTGGGCTGGAGCCTGTGTCGGTCGTGCTTGCGGGCATGATGGTGGCGTTGACGGCGACCTCGGCGAGCGCCGCGCTGATCCTGGCGAACGGCGATTATCTGTTCTCGCTTTTCATCTGGGGCGGCGGGTCGCTCAACCAGCAGAGCTGGCAGCCGGTCCTGTCCATCGCTCCGGTGCTGGCGATCGGCTTCATCGCGTCGATCCTTCTATTGCGGCCGCTGACAATCCTCGGTCTCGACGACCGGACGGCCAGAAGTCTTGGTCTTGCGGTCGATGCGGGGCGGCTCGGCATGCTGGCGCTTGCCGTGTGGCTGGCGACCACGATCGTGGCGCAGGTCGGCGTGATCGGTTTCGTGGGGCTCGCGGCGCCGGCGCTCGCCGGGCTCTCGGGGGCGCGAACGCTTGCCAGAAAACTCGTCGCCGCGCCCGCCATAGGGGCGATCCTGCTCTGGACGACGGATGGTTTCGTACAACTCTTTTCCGGTGGCGGCGGCGAGCGCATTCCCACGGGTGCCGCGACCGCGCTGTTGGGCGGGCCGCTGCTTCTCTGGTTGCTGCCACGGCTCAGAATGATGGAATGGCCCACGATCGGCCAGGCGGCAAGCCTCGCGCGGCGGACCGCCAGGCCATGGGTGCTGGTTCTAGCCGTGGCGGTAGCGGTACTCGTTGTCGCGGGGCTTGCGCTCGTTCTCGGCAAGGGGCCGGACGGCTGGATTGTAGCCAACGGCGCTTTGCTTGCCGACCTCGCGAACTGGCGCTGGCCGCGCATTCTGGTCGCCGCGGCTGCGGGCGGGATGATGGCCGGGGCGGGCGTTCTGGTCCAGCGACTGACGGGCAATCCGCTGGCCAGCCCGGAAGTGCTCGGCGTCGGATCGGGGGCGGGGGCCGGCCTCGCGGCGCTCTTCGCCTTCAATGCGGCGGTCGGGCTGCCTTGGCAATTCGTTGCTGCGAGCGTCGGCGCACTCGCATCGCTTCTCCTCATCCTCGCCGTGTCGGCAAGGGCCAAGTTCGGACCGGAACGGTTGCTCCTGGGCGGCATCGCGGTGGGAGCGGCTTGCGGCGCGGTAATCACCGCCGTCATCGCGCTCGGGACCGCGCAGTCATACGCACTTCTGGGCTGGCTGACCGGATCGACCTCGCAGACCGAGCCGAGCCACGCCGTCGTAGTGCTGATTGCGGCCGCGATTCTTCTTCTGCCGGCGCTGCTGATGGTCCGCTGGCTCGACATCCTCCAGCTCGGCGCGCCGGTGGCCGCGGGGCTCGGCGTGCCGCTTGGCCGGGCGCGAGGGGCTGTCGTCATCCTTGCCGCGCTGATGACGGCAATCGCCTCACTCTTCGTCGGGCCGCTGAGTTTTGTGGGGCTGATCGCGCCGCACATGGCGCGGTTGATGGGGCTGAGCCGCACCAGGCACCAGCTTGCCGGAGCCGTGGCGCTCGGGGCGGGGCTTCTCGTTCTCTCAGACTGGCTCGCGCGCACACTGATTTTCCCCTATCAACTTCCCGTCGGGCTTTTCGCCTCGCTGATCGGCGGGCCCTATCTCGTCTATCTTCTGTCGCGCGGGGTTCCGTCGCGTGCCTGACCCCATATGCAATGCGATGCCGCTTCGCGCGGCACGGAGACTGTCTGAATGATCCGCCGGTTCTTCACCTATTATTCCCAGTGGAAAGGCCTGTTTCTTCTGGATTTTTCCTGCGCCATTCTTGCGGGTCTGCTGGAACTCGGTTTTCCCGTGGCGGTGAAATGGTTCGTCGACGACCTTCTGCCCTCCGAGGAATGGGGGCTTATCGTTCTTTCGGCCGCCGCACTTCTCGTGGTCTATGCGGCCAACACCGGACTGATGGCGGTGGTGGTGTATTGGGGCCATATGCTCGGGATCAACATCGAGACCGAGATGCGTCGCAAGGCCTTCGACCATCTCCAGAAACTCTCCTTCCGCTTCTACGACGAGCAAAAGACAGGCCATCTTCTGGCGCGGGTGACCAAGGATCTCGAGGAGATCGGCGAGGTGGCCCATCACGGACCGGAAGACCTCTTCATCGCGGTGATGACGCTGATCGGGGCCTTCGCGCTGATGGCATGGATCCATGTGCCGCTGGCACTGGTCACCGCGCTGATCGTGCCGTTCATGGCGTGGCTGACCACACGCTACGGCGGGCGGATGACGCAGAACTGGCAATCGCTCTACAGCCGCGTCGGAGACTTCAACGTGCGCCTCGAGGAGAATATCGGCGGCATGCGGGTGGTGCAGGCCTTCGCCAACGAGGAGTTCGAGCGCGGTCTCTTCGCGCGCGACAACGACCGCTATCGCTCGACCAAGCTCGCCGCCTACCGGATCATGGCGGCCAGCACCTCCCTGTCCTACATGTCGACGCGGCTCATTCAGATCGTCGTCATGGTCGCGGGGGCCTATTTCGTCATCGGTGGCGGGCTGTCGGCCGGCGGATTCATCGGCTTTCTGCTGCTCGTCAACGTTTTCGTCCGGCCGATCGAGAAGATCAATGCGGTGATCGAGACTTATCCGAAAGGGATCGCGGGCTTTCAGCGCTACCTGGCGCTGCTCGATACCGAGCCTGACGTCGCCGACAGGCCGGATGCGAAGCCGGCCAGTCCCTTCAAGGGCAATATTTCCTATCGCGGCGTGAGCTTCGGCTACACGTGGGCAAGCCGGGTGCTCAACGATGTCGATATCGACATCCGGGCCGGGGAGACGGTGGCATTCGTCGGGCCGTCGGGGGCGGGCAAGACCACGCTCTGCTCGCTCTTGCCGCGCTTCTACGACGTGGAGGCCGGCGCGATCACGATCGACGATACCGATATTCGCGATGTCACGCTCGCTTCGCTGCGAGCGCAGATCGGCATCGTGCAACAGGATGTCTTTCTTTTCGGCGGCACGATCCGCGAGAACATCGCCTATGGCCGGCTCGATGCCACCGAGTCGGAAATCGTCGAGGCGGCGCATCGGGCGCGGCTCGACAGCCTGATCGCGGGACTTCCGGCCGGTCTCGACACGGTGATTGGCGAGCGCGGAGTCAAACTGTCGGGTGGTCAGAAGCAACGGCTTTCGATTGCCCGGATATTTCTCAGGAATCCGCCGATCCTCATACTCGATGAGGCCACATCCTCGCTCGACACCCAGACCGAGCGCGAGATCCAGCAATCGCTTTCCGAGCTCGCGGAGGGGCGTACCACGCTTGTGATCGCGCATCGGCTCGCCACCATCCGCAACGCCGATCGCATCGTGGTGATTGACGGATCGGGCGTCGCCGAGGAAGGGCGGCACAGCGAACTGATGCGGCGCGGCGGCATCTATTCCCAGCTCCATGCCGGCGGGGGAGGGGCGTGGCAAACGCTGTTTCCGCTGCTCCTGCTCCTGCTCCTGCTCCTGGCTTCGGCGAGGCCCTTGAGAGGCTTGCCGAGCTCTGGCCCAAGCCCCGGATCGCCAGCGGTGCGCCGGGTGAGGGCGAGAGGACGGCAGCAGACCTCTTTTCCGATAAGGAGTGGATCGAAGCGCTTCTTGCAGCGCAGATGCGGATCACGCCGGGGCTCGACCGAAAGGCGCAGGCCGCCTATCTCGCCAGCTACTACGCGACGACGATCACAACCGCCGGTGCCGGCTTGATCGTCGGTTGTGGGATCGTGCCCGATCTCGCCCCGGAAAAGGTCTGGCTTGGGATAGATCCCGCCCGCGACGATCTCGCCTTTCAGGACAGTTCGTTGCGCTTTTCCCCGTCACCCGTCGCTGTGAGGGGCGGGAAGGCACCTGTCGACATGTTCCGCGTTCAAATCGAGGCACATTTCGCGCCGCTGGTGCAGCGCCTGCACCGGGCGACGGCGCTTCCGCCGCACGCACTGTGGCGGCTGGTCGGCGATGCGCTGGGTGCCGGATTGCTTGACGCCGGACAAAAATTCGGCGCTGAGGACGAGGCGAAGCGGATCGCGCTAGACGTGCTCAAACGGCCGGGATCGGCGCTGTCGAACTGCCAGCTCCATTTTTTCGAGGTCTCAGTGCCCAACCCCGGTGGCGGCCTGGCAACCCGCACTGTGCTGGCGCGGGGCGGATGCTGCCGCCTCTACACGGCGCCGGGCGGAGATGTTTGCACCAACTGCGTACTGCGAAAGCCCGGCGAGCGCGAAAGGCTGGCGGAAGACGCCTTGAGGCGGGAACTGGAAAACCGCCGGTGATGAGGGCGTTGAACGCCTCGTTCCCCAACCCTCGAAACTGCCAACGGCCGCGATATTGCCCAGGTCATAGGCGGTCGGTTTGCGTTCAACGATCATTCTCTTCGATTTCCGTTGTGCTCATACAGTCGGTGTTGCATTTTCGGGTTCGGTCGCACAAAACTGTACCAGAACACCTGCGGACGAGTATGGGCCTTGAGCAAAATCGACAAGATCGTTGACCGTCTGAGATCGGACATCCTGTCAGGTGGCTTGCCGGCGGGGAGCAAGCTCTATTCCATCCGCCGGGCCGCGGAGGAGTTCGGTGTTTCCAAGAACACGATCGTCGACGCGTATGACAGGCTCGCCTCGCAGGGACTGGTGAGGGGCGTTCACGGCTCAGGTTTCTTCGTTGTCGACCAGCATGCCGATTTCGGCCGTACCACAGCCCAGCCGCCGCACATGACGGAGGCATTCGACCAGGTTTCGCTGCTCAGCGCGCAGTTGAATCAGGAGCTTCAGGTCCGTATCGGCGATGGCCGGCCGCCGCTATCGTGGATGCAGGACGCCTTGCCACAGAAGCTTTCAGGAAATTTTCTGCAGCGGGTCGAAGGTGACCAGACGGCCTATGGCAGCGCTTATGGCAACATGGCGCTGCGCGAGATCATCGTGCAGAAATTCCGGCGTAAAGGCGTTCGGGTGACAGCCGATCAGGTGGTGACCACCTTCGGCGCCAACCATGCTCTTGATCTGATCATCCGCCGCTATCTCGAGCCCGGCGATACGGTTCTTGTCGACGAGCCGGGCTATTATCCGCTGTTTGCGAAGCTCAAGCTTGCCAAGATCAACGCCGTCGGCGTTCCCCGTACTCCAACCGGTCCGGATATCGATCAGCTGCGGGATCTGGCAAAGAGGCACCGCCCGAAGATTTTCTTCACCCAGTCGCGCAGCCAGAATCCCACTGGCAGTTCGATGGATCTGCCGACCGCGCACGCGGTTCTCCAGGTGGGAGTGATGCAGCGTTTCCTGATCGTCGACAGCGATCCTTTCGAGGACCTGCCAGGACAGACGGGGACGCCGCTGGCGCTGATGGACCAGTTCGACAGCGTGATTGGCATTTCCAGCTACTCCAAACTGCTCTCCGCCAGCCTGAGGGTGGGATACATGGTCGCCGCGCCGGCCATAGCCAAGGAAATTGCGGAACTCAAACTGGTGACGGTGGTCAACAGTTCGCGGTTCTCCGAAATGCTGATCTGCGACATGGTCACCAATCGGCGCTATCAGCGACACCTCAAGAAGACCGCCCTGCGATTGAAGGAGCGCCGTGACGATTTTCGGGCGCGGGTCGAGGGCATGGGGCTGTCCGTCCTCGACGGGGACAGTTCAGGCTACTATACCTTCCTTCAGCTGCCAAAGACGGCGGACGAGGCGCGGATTGCCCGCAATGCCCTGTCGAAAGGCATCTTTCTCGCGCCGGGCAAGTTCTTCTACGTCAATCCGGACGGTCGCCTTCCGGCGTTTCGCATCAATCTGACCCGGTCGGATGATGCGCGTTTCTACACTTTTCTCAAAAACGAACTGGCTGCGCTGGGCCGTTAGGTTCCGGGGGCTGATCTGGCCCGGGCTTCTCGGCCCAAGGCCTGATTCATGTCGCCCAAAACCCCGAAATTTGCTGGCGCCCCGGTTCCAAATGCCCGTCAAGAGACGGCGTCTCCCGGCAGTGTTTTGCAATTTTCGGGGTACAGTTTCCGAAATTTTGCGCTGACTGTGCCTTTCGTCGTTCCGGTCATCTGTTTAGTCACCGACTGAGGGAGGACTTGGCTTAAGGATCGAAGCGATGCGCCGTTCGGCATCGTGGGATCCACCGCCATGCGCCTTTGACGAAGAGGAGCGTCAATGAATCTGATTTCCGTTCTCGCCACCGGCTTTTCCTGGCTCGCCGCCGTGCTGATGCTCTTTCAGGTCAGCCTGGATATTCTCGGCAAGTTTCTCTTCGGCATGCCCGTCGCGGGAACCGCGGAAATCGTTGCCTCGTACTACATGATCGCTCTGGTCTTCATGGCGCTTCCGCTGATGGAAAAGCGCGACGATGCGATCGTGGTTGATCTTCTCTACAACGCGTTTGGTCCCCGGCTGAAATTCACATGCCGGGTTATCGCGCTCGTCTTCACGCTCGCGTTCTATCTGGTGTTCGCCTGGATCACGCTGGAAGCCGCGATGAAATCGATGGCGGTGCGGGAAGTGGTTCTGGGCAGCCGGGAGTTTCAGATCTGGCCGAGCCGGTTCTTCCTGCCCGCCGGATGCGTTCTGGCCGCCGTCGTCGTCTTATTGCGGCAGATCGATACACGTCTTGGAACAGTTGGGGCGACTGATGGATCGCATTGATATCGGCTACCTCGGGGTCGCCCTCTCGTTTCTGCTGATCGTGCTGCGGGTTCCTGTTGGCATCGTGCTCGCGACCGTCGGCTTTCTCGGCATTGCCGCGCTGACCAGCCTGAAGGCTTCCTGGTCCATCGTGTCCAGCGTGCCGTTCGAACTGATCGGCGACTGGAATCTCAGCGCCGTGCCGATGTTCCTGCTGATGGGATTTCTCGCTTCCGAGGCGGGTCTGACGCGCGGTCTGTTTCAGGCGGCGCGCATCTTTCTCTCGCGGATCCCAGGCGGGCTGGCGTCGGCGACAGTGGTTGCCTCTGCGCTCTTTGCCGCCGCCTCCGGCTCCTCGGTCGCAACCTCCGCCTCTTTCTCGCGGATCGCCATCCCAGAAATGCTCGATTCCCGGTACGATCGCGGGCTGGCGTGCGGGAGCGTGGCGGTGTCGGGGACATTGGGCGCGCTGATACCGCCCAGCATCCTGATGATCCTCTACGGCATCTTCGCCGAGGTTTCGATCGGCAAGCTGTTCCTGGCAGGGGTCGTGCCGGGCATCCTCTCGGCGTTGATGTTCATTCTGCTCATCACCGTGCGTGTCCTGGCCAAGCCCGATCTCGCTCCGCGCACCCGGGTGACGGTCTCCCGGGAGGAGAAGGTGGCCGCGCTTCTCGATATCTGGCCGCTGCCGCTACTTATCGTTCTGGTCATCGGGAGCATTTTTCTCGGCATTGTCACCCCGACGGAGGCGGGGGCGCTGGGGGCTCTGTTCGCCATGCTCATCGGTCTGGCGCGACGGGGCCTGACCTTCGGAATTTTTTCCAGAGCGGTGACCGACACGATTTCCGGTACCGCCACGATCTTCATCGTCATCGTCGGCGCTTCGATCTTCTCACGCTTCGTGGCGCTGAGCGGGCTCGCCGCGGGGCTCACCGATATGCTCGCCTTCGCCGTCGAACGGCCGATCCTGCTCTTGGCGCTGACAAGCGCGATCTACATCTTTCTCGGCATGTTCCTTGAAAGCGTGTCGCTGATGCTGCTGACGCTGCCCCTTTTGCTGCCGCTCTATCATTCCGCGGGTATCGACCTGATCTGGTTCGGGGTCATCTGCGTCAAACTGCTGGAAATAGGGCTGGTGACGCCGCCGGTGGGACTGAACGTCTACGTCATCAAGGGTGCACTGGGGGACCGGGTGAGCCTCGGCGACGTATTCCGCGGAACCGCGTGGTTCCTGCTTGCCGACCTTGTGACGCTCGCGTTGCTGATCGCCTTCCCGATCATAAGCCTCTGGCTTCCCATGCTTTCCAAGTGAAATAAAAAAGAGGAGGAGTTGAAATGTTATTCAGACAAATGCTTCGCGGCGCGCTCGTGGCTTCGGTCGCATGCCTGCCGGGAGTCTCGGCCATGGCTGCCGATTATACCGCGTCGACCTGGTTCGCGCCGACCCACCTGCTGTCCCAGTACCCCTACATGGAATGGCATGAGGCCGTCCGTGAGGCCACGAATGGAGAGATCTCGTTCGAGGTCTACAATGGCGGCACGCTTCTTCCGCCCAAGGCAACGCTGTCCGGCGTCGCCGACGGCGTGGCCGAAGTCGGCATCGTCTATCCCGGCTACCAGCCCGCCGAACTGCCGCTGAACAATCTCCTGATCGATGCGTCCTTCGTTTCGGACAATCACTACGCTGCGGCCTTTGCCTACACCGAAATGATCATGACCAACCCGGACGTTTACGCGGAGTGGTCGAAGAACGGCGTGGTCGTCGGGCCGGGCTTTGCGACGTCGATCTACAATTTCGTCTGTTCGAGCCCCGTCTATTCGGTGGCGCAGGCGGCCGGGAAAAAATTCCGCACGGCGGGGGCGGCACAGGTCGACTGGGTGGAGAGCATCGGCGGAATTGCGGTGAGCGTGCCGTTCTCGGAAGTCTATACGGGGATGCAGCGCGGTTCGCTCGACTGCGCGCTGGTGGACCCGACGACAATGGTGGTCGGTCCGAAACTGGTCGAGGTCTCCAGCGACGTCACGGAAATCCCGGTCGGCATCATCATCGGGGCGAGCTGGATCTACAACAAGTCGTTCTGGCGCGGCCTGCCGCTCGAGCAGCGCGAGACGCTGATGGAGCAGATGGTGCTGGCGCTCGCGCGGATGGAAATCGGCTACGAGGTCAAGGGTAACGAGGGGCTTGAGGGATCACGCGCAAAGGGCGTGAATGTCGGCCCTCCCGAGAAGGATCTTGAGGAGGCGCTTTCTGACTTCAACAAGTCCTTCCTCGACGAGTTGCCCGGCGCGGCGGCGGAACGGTTCAATATCGATGCGCCGGAAGCCCTGCTCAAGGATTTCCTCGATCGTCAGGAAGCCTGGAATGAGCGCCTGGCCGCGGTCGACATCCAGGATCAGGAGGCGATCATCGGCCTTTTGAACGAGCACATTTTCTCGCGGATCGACATCGAGACCTACGGAATGTCGGACTGACGCTAGCTTTCCGACGGTAAAAAACGACCGGGCCGGTCCGCGGAACATGCCGCGGGCCGGCTCCTTTTTATCTTCTTCATCCTTTTGCCGCGCTTTCGCGACTGTACCAAAGTTTCGGCAGGTATAGCTCGTGCGTATTGTCGGAAAGTGTACCTTCATGTGGCCGCCTGTTTGGGTTCTTGTCGAAGCAACCAGAACATGCCTGCCCGGGAGGAGCATTTGTCTACAAGTCACGTCGACGGCGGTCAGTCGCGCGTCAATTCGCGCATGGCCGGATTTCGCAATCTCTCACCCGACGAGCGCAGGAAAGCCGTTTGCGAAGCCACCGGCCTGTCTGAAGACAGTTCCGCGGTCCTCCGCGGCGCCGGGTCCCTGCCGCTGAATATCGCCGACGGAATGATCGAGAATGTCATCGGCACGTTCGAGTTGCCGATGGGCGTTGCCGCCAATTTCGTCGTCAACGGCAAGGACTATCTGATCCCCATGGCGGTCGAGGAGCCTTCCGTGGTCGCTGCGGCCTCCTACATGGCGCGGATTGCCCGCGACTGCGGCGGTTTCGAAGCGTCAAGCACGTCGCCGATCATGCGCGCGCAGATCCAGGTGCTCGGCCTGAACGATCCCTTTGGCGCCCGTGCGAAGGTTCTTGCCGTGCGCGACGACATCATCGCTTCGGCCAATTCGCGGGACAAGGTTCTTATCGGACTGGGCGGCGGCTGCCGGGACATCGAGGCACATGTGTTCGAGGATACCGCGGTGGGCCACATGCTCGTCGTGCATCTTCTGGTCGACGTGCGCGACGCGATGGGTGCCAACACCGTCAACACAATGGCCGAGGCGGTGGCGCCTCTGGTCGAGAAAGTAACCGGCGGTTCGGTCCGGCTGCGTATTCTGTCCAATCTCACCGACCTGCGCGTTACCCGGGCGCGCGTGCGGCTGAGCCCGGAATCGCTGGAGACCAAGGAATTTTCCGGCGAGCGCATCATCAGCGGCATCGTAGAAGCCTGCACGCTTGCCGTCGTCGATCCTTATCGCGCGGCGACCCACAACAAGGGCATCATGAACGGCATCGATCCGGTCGTCGTCGCCACCGGCAACGACTGGCGGGCGATCGAGGCGGGCGCGCATGCCTGGGCGGCGCGAAACGGCCGCTACACGAGCCTCAGCCGCTGGGAGCGCGACGGCGAGGGCCATCTGGTGGGTACGCTGGAGCTGCCGATGGCGCTCGGTCTCGTCGGAGGCGCGACCAAGACCCATCCGGCTGCGCGCGCGGCGCTTGAAATGATGAAGATCGAATCGGCCCAGGAGCTGGCTCAGGTCACCGTCGCCGTCGGCCTTGCACAGAACATGGCCGCCATCCGGGCGCTCGCCACCGAAGGCATCCAGCGCGGTCACATGGCGCTGCACGCGCGCAACATCGCGATCCTTGCCGGGGCTACCGGCAACCAGGTGCAGTTCGTGGCGACCAAGCTCGCCAGCGAGCACGACGTGCGCGTCGACAGGGCGCGCGAAATCCTTTCGCAGATGGAGGCGGAGGAGAGCTGAAACATCACACAGTCGCTTAGGGAGGAGCGCGTGGGATTTGAAGTCAAAATCGTCGAGGTCGGTCCGCGTGACGGACTGCAGAACGAGCGGCATCCCCTGCCGGTCGCGCTGAAGACGCGGCTGGTCGATGATCTCGCGGCCTCGGGGCTGCGCGAAATCGAGGCTGTGAGCTTCGTTTCGGAGCGGGCGGTTCCGCAAATGGCGAGTTCGGCCGAAGTGATGGCCGGGATCGAGCGCGGCGCGGGCGTGCGCCATCGCGCGCTCGTACCCAATGCGCGCGGCATGGCGGCGGCGCTCGAGGCAAAGGTCGACGAGATCGCGGTCTTCGCGTCGGCCTCGCAGACCTTTTCACACCACAACATCAATTGCGATATCGACGAGAGCTTCGCTCGTTTCGCGCCGGTGATCGAAATGGCGCGGGCCTCCGGAATTCCGGTGCGAGGCTATCTCTCCTGTGCATTCGGCTGCCCCTATGAGGGGGCGGTGAGCGACGACATGGTGGTCGCGACGACCGCGCGGTTACTGGAAGCCGGATGCTACGAAGTCGCCGTCAGCGACACGATCGGCATTGGCGGGGCGGGCGACGTGCGGCGGCTGCTCGCAAGCCTTTTGGCCGATGTGGAGAGGGAGAAGATAGCCCTCCATTTTCACGACACGCGCGGCCAGGCGCTCGCCAATGTGCTGGCAGGGCTCGACGCCGGTATCCGCTGCTTCGACAGTTCGGTCGGCGGACTTGGCGGATGTCCCTATGCGCCGGGGGCAACAGGCAATCTCGCGACCGAGGAACTGGTCTACCTGCTCGAAAGCCTCGGCGTGGCCACCGGTGTCGATCTAACGCTTTTGGCGACAGCTGGCCTGCGGATTTCCTCGGCGCTCGGCAAGCCTGCCGGCTCACGGATCGCGCAAGCTCTCCTGGCGTCCGGCGCCCTTGATGCGAATGCGATACGGGGAGTGGAAGCTTCCTCTCCCTCTGGTAACACAGTGGGTCTTCCAGAGAAGCAAAAGACGGGAGTCCAATCTTGAATATTCAAACCCTCACGGACGCTGGAATCGCAGCGCGGCCGGGGCCGCTCAACGGACTGGTGGTACTCGACATCACGCGCGTCGTGGCCGGTCCGTATTGCGCCATGCTGCTGGCCGACCTCGGCGCGACCGTGATCAAGGTCGAAAACCCGGGTGATCCGGACTACGCACGCGGCTTTCCCCCTTTCGTGGGAGAGGACAAGGCCAGCGCCTTCTTCGCGCAGTACAACCGCAACAAGCTCGGAATCACGCTGGATCTGAAGTCCGAGAAGGGCAAGGCGCTGCTCAAGACACTCGTTCGCGACGCCGATGTGCTGATAGAGAATTTCCGGCCGGGAACGATGGATAAGCTTGGCCTCGGCTACGAGGTTCTCGCCGGCGAAAATCCGAAACTGGTTTATACCGCTCTGTCGGGTTTCGGACGGAAGGGTCCAAATTCCCGCAGGCCGGCCTTCGACAATACAGGGCAGGCAACGGGTGGCCTGTGGTCGATGAACGGCATGCCGGACGAGGCGCCCATCCGGGTCGGAACGATCATCGGCGACTTGTCCTGCGCGCTTTACGGGGTGATCGGCACGCTGGCGGCGGTGCGTCAGGCGGAGCGGACCGGCAAGGGAGATGTCGTCGACATCTCGCAGCAGGATTCGGTGCTTTCGCTCACCGAGAACGCGGTCGTGCGCTACACCTGCGCCGGTGAAGTGGCAGGACCGCTCGGCAATGACCATCCGTTCGTCCGGCCTTACGGACAGTTTCCCTGCAAGGACGGCTACGTCTTCTTCGGCGGCTATACCGACAAGTTCTGGCGGGCGACCTGCGCCTTGTTCGGCGAACCGGAATGCGCCGAGGATCCGGAAATCGATACCATGCAGAAGCGGTTCGACGCGGACATCTACGCACGCCGTGTCCGGCCGCTTCTCGAAAAATGGTTTGCCGGTTACTCCAAGGCCGAACTCGAGCAGATGGCCGGCGACGACCTGCCACTCAGCGCGATCAAGACAATCGACGAGGTGGTCGAGGATCCGCATGTGGCGGCGCGCGACATGATCGTCAATGTGCCGCTCGGCGCCGAACTGGTGCGCATGTTCGGTCTTCCCGTGAAGCTCGACAGCATGCCGCAGTCGGAATTCGACGCTTCCCCTGAGGTGGGACAGCACAATGATCTCGTCTGGTCGAAACTCGGCGGCCTGACGCCCGATCAGATCGCCGGTCTCAAGAAGGACGGGGTGATCTGATGGCCATCACCACCGATATTCATGAGGGCGTGGCGACGATCACGATTGACCGGCCCGAAAAGCTCAACGCGCTGTCGCTGGCGATGTATGACGCGCTCGGGGCGGCTTTTGCCGAGGCCAATCGGAACGACGCCGTCAATGCCGTGGTTCTTACCGGCGCCGGTGACCGGGCCTTCTGCGTCGGCGCCGATCTTCTTGAATCCATTCCGGCGCTCGCGCGGGACGATTTCGACATCAGCGCCTGGGATCCGGCCCATCTCAAGGGCGTCGAATTCTACAAGCCGATCGTCGCCGCAGTACGCGGGATGTGCATCGGCGGCGGGTTCGAACTGATCCTCGGCACGGACATCCGGATCGCTTCAGAGGACGCGGCCTTCCAGCTTCCCGAGGTCGGGCATGGTTTCGTGCCGGCCGGAGGCACGCTGGTCCGTCTCGTCCGCCAGATCGCCTATGCGCATGCCATGGAGATCATGCTCTCGGGGCGGCGCTTCACCGCCGGGGAAATGCAGGTCCGCGGCGTGGTCAACGAGATCGTCAAGCCCGGGGACACGCTGGCGCGCGCGCAGGAAATCGCCGGCGTTCTGGCCGGTTACAGTCCGATCGCGGTCCAGGCGATCAAGCGGGCGGCGCTGACATTCAACGATATCCCACTGGACGAAGCCTTTGCGCGGGAAGCAAAGCTTGGCCAGACGACGTTTACGAGCGACCGGGCCAGGCAGGGCCTGGACGCCTTTTCGCGACGCGCATCTAAACAGGGAACATGAAGATGAACCCGGCTGTGGAAAAACCGCATGACAGTGACGTTGCAACCCGGCGCGACAAGGGCTTCGTCATCACCCAGGAGCTGATCGTCGCGGTCGCGGCCGCGGTGCTGTTCGTTCTCTTTTCCGTCGCTCTCGACAACTTCCTGACGCCGGGCAATCTCGTCGCGCTTGTGCGCAACGTCGCCGTTCTCGGCCTGCTCAGCATCGGGATGGCCGTCGTCGTCATCGGCCGGGGCGTTGACCTTTCTCTGGTTGCCGTCATGGCGGTGTCGCTGACCGTGTCGATCGTTCTGGCGAACAAGGGTTACGGGTTCGGCGAAGCGCTCGTCATCGGCCTCGGCTTTGTCCTCGTCGTCGCGCTTGTCCTGGGATTTCTCGTGGCCTATGTCGAGATTCCCTCGATCTTCGCCACGCTAGCCGTCGCCTCGATCGTCTACGGACTGGGACGAGGCGTCATCGCCGATCTCGACGTCAACAACATTCCGAGCGACCTCGACTGGTTCCTCTTCATCGGACGTGGTTCGGTGCTCGGAATTCCCGTCTCGATCTGGCTCTTCGCCTTCACCGCGCTCGTCCTCTACCTGTTTCTCAGGCGTACGGGCATCGGCCGTTTCATCTATGCGCTCGGCGACAATCTGGAAACCGCGCGCATTACCGGCATTCCGGTGCGCCCGGTGATTGTCCTGCAATACATCATCTCAGGACTCATGGCGTTTCTGGCGGGCGCGGTCACCGCCGCCTCCGTCGCCAGCATGAACATGCGCATCGTCAACTCGACCGTCATCTACGACGTTCTTCTGGTCGTCGTGCTGGGAGGCATCGGTCTGACTGGGGGACGTGGCGGCGTGCGCAACGTGGTGGTCGGAACGGCGCTGATCGGCCTGCTACTCAACGCGATGACCATCATGGACATCTCCTACACGGTGCAGAACCTGATTAAGAGCGCGGTGCTGCTGCTCGCGCTCATCGTCGACGCGCTTCTCAATCCACGTGACGAGCAAACCGCCCAACAGGGCGATATCTGACAAAAACAGGGAGGAAACGAAATGAACATGAAGTGTGCAATCGCGGGCCTAGCGGCCAGCCTCGTACTCGCCGTCACCGGCGCGCAGGCCCAGGAAGGGCTCAGCGACGAGATCCGTCAGCCGACGCTCGACAAGCTCAAGGGCCGGCAGGTGGTCTTCGTGCCGATGTCGATGAGTTTCGATCTGCCCGAGGGCTGGGCGGCCGTCATGCGCAAGGACGCCGAACGCCGCGGCTATCAACTCGACATCCGCGATGCCAACTGGAGCACTGATACCGGAACCCGTGCCATCACCCAGGCGATCACCGAGAAGCCGGATGTCATTGTCGTCCAGAACTTCGACGTGACGTCCTACGCGCGGACGCTCAAGCGCGCCCAAGACGCCGGCATCAAGGTGGTCCAGGTCAATATGCGCTCGACCTACCAGACCGACGCCTTCGTCGGAGCCGACTGGTACGGCATGGGTGAATACGCCGCCAACCGGATGCTGGAAGTCTGCGGCAAGAGCGCGGGCAAGAGCGGCAAGATCGCCCTGGTGCAGGGCCCTGCGACCGCCGCTGCGAGCGTCTATCAGCTCAACGCGATCACCGAGAAGCTCAAGGACAATGACGACATCGAGATCGTCTCCAGCCAGACCGGCGACTGGGACCAGTCGAAGGCGCGGGGGATCACCCAGACCGTCATCCAGCAGAATCCCGATCTCTGCGGAATCATCGGGTTCTGGGACGTGATGGATGCTGGCACCGGCGCCGCCATTCAGGAATCGGGCAAGGACATCTATCTGATCACCTCCGGTGGCGGCAACAAGACGGCCTGCCAGGGTGTCGAGAACGGCACCTTCAACGAAGTGATCTCCTATGACGTTCCGGGGCAGGGCCGCGACCTGATCAGCGCTGTCAGCATCCTGCTGCAGTCCGATGAACCGGCGGGATCCGAACAGTTCGTGCTCTACACGCCGAACAAGATCATCACCAAGGACACGCTGGGGCCGGAAAGCTGCTGGGACCTCGACGTCCTGAAGAACTGATCGCCGATCGTGTAATTGCCGCCGCGACATCTGTTCCGCGGCGGCGCCCGGCCTAGGGAGCGCGGTGATGGAAGCTGCCACACGTCTTTACTATCGATATTTCCCGGAAAAGCTGCTCGGCGAGGTGCTGACGAAGCGGTGGAGCGACAATCTGGTGCCCGCATTCGCGGTCCTGCTCGTGGTCGGGTTTTTCCTGGCGCGCGATCCCGGATTCTTCTCGCTCGCCAGCCTGACGGAAACCTCGCGTCAGCTCGCCGAATTCTCCATCATCGTCATGGCGATGGGAATTGTTCTGCTGGCTGGCGGTCTCGACCTATCGGTCGGCAGCGTCTTCGCGCTGGCCAATATCACCGCACTGATCTGCATGAACCTGCTCGGCTGGCCGGTCTGGGCTACGATCGCTGCGACGCTCGCCGTGGGTGCCCTGTGCGGTGCGGTCAACGGGTTTCTGATCGGCTATCTGCGCATTCGCGCGTTCCTCACCACACTGGTGACGCTGATCATCATCCGGTCAATCGTCGACATCATCCTGCTGCGCTACGCCGTTGCCATTTCCGCCGTCTTCCCGGATTCCGATTTCTGGTTCTTTCTCGGCGAGGGGAACGTGCTCGGGATGCCGGTCTCATTCCTCGTCGCGGTCGCGATCGTCCTGACATGGCATGTCGTTCTCACCCGCGCACGCTTCGGCTGGCATCTGAGCGCTGTCGGGGGCAGCCGACGGTCGGCCTTCAATGCCGGGCTGAACGTCAAGCGAACCGTGTTCCTGACCTATGTCTGGTCCGGCGTGCTTGCCTCGGCCTCCGGGCTTTTCTTCGCCGCGCGCCTCGGCAGCGCCGGTTCGGACACCGGGGTTGGTCTGGAACTCGCAGCGCTGACGGCGGCCGTGTTGGGCGGCAACAGTCTGGGCGGCGGGCGCGGCTCGGTGGCGAAATCCGTTCTCGGTGCGATCGTGGTCCTCATCCTGACCGACAGCATGGTCCGCATCGGCATCAGCGGCGGCATCAGTTCGGCAATCCTCGGCGGCATTCTCCTGCTCGTCGTTGCCATCGACGTGCGCTGGCTGAAGAACCGTCACAAGATCCTCAACAAGGTCTATGTCTCTCCCTCCTATTTCAAGCTGCCGGAAATGCCGGAGACCGATGCCGGCAGCGGTACGCCCTACGCGCTCAATGACCGCCTGCGCGAGGTCAGCCTGATCGGCAAGGGCCAGATCGAGGGGCCGGAAGTCGTCATTTTCGACCGTCATGACAACCTTTATTGTCCCAACCGGCACGGGGATATCGTCCGGTTCCTCGCGCCCGACTACGACGAGTGGGAAATCTTTGCCCATATCGGCGGGCATCCGCTCGGCATGGCGTTTGACAGGCACGACAATCTGAATGTCTGCGTCGGCGGCATGGGGCTGTATCGGATCGCTCCGGATCGCCGCGTTGAAAAGCTCACCGACGAGACCAACCGGACTTTCCTTTCGGTGATCGACGATTCCCGGCTCAAGCTCGCCGACGACCTCGATATCGCGCCCGACGGCCGGATCTTCTTTTCAGAGGCGACCATTCGCTACGACATGCATGACTGGGCCTATGACGCGCTCGAGAGTCGCGGCAACGGGCGTCTCATCTGCTACGATCCGCGCGACAGATCGACCCGCACCGTGCTGCGCAATCTCCAGTTTCCCAATGGCGTTTGCATGGTCGGGGACGGAGAATCCTTCTTTTTCGCCGAAACCTGGGGCTGCCGGATCAATCGCTACTGGTTCGCCGGGGCGAAGAAGGGAACATGCGAAACGGTCGTGCCGAACCTGCCGGGCTATCCCGACAACATCAACCGCGCCTCGGATGGCAATTTCTGGGTCGCGCTCGTCGGCATGCGCTCGCCGGCACTCGATCTGGCGCTTCGCAAGCCGGGTCTGCGCAAGCGCATGGCGACCCGCATCGCCAGGGACGAGTGGCTGTTCCCGAACATCAACACCGGCTGCGTGCTGAAATTCGCGCCCGATGGCGAAGTGCTCGAATCCCTGTGGGATCTCGGCGGCGTGAATCATCCGATGGTCACCTCGATGCGCGAGCACAAGGGCTATCTTTATCTCGGCGGGCTCTACAACGACCGGATCGGCCGATTGAAGTTGAAGGACGCCGATCCGGACTGGACGTCGCAGGAATTCTACTGGGGAGCCGAAAATGGGTCTCGCTGATTTCGTCGCAACCGCCGCCGGCCGTCTGATGGGCGGGCGCGGCAACTCGTCGATCACGGTGCCGGTGATGGATGGCCCGCTCAAGCCGAACGACATGCTCGAGACGGCGGCGGCGGTGCTGGAGGAGCCTGGTATCGACAATCTCGTCATGGGCGCGAACGGATTGCTGGCATCTGCGGGTGACCGTTTGCTCCGGCTGCGGGCCGCTGGCGCGGACGCTCCGCAAACGCCGGCCAGCTTCAATGCCGAGATCATGTCGCTCGCCGCACACCCGGACGCCGCCGTCGCGATCGGCCTCGACGGCGGCGGCATCCGGTTGTTGGCGGCCGACGGGACCGAGCAAAGCCTGGTCGGCGGCGACAAGATCAACTGCCCGACCGCGATGATCTTCGCCGATGCGAACACGCTTCTCGTTTGCAACGGGTCCCGCACGACCGGCGCGCGCGACTGGCCCCGCGACCTCCTGGAACTGGGCCGCAGCGGATCTGTGCTGCGTGTCGAGGTCGCGAGCGGGCGCGTCGAGACGATCCGGCGGGACCTCGCCTATCCCGCAGGCTTGTGCCTGACGCCCGACGGCTCGCTCATTGTTTCAGAAGCATGGCGGCATCGCCTGGTCCGGTTGCCCGCCGATGGCGGCGCGCCCGTTTCGGTGCTCGACGATCTGCCGGCCTATCCCGGACGCATCGTGTCGGCCGGAAATGGCGGGTACTGGCTGGCGGCCTTCGCCGTCCGCTCGCAGCTTCAGGAATTCGTGCTCCGCGAGCACGGCTACCGGAAGATGATGATGGCGGAAGTCGAGCCCGACTACTGGATCGCGCCGGCGCTGGCGAGCGGGCTCAGTTTCAAGGAGCCATTGCAGGCCGGTGGCGTCATCCGCCTCGGCATTCACAAGCCCTGGGCCCCGACGCGCTCCTACGGTCTTCTCATCCAGCTGAATGATGATTTCGCACCGGTCGCCAGCGCCCACAGCCGGGCAGGGGGCAGCCGGCACGGCGTGACCTCCGTCCTGCCCGTGGACGGCAATGTTCTCGTCACGGCCAGGGGCGCGGGCGTGCTCATGCGCATGGATAGCCGCGCCTTCGACGACGTGTCGCAATCCGGAGAAAAGGGGAGCGTTCAATGACGGCTGTCGTGGAACTCAGGGACGCCACCAAGGCCTTCCGTGGCGTGCCGGCCTTCGAGAATGTGGATTTCGCCCTCGGACGTGGCGAGGTGCACGCGCTGCTCGGCGAGAACGGCGCGGGCAAGTCGACGCTCACCAAGGTGATCGCCGGCGTCCATACGCTGACGGCGGGGCGGCTGCTCGTCGACGGCGAGGAGACAACCTTCCGCAATCCCTCCGAGGCGCTCGCCAAGGGCATCGCCATGGTCTACCAGGAAAACTCGCTGGTACCGTCGATGACGGTGGCGCAGAACATCTATCTCGGTGGCGAGAAGGCGTTCAACCGTCTCCGCGGCATCTATATCGCCGCACAGCAGTTCCTGCAGTCGCTCAATTTCCATGTCGATCCCTCGGCGCTGGTCGCCTCGCTCGGTGCGGCGCAGAAGCAGATGGTTGAGATTGCGCGCGCGGTGCATCACAAGGCGAAGGTCATCGTGTTCGATGAACCCACGGCCACCCTCACGCCGGAGGAAAAGCGCTATTTCTTCAACCTGATAGCCAATCTCAAGGCGCAAGGGGTTTCGGTCATCTTCATCTCGCACGCGCTGGAAGAGGCTCTCGAGATTTCCGACAGGATCACAATCCTGCGCGACGGCAAACTCATCGCTTCCGATCTGACCGAGAACTTCGACCGTGAGAAGATCATCCGCGCCATGGTGGGCCGTGAACTCACCGGCGAGATCTACGGGCAGGGGCGTGCCGCGACCCGCACCGTGCGGCCGCGCGGACGCAAGGTGCTCTCGGTCGAAAACCTCTCCATGGGCAGCATAGTCCGCAATACGTCGTTTTCGATATTCTCCGGTCAGGTGACCGGGATATTCGGCCTCGTTGGTTCGGGGCGCACCGAAACCCTGAAGGTCGTCGCCGGCGTGTTGAAGCGAGACTTCTTCCATGGCGGCGAGGTGAAATTCGAGGGTGAGCCTGTCCGCTTCCGTGTCCCGGCGCCTGCGGTTCGCAACGGCATCGTCTACGTCACCGAGGAGCGAAAGGCGGAAGGCTTCTTCGAGACCATGGGGATCGCCGAGAATATCTATATGGGCGATCTGGCGCGGGTCCGCGGCGGCGGCCTCAAGGTCATTTCGATGTCCGACGCGGTGGACCTCGCCGAACAATGGCGGCAGAAACTCAATATTCGCGCCATCGATCCCAATGCCAAGGTCATCGAACTGTCCGGCGGCAACCAGCAGAAGGTGGTGATCGCCAAGGCGCTTGTGCAGAAGCCGAAACTGGTGATCTTCGACGAGCCGACGCGCGGGGTGGATGTGGGCGCGATCGCCGAGATCCATCATTTCATCAATGATCTTGCCGATCAGGGGATCGCGGTGGTGGTGATCTCCTCCTATCTTCCCGAAGTGCTCGCCGTCTCGGACCGCATCCTTGTGGCCAGGCAGGGCAAGATCGTTGAGGAAATGGAGCCAAAAAGCGCTACCGAAGAAGCGATCATGTACGCTGCGGTGCATTGATACGCCGCCGTGGACGTGCGCCAGAGGATCGACCGACATGGAGTGAGGCTCGAACCCAAATGAGCCGCAAGGCAAAAGACGGTAGGGCGTAAGCGCGTGGGCGGATAAAGGACGTCAGCCGTATAGTCCGTTTCGCATCCCATTATCGTATTGCGCATCGATGGCATCCGCGGCCGCCTGATCCTGCCTGGTCATGGCGGCCAGCATCTGTCCGGGCGTGGGAAGGCTATTCCGATCCAACCGTGATGCCGGATCCCACAACCGACCTCGCTTCACCGCCTTTCCGCAGTGAAACAAGACCTCGTCCACCGCGACGACGATAGCCGTCTTCGGGATATGCGCCCCTTCCGCCAGCGATGCGCAATGGGCCGCATCGTCCACTATGCGACCCCGACCATTGATGCGCAGGAACAGATCCAGATCAGGAAACAGGAACAGCATGCCCAGGCGGTCATCGAAGGTGAGGTTGCGCATGGACTCGATCCGGTTGTTCCCGGGCCAGTCGGCGAACGTCACCGTCCTGTTGTCGAGCACGCGCACAAAGCCGGGCGGCCCGCCGCGAGGCGATGCGTCGAGGCCGGCGCTCCCTCCTGTTGCCAAGCAGAAGAAAGTCGCTTTCGCCAGGTATTCGACATGAAACGCGTTCAGCTCTGGCGTCACCGCCTTCTGAATGTGTGCGGAGGGCGGCGAGTCAAGTCGCTCGAGATCTTGCTCGGCGAGGTGCTGATCGGGCCGGCTCATCGGGTTTTCTCCTGATATTGGCGTGCTCCAGAAAATCAAATAGCTGTTTGGAAGAGGCTTTGCTAAGCTACCGGAGCCAATCGATATCGAGTTGCCGCCATGCTTGAAGAAAAATATGCCCTTGCTGCCAGTGACGCTCCCGACCCGTTGATAATCGCTTTCTACGAAACACAGGCGGAACGTCGCGATCTGGGTACCCACAGTCATCCGCGCGGCCAGTTGTCCGGGCTGCGCCACGGGCTGCTGACCATCGGAACCGATGCGGGCGCCTGGATCGTTCCTGCCGATCATGCGGTTTGGCTCCCGCCGCATCAGCAGCACTACGGTTGGACCCATGGTGCCGTGGAGGGCTGGAGTTGCTATATTTCCGAAGTAGCATGCGCCACGCTGCCCGACAGCCCTTGCACGATCGCGACGTCAGGATTGCTGCGCGAAGCCGTCATGCGAGCGTCGAACTGGCAGGGGGACGACCTCACGCCGGAGCAGTGGCGCCTTGCACAGGTTATTCTGGATGAGCTGCGAGCAGCTCCGGTCGAATCCTTTGGATCGCCGATGCCCCGCGATCCGCGCCTGGTCCGCATCGCGAGGGCCTTGCTCGACGATCCGGGTGACGGACGCAATATCAGGGAATGGGCGCAGTGGGCAGGTATCCCGGAGCGGACGCTGAGCCGCCGTTTCGTCCTTGAGACGGGCTTTACTTTCACAGCTTGGCGCCAGCGTGCCTGCCTGATGCGGGCGCTTGAGATGCTTGCCGAGGGGCACGCCGTCACCACGGTGGCGCTGGACATGGGCTATGACAGCGTCAGTGCCTTCATCGCCTTTTTCAAACGCTCGCTGGGCGTCACGCCATCGGCCTACTTTCGACGCGCATAAGAGGTTCCGTCTAATGGACCTTAGGCTCGGGCGTCCGAGACCAACGTCTTCTGCCCTTATGTGCCGGCCGGTGAATGATTGGCCGTCGCGGTGAATTTGGGGCCATGACATGGAATCTGCGGGGCTTGCGGAGAATTCGGGACGAAGTTCGAACCCGGAGCCAAGGCGCTTTGGGTTGGCGGGCGGCAAAGCGCAAACGAAAATGGCGGAGAGGGTGGGATTCGAACCCACGGTACGGTCTCCCGCACGCCGGTTTTCAAGACCGGTGCCTTAAACCGCTCGGCCACCTCTCCAGTCCGGTATCGAGCGTGACGCATTTAGCTTCGATGGCTTGCCCGCGTCAACGGTGCGACGCGCCCTCAATCATCCCTTGGCCTTTATGCGGCGCCGACATAATCTTCTCCAATAAACGTGTGCACCTGTAACTTGCCCCGAACAGGCGTGCCAATAATCCCGCCAGGAGGAAATCATGAAGCTTTTCATAGCCATCGCAGCCGTGCTTCTGTCCACCGCTCTCGCCGTGCCGGCGATTGCTGCCGAGGCGCAGCACAAGCTCGCCATTCACGTCGACCAGGGCGACAAACAGGTGATGGACATGGCGCTCAACAACGCCAAGAACGTACGTTCCTACTACGAGGAAAAGGGCGAGACGGTCGCCATCGAGATCGTCACCTACGGCCCGGGGCTGCACATGCTCACCGCCGATAGCCCGGTGAAGGATCGTGTTGCCGCGATGTCGCTTGAGGACGAGAATCTCGTTTTCGCCGCCTGCGGCAACACGCTCGAAGGGATGGAGAAGAAAGCCGGCGGCAAGGTCGAGCTTCTGTCGGAGGCGAAGATCGTGCCCTCCGGCGTGGTGCGGCTGATGGAGTTGCAGGAGCAGGGCTATTCCTACGTCAGGCCGTAGGCCCGGCCAGCCAACCACACGCGGCCCCACCTCACGCGCCACCTGATTCCGGCGCGCGGCCGTCTTCTGGATGAATCGCGCCCTCGACCGGTTTGGCGCTGACCTTGATGCTGGGGCCTTCCGGCCCGGTCAGCACCGCGCGGGTGCGGGGCAGGGTCTCGGGATATTCCTCCTGGATGAAGGTGATCAGTTTCTCGCGAACCTCGCATCTCAGGTCGAAGGCATCGGGCGAATTGCGTGCCGAGACCAGGATTCGGACCTGCATGACGGTCTCATGGAAATCCACCACCTGGACCGCGAAAACGTCGCCGTCCCAGAGCGGCGATTGCCTGGCGATCTCCTGTGCCTTTTCGCGCAGCTTTGCGACCGGTACGGCGAAATCGAGGAAGATGGTCACCGTGCCTATCAGCGAGGCGGTCTCGCGGGTCCAGTTCTGGAAGGGGTGCTCGATAAAATAGCTCAGCGGCAGCACCAGCCGCCGCCAGTCCCAGATCTTGACCACCACATAGGTCGATGTGATCTCCTCCACCTTGCCCCATTCGCCCTCGACCAGCAGCGCGTCATCGATCCTTATCGGCTGGGTAATGGCAAGCTGGATGCCGGCAAAAATGTTCTTGAGAACGGGCTGTAGCGCCAGACCAACGACGAGACCGGCCGCCCCCGCCGAGGCGAGCAGGCTGACGCCGTACTGGCGGACAGGTTCAAAGGTCATCATCGCCCAGGAGAAGGCGATCATGATGATGAGCACGTTGGCCACCCGCTGGAGAATCCGGCTTTGGGTCACGTGCTTGCGCGCCATCAGGTTGTCGGGGGCGTTGAGCTCGAATTTCCTCAGATAGATCGTCATCCAGATGTGGAGCGCGATCCGCGCGGTCCACGCCAGAAGTCCGATCAGGACGAGCACAAGAATGTGACGGACGACCCCGTCCTGGTAATCGGTGAGCGGCGCGACGGAGGAGCCGATCGCCATCGCGGTCGCGAAGATCGCCAGTCGCACCGGCTGTTCGGTGCGGCCGACGAGCGAGCGCCAGAGCAGTCCGGACTCCTTGGTGGTCGATTTCAGCAGCCGGTAAACCAGCCGGTGAATCACCGCCCCGGCCACCACCGCGATGGCGATGATGATGATGCTGGCAATCCAGTTCGGTATCTCGTCGAGCATGCGAATGAACGATTCGACGATGCGTTCTGTCTGTTGCACGTGTCAGCCCCGCAGGTTGATCGTTGCTCCCCGGCCGTCCTCCTGCGGCCGATCAGATTCTACTTCAGGAAATTGTCCCGTAGCAATGAAACCACCTCCCGCCCGCGTCCGTCGAGCACGGCCTTGAGGCCGAAGAGGGCGGTGGAGGCGACCTGGCCGGCCTCGATCTCGGGCGGCATGACGAGTTCCATCCTGTTGACGCGGACGTCGAGAAGTGCGGGGCCGTCGGCGGCGAGCCAGGCGCGCATGGCGGGTTCGAGATCACCCTCGCGTTCGACGCGCCAGCCGGACAGTCCGCAGGCCTCGGCCAGCTTGGCGAAATCGGGATTCTTCAGGTCGGTAAACGCGTCGAGAAGGCCCTCGACCCGCTGTTCCATTTCCACGAAGCCGAGCGATTCGTTGTTGTAGATCAGTAATTTGACCGGCAGCTTCTCCTGCACCAGCGTCAACAGGTCGCCCATCAGCATGCTCATGCCGCCGTCGCCGCACAGCGCAATGACCTGACGGTCGGGATAGGCGGCGGCGATGCCTAGCGCTTGGGGATAGGCGTTGGCCATGGTGCCGTGGAGCAGGCTCGTGAGGAATTTTCGTTTGCCATTGGCGCTGAGATGGCGAAGCAGCCAGACCATCGGGCTGCCGCCATCGGCGGTGAAGACGGCGTCCTCGTCCGCCAACCTGTCGACCAGCCGTGTGACCTGCTGCGGATGAATAAGGTCAGGATCCTTGTTTTCCGCCGATTGGACATAGGTTTCGGTGTCGTCCCGCCACTGCGAAAGCGCATTCTGGAGGTGCGCGTCGTCGTCCTTGATATCGAGGAGCGGCATCAGTTCGCGCAGGGTCGGCGCGATGTCGCCGCCCAGGCCGAGCCCCACCGGCGCGCGCCGCCCCAGATGTGTCGCGTCACGGTCGATCTGGATCACCTTTTCGCCGTCGGGATAATATTGAGTCCAGGCGAAATCGGTGCCGAGGCACAACATGATGTCGGCCGAGGAGATGGCCTCCACGCCGGCCTTGTTGCCGAGAATTCCGGTCATGCCGACATTGAACGGGTTGTCGGGTTCGACGAATTCCTTGGCCCGGCTCGAATGGGCGACCGGTGCTTTCAGCCGTTCCGCCAGTTCAACGATCTCGGCATGGGCGTCACGCGCCCCGTAGCCGGCATAGATCGTCACGTTCTGCGCGGTGTTGAGCTTCTCGGCGAGCGCGGTCAGTTCATCGGGGGCGGGGCGCAGGACCGGGTTTGGCCGGTACACCGTCCAGGGCTGTGCGTCGGCGTCCTTTTCAACGAACATGTCGCCATTGACGATCACCACCGCCACGCCGCCCTTGTTGAGCGCGGCGGATGCAGCCTGGGCAGTGATGCGACGGGCCTGCGCGGGGTGGGAGATGTACTCGCAGAACACCGAACACTGCTCGTAGATCTTCTTCTGATCCACCTCCTGGGGGAAGTTCAACCCCACTTCGGGGCGGGCGACATCGGAAGCGATCAACACCACCGGCGCGCCGTTGCGGTGGCTTTCGAATATACCGTTGACGAAATGCAGGCTGCCCGGTCCACAGGTGCCGGCGCAGACGGCGAGCTCGCCGGTCATCAGAGCTTCTCCGCCGGCGGCGAGCGCCCCGACTTCCTCATGGCGCACATGCACCCATTGAAGCTCCGAGCGGCGGATTGCATCGGTGAAGTGGTTGATGGTGTCTCCCACAATGCCGTAGCAGCGCTTTGCGCCTGCGGTTGTGAGCGTGTCGACAATGATATCGGCGACGGACGTGGCCATGGATCATGCCTTCCGTTCTGGGTTGGGGTCGGGAAATTTCCGGGCGGTCACATGGACCCAACGCTTGACCGTCCGCTTTTGTTCAACTGGCCGCTTCAGTTCAGCTTGCCACTTCCTCCGGCTTCGTCGAGGACCGCCGCTCGACGAGATCAACGGCGGGGCGGAAACTGTCGGTGCGGGCGGCATCCCACCAGTCTGCATAGATCGTCTCTTCCGGCTCCTCGAGCAGGACGCCTTCGGGCAGAAAAGTATGTATACGGTCCATCGTCACCGCCTTTTCCGGCCCGGCGCGGTGCATGATGTGGTGAGGCTGGAGCTCGCGTGGATGCTTCAAACCGGTGGAGGCGACGATTTCGGCCAGCGCGCCAATCGTCTTGGCGTGGAAGCGCGCCGCCCGCTCGCCCTGGACTTCCGGCACCAGACCGCGCTGCCGCCACGGGTTCTGGGTCGCAACGCCGGTAGGGCAAGTGCCCAGATGACAACGCTGCGACTGGATGCAGCCGACCGACATCATGAAGGCGCGTGCGGCGTTGCACCAGTCCGCCCCTTGCGCGATGTTTCGCGCTAGCCCCATGCCCGAATAGACCTTACCGGAGGCGACCAGTTTCACCTTGTCCTTGACGCCGGCGCCCACCAGCGCGTTGCGCATCAGAACCAGTCCCTCGGACAGCGGCATGCCCACCCAGTCGGTGAGTTCGAGCGGTGCCGCACCGGTGCCGCCTTCGCCGCCGTCGACGACGATGAATTCGGGATAGATGCCGGTCTCGCGCATCGCCTTGACCAGCGCGAAGGGTTCATGCGGCTGGCCGATGCAGAGCTTGAGACCGACAGGTTTCCCGCCGGAGAGATCGCGCATTCTTGCCGCGAATTCCATCAGTTCGAGCGGCGTCGAGAAGGCCGAGTGGCCGCGCGGCGACAGGCAATCCTCGTGGGCGGGAACGTTGCGGATACGCGCGATCTCCTCGGTGACCTTTGCGCCCGGCAGCATGCCGCCGTGGCCGGGTTTTGCGCCCTGGCTGAGCTTGATCTCCGTCATCCTGACCACGTCCCTCGACGCGGTATCGCGGAACATTTCCGGGTCGAAGCGGCCTTGGTTGTCGCGTGCGCCAAAATAGCCCGACCCCAGTTCCCAGACGATGTCGCCGCCATGGGCGAGATGATGGTCGCTCAGCCCGCCTTCACCGGTATCGTGATAGAAATTGCCCTTGGCGGCGCCGAGGTTGAGCGCCCTGATCGCGTTGGCCGACAGCGCGCCGAAGCTCATCGCCGAGATGTTGAGGATCGAGGCCGAATAGGGCTTGCCCGTCTGCTCGTTGCCGACCTCGACGCGCGGATCCTGGTCCGGCTCGGGTTCCGGCGCGATCGAATGCATGATCCAGTGATAGGTATCGCGGTCGGTATCGCGTTCCGTGCCGAAGGGATGGGTGTCGGTTTCGCCGCGGGCGCGGGAATGAATGAGATTGCGCGCCTCGAACGAAAACGGCGTACCGCCCAGATCGTCCTCCACGATATAGGCGCGGAGATAGGGTCTGAGTTTGTAGAACAGCCAGCGGATGCGGCCGGCGACGGGGAAGTTGCGGGTGATCGTCCAGTCGTCCTGAAACCAGTCGTAAAGGCCGATCGCGATCACCGGCAGGGTGAGGACAAGGAGCCAGTAAGCTCCGGTCAGAACGGCGATGGCGGAGAGAAGGAGGGCGGCGACTGGTATGATCGCGCGTTTCAGGGTGTCGAGCATGAAGTCCTCGAGGCGTGGCTGTCTGTGGAGTTAGCGCCGGTCATCTCCAAGGCAAGCCGTGCGACAATGCGCGCCGGAAGGCCATCTCAGCGGGCCGCCCGGGCGATCCGGCCACCCGTCATTTTTTCCGGCGCACCGGTCGTCGTGGGAAAGCTGATTGGCAGATCTTCGAGGCGCCGCATGGCGAGATAGGCGAAACATTCGGCCTCCACCGCATCGCCCCGGAAGCCTGCGGCTTCTGCCGTGTCGGCGGTAACGCCGGCGCGTTTGGCGATTTCAGACAGCATGGTCGGGTTCTTGCGCCCTCCGCCGCAGACGACCAGCCGATCGGGGCGTACCGGAAGAATGTCGAGCGCCTTGCCAACCGCGGCGGCAGTGAAGGCGGTAAGGGTGGCTGCACCGTCGGCGAGATCGAGGCCGTCTGCCATCGCCGCGCCGAAATCGAAGCGGTCGAGCGATTTGGGGAACGGGGCGGCAAGGTAGGGATGTTCGAGAAGCCTTTCGAGCCTTGCCTCGTCGATGCGCCCGGCGGCGGCGATCTTGCCATCCACGTCGAAGCCGCCCCTCTTGTGCGCCTTGATCCAGTCGTTGACCGGAGCGTTGGCCGGCCCAGTGTCGAAGGCGACCAGCGTCTCGCCGTCGCTCCAGGAAACATTCGCTACCCCTCCGAGATTGAGGATGGCGGTTTCCGGTCCCGCACCGATGCTCCTGAGCATGCCGGCGTGATAGATCGCCGAGAGGGGCGCTCCCTGGCCGCCGGCTTCGATATCGGCGGTACGGAAGTCGTAGACGGTATCGATACCGGTGATCTCGGCCATCGCCGCACCGTCGCCGAGCTGCCGGGTTTTGCCCTTCGCGTCCGCCGTCGGCGCACGGTGCAGAACGGTCTGGCCGTGAAAGCCGATCGCAGCCACCTCGCGCGCCGCGATGCCGTTTTTGGCGAGAAACGCATTGACGGCTTCGGCCTGCGCCCGGGTCAAAAGCGCCTCGGCCATGGCGAAGATTTCCGGCTCCGCACCTTCGAAGTTCCAGGCGCGGGCCTGTTTCAGCGCCTCTTCCAGCACAGGCGGAACATGATCGGGGTAGGGGGCAAGCTCCCACGGCCCGAATTCGGCGATTTCGGAGCCGTCGGTGCGGATCATGGCGATATCGACATTGCCGTCGAGAACGGTGCCCGTCATCAGCCCGATTGCCCATGGATGCGCCATTGTCCGAATCTCCCTCGTCTCGGTCCGTCGATCCTTACAGGCGCGGACGCTTCCCCGCAAAATCTGACGGGGGCATGAAACCTGTGAGCCGTCTCATGCGTATCTGTGTGTATGGACAGTGAAGGAGACCAGGCATGATTGCGCATTTTCGTACCGGCGCCTGCGCCATTGCGGCGGTTGCCGCAACACTGGCATTGGCGACACCTTCCTCCGCGGACACCCTTCGCGGCACCGAGCTCAAATCGCTGGTATCGGGCAAACGTATCTATCTGAAGACGCCGTTCGGCGGCGAATTCCCGCTCTACTACCAGACGTCCGGCGCGGTGAGCGGTGACGGCTCGGCGCTCGGTCTCGGCAAGTTCATGGCGCCGAAGGAAACCGGTAAATGGTGGGTCGACGGTGCCAATCTCTGCCAGCAGTGGCCGACCTGGTATGACGGAAAGGCGACCTGCTTCACCGTCGAAAAGACCGGTGCGTCAACCATCAACTGGCTGCGCGACGACGGCAAATCCGGCACCGCCCGGATCGAAGGCTGAGTTTCCCGCGCCTTCGCCACCGGAGTTTACCGTCTGTTCACCCTGTCGGGCGGATACTCGGATATCGGCCTTTTCGGTGACCGCATTTCTGCCACTTTGATGTCCGATTTGAAGATCGCCGGACCCAAGGGGCTTGATTCGGCGGTCATATTTCGCGAATAAGCGCGGACGATAAATTGGAAATTGCATGCGGGCCAGGGCAAGGCCGCGACGGGGACAGACGGCGTTGAAGTGGGACACTCCGACACGTAAACAGATCGGCCGGGCCACCGTGGCTCTTGGGCTGGTCGCTCTTTTTCCGGCTCTGACGGGCTGCGAAACAAGTTCCGGCGGCAGCAAGTCGTCGAAAGCCGAGATCTCGAACATCACGAAATTCTCTTCCGCCGAATACGGCGTCGAAGCCAGCCCGCGTGTCACCACCGACAAGAATGTGAAGAAGGGCGGCGGCCGCGAATTGGTCGGCAAGCCCTATAAGGTAGCCGGCAAATGGTACACGCCCACCGAGGAGCCAGGCTACGACAAATCCGGTCTCGCATCCTGGTACGGGCCGAACTTCCATGGCCGCAAGACCGCCAACGGTGAGATCTACGACCAGTATCACATCTCCGCGGCCCATCCGACTTTTCCGCTGCCGAGCTACGCGCGGGTGACCAACAAGAAGAACGGTCATTCGGTTATCGTACGGGTCAATGATCGCGGTCCTTTCGCCCACGGGCGTATAATCGATCTTTCCAGCAAGGCTGCGGATCTTCTCGCCATGAAGGGCGACGGCGTCGCCGCCGTCCGCGTTCAATATGTCGGCCGCGCCCCCGTCGAGGGCGACGACACCTCCTATCTGATGGCCAGCTATCAGTCTCCCGACCAGATCGCGCCTGCAGGTTCCGGCACCATGCTCGCCATGAATGGGCCGACGCCGTCCGGCGCGTTGCCTGGTGTTGGCGAGGCGGGTTCCGCTGCGGCCGCGACGACGGCTTTCGTCCAGGCAGCGGAGACATCGCAGTTGCCGGTCGTCGCCGCTGCGGCCGTTCCGGTGCCGGCGGCACCGTCGGGTGATCTGGTTTCGCCGGCCTTCCTGCCCGTCGGGTTCAGCCTGCCGGAAGTCGGTCCCTATGTCGAAGACCGACCGGAACTGATGGTGTCGGCGCCCGAAGCGCTGACTGGTTCGGACGGGTTCCGCGATATCGGCCTGGCTTACCGTGGCAACCGGGTGACGTCCGACGTCGATCCGTTCTCACTCGTCCTGACCGGCCGGAAGAACTGAATTTCGGCACGCGGCTGTTCCAAAGTTCCATCAATTGAAATAGAGCGAATCCGAAAAGCCAATGAACGTGGCGGCCCGTCGATGCCGACCGTTTGCGCCTCAGGATGAAACGGTCTACTGTCCGGTTTCATAGGGAAAACGGTAGTTTAGGGGAGGCTGATGTGCGGCTGACTTTCTTCCGCGCGGTACTTGTCCTCATCACTCTGGCCGCTCTGTCGCCGTCACAGGCTTTCGCTCAGCTCTTCGAGACCCGCGCCAAGCAGGCCTACCTTGTCGAGGCCGAGACCGGCACCGTCCTTTTCGCCAAGAACGAGAACGAGGAGGTCCCACCGGCCTCGCTCGCCAAGCTGATGACGATGGAAGTCGTCTTCAACGCTATCAAGTCGGGGCGGTTGACGCTCGACGACGAGTATTCGGTGTCCGAAAATGCCTGGCGCAACGGCGGGGCTATGTCCGGCGGCTCCACCATGTTTGCCGAGATCCATTCCAACATCGCCCTGCGCGATCTGATCCAGGGCGTGATCATCCAGTCGGCCAATGACGGGTGCATGGTGATTGCCGAGGGTATGGCCGGTTCGGAAGAAAATTTCGCCCGGCTGATGACCGAACGTGGCAAGGCGATCGGGTTGACGAACTCGGTCTTCGGCAATTCCACCGGTCTGCCGAACCCCCAATCCCATGTCACCATGCGGGATCTCGTGGTGCTGGCGCGGCATATCTACCGGACCTATCCGGAATTTTATCACTACTATTCCCAGGAGGATTTCACTTGGAACAAGATCCGCCAGCGCAACCGCAATCCGCTGCTTGGCCTCGATATCGGCGTCGACGGGATGAAAACGGGCTATACCGAGGCTTCGGGCTACGCCATCGTTTCCTCGATCCAGCGTGACGGTCGGCGGCTCTTCCTCGCCATGAGCGGGCTCGAAAGCGAGAACGCCCGGCGGGAGGAGGCCCGCAAGATCCTTGAATGGGGCATCCGTGCCTTCGAGCGAAAACCGCTGTTTAAGGATGGCGAGGTGGTTGCCACCGCTTCGGTCTATGGTGGCGAAACTTCCGTCGATCTGAAGGCCAAGGGGCCCGTCGACATCTTCCTGCCGCTGACCAATCCCGACCGGCTGGTGGCGCGGGTTCGCTACAACTGGCCGCTGAAGGCACCGGTCGAGGAGGGCCAACAGATCGGCGACCTTTATATCTATATCGGCGATACGCTAAGCCGCGAGGAGCCGCTTTATGCCGCGCAGTCGGTGAAGAAGGGGCCAATTCACAGCCAGGCACTGGACGCGCTGATCGAACTGGTCCAATTCTGGAACTGAACCCGACGAGCAGGAATCAGACGTGAGCCAGGGCAAGGGTTGCTTCATCACATTCGAGGGCGGCGAGGGGGCTGGGAAATCCACCCAGATCAATCGGCTGGCCGACGTGTTGCGCCGCCGCGGCCATGATGTGCTCGTAACCCGCGAGCCCGGCGGCTCGCAGGGTGCCGAAGCCGTCCGCCATATTCTTCTCAGCGGCCAGGCCGAGGAGTTCGGCGTGCGCATGGAAGCCACGCTGTTCGCCGCCGCCCGTTCCGATCATGTCGAACAGGTTATCCGTCCGGCACTCGCCGAAGGCACCGTCGTGCTATGCGACCGTTACGTCGATTCCACCCGCGTCTATCAGGGTGTGACCGGCAATCTCGAACCCGGCTTCGTGCGCAATCTCGAACGTGTGGTCGTCAACGGCGTGATGCCGGACATCACCCTCATTCTCGACGTGCCCGCCGAATCCGGCCTGACGCGCGCCCGCAAGCGCGGCAGCAGCGACAGCGCCGGCCCCGACCGGTTCGAGAAGGAAGAAGTCGCCACCCACGAGATGCGCCGGCAGGCCTTTCGCGATCTCGCCCAGTCCGAGCCGAAACGCTGCAAGCTGATCGACGGCACCGGGTCGCCCGATGCCGTTGCGCTCGCCGTTCTCGACGCTGTCGATTCCGTCCTGCCCGAACCGGTGGTCCCTGAAAAAAGCGCCAAGGGCCGGTAAGCGTGAGTGATCGTCCCGACATGCTCGACGGCGCCATCGCGCCCGAGGCGAACACGGTTTTGTTCGGTCACGGGGAGGCCGAGTCCTTTCTCGCCGAGAGCTATCGCAGCGGCAGGCTTCACCACGCGATCCTGATCGAGGGGCCGGAGGGAATCGGCAAGGCCACGCTCGCCTTTCGTTTTGCCAACCATCTGATTTCACATCCGAAAGCCGCGGATGCGCCGGAACGGATCGCCGACCCCGATCCGGACTCGGCGGTCTCACGGCAGATCGCCTCGGGCGCCTCGCACAACATCCTCCACATCCGCCGGCCCTTTGACGAGAAGTCCGGCAAGATGAAGAGCGTGATCACAGTCGATGAGGTGCGCCGCGTCGGTCACTTCTTCAGCCAGACGGCGGGATCGGACAACTGGCGCATCGCCGTCATCGACGCCGCCGATGACATGAACCGCAATGCCGCCAACGCGCTTTTGAAGATCCTCGAGGAGCCGCCGAAGAATTCCTTGTTTCTCGTTCTGTCGCATGCGCCGGGACGCCTTCTGCCGACCATCCGCTCGCGTTGCCTGGGTCTGGCGCTGGACGCGCTCGCGAAACCGGACATGGGCGCGGTACTCGATCATCTCGGCGTGCGCTTCGATATCGACAGCGGCTATGAGGCGACCGAGGGCAGCGTCGCGCGCGCGCTCGTCATGGCGAATTACGGCGGCGTGGAGATCGCCGGAACATTCGATTCCCTGATGGACCGTGAGGCGATCGGCGACCGGGCGGAGATCCACAAACTGGCGCAGGCGCTCTCGGCGAAGGACCGCGATATCGCCTATCATTTCTTCGTCGATCACGTGATCAGCCGTGTCCGCCGGCATTCCGTGCATCTGGCCGCCGAGGGCAGGGGGCGGGAAGCGGCTATCGAGGCGGAGCGTGCCTCGGCGATCGCGGCGCATTTCGAACGCGCCGAAACCTACAATCTCGACCGCGGCCAGGCGGTCATCAATCTGTTTTCGATCCTGTTCGACTGATATTTTGACCTATATCGACATGGCATCGCGGGAATTTTTCCCTTATGACGGCGCCAAAGGCGCGCGCGGCGCGCCGTCTACCGCACCTTGACCGAGGTCTTCATGAGTTCCGAGCGTTTCTACATCACCACGCCGATTTTCTATCCGAACGGCGTTCCCCATATCGGTCACGCCTATACGGCGATCGCCACCGACGTTCTGGCGCGTTTCCAGCGTCTGGACGGCAAGGATGTCTTCTTCCTGTCTGGCACCGACGAGCACGGGCAGAAGATGCAGCAGACCGCCGAGAAGGACGGAATCACGCCGATCGAACTCGCCGACCGCAATTCGGCGGTGTTCCGCGACATGCTCGCACGGCTCGACTGTTCGAACGATGATTTCATCCGCACCACCGAGGAACGCCACAAGAAATCCGTGCAGGAGCTCTGGCGCCGCATGGAAGCCAGTGGCGACATTTATCTCGGCAAGTATGGCGGCTGGTATTCCGTGCGTCAGGAAGCCTATTTCGATGAAAGCGAAACGACGGTCGGCGAGGACGGCGTGCGCCGCGAACCGCTCGGCTCGCCGGTCGAATGGGTGGAAGAGGAAAGTTACTACTTCCGCCTCTCCGCCTATGGCGACAGGCTCCTCGAACTCTACGAGAAGAACCCGGGCTTCGTGATGCCCGCAGAGCGCCGCAACGAAGTGGCAAGCTTCGTGCGCGGAGGCCTGAAGGATCTGTCGATCTCACGCACGACCTTCGACTGGGGCGTACCGGTTCCGGGCAACGACAAGCACGTGATGTATGTCTGGGTCGACGCACTGACCAACTACATCACCGCCGCTGGATTTCCGGACGAAACGAGCGAGAAATGGGGCTATTGGCCCGCACTCCACATCATCGGCAAGGACATCGTGCGCTTCCACGCCGTCTACTGGCCGGCGTTTCTCATGTCGGCGGGGCTCGAATTGCCGGCGCGCGTCTTCGCCCACGGCTTTTTGAACAACAAGGGTGAGAAGATGTCGAAATCGGTCGGCAACGTCGTCGACCCTTTCGCGCTGATCGAGGAATATGGACTCGACCAGGTGCGCTACTTCTTCATGCGCGACGTCTCCTTTGGCCAGGACGGCGCCTACAGCCACGAGGCCATCACCGCCCGCATCAATTCCGATCTCGCCAACGATCTGGGCAATCTCGCGCAGCGCTCGCTGTCGATGATCGCAAAGAACTGCGACGGCAAGGTGCCCGAATATGGCGACCTGACCGCGGAGGACGAGGCGATCCTCAAGGCGGCCTACGGCATCTACGACAAGATGGTCGCCGAGATGGGCAACCAGCAGATCCACCGCGCGCTCGCGGCCGTGTGGGAGGTGGTCGCCGAGGCCAACCGCTATTTCGCCGGACAGGAGCCCTGGGCCCTGAAGAAGACCGATCCGGCGCGCATGGCGACGGTGCTCTACGTCACCGCCGAGGTCGTCCGGGTGGTCGGCATCGCCATCCAGCCCTTCATGCCGTCGAGCGCCTCGAAGCTTCTCGATCTGGTTGCCGTGCCCGAGGACAAACGCGTTTTCCATGTCGAGAATGCCGCATTGGTGCCCGGCACGGACCTGCCGAAGCCCGAGGGTGTCTTCCCGCGCTATGTGGAACGGGAAGCGGAGGCCTGAGCGACATGTCAGAGGGCTTCGACGTGATGGCCCATCCGGTCATCGATACCCATTGCCATCTCGATTTCGACGATTTCGCGCCCGAGCGGGACCAGGTGATCCAGCGGGCGCGGGACGCCGGGCTCGTGCGCATGGTGACGATCTGCACGAGGGTGCGGAAGTTCGATCGTATCAAGGCGGTGGCGGAAGCCTATGACGACGTCTTCTGCTCGGTCGGCACTCATCCGGGCAATGCCGGCGAGGAGCCGGACGTGACGACGGAAGAGATCATCGAGCTCGCCAATCACCCCAAATGCGTGGCGATCGGCGAAGCCGGCCTCGATTTCTTCTATCCCGACAACGCGCCGCGCGACGTCCAGCTTGCCGTCTTCCGCGCCAATATCGACGCCAGCCGGCAGACCGGCCTGCCGCTCGTCATCCATTCGCGCGCGGCCGACGAGGACATGATCGCCACGCTGGAAGAAGAAATGGGGAAGGGCGCCTTCCCCTTCATTCTCCATTGCTTCTCCGCCGGTCAGGAACTGGCCGATGTGGGCGTGAAGCTCGGCGGATACATCTCGTTTTCCGGAATCGTGACCTTCGGCAAATCCGATGAACTGCGCGAGATCGCGAAGACTGTTCCGCACGAGCGGCTGCTGGTCGAGACCGACGCGCCCTATCTCGCACCGCCGCCCAACCGCGGCAAGCGCAACGAGCCGTCCTACGTGGTCAACACCGCGCGCATTCTCGGCGAGACGATAGGGCTTGCCGAACCCGAGATCCGCGATCTGACGACCGCGAATGCCTACCGGCTGTTCACCCGCATGCCGAGGGCCGCGTAAGACATGGCCAAGGTCCGGCGACAGTTCATCATTCTCGGCTGTGCCTCGTCGCCCGGCGTTCCGCGCATCAACGGCGAATGGGGCAAGTGCGATCCGGCGAACCCGAAGAACCGGCGCACCCGTGCGGCGATGATGGTGCGGCAGATCGCCGAGGATGGCGGTGAAACGGTCGTCGTCGTCGATACGGGGCCTGATTTTCGCGAGCAGATGATCTCGGCCGAGGTTCGGGAGATCGACGCGGTTCTCTATACGCATGCCCATGCGGATCATCTCCATGGTATCGACGACCTGCGCGGTTTCGCTCTCACTCAGCGCCGCCGGATTCCGATCTTCGCCGAGCCGGAAACCATGCGCCGGATCCGCGGCGGCTTCGCCTATTGCTTCGAAACGCCGGCCGGTTCGTCCTATCCGCCGATCATCGACGCGCGGATCATCGAGGACCTCGACGCCAGCCTGGTGATCGACGGGCAGGGAGGTCCGATCACCGTCCAGCCTCTCAGGCAGCAGCATGGCTCGATCACCTCGCTCGGCTACCGTTTCGGCGATTTCGCCTATTGCTGCGACGTCAGCGATTTTCCGCGCGAGACGATTGGCAAGCTCGAAGGGCTTGAGCACATCGTTATTGACTCGCTGCAATACAAGCCGCATCCCAGCCATCTGTCGATCGACCAGGCACTGTGGTGGATCGAGAAACTCGGTGCGCACAACGCCATTCTGACGCATATGCATATTCCGCTCGACTACGAGACGGTGCGCAACGAGACGCCGCCGCATGTCGAGCCGGCCTATGACGGGCTGACGATCGAATACGAGGTGGAGATTTGACCAGGACCGTTCTTGACCGCGCCGAGCTGCCGGCGGGCTCCTCGATCCGCAGGGTTTCCGAAACCGCCGCCGAGCTGGGCCTCGACGTCGAGATCGTCAAGATGGCCGAATCCACGCGCACGGCCGAAGACGCCGCCGCGGCCTGCGAGTGCGAAGTCGGCCAGATCGTCAAATCGCTGGTCTTCGAAAACACGGATACGGGCGCGATCACGCTGCTGCTGGTCTCCGGCGCGCACAATGCCGATCTTGCTCATGTGGCAGCCGCCCACGGCCTCAACCTCGGCCGCTGCGACGGACGCCGTGTGCGCGACGAGACCGGCTTCGCCATCGGCGGCGTCGCGCCCATCGGTCACAAGATCGCCGTGCCGGTCTACATGGACGAAGCGCTGATGAGCCACGCCGTCGTCTGGGCCGCCGCCGGACGTCCGGACAGCGTTTTCTCCGTCGATCCGAAGGCGCTGGTGAAGGCGACATGCGCGAAGGTGATCGATGTGAAGCCGGCCGCAAACTGAAGACAATGCTTCAGGGAAACGCGGCATCCCATTGATGGGGCTTGGGAAAGAGACAATACGCTATCACGTCAGCATCAAGTCGTAAGTTCCATAATCCATCTTATGCGATCTTTTTATGGCATCTGCGGGGTGTCGTTAAATGGCGTCCGCTTTCCCCTGTGATCCGGAAAACGGACGCCGAGGCTTGTCTCCTCAGACCTGCGCCATTCCGCCGTCTACATACAGTTCTGCGCCGGCGATGAAGCTCGCCTCATCGCTCAGTAGAAAGTTCACGGCGGAGGCAATTTCCTCCGGCCGCGCCATGCGCCCCATGGGGATCGGAGCGACCAGCGCCTCGCGAACCTTGTCGGGAACGGCGGCCATCATGTCGGTGTCGGTCGGCGCCGGCGCCACCACATTGATGCGGATGCCGCGGCGGGTCAGTTCCGCGGTCCAGGTTCTGGCGTAGGATCGCAGCGCTGCCTTGGACGCGGCATAGGTCCCGTAGCCGTTCGGGCCGAGCACGTCGGCGACCGATCCCACAAGAACGGCGGCGCTCCCTTCCCGCATGATCCTCAGTGCGGCCTGAAAGCCGAAAACCATGGCCTGGACGTTGACCTGGAAGATTTCGGCCACCTGGTCCGGCGTCTCGCTGTCGATATCCGCCGGCTTGGACATGCCCGCGTTCAGCACCAGTGCGTCGATACGACCGTGTGCGGCTTCGATCTTCGCCACCACTGCTCTGATATCCGCCTGCGAACCCGCATCGGCCGTCAGCCCTGTCGCAAGCGGACCCACGGCGCGGGCCGCGGCTTCCACCTCCTCGGCGTTCCGGCCGGTCAGGAAGACAACCGCGCCTTCATCCGCGAGACGCCTGGCCGTCGCCAGACCGATGCCTTTCGCTCCGCCCACCACGAGCGCAATCCTGTCCTTCATTCGAGCCATCGCAATTTCCTTTCGTTGACGATGGCGACGAGATATACGTTGTATATCAGATATCAAGAACGCACTTTGGATAGCCTAGATATGCCAGACGATACCGACCTCGACCAGATCTCCAGGCAGGCCTATGAGAATATGGGGTTCATCCGGCCGGTCATCGACAAGATCGCCGACAAGTGGACGATCCTCATCCTGACGGTCTTGTGCCCGAGGCCCGCGCGTTTCAACGAGATCAAGCGGCGGCTCAACGGCATCACCCATAAGGCGCTTGCCGACGCGCTCAAGCGCCTCGAGCGCAACGGCTTCGTCACCCGCACCGTGCTGCCGACGACGCCCATCGGGGTGGAATATGCGATCACGCCGCTCGGCCATTCGCTTCGGGAACCCTTCGAGACGCTGTGCTGCTGGGCGCTCGAACATGGAGACGATATCGAGGCGGCCTGCGAGGCCTATGACCGCGAAAAGACCGCCGGCAGCGCATAGGCCCGCCCTGCCCGGTTTCGCGGCCTGTCGCCAGCCGCCGAATAGCCTGGCCCTCCAGCCTAGGCGGTCTCCAGCCAATCTATGATCCGTTTCCATGCGTCGCGGATGTTGGTCGGGCTCTCCAGCACGTGGCCCTCGCCCCAGTAGCGGACAAATTCCGCAGGCTTGCCGAGCGACCGCAATGCCGCAAACATCTGTTCGGACTGGCCGATCTCGACATAGTCCTGATCGCCGTGGATCATGAGAACCGGCGCGGACACAGTCTCGACGGAAAACAGCGGACTGTTGCGCAGGTACGGATCAAGCCTTTTCCATGGCGGCTCGGTCACATGGAAATTATCCGCCAAGCCCGGCGCGCGGCTGCTATCCACGATCGCGTCGAAACGCAGCCGGACGTCATCGGTCTGCGACAGAAGATTGCTGGTCGCAGCCATCGCAATGCCTGAGCGGAACGCCATCGATTTCGTCAACAGCACCAACGTCGCCCAGCCGCCGAGACTGTGGCCTGCGACATGGATCCGGTCGCGGTCCCCATAGCCCGCCTCCACGACCGCGTCGCAAGCCGGGAGGGCGGTATCCGTCAGGCAATCGGCCAGCACGCGCTCGTCGCCGAGCGCGGCCTTGTCATAGGGCATGGACGGGATGATGACGACAAAGCCGCGGGCCGCCAGGAGATGCAGGTTGAACATGCCCGGCTGGTTCAGAAGATGCTGGCGGTGCGCCATGTCGCTGCCGGCCTTGAAGCCCGGATAGACCCACAGGACGGCGGGCCGCCTTTCGCCGTCCCGGTAGTCCGGCGGCAGGATGCAGCGGAGTTCCGTCTCCTGCCCCGCCCCGGTCGTATACGGCATCAGAAAGGACCGCGACGGCTCGACCTCGTCCATATGCGTGTCGGTTTCGAAGATGACGCTCGGCGCGTATCCGGCAAGCCTCAGGACGCGCGTGGCGTCGTCGGATCGCGTGAGATAGATCGTCTCGCTTCCCTCGGGATGCGTCGCGACCAGGATGCTTTGCGGCGGAACCGGCTTGCCAGGGCCGACGACGCGAGGCGGATAATCCGGCTCGGGGCGGCCGACAAAAGCCTCAAGGTGCTCCGGTCGCGGTTCCTCGCGCGGAAACGTCTCGTACCGTCCGGTCTCGACCTCGACGACACAGTATTCCGCCTCCTCCAGCACGGGGTCCGGCTGATCGGTCTTGAGCGGGCTGGCCGTCGCCTCCCGCCCTCCCCACGCCTTGCGCCAGTTGGCGATGCTCGCCGTCGCGCCACGCTTCTCAATGTCGAGCCAGAGCGTCGGACGGTTGCCGACTGTCACGTCGCAGGCGATCGCGGCATCGTCGATCCAGTGGAAGAATGTCCTGGTTCCCGGCAGCGTAAGGTTGCGCTCGGCCAGAATCCGCATCGCACCGCTATCCACGTCGACGACGGCCGGACGAAGCGACAACCCGTCGGTCGCGGCCACGGCAATCATCGACCCGTCCGGCGACCAGATCGGCGACAACACGCCGAGGCCATCGGGCGCCGGCAGTGTGCGGACAGCGGCCGTCGCGAGATCGATGATATGGAGTTCGCCCTGCCCGCCGCCTATGGCGTCGAGAAAGAACCGCGAACTCTCCGCGGCGCTCTTCGGCAGGCAGAATGCCAGCCGGTCCCCTGCCCGGTCATAGGCGAATTGCGGCCCGCAGATGATCGGGAATTCCCGCAGCGCGAGGACGTCATCGATGGTGAGCGGATGTTTGATGGATCGTCTCCTGGTGCTAAATCAGGCGTAACAGACCGCCTGTAGCTTGTTGCCGTCAGGATCCCGGACATAGGCCGCATAATAATTCTCGCCGTAATGCGGCCGCGGTCCCGGCTCGCCTTCGCACATCCCGCCCAGCTTCAACGCCGCGTCATGGAAGGCATGAACCGCCTCCTTCGTGTCGGCCACGAATGCCACATGTGTGCCATTGCCCCAGGTCGCCGGCCGGCCATCCTCCGGCGTGTAGAGATAGATGGTCGGCATCCCGCCACCCTTTTCATAGGCCGGGGGCTTGCCGGGCGGCTTGGGCAGCCGGTCGAAACCGAGGGCGCCGAGAACCTCGTCGTAGAACCGCCCTGCGCGTTCGGGATCATTGGTCCCGAGCGTGATGTGACTGATGACCGCCATTAGATCTTCCTCAGGACAGGCGAGAACAAAACAAGAATATACGGGAGGGGCGACGAGTCAACCGCCCTCGCCCTGGCGCCCCTTGGCGTAACGCGCCAGCCGCTCTTCGAGCGTACCGGTATGCAGTTCGAACATGTGATTGTCATGGTCGTGGAAGTAGATCGACCTGCCCTCGCCCTCCACGCGAGACCGGCTTTCGCGGATATCGATACCTAGCATTTTTATCCTATCGACATACGCGTCGAAGTCGGCATCGTCGATCTTGAAGGCGACGTGATTGTAGGTGCGGGTCGGCAGGCTCTCGCCCTCCATCGTTGCCAGCCACACTGCAATTTCGCCTTCCCCGATCAGGAAGAACCGTTCCTTCGACAGCGAGAAGGTTTCCTCGCCGCTGTCATAGACCTTCCTCGCATCGAAAACCGTGGTGAGAAAAGACTCCATCCGGTCGAGATCCTCGACGATAAAGGTCATGTGGCTCAGGCCCTGCACCATGGATCCGGTTTCTCCTCCATTTTAGCGATGGCTTGCAAGATTGACCGTCAATCCGGCCAGAAAATGTCAGCAGCAGTGGGTACGCCACGTCAAACCGATAGCGTGCCCGCCATTCTCTGGATTATGTGAAGGACCAGCCCGCCCCGGAGTCGCTTCCATGCTTGCCCAATATCTTCCACAGATCCTGCTCGCGCTCTCGATCCAGACCGTTGGCGTACTCTCCCCGGGGCCGAGCGTGATGCTGATCCTCGGCGTCGCCACCGCACGCGGCCGCGCGCCTGCGGTTCTGACCGCCTTCGGCATTTCCTGCGGCTCGATCGTTCTGGCGACCTCGGTCGTTCTGGGGATCGCGGTCGTCCTCTCGGAAATCGCCCATGCGATGACCGTGATGCGTATCATCGGCGGGCTCTATCTGTTCTGGCTCGCTTACAAGGCGTTTTCAAAGGCGGTCAATCCGCCGCCGCTCGAACTGCATGCGGTCGCCGCGCGGAGTGCCGCACGAACGGCGATGTCCGGGTTCGTGCTGCAGGTCACCAACCCGAAGGCCATTGCCTTCTGGCTGGCGATCGCGGCGGTGGGCGGCGTCGGCCACGCGCCCGCACCGATCATCGCGCTGTTCGTGCTGCTCGCTTGGATCAATTCCTTTGTCGGCCATGCGGCCTACGCGCTGCTTCTGTCGGCTGCGCCGGTCCGATCGTTGCTGGTTCGGTTCCGGTCCTGGGTCGAGGGTGCGCTCGGCGCGTTCTTCGTCTTCGCCGGCTACAAGCTTCTCACGTCCGGCCAGCGCTGATTCGCATATCCGTCGCTTGACAGCGACTGCTAACAGGACAAGATCGCGATTGGTTGTTCCGCACATAACGGTAAGAGAAATTGACGCCATTTGTGGACCCATCAGATTTTTCCGCCGCCATCGGCACAATTTACAATGCCGCGTCTGGCGCCGGAACGTGGAATGAAGCGGTCGCGAGGCTCCGCGCGCTGTTTAAAGCGTCCACCGCGTGCTTTGCGCGGATTGGCCCCAATCTCGGTCCCGATGACAACATTTCAATCGGTGGCGATCCGGACTTCCTGCGCCTGTTTATCGAGGAACGATCGTTCCATTCGAACAGGCAGACGGACGCCGTGAGGGCTGCGCCTGTCGGGATGGTGTATCGAGACCAGACGCTTGTCGACGATGACTGGCTAAAGCGGAGTGAGTTCTGGAACGAATGGATGGCGCCGCAGGACATGTATGGCGGAATTGCCTGCAAGGTTCTGGATTCTGAGCACTCAAACTGGATGTTCGATGTCCAGCGCGGGCGTGGCCAGCCGGCGTTCGATGCATCGGACATGGATCTGTTGAAACTGCTTGCGCCGCATTTGTCGCGCGCCGCCGACATCAAGCGCCAGATCCAATCGACCCAACTGGCCGCTTCCACACTGTCGGACGTCCCGTTCGGCATTGTCCTGGTCGATGCGTCCATGCGGATAAAATCCATGAACGACAGAGCGCAGACCATGCTGGACAGGACCGGATCGGTTCTGTTGCGCAAGTCGGGACGTCTGGCGACCGCGAGTGCCGCCAAGACAGCAGCATTGCGTCACCTCGTCGTCAACGCCTGCAGCCGTACGGACGATTTGGTCACGGGTACCGGTGGCGACCTGATGTTGTTGGCGCCGGGCGGAAACAGCGACTTGAGCCTGGCGATCTCGGTGGGGCCGCTCGTCGGTTCAGCCGAGGAGCTGCGATTTGTAGGACCGCATGCCACCGTCTTCATGCGGCCGATGTCGCTCGCGCTTCCGGAGGGAACCATCAGGCAGGCGCGAGCTTTGTTCGGGCTGTCGCCGAAGGAGGCTAGCCTCGCTGCGTCGCTGGCATCGGGACGAACCCTGAAGCAGGCGGCCACCGACAACGGCATTCTGTTGAGTACGGCGCGCTCCTACATGTCGTCCATCTTCCGCAAAACCGGAACGAGCCAGCAAAGCCATCTGGTCGCGCTCCTGCGAAATGCCCAGACCGTGGCGCGGCCGGCCGAATAGAATTCAGCTGTCCGCGAAGCACCGCGCGGGTGTGGTGATTGATTTGCCACACAGAACTCCAGCCCGCCCCACTACCCTCATATGGCGGGTATTTTGGCATCGCGTTGTTTGCTTATGGTTGCTGCGCCAACAGGAGCGCATCGCCATGACTATCCGTTTTTCAGCCCCTTTCACCCTTCTTGCGGTGGTGATTTCCACACTTCCGGTGCGTGCCGTAACACTTGACGATGTCATGGCGCGGCTCGAAGTGATCCAGCGCGACAATGCGGAGATGCGCAAAGAACTCGCAGCTTTGCGAAAGGCACAACACGCTCGCGCCGAACCCGCCGCCGCCATCGCGGGATCAACGCCTGCGGAGACACCTACGGCGATGAGTTATGGCTCTCCCGCAGACGATTCGCGAGAATATTCAGGGTCCTATGACTGGTCGGGTATGTATGCGGGGATCAACGGAGGGTATGCCGGCGGCAATGAACGCTCGACCCTGAGGGCTTCCGGCGTCGATTTTCTGGACGGATCGGCGAGCTATTCCGGGCTGTTTGGCGGCGTTCAGATCGGCGCCAATGTACAGTACGATTCCATGGTGTTCGGCGCCGAAGCTGATTTCCAGGCCGCAGCCATCGGTGGCCGCAGCCACCCCTACACCGACCCCAGTTTCGCCATACCTTTTCTCATCAACAACAAGCTTGATTCGTTCGCCACGCTGCGCGGCCGTGCCGGCTATGCTTTCGATCGCGTGCTGCCTTTTGTGACAGGCGGGGTCGCAGTCGGCCACAATACGATCGAGCAGACGGGCCAGACCGGCGCCCCGGTGACGGACAGTATCCTTCATACGGGCTGGGTCGTCGGCGGCGGCGTTGAATATGCGGTAAACGACGACTGGACGGCAAAGGCCGAATATCTGCACATGGATTTCGGCTCGAAGGCCTATCTGCAGGACGCCCTTGTTGCAGGCAGCGACACGGTGGTTCGAACGAAATTCGATCTCTTGAGGTTCGGTGTGAACCGCCGCTTCTAAGCGGCGCATGTCTGCCCGGTTACTGTTGAGCTTCCGGTCGGCGGATTTCGCCGAGCGCCGAGATCACCAGCGGATCGAACCCCTCGCCGCTTGCGTCGGTCATCTCGAAGAGCTGGCGGCGCATGCGCGGTTCCCAGAACTTGTTGATGTGCTCGGCCACGCCGGCAGCCGCCTCGTTCTCGGGCTGGCTGTGGAAGAATTTGGCGATCTGGTTGGCCATATAGGTGAGCTTGTCAGGCGACATCGGCGTTCTCCCCGGTAGTCTTTTCGTCGTTCTCCGGGCCGCCGACGATCCTGTCGGCCCGGCTGAAGATCTCGTAATTCGAGCCGCGTACCAGCGCGACGAGCGTCAGGCCCACTTGTTCGGCGGTCTCCACCGCCAGTTCCGTCGGCGTCGAGACCGCGATCAGCACAGTCGCGCCGGAAGCGACGGACTTCTGGATCAGATCGACCGACACGCGGCTCGATATCACCAGTGCGCCGTCCGCCGGCTTGATGCCATTGCGGGCGCAGGCGCCGATCAGCTTGTCGAGCGCGTTGTGACGGCCGACATCCTCGCGGGTGTGGACGAGTCCCCTGCCCGGCACCCAGAGCCCAGCGCCGTGCATGGCGCCGGTCTCGTCGCGCAGCGGCTGGTTGCGCCCGAGGGCTTCGACCGCGCGCGGAATGTCAGCGGCGTCGATCGTGACTGCGCTGTCGATCTCCGGCAGGTCGCGCAGCGCCGCTTCGATGGATTCGATCCCGCAAAGGCCGCATCCCACCGGGCCCATCGCCTTGCGGCGGCGAGCGGCGAGCGCGGCCTGCCGTTCGGCGGGAATGGTCATCTGCACGTCGTGGCCGCCGTCGCGCTTGACCACTTCGATCGCCGCAATTTCGCCAGGTCGCGTCACGATCCCCTCGGATAGCGCGAAGCCGACGCCGAAATCGGCCAGATCGGATGGCGTCGCCATCATCACTGCCTCGGTAGCGCCGTTGAACGACAGCGCCACCGGGCTTTCCTCCGGCAGTCGTTTGCGCGTCTGGCTGCGGTTCGGCATCTCGACGATCCGGGTCATCCTTCTGTCGTGCGCCTACTCCGCCGGTTCCACGGCCTCGATGCGGCGCGACTGGCGGGCCTGCTCGTCATAGTCCCGCTGCCAGCCGGTCGGTCCGTTGGCGGGCGACACCTGAACTGCGGTGACCTTGTATTCGGGGCAGTTGGTCGCCCAGTCGGAATAGTCGGTCGTCACCACATTGGCCTGGGTATCCGGGTGATGGAAGGTCGTGTAGACGACGCCCGGCGACACCCGGTCGGTGATCTTCGCCCTCAGCGACGTCTCGCCCGAGCGGCTCGCGAGCCGGATCAGGTCGCCGTCGACGATGCCGCGCTGTTCGGCGTCATGAGGATGGATTTCGAGCCGGTCCTCCGCGTGCCAGACGGAGTTGGCGGTGCGCCTTGTCTGCGCGCCGACATTGTACTGGCTCAATATGCGCCCCGTCGTCAGGAGAAGCGGGAAGCGCGGTCCGGTCTTTTCGTCGGTGGCGACATATTCGGTGCGGATGAACTTGCCCTTGCCGCGCACGAAGCCGTCGACATGCATGATCGGCGAGCCTTCCGGATGCGCCTCGTTGCAGGGCCACTGCACCGAACCCGCTTTATCCAGATATTCGTAGGTCACATTGGCAAAGCTCGGCGTAGTCGCGGCGATTTCCGCCATGATTTCCTTCGGATGGCTGTAGTTCCAGTCGAGCCCCAGCGCCTGGGCGAGTTTCAGCGTCACTTCCCAGTCGGCATAGCCGTTCTTCGGCGTCATCACCTTGCGCACCCGGTTGATGCGGCGCTCGGCATTGGTGAAGGTCCCGTCCTTCTCGAGGAAGGTCGAGCCGGGCAGGAAAACGTGGGCGTAGTTCGCCGTCTCGTTGAGGAAGAGGTCGTGGACGACAACGCACTCCATCGCGTCGAGACCGGCGGCCACATGATGCGTGTCGGGGTCGGACTGGAGAATGTCCTCGCCCTGGATGTAGATGCCGCGGAACGTGCCTTCGACTGCGGCGTCGAGCATGTTCGGGATGCGCAAGCCCGGTTCGTGGTCGAGTTCGACACCCCAGAGCTTTTCGAAGATCTCGCGCGTCTCGCCGCCCGAAATGTGCCGATAACCCGGCAGTTCGTGCGGGAACGAACCCATGTCGCAGGAGCCCTGGACGTTGTTCTGGCCGCGCAGCGGGTTCACGCCGACGCCGGGACGGCCGATATTGCCGGTCGCCATGGCGAGGTTGGCGAGCGCCATAACGGCCGTGGAACCCTGGCTGTGCTCGGTCACGCCGAGGCCGTAATAGATCGCGCCGTTGCCGCCTTGCGCGAACAGGCGGGCTGCGGCGCGGAGTTCGCTTGCCGGAACGCCCGTGTAGCTTTCGGTCGCTTCCGGGCTGTGGCGCTCCTCGGAAACGAAGGAGGCCCAGTCCTCGAATTCCGACCAGTCGCAGCGCTCGCGGATGAAGGCTTCGTCGAACAGTCCCTCGTCAACGATCGTGTGGCCGATTGCGGTCAGCACGGCGACGTTGGTGCCGGGCTTGAGCGCCAGATGGTGGGCCGCCTTGATGTGCGGCGACTTCACCAGATCGGTGCGGCGGGGGTCGATGACGATCAGCCTGGCCCCCTGGCGCAGCCGCTTCTTGAGCCGCGAACCGAAGACCGGGTGTCCGTCGGTCGGGTTGGCGCCGATGACGATGACGACGTCGGTGTGCTCGACGGAATCGAAATCCTGCGTGCCGGCCGAGGTGCCGAAGGCCTTGCCGAGGCCGTAGCCGGTCGGCGAGTGGCAGACGCGGGCGCAGGTATCGACATTGTTGTTGCGGAAGCCGGCGCGCACCAGTTTCTGGACGAGGAAGGTCTCCTCGTTGGTGCAGCGCGACGAGGTGATGCCGCCGATCGAGGTGCGTCCGTACTGGTGCTGGATGCGGCGGAATTCCTTGGCTGTGTATTCCAGTGCCTCCTCCCAGCTGACTTCACGCCACGGGTCGGAGGTTTTCTCGCGGATCATCGGGTTGAGGATCCGGTCCTTGTGGGTGGCATATCCCCAGGCAAAGCGGCCCTTGACGCAGGAATGGCCGCGATTGGCCTTGCCGTCCTTCCAGGGCACCATGCGGACAACTTCCTCGCCGCGCATTTCGGCCTGGAACGAGCAGCCGACGCCGCAATAGGCGCAAGTGGTGACCACCGCGTGCTCTGGCGTGCCGATTTCGATAACGGATTTCTCCTGAAGCGTCGCCGTCGGGCAAGCCTGCACGCAAGCACCGCAGGAGACGCATTCGGAGGTGAGGAAATCCTCGTGCATGCCGGCGGAAACGCGGGATTCGAAACCGCGGCTCTCGATCGTCAGCGCAAACGTGCCCTGCACTTCCTCGCAGGCACGCACGCAACGCGAACACACGATGCATTTCGACGGATCATAGGTGAAATAGGGATTGCTCTCGTCTTTCGGCATGTAGCGCGGATTGGTTTCGCCGGAGGTGCTGGTGCGCGCGAACACATGGTTTTCGCCGTTATAGCCATAGCGGACATCGCGCAGGCCCACCGCGCCGGCCATGTCCTGAAGTTCGCAATCGCCGTTGGCGCCGCAGGTCAGGCAGTCAAGCGGATGGTCGGAAATATAGAGCTCCATCACCCCCTTGCGCAGCTTCTTGAGCCGCTCGGTCTGGGTGTGGACCACCATGCCGTCGGCCACCGGCGTCGTGCAGGAGGCCGGCGTGCCGCGGCGGCCGTCGATTTCGACGAGGCAGAGGCGGCAGGAACCGAAGGCGTCGACCATGTCGGTGGCGCAGAGCTTGGGAATGCCGACGCCCGCCTCCGCCGAGGCGCGCATGACGGAGGTGCCCGCGGGTACGGTGATCTGCCGCCCGTCGACGGTCAGGGTCACGGTCTCGTCCTCGCGGGAGGCAGGCGTACCGAAATCTTTCTGTCGAACGTTGCTCATGATGTTGCTCCGTTGTCAGATTTTGTCTGCGCCAGCTGGTAGGCAACCAGCGCGTTGGCGTGGCCGTGGCCGAGCTTGTGCTCGTCCTTCAGCCATTTGACGATTTCCATGTGGCGATCCCCGGTACGCGGCTCGATCATGTCGAGCCATTCCCGCACCGGCCTCCCGTAGGTCTTTTCGATCGACGGGAAATAGGACGCCGGACCCTTGACCTTTTGAGTGCTCATTCGGCGGCCTCGCGTCTGGGTTCCCGGCGGAAGTCGTCGGGGAAATGGTTGAGCGCGGAGAGCACCGGATAGGGCGTAAAGCCACCGAGCGCGCACAGCGAGCCGAGATGCATCGTATCGCACAGGTCGCGGATGATCTCGATCTGGTTCTCCGGATCGACGCCGGCCTTGAGCCGGTCGGCGAGTTCGACACCGCGCACCGCGCCGATGCGGCACGGGGTGCATTTGCCGCAGCTTTCGATGGCGCAGAACTCGAAGGCGAAACGGGCCTGATCGAGCATGTCGACCGTATCATCGAAGACGACGATGCCGGCATGGCCTATCAGACCGCCGCGCGCCGTGAAGGCTTCGTAGTCGAATTCGGTATCGAACAGTTCAGGCGGGAAATAGGCGCCGAGCGGACCACCCACCTGCACCGCCTTGACCGGCCGGCCGGACGCGGTGCCGCCGCCGATATCCTCGACGATCTGGCCGAGTGTCAGCCCAAAGCCGTCCTCGAACAAGCCGCCATATTTGACGTTGCCGGCGATCTGGATCGGGATCGTGCCGCGTGAGCGGCCCAGCCCGAAATCCTTGTAGAAGGCGCCGCCCTTGTCGAGGATAACCGGCACGGATGCGAGCGAGATCAGGTTGTTGATGACGGTCGGCTTGCCGAACAGGCCCTTGTGCGCGGGCAGCGGCGGCTTGGCGCGGACCACGCCGCGCTTGCCCTCGAGACTTTCCAGAAGAGCCGTCTCCTCGCCGCAGACATAGGCGCCGGCGCCCACACGGACCTCGAGGTCGAAGGAGTGGCCCGACATCAGCACCGAGGGGCCGAGGATATCGGCCGCGCGGGCGATCTCGATCGCCTTTTCTGTCATGTCGATCGCATGCGGATATTCCGACCGCATGTAGATGTAGCCCTTGGTGGCACCGACGGCGAGACCGGAGATGATCATCCCCTCGATGAGGACGAAGGGATCACCCTCGAGGATCATGCGGTCGGCGAAGGTGCCGGAATCGCCTTCGTCGCCGTTGCAGACGATGTATTTCTGGTCCGCTTCTGTCTCGAGTACGGTCTTCCACTTGACGCCGGTCGGAAAACCGGCCCCGCCACGGCCGCGCAGGCCGGATTCGGTGACTTCGGCAACGATCTCTGCCGGCGACATCGAAAGCGCCTTCTCCAGTCCGCGGAAGCCGCCATGGGCGCGGTAGTCCGCCAGCGACAGCGGATCGACGATGCCGCAGCGGGCAAAAGTCAGCCGCGTCTGGCGCTTGAGGAACGCGATTTCCTCCGGATCGCCGAGGGAAAGGGCGTGATCGGTCGGGCCGTCGCAGAAGCCGGCCTCGAACAGGCCCGCCACGTCGCGTGCCTTGACCGGACCGTAGGCCAGCCGGCCCTCGCCCGTCTCGACCTCGACCATCGGCTCGAGCCAGTAGAGCCCGCGCGAGCCGTTGCGCACGACGCGGATATCGAGGCCGCGAGCTTCAGCTTCCGAGGCAACAGCCTTGGCAACCTTGTCGGCGCCGAGCGCCAGAGCGCCGGAATCGCCGGGAACATAGATTGTGATGCTCACAGCCGCACCTCTTCGACGATCTCGGCGATCGTCTCGTCGTCGAGCCGGCCGTAGACGTCGCCATCGACCGTCGCCGCCGGTGAGCAGGCGCAGAGACCCAGGCAATAGACAGGCTCCACCGTCACGGCACCATCGGCACTGGTCTGATGCCAGTCGAGACCGAGCCTGGCGAGAAGCCGTTCGGCGACCGCCTCGCCGCCCATCGACTGGCAGGCTTCCGAGCGGCAGACGCGCACGATGTGGCGTCCGGCCGGCGCATCCCTGAAATCGTGATAGAAACTGACCACGCCGTGAATTTCGGCGCGCGAGATATTGAGCGCGTCGGCGATCGCGGGTTGGACTTCTCGCGGCACGAATCCGTATTCCGCCTGCACGGCATGCAGAATGGGCAGAAGCGGCCCTTCGAGATCGCGATGCGCGTCAACGATTGCGCGGACCTTGTCGATCATTATGTCGTCGGCTGTTGCCGGCATTCTCTTCCTCCCGTTCCCGGTTTTCCTCGGGCTGCGGATTGTGCGGGGCTCCGGCACGCTCAAACGCCCCGAAGCCCCAGATCTTGTTATGCCGTCAGGCCTTTGCGGCGGCTGTCGGCTCGCCGCGTCCGGCCGTCAGCGCTTCCTTGGAGCCATCGGGAGCCTCCTCGGCATCCATGTGATGGCTCTCGTGAACCGGCTTGACCATCATATTGGAGATGAGCGCAATGACCAAGAGCCCGGCCATGGCGTACATCGTGGTGTTGTAGAGGCTCGGCGTCGGGTCGACGGTTCCAGCCGGAGCGATCTCCATCAGACGGGAAATCGTCACGGTCTTGGCCGCCACCAGCGTATCGAGCTGGTCGATGCCGGCGCCGAACTTCTCCTGGAACGCCGCCGGATCGACCTTCGAGGCCAGATCCTTCACCGAGCTGCCGATCGAGGCTTCACGCAGCTTGGTGATGGCGAGCGGACCGAGAACACCGGCCGTGCTCCAGGCCGTCAGCAGACGTCCGTGGATGCCGCCGACATATTTCGTACCGAAGATATCGGCGAGATAGGCCGGAATCGTGGCGAAGCCGCCGCCATACATGGTGAAGATGATCATGGTCGCGCCATAGAACATCACCAGCCAGGTGACCGCTGGATTAACCGAGACCTGCTGTGCCGCAAACGGGATAGAGAGATACAGGATCGTCCCGAGGATGAAGAAGATGTGGTAGGTGTTCTTCCGTCCGATGAAATCGGAGGTCGAAGCCCAGAAGAAGCGGCCCACCATGTTGAAGACCGAGATCATGAACACGTAGGTCGCCGCGAATGCTGAATTGACGATCAGCGGCAGCGTGCTTCCGAAGATTTCCGTCATCATCGTCTTGGCGACACCGATCACGCCGATACCGGCGGTCACGTTGAAGCACAGCACGATCCAGAGAAGCCAGAACTGCGGTGTCTTCAGGGCCTGGTCGATATGGACGTTGGCGTGGGTGATCATCTTCCGCGAGGCGGCTTCCGCCGTCGGCGGGGTCCAGCCGGCGGGACGCCAGCCCTCACGCGGCACGCGGTAGGAGAACGCCGCAATGATCATGACGATGAAATAGGCCACCCCGAGCGTGAAGAAGGTGCCGGCTGCGCCGGTGTTGCCGCTGCCGACCACATAGACGCCTTCCTGCAGCGCCACCGGGGCGGAAGCGAGCTGCTTGGCCGAGGCGACGACGACTTCCACCATCTGCCCGTTGACTTCCGCCATTCGGCGTCCGCCTTCGGTCACCAGGTTCACCGCGCTCTCGGCGCCCAGATATTCCGGCGCCTTGTAGAAGAAGGCGAGCAGGCTCTCCTTGATGGGGGTGGCGATCATGGCTCCGCCACCAAAGCCCATGATCGCCATTCCCGTCGCCATGCCGCGCCGGTCGGGAAACCAGCGGATCAGCGTGGAGACGGGGGAGACATAGCCGAGACCGAGGCCGCAGCCGCCGATCACACCGTAGCCGAGATAGACCAGCCAGAGCTGGTGGGTCATGATGCCGAAGCCGCCAATGATGAAGCCTCCGCCCCAGCAGAGTGCGGCGACCACGCCGACCATGCGCGGACCGACTTCCTCGAGCCACTTGCCGGCGAAGGCCGCGGCCAATCCGAGGAAGACGATTGCGACCGAGAAGATCCAGACGACGGACTGGAGATCCCAGTCGCCGGCAGACGCCGCGACGACGCCGAACTGCTTGGTGAGCGGCGGGTTGAAGATGCTCCAGGCGTACACCGAGCCGATGCACAGATGGATGGCGATCGAGGCTGGCGGAACTTTCCAGCGGTTGAAATCGTCGCGCGCGACGATGTGTTCCTTTTTCAGGCTGTCAAACATCAATGTCCTCCCTGGCCCCGCGGGGCACTGCGCCGCAAAAGCCGTGACAGCGGCTTCCTCGGCAGACGCCGCGGCATTCCTCCCCGCCACGGCTCTCTCACGCGATCCAAGAAACGTGCCAGACTGGCCGGACCAGAGATTTGTTCAGATTTTCCGGGGAGTTAGGCGTGCCGACGACCGCTTGCGCAGGCTCGAGCCATTGGGTCAGATTGTCCCGATGGAGACGAAATGTCTCAACTCTCCGGCCTGATCGCCGGGAGCCAGAGATGAAAGACCGTCCCCTTGCCCTCGTCCGTCGCAAGCGTCACGGTGCCCCCGGCCTCCGTCACCAGCATGTGGGTGATCGACAGTCCAAGCCCGGTGCCGGTGCCGCGCTTGGTCGTGTAGAAGGGATCGAAGATGCGCGCGGCGATCGCCTCCGACATGCCGGTTCCGGTGTCGCCGACTGTTATTTCCACCCCCTCTACGCCGTCGCGTTCGGCATCCGAACTGCGGAGTGTCAGTACGCCGCCATCGGGCATGGCATGAATGGCGTTGACCATCAGGTTGACGAGGATCTGCTGGAGTTCGGTGCGCGGAATGGCCACCAGCCGTTCGCTGTTTTCGTCGCGCACCACCTCGATTTCATGTTTTTTGATCATGTGGCGGACGAGGGTAAGACAGTCGCCGAAAGCCTCGCTGGTCCAGGCGCCCTCTCCCGCGCCGGAGAATTCCTCGGGTCGGGCGAACTGCAAGAGCTTGCCGACGATCTGGTTCATCCGCTCGGTCTGTTCGTCAATCAGCCGGAATTCGGTCTCGCCCTCCTTCGCCTTCTCGCCCATCAGCGATCGAAGCACTTCGAGGTTACCCTGAATGACGGCGATCGGGTTGTTCATCTCGTGGGCGACGCCTGCGGTGATTTCGCCGATTGCCGCGAGCTTTTCCGACATGACGAGCTGCTTGGTGGCGCTTTCGAGCTGCCGGTTGACCTCTTCCAGTTCAGCGGTGCGCTCCTTCACCCGCGCGTTCAACTGGTCGTTCCACAGGCGCAATTGCCGGTCGCGCTCCTTCAGCCGGTCGAGAAGGTCGTCGAGATGGGAGGCCACCTGCGAAATCTCGTCGCCGCGGTCGGGGATGCGCGTCCGCGCGTCGAGGTCGCCCGCCTCCACCGTGTCGATCGTCTCGGCCATCCTTTCGAGCGGCCGGAAGATGCTGCCCGCCCAGCGCAGGAACAGCGGGACAGACAAAATGGTGACGACGAGAAACGTGCCGATGACGGTGGCAATGGTGATCTGCTTGGTGGCCGAGAACGGTTTCTCCAGAAAGCCGACATAGAGCATGCCGATCCGCTCATTGCGGGAATCGACGATCGGCTCGTAGGCGGAGATGTACCAGTCATTGACCACGAAGGCGCGGTCGAGCCAGACCTTGCCCTCGCCGAGCACCGAATTGCGAACCACTTCAGAGACGCGTGTGCCGAGCGCCCGGCGATCCTCGAAAAGCCTCACATTGGTCGAGACCCGCACGTCGTCGAGAAACAGGGTGGCGGTTCCCCTGCTGCCGGCCGGCAGGCTCTCAGTTTGGTAGACCAGATCGTTGATCGTATCGATGAATTCGAGATTGCGGTTGAGTAGCAGGCCGCCGACGAGAACAAGATCCTCGCCTTCGCCGCGGCTGACCGGATTGGCCGCATGGATCACCATGCCTTCTGTGTTGCGGGTCATGTCGGTGGGCGCTGCGTTCGGCGTCGGGATCAGCTCGAGGGATGCCTGTTCGGCGAGTTCTGGCGCAATCGCCGCCAGTTCGGCGCCGGAAAACAGATCGATCGCCACGGCGGGCCGCCCGCCCCGGGCGCTTGTCAGAACCGGGTTCTGCATGTCGGTCACCGCCGGCGCCCGGCCGGCGGCCGCCGCGACCAGCAGGCCCTCGGGGTCGGCGAGATAGAGAAAATCGAGCCCGAGCGCCTTGCGGCGGCTGTCGAGCAGCACCTCGACATCCTCCCCGGCGTTCTGCTTGCCGGCCAACGCGTCGCGGAACTCCGCGGAATCGCCCAGCGCCTGGACATGGTCGGAGGTGTTTTCAAGGATCCGGCTCAGATATTGATGCGCAACGGTGAGGTCGGAGCGGACCTTGGAGATCAGCACGCCGTCGAACTTCTGGTTCCAGCGCAACATGGTGGCACCCAGAAGCAGCGGCAGGATGACAAGCGTCGGCAGAAGAGCGATGGCGAGCAGCCGGTAGCGGACCGGCAGCCGCGCGCCGGAGAGGAACCGGTTCACCCCATGCCCCAGCTCTGGAGCTTGCGCTCGATGGTCTTGCGGGAGATCCCCAGCCGCCGGGCCGCTTCGGACTGGTTACCGCCGCAGCGCTCGAGCATTGCCAGGATATGGCGCTGTTCGACAGCTTCGAGGCTCGCCTCATCGTCTGCCTGCGGGCCGTCAGTGTCGCCCATGTCGGGAAACGTTCCGAGGATCAGCGAGCGTTCGATATAATTGCGCAACTCACGCACATTCCCCGGCCAGCCATAACGCTGGATCGACTGCCGTGCCGTTGCGGTAAGTTCGAGCGGCGGCGTGCCGAGCTGCTGCGCCAACCGCACCAGAAACAGCTCCGCCAACTCGATCACATCACCACCCCGGTCCTTCAGCGGTGGCATGTCGATGCGCATCACGTTGATGCGGTAGTAGAGGTCGGAGCGGAATTTCCCCTCGCCCACCAGTTTTTCGAGATCGGCATTGGTGGCGAAGACGAAGCGCAGATCGACGGAGGCCTCGCGCTCCGAGCCCACCGGCCGGATGCGCCTGTCCTCGAGCGCGCGCAAAAGCTTCGATTGCGTTTGCGGCGGAAGTTCGCCGATCTCGTCGAGAAACAGCGTACCGCCGTCGGCGTGGAGAAACAGGCCATCGCGCCCGGTCATCGCGCCAGTGAAGGCGCCCTTGACGTGTCCGAAAAGCTCCGCCTCGATCATCTCCGTGGGGATCGCGGCGCAGTTGACCGGCACGAAGGGCTTTCCGGCGCGATCCGAGAGGTTGTGAATCGAGCGCGCCGCCACCTCCTTGCCCGACCCTGAAGGGCCGCAAATCAGCACCGAAGTCGGCAAAGAGGCAACCCGGGCGATTGTCTTGCGGATGGTCTCCACGCCATCGGAATGGCCGATCAGCTTGTCCCGCAGCAAAAGGTGTTCCGAGGTCGATTTCAACTCGTGCCGGAGCACATAGTTCTCGCGCTGGAGATTGCGCCGCTCGAGGCAACGCGACAACGCGTTGAGGATCTGGTTGGAGCGGAAGGGTTTGAGAATGAAGTCGGCGGCGCCAGCCCTCAGCGCCTGGATGGCGGTTTCGAGATCCGCATAGGCCGTCATGAGGATGACATCGGAGAAGAAGCCGATCGTGCGCTGCTCCTCGAGCCATTCCAACCCGTTTCGTCCTGGCATGATGTTGTCGAGGATAACGATGTCGTAGCGGTTCTCGTCGATCAGCCCGGAAGCCTGGGCAACGTCCTTGGCCTCGTCGATGCGGGCGCAGCGGGGCTCCAGCGTACGCTTGAGGAAATTGCGCATGCCCGGTTCGTCGTCGACGATCAGGATAGAGGCCCGTCTGAGCCAGGGCCCGAAATCGGTGTCGGCCGAATGCGCGGATTGTTCCGGATTCGCCGTCGCGGCGATTGCCATCTTCCCTGCCCTCCTCCTGTCCCGCGCCTGGACGGGAACGGTCCGCCCCCTCCCGGGGCAGCCCTCGTCGCGCAGCGGACAGCTTTAGAACTGCCACGTCCGGGGGAGAAAGTGCAAGGGTCTGCTGATGTGCGGCGCGGACCGGGCGGTCACCCGGCGGCGCGGCGGCGCCAGGAATAGGTGTTTGTGGGCTCGGCCGGCTTCGCCGACGGCTGGTAGTAGAGATCGATCCCCGGCAGCCGCATTTCGGTCAGCCGGCGCGCGGTGGGCTCGTGGCCGGTTTCCACACTGTCGATACCGACCCGCAGCATGAAGGGCACCTGGTCGAGAAGCACTGCGCCGACGGCGCGAATCTCCCCCTCGTAACCCAGCCTGTCGCGCAGGAGCGTGGCTTGCGAGAAGGCGCGGCCGTCGTTGAAGGCCGGGAAATCGAGGGCGACGATTGCCAGCCGGTCGAGGATCGCCTCGAGCCGCGAGACGTCGTCGGCTGGTTCGACAAGCACGCCGATGTCACTTCCGCCGGTGGCTGCCAGTTCCATCGCCTCGTCCACGGACACAAAGGCACTCTCCTCGCCGTTGCTTGCCCAGCGGTCATCCTCCACCACGCCTTCGCGGTTCCACACGATCGTGCTCATTATAGTCTCCTCAAGCGGCCTCGGCCTTGTCGCCGTAGAGCGCTTCCTTGAATGGTGCTGCCCCGACCCGGCGGTAATAATCGATGAAGGCCTCGTCGGTTCCGCTTCGACCAGACAAATACGTCGAGACGATGGTTTCGATCGCGTCGGTCACCTTCTCGGGCTCGAATCCACGGCCGACGATCTCGCCGATCGAGGTGTTCTCATCCGCCGAACCGCCGAGCGTGATCTGGTAGAGTTCCGCGCCCTTCTTCTCCACGCCGAGAATGCCGATATGGCCGACATGGTGGTGGCCGCAGGCATTGATGCAGCCGGAAATCTTGATCTTCAGATCGCCTATCTCCTCCTGCCTTGCCTGGTCGCCGAAGCGCTCGGAGATCTCCTGGGCAACCGGAATGGAGCGGGCATTTGCAAGCGCGCAATAGTCGAGCCCCGGGCAGGCGATGATGTCGGTGACCAGTCCCGAATTGGCGGTGGCGAGACCCTCAGCCTGCAGCGCCCGATAGAGCGGTTCGAGGTCGGCGAGTGCGACATGTGGCAGGACGAGGTTCTGCTCGTGGGTGACGCGGATCTCGTCGGAGGAATACTGCTCGGCAAGATCGGCGATTGCCTCCATCTGGTCGGCGGAGGCATCACCCGGAATACCGCCGATCGGCTTGAGCGAGATCGTCACCATGCCGTAGTCCGGATGGCGGTGCGGGCGCACGTTCCGCGCGACCCAGGAGGCAAAGCCCGGGTCCGACTTCTTCCAGGCGGCGAGCTCGGTCCAGCCCTCGGCTCGGACGGCTAGTTCGGGAGCGGCGAAATACTCGGTGATGCGCGCAATGTCGGCATCCGGCAGGCGCAGTTCACTTTCGCGCAGATGCGCCCATTCAGCCTCGATCTGCGCGGCCAGCTCCTCGGTCCCCGTTTCGTGAACGAGGATCTTGATGCGGGCCTTGTACTTGTTGTCGCGGCGGCCGTGCAGATTATAGACGCGCATGATCGCGGTAATGTAAGAAAGAAGATGAGCTTCCGGCAGGAAGTCCTTGATCTTCTTCGCGATCATCGGAGTGCGGCCCTGCCCGCCACCGATATGGACGGCAAAGCCGATCTCGCCCTCTTCATTGCGCTTGAGCTGCAGTCCGATGTCGTGGACCTGGATGGCGGCGCGGTCGTTCTCGGCGGCCGTCACGGCAATCTTGAACTTGCGCGGCAGGAACGAGAACTCCGGGTGGAGCGACGACCACTGGCGCAGGATTTCCGCATAGGGGCGCGGATCGGCCACCTCGTCGGCGGCGGCTCCGGCGAAGTGATCCGCGGTCACGTTGCGGATGCAGTTGCCCGAGGTCTGGATCGCGTGCATCTCGACGCTCGCGAGATCCTCGAGGATATCCGGAATGTCGGCAAGCTTCGGCCAGTTGTACTGGATGTTCTGCCGGGTCGTGAAGTGACCGTAGCCGCGGTCGTATTTCCGGGCGACATGGGCCAGCATCTTCATCTGTCTCGACGACAGCGTGCCGTAGGGGATCGCCACGCGCAGCATGTAGGCGTGAAGCTGAAGGTAGACGCCGTTCATCAGCCGAAGCGGCTTGAAGGCGTCCTCGCTGATCTCTCCGGTGAGGCGGCGTTCCACCTGGTCGCGGAACTGGGCGACGCGGGCGGATACGAAATCGCGGTCGAACTCGTCGTAGCGGTACATGATATCCTCAGGCTGCCCGGATGGAAGATGCGCCGGACTTTGCGGTCTTGCCGTTCTGGGCGTTCGGCAGATAGGCGATGGTGGGACCGTCGGCGCGGATGCGCTCGCGCAGCCGGATAGCGCGCAGGCCGCCCTCTCCTTCCTCGATGTCGATCAGGTTGGCGTCAACGACGCTGTTGTCGGCTTGTGCGGCGGCGCCGGCGTCCTCGAGCGCCTTCACGGCTTCCTCGTGACGGGCGACGAAACCCTCATGGATGTTCTCCACCCACTCGCCGTTGGCGCTGAACCATACGGAGACGCCGTCGATGAGGCGGTTGGCGGTGAGTATCTTGCCAGTCGTGGGGCCGGTCATGATCGTATCTCCTCAGGCTGCGATTTCGGTGGTCGCGCGGAACGCCACCGACAGGGGTTCGGAACGGCTCAGGTCGGCGGCGGCGACAGCGTCGCCGATGATCACCAACACGGGTCCGTCGAGTTCGTCGGCCGTTTCGATCAGCGGCAGGTCGGCGAGTGCGCCATGGAACATGCGGCGGTTGGCACGGCTGGCGTTCTCCACAACCGCGACAGTGGTCGCCATACCGAGGCCGGCCTCGTTGAGCCGCCGGGCGACGCTGGCCGCCACGGTGCGGCCCATATAGACGGCGATTGTCGCGCCGGAGAGCGCAAGCTTCGCCCAGTCGGGCAGCGTCTTGCCGGTCAGGTCGTGACCGGTGGTGAAGACCACCGAGTGTGCAACGCCTCGCAATGTGATCGGCAGCGCCATGTCGGCCGCTGCGGCGATCGCCGAAGTGACCCCCGGCACGATCTCGTAGGAAACACCTGCCCGGCGCAGGGCGTCGAGCTCTTCAGCCGCGCGGCCGAAGACCAGCGGGTCGCCGGACTTGAGGCGAACGACACGTTTACCTTCTTTGGCAAGTTTTACCAATAGAATGTTGATATCATTTTGTGATTTTGAATGGCATCCCTTGCGCTTTCCAACCGCCATCCGTTCGGCATCGCGGCGGCCCATGGAGATCACTTTCTCAGGCACCAGCGCATCATGCAGGATCACGTCGGCTTCCATCAGCACCCGGTGGGCACGCAGGGTCAGCAGATCCTCGGCGCCCGGCCCGGCGCCGACGAGCGCGACATGTCCGGATATCCCCGCGCCGTCCTCGATCAGCTTGTCGGTCGCCCGTCGGGCGGCCTCCTCGTTTCCGGCCTCGACTTCATGTGACACTTCACCCGTGAAGAAGGCCTTCCAGAAGGCACGGCGCACGGCACCGCGCGGCAGCGCGTCGTCCACACGGTCGCGATAGGAGGCGGCAAGGCGTGCAAGCGGACCGAGGGCCGGCGACAGCAGGGTATCGACCTTCGAGCGGATCATCTGGGCGAGCACCGGACCCGCTCCTTCCGTGCCGATGGCGATGGCCACGGGCGCGCGGTTGACGAGCGCAGGCGTATAGAAATCGCAATAGTCGGGCTGGTCGACGGCATTGGCGGGAATGTTGCGGGCGCGCGCGGCGAGAACAATGGCGCAGTCCAGAGCTGCGTCACCGGTAGCGGCGAACACAAGCGCCGCGCCATCGACCTGTTCCGGCGCGAACGATGCCGCGTCGTGAATCACTGCAAGTTCATGCATCAGGGCAAGAAGTTCATGCGACGGGTCATCAGCGTAGACGATGATGTCGGCATCCGAGTTGGCGATCAGCCGCGTCTTCGCCACCGCCTCGGCGCCGTTGCCGAAAACGGCGACCTTGCGCCCGGTGGTGCGGACGAAGGCGGGGAAAGCGGTCAGCTTTGATGTATCGCTTGCCATGGGGCAGTCCTTTCGATTGGACGCAATTGTGCGTCCGGGACCGCCTGCTTTGAAGAAACAAAGATGTGCGGGAAGCCGATCGCGGATATTGTTTTCCTCAATCCGGGGCATGAAAGAGAATGCCGCTATATTATACATCCGGAGCTTGCGGCCGCCGCCCCGGCCCGTTCCAGACGTGAGAGGATTTTTTTCGATGACCGATTCAGCCGAGCGCCTCGCCCCTCGTCTTCTGGAAGTGCTGGAGGCCGATATCATTCCGCTGACCCGGCGCGGTGTCGCCGAGGGCAACAAGGTGTTCGGCGCGGCGGTGCTGCGGAAGTCGGATCTGTCGCTGGTGCTCGCCGAGACCAACAACGAGACGGAGAACCCGCTCTGGCACGGGGAGGTTCACCTGCTCAAGCGCTTTTACGAGGGTGAGACGCGACAGATCCCGACGAAGGATCTGATCTTCCTCTCCACCCACGAACCCTGCACCATGTGCATGTCGGCGATCACCTGGGCGGGCTTCGACAATTTCTACTATTTCTTCAGCCACGAGGATTCGCGCGACGCCTTCGCCATTCCCCACGACCTGAAGATTCTCAAGGAGGTCTTCGGCCTGGAGCCCGGCGGCTATCGCCGCTCGAACGCGTTCTGGCGTTCGGCTTGCCTGGCCGAACTGATCGAGGCCTGCCCCGATGAGACAGCCGAGCGGCTGCGCGTACAGGCTGCCGGCATCCGCGCGGTTTATGAAGAACTGTCGAAGACCTATCAGGGCTCGAAATCCGGCAATGCGATCCCGCTGGCGTGATCCCCGCCCTACTCTATGAAGACGCTGACGCTCGCCGCGTGTCCTTTGGCGTCGATCACGGTGAGATTCGACGCACCCGGTCCGTCCGGTTTCCAGGCCAGTTTTGGCCGCCGCGTGGTCGATTTCAGCGGCACGCCGTTGGCGATCCAGCGATAGGGCGGTTTGCCGCCCTGCAATTTCAGAACCAGCGGCTGGCTGCGTCCCTGCCCTGCATTCAGGTCCACCCGGGCGCCCGTCGGCGGAAATACGATCTCCGGTCCGGATGACGTGGCCGCGGTCGCCGCGTGGCCGCCGAATTTCTTCAGCGCATGGGGCAGTTCGTTGCGGCTGCGGACCACCAGCCCGTTCGGGCGCTCGGGCAATCGGACACGGTCGAGGCCGGTTCGCGCAAAGGCTTCGAACAGGATCGGCGCGGCGGTGCCGATGCCCGAAATCCCCGGCGCGGGCGCGGCATCGGCGCGGCCCAGCCAGACGCCGAGCACGTATTGGCCATCAAAACCCACCGACCAGGCATCGCGGTAGCCATAGCTGGTGCCGGTCTTGTAGGCGATGGCGAGCCGCGGCGCGTCGGCCGGCGCTCCGACGCCCGAAATAATGTCCGCTGTCTGCCAGGCCGCGTTGCGCGACAGCACCGGCGCGTCGAGCGGCATCGTTTCGTCGTTCAGCCCGTCGTCGAGCGCGACAGCATGACCGTCATTGAGGAACGAGGTATAGAGCTGGACGAGATCGCGCAGGCTGACGCCGACGCCCCCGAGCCCGATCGCCAGCCCCGGCGCTCCGCCTTCCGGCATCTCGACCGTCACACCGCCACGCTTGAGCCGCCCGATCAGCCGTACGGGGGAAACCGCATCGAGGAGCCGTACGGCCGGCACGTTGAGCGAGAGCTGCAGTGCCTCGCGCACGGTGACCTCACCCTGGTAGGCCAGATCGAAATTCTTTGGCCGGTAGCCGGCGAAGTTGGCGGGCGCATCGTCGATCAGGGTGGCGGGCTCGACGAGCGCCTCCTCGAAGGCGAGGCCGTAGATGAAGGGTTTGAGCGTCGAGCCGGGCGAGCGTTTGGCGACCGTCATGTCGATGGCGCCGAAGCGCGACGTATCGAGATAGTTGGTCGAACCGACGGAAGCGAGAATGTGGCCGGTGCGCCCGTCAGCCAGAACCATCGCCACCGACTGCCTCCGTCCGAGCTTGTCGCCCTGCTCGCGGGCCAGTTGTTCGAGCCGTGCCTGCAAGCCGGCATCGAGCGTCAGTTTCGTGGCTTCGGCCAGCGGATTGGTGTTGAGCGCGCGGTCGGCCAGGTGCGGCGCGAGGTCCGGTAGCGCAAGGCGGTTGGATGAAATCGCCACCCGGCCCGCCCGCTCCACCTCGAACTCCGGCAGAAGACCGGCGCTCCGCATCCTGTTGAGCACCCGGTTCCGGGCGGCAAGCGCGGTGTCGGGGTGGCGGTCGGGCCGGCGGGTTTCCGGCGATTGCGGCAGCGCCACCAGAAGGGCTGCCTGCGACAGCGTCAGCTTTTTCGGCTCGCGTCCGAACCAGGCAAGGCTTGCCGCCCGCACCCCCTCGAGATTGCCGCCATAAGGGGCAAGCGTGAGATAAAGTTCGAGGATCTGGCGCTTCGTCAGCCGCCGTTCGATCTGCAGGGCCCGGAGCGCCTGCCTGAGCTTGGCGGTCAGGCTGCGTTCCTCGCGCGGCTCGATCAGCCGGGCGACCTGCATGGAGAGCGTCGATCCGCCGGAGACGATTTTGCCGCCATGGGCGACGAACTGCCAGGCGGCGCGCGCCACCGCCAGCGCATCGACGCCATGATGGGAAAAGAAACGCTTGTCCTCATAGGCGACCAGCATGTCGAGGAAATCCTGATCGACCGCGTCGAGCGTCACCGGCAGGCGCCAGCGTCCGTCGCGCGCGGCGTAGGCCCGCAACAGATCTCCGTTGCGGTCGACCACCTGGCGGGAGAGCCCCGCCTCTATTTCAAGCGGCGGTGGATAGGCGTTGTCGGCCCAGAGCGCGGAGGCTGTCAGCGCCACCAGGCCGGCGACGCCGAAAGCCGCGGCGCCGGCCAGCCATTTTCCCGAGCGCGCGGAGAGCAAGCTCATTGCCCTTCCGTCACCTCCATGACCGAGGTGGCCGTCCGCGCCGAGAGTTCCGGCCGGTACATGTCCTCAATCTGGGCCGCCGGATGGGCATAGGTGCCGGGCGTCGTTGCGCGCACCACATAGGCGGCGGTGAAGGTCCGGTCCGACGAGCCGGTGCGGTCGAAGGCGGCGACGAAGCGGTCCTTGCGGAATTCGGCGTGGACCGCACTTGGGCTGCCAAGCCAGGCCATGTTGTTCAGTTCCGCGCTGCCGACGATCCGCGGATTGTCGATCGCCAGCCCCGCCGGCAGCAGGTCGGTGACGACCACGCGCGAGGGCCATCTATTGGCCTCGCTCATCGTCAGCACCACCACGAAACGCTCGTTCTGCCTGACCGAGGAGATCGTCGCCGGCTCGCCCTCAAGCGTGTAGTAGGCGCGTTCGATGGTGAAACCGTCGCCGCCGGCCGGCAGCGGATCGGCGGGGGCGGCCACGGTGGTCACTGCGACGTCCACCGGCTCGTCGCCCCTGTTGATCACGGTGACCGGATCGGCAATCAGTTCGTCGCCCGTCATACGGTCCTGGAACGCGCCGTCGCGCGGGGTACCGTTCACCTCGAGCGAAATCGTCCGGTTGGCTTCCTCCAGCGCGCGGGCGGCGAGCACCATCCAGGCGTTTTCCTGTGTGCTGGTCGACTGGCGTTCATCGAGCCGCTGGCCGACGAAGCCGATCAGATCGGGCACGAGACCGGAAACAGGTCCGGATTCCGCTGCGAGCGCGAGTATGCCTGCCCCGTCACGGAGGCTCGAACCGTAATCGGCCCGTCCGTCGAGGAGCCCGGCGCTCGCCTTGACCTTGGTGAAAGCGGTGCGGAAGCTCTCCGCCGCGCGCGGCTGGTCGCCGTAAAGCGAAAGTGCCGCGCCGATCTGTGCCTGCGCCATCGGCGTGGGGAAGCTCGAGAGCTGGGTATCAGCGTAGTAACGCAGGTCGGTAACCGAGGCCTTGCGGTTGCGCGCCATCACATAGAGGGCATAGGCAATGCCGGCGCCCTGATCCTCGATGTCAGTCGTGTAGGCAAGCTGGTTCTGGAGATTGTCGAGCGCCGTGCGACTGGCTTCCTCGGGCACCACAAATCCCTTCTCGGCGGCGCGGGTGAGAAAATCCGTCACGTAGGAATCGAGCCACAGGTCGCCTGATCCCGGCCCCCAAAGGCCGAAACTGCCCGATGCCGACTGAAAGGAGACGAGCCGGATGATCGCATTCTCGATCTTCTCGCGGATCTCGGCACCGTCGAATTGTCCGGCGGCGTCGAGATCGCTGAGATAGAGGAGCGGCAGCGCGCGGCTCGTGGTCTGCTCGGCACAGCCATAGGGGTAGCGGTCGAGCGCCATCAGGAGTGCGGCGACATCGAAGGCGGCGTTTTTCGTCACGCCGATACTGACGGATGCGCCCTCCAGCAGGCTGCCCTGCAACAGTTCGCGGTCGACCCTGAGGCTTCCGCCATTGGGCGACAGCGAGACGACCCGCTTTTCGGTGACCGGCATCGCCGCGGGCCGGACCTTGATCGGTTCCGTGCGGGTGAGCGTCAGACCATCGGGGCCGGCAAGCGAGATGACAACCGCGTCGTCGCCAGGCGAGAAACCATCGAGCGGCAGGCTGATCGCCGTGCGGGCGCCCTCGCCCAGATCGATCTCACGTGTTCCCTCGACGGAGACGTTGCCGGAATGGCTCGTTGTGGAGATCTCGTAGCTGCCCGCAGGTCCGTCCGTATTGGCGATTTCCAGCAGCAGCCGCGAACTGTCGCCCGGCGCCAGGAACTGCGGCATCGAGGCGGTGATTACCAGCGGATCGCGGATGATGACGTCCTGTTCGGCATGCCCGACCGCCGCCTTGCTCCATGCGACGGCGTTGACGCGGACCGTGCCGTTGAACTGCGGGATGTCGAAACTCACTTCCGCCGTGCCGTCAGCACCGACCTCGACCGGCCCCTCGAAGAAGGCGACGAGCTTTTCGGTCGGCGGCGAGCCTTCGGCGCGCATTTCCATGCCGTCGCCACCCGAACGCAGCCGGCCAAGAGCGCCCGCGCTCCCATCGATCAGCCGACCGTAGATGTCGCGGATTTCAAGCCCGAGCGCGCGCTGGCCGAAATACCACTCCTCGGGATCGGGCGTCTTGTGGCGCGTGAGATTGAGAATACCCACGTCGACCGCCGAGATCGAGACATAGGCCTGCTCGCCCGGTGTCAGGCCCGCAAGCTTTACCGGAATCGTAAGCGGCTGCCGCGGTTCGGTCTTTTCGGGCAGATCGAGCGAGACATCGATCCTGTGCTCTCCGGGTTCGACGGCGGCCCATTTCACGCCGATCGCGCGCATCGGCATGCGGCTGTCGCTGTCGTCAGCCGGACGGTAGAGCGTGGCTGTCACATAGGTGCCCGCCCCCCAGTCATCGGTGACCGGCAGGTCGACGGTCGCGCCGTCGGCCGGAATGGTCCGGGTCATCGAACCGATCAGCCGATCGGACCCGATGGTCACCAGCAATTCGCCCGCAAAGCGGGAGGCGACATGCAGTTTCGCGGTATCGCCGGTTTCATAGGTTGCCTTGTCGAGCGCTATCTCGAGTCCGTCCGGGGTTTCGGTGGACTTGGCTTCCACATACCAGCCGGCGTCGAAAACGTAGGAGCTTTCCTCGCCAGCCGGGCCTGTCACATCGAGGCGATAACGGCCCCATTCAACGGGGACCTCGACGGTCGCGGGACTATCCGTGCCGATATTGATCGTGCCGTCGGCGATCTCGGTCGAATAGTCGACCGCCTCGTAATTCCAGGAATTGTCGGTCCGGTACCACTGGTAGTTCCGTTCGACCTTGACCAGCGACCAGTCGGCACCGGGTATGGTGATCCGGTGGCCCTCACCGTCGATAGCGATGATGCGGAACGCGGCCATCGTGCTTTCGGCCACCTGTCCGTCGTCGAATTGTGGATCGATGCCGATCTTCGCCTCGTCGGCGACGACCGGAATGGTGACCTCGCGCTCGACCGCCCGGCCACCCGATTCCCGCAATTCCACGGCCAGCTTCGCGGTCAGGAAGCGGCTCGTCGAGGGAACGTCGGACAACGCGACTTCGATGGCACCCTTGCCTTCCGCATCGAGCGGACCATCGGCCGAGACGTCATAGCGGCGCGTTTCGCTCTCCTCGTCGTCGAGGCCGAAGGTGTAGCCCGGCCAGGCCGCGAGCTCGCGGGTGGTGGCGACGGTTACCGTGCCACTGGCTTGAAGGCCGGCGGCCGGAGCGCCATAGAGATAGCGACCATCGATCTCGACCGAGACCGGACTGGAGGCGCTCAGTTGCTCGTCCGGCGCGGTGAGATCGAACTCGATCCGGTCGGGCTGGAAATCCTCGACCAGAAACGTCTTCTCGGTCAGCGCCGGCCGGTCGGGATCGGAAAAGATGCGTGCGGTCCAGGTGCCGGTCATGGCGTTGAGCGGCAATGCGAAATGAAGCGCGTGACCGCCCTGAGCTTCTCCGTCGGAGATCGCGCGGCGGTCTTCCTTGCCGTCGGGGCGCTGGAGAACGACGGTGAGCGGCAGATCGTCGAGCGCCTCGGCCCGGTCGTCGCGGGCGAGCGCGGAGAGGTGAACGGTTTCGCCCGGGCGGTAGATGCCGCGCTCGGTCCAGGCCATCACGTCGATGCCGCCCGGCGCCGGGCGGCCCGCCACGCCGCGGTCCGAGAGATCGAAGCCGCCGCGGGTCAGGTCGAGAAAGACGAAGTCGCCCTCGCCTCGCCGCGCCAGCAGTGCGGCCGGCGCAAGTCCGTTGGCGCCGCGCATCAGGCCGGCGGCAAAATCGGCGCGGCCGTCGCCGTCCGTGGTGGCGCTCGCCAGGATTTCGTTGTTGCGCGCGAGCAGCGTCAGCGAGACGTCGGCGAGCGGCTCGGCGGTTTCGAGCGAGCGCAGGAAGACCGACAAGCCATCCGCGCCGGCGAAGGTGGACAGCCCGATGTCCGAGATCACGAACCATTGCGTGGCCTTGGCTTCCCAGCTCTCGCTCTTGTCGCCATCGGGCGTGGCGGTCAGCACATAGACGCCCGGCTCGCGCTCGGGAAGCATTTCGTCGACCGGCACGGAGGTGGTGATCTCGCGGTTCTGCTCGCTTTCGATCTCGACCGTTCCCTCCCAGACGGGCGCGCCGATCTGCTCGCGGATCGTCTCGCGGCTGTAGCTGTCGAGCTGGGTGAGGAAATCGGAGCGTTCCAGCACCTGGGTCAGCGCGCGTTCGCCGACGCGGAACAGCGACAGTTTCGCCGCGGGCGCATTGATGGTGACCAGCGGAATGCCGTGCCGCCCCTGTGACGGCAGTACGAAGGCATTGCCCGAAAAGCGCGCCGCCGGCTGGCGGTCACGCACATAGGCCTCGATGGTGACGGGCGTCTCCAGCACTTCCTCGACCGTCGACGGAAGGCCCTCGCGGAACGTCACCCGGTAGCGCCTGCCGTGTTCGAGACCGTCGACGCAGATCTGTTTCTGTTCCACTTCCACCGGAGCGTCGGCAACGCCCGCCACGGAGACGAAGCCGGCGTAATCCTGTCCGCGCACCAGATTTTCGGAGAACTGCACGCAAAGCCGGGGCGTGGCGCTGTCGGCGTCAACCGTGTTGTCGACGACCCGGAAGCCTTTGCGCGACCGCAGATCCTCGTAGGTCGCACGCAGCGCCGGGCTTTCCCTCAGTTTCAGACTGGCGCGATAGGCATTCAATGCCGGCCGCCAGGCCTCGACATTTTCGAAGGCGGCACCCAGCGCTCCGAGCGCATCGGCCCGGGTTCCTGTGCCGCGAGAGGTTTCATATGCGGTGAGCGCAGCAGAGACTGCAAGCGAGCGCAGAGCACCTGCCAGTTGACGGTCGTCGGTTTGGTAATCGAGTGCGGTGCGCGACAGGTCGAGCCAGGTGCGCGAGCGGGTGCCATCGGCCGCGGCGGCCGCCGCATAGCTCTTGAGCGCGCCATCGAGATCCCCGTTACCGGATGCGGTCCGGGCGGCCGAAAGAAGCGTATCGGCGCCCTGCGCCTTCGCGTTCGGATTGCGCGCCTCGTTCTTCTCGCAGTACCGCCGGGCGTCGTCGAGATAGGAGGCGGGCACGAAATCAAGGCTTGCAGGCGCGCCGATATCGGGTTCGTCGGCGGCGGTGACGATCCGGCCAGCGATCGCTCCCTCGAAATCGTTGATGATGTTGTAATCCGATTTCAGGAAACACCAGCGCGCCTTGGTGTTGTAGGTGAAGGCCTTGCAGCGGTCGTCGCCGATGCAGATCGCCTTGCAGTCCTCGATCCCGATATTCTGGACGGTCCTGAGGTCGAAGCCGAAATAGTCTGCGTTCTCGGTGGTTTCGATTCGCCTCTGTCCGTCCTGCGCACTCGCAGTGCCGAGGTTGGAAACAAGACAAAGGACGGTGAAAACGGCTGCAAACGCGCGCATGGCGACCTCCCAATTCCGGCCGCCCGTCATGGGCCTGCCGCGAGGAGGAGAGCCCCGATCTCCTACCGGGGCCACGATAACGCGGTTCGGCACAAAAAGAAATCGGCGGATACCGGCGATAACCGCGCCCAATCAGTCGACCGAACCTGCCCCCACATCCTCGCCATTGTCGGCGTCGGGTGTGACGTCGAGCACTGCCGCACGCATGTCGACCACGACAGGACCGGGCTTGCAGTCACTCATGCAGGGTTCGGCTTTTTCGGCATATTCCGGTTCCGAGAGACGGTCGTCGGGCTTGAAATTCGCCTCGTTTGGCAGCCGGATTTCCTCGAAATTTTCGTTCGACAGCTCGAAGTCGTCTTCGGTGACCACGTCGTTGAGATAGAGCAGATAGGCGGTGATCGCATAGACGTCGTCGTCGCTCAGCGCGCGGGCATTGCCAAAGGGCATTGCGCGGCGGACGTAGTCGTAGACCGTCGAGAGATAGGGCCAGTAGGAGCCGATGGTCTTGACCGGCCGCTCGTCGGTCAGTGTCCCCTGGCCGCCTGCCAGCACCGGCCAGCGGCCCGTCCCCTCGCCGAAATCGCCGTGGCATGCCGCGCAATGCTCGGTGAAAAGTTCCTCGCCATCCATCACGTTGCCCCGGCCGACCGGCAGGCCGGTGCCGTCCGCGCGCACGTCGATGTCCCATGCGGCGACTTCGGCTTCTGTCGCGCGTCGGCCCAGATTGTAAATCCCGTGCGCCGGCCGGTTTTTGGATGCGGCCGGCGCGGCCGTGCTTGCGCGGTCCGCGCCTTCGCTGCCGGACGAGCGGGACGGCGAGGCGACGTTCTCGGATGCCTCGGCCGAGCCGCCGGATTCCGTTTTCAGCCATTCGAGAAGATCTTCGACATCCTTGGGCTTTTTCAGCCCCGGAAAGGCCATCTTGTTGCCCTTGACGAAATTCTTCGGCGCGGCGAGGTAGGCGGCCAGGGTATCCCCGTTCCAGACAAGTCCCTGCGCGCCGGCCTCGGTCATCGCCTTGGAATAGCGGTAATCCTCGACGCTTCCCGCCGGTCGGCCGAATATGCCGTTGAGTTGCGGGCCGGCGCGGTTCTTCGCCCCCTCGCCCACCGCGTGACAGGCCTTGCAGCGGGCGAATATCTTCTCGCCGTGCGCGGCATCCGCCGCCGCTCGTTGAGGAAGGAAAATCACGCCGGCAACGAACGCCAGGGCGGCTGCATATTCAAGAGACTTCGACATTTTCGACCACTCCGTCCTGGCGGACCTGCCAGGTCTGGATACCGTTGTTGTGATAGATCGAGTTGACGCCACGGGCGGCGCGCAATTCGTCCTTGGTCGGCTGGATGTAGCCGGCATCGTCGATCGCCCGGGACTGCAGCAGCAATTCCGAACCATCCCAGTCGATATCGAGATAGAAGCGATGCAGCGCCTTGGGCAGGCTTGGCCCGTCGAGCCGGGCGGTCCTCCAGTTGCGCCCACCGTCGATGGAAACGTCGACGCGCTTGATCGTTCCGCCGCCGGTCCAGGCAAGCCCGGTAATAACCAGCGGGCCGCTGCCGTGGGCCACCGGCGCCTGCGGGCTGGGGCTTGTGATCACCGATTTCACGTCCATCTGGAAGGTGTGCCTCCGGGCGATGCCGTTTTCGAGAAGATCGGTATATTTCGAGGTTTCCTCGCGCTGGGCCCAGGGCTGATCGCCCACCTCCAGACGGCGTAGCCACTTGACCCACATATTGCCTTCCCAGCCTGGCACGCAGAGCCGGATCGGATAGCCCTGTTCGGCGCGTAGCGCCTCGCCGTTCATGGCAAAGGCCACGAGACAGTCGTCCATCGCCTTTTCGATCGGGATCGAGCGCGTCATGGCCGAGGCATCGGCGCCTTCGGCCAGCAGCCATTTACCTGACGTCTTGACGCCGGCTTCATCAAGCAGCGTCCTGAGCGGCACGCCGGTATACATCACGCAATGGAGCATGCCGTGGGTGAACTGGCAGCCATTCAATTGTGCGCCCCGCCACTCCATTCCCGAATTGGCCGCGCATTCGAGGAAATAGACCCTGTTTTCGCGCGGAAACCGCTTGAGGTCGGCCAGGGTGAAAACGAGCGGGGTGTCGACCAGCCCGTGTATCATCAGGCGATGGTCGGCCGGATCGATGAGAGCGACGCCCGCATGGTGGCGCTCGAAACACAGCCCGTTCGGGGTGATGATCCCGTCGAGCGCATAGAGCGGGGTGAAATTGACGGAGGAGACCGGATCGGCCGTCAGCCAGGCCACGTCGCGCCGGACCACATCGGCCTCGAAGCCAGACGGCATGCCGTAGGGTGCCGCATCGACGCCATCGCCGAGATAGCGGTTCCAGTCCTGGGTTTCGGTGATCAACGGATCGTCGGCGGCATGTGCCCGCCTTGTTCCCGCCGCCGTGGCGAGCGAAGCGCCGCCTGCGAGAGCCGATGCGATGAACGAGCGCCGCGAGGCGCCCACCGGTTTGTCATCCTTCATTCCCGTTCGCCTCCTCCGTTCCCGCCTCCTCGCGGGGGTCCGGGATCAGGGAGGGATCCGCGGACCGGCCACCAAGTCCGCCTGTCAGGTCTTGACCGCCACCGATCTGTTTTCCTCGATGGTCACGACCGGGTTCTTTGCCAGATAGTCCTCGACAACGCTCCAGATCGGCGGACCTTCGGTTTCCTCGTTGACCGAGGCCCATCCCGCGACCACGTAGTCCCGTCCCGGATCGATCGCCTCGCCGGTCTTGAGCAGCGTCATTCCGGAAATGCGTTCGCCGATCGGCTTGGCGATGTCGATCGCGTAGCCCATGCCGCCGACGCGCACCATGTCGCCGCCCTGCTGATAGTAGGGATCGGTATTGAAGAGGTTGTCCGCGACGTCCTCAAGGATGTCCTTGATCAGCGATCCGTTCATCGTTGACCGGTAGGCCGCCGGATAGGTCATGGCGCAGGCATTGTGGAGATCCTCGACGGTGATCCTCTGGCCGGGCAGAAGGCTGGTCCCCCAGCGGAATCCCGGCGACAGCGAAATCTCCGCGTCGCGTTCCTCGAGCAGCGCCTGACAGAACAGATCGTCGTAGGTGCCGTTGAAATTGCCGCGCCGGTAGAGAAGCGTGTCGGTCCTGCCCAGTTCGCGGGCAAGTTCCGCGGAATAGGGTTCGCGCACCTTGTCGATCAGTGCCGCAATCTCCGGATCCGGGGCGATGCCGTCGGAGAAGACCGGGATCAGCCGGTGGGCATAGGACTTCACCTTGCCGTCGGCGACGTCGAGATCGATACGCGATACGAACTTGCCGTTCGAACCCGATGCAATCAGCAGCGTGTCGTTGACCACGACCGGTTCGGGGATCGCGTCGTGGGTATGACCGGTGAGAATGATGTCGATGCCCTCAACGCGGGTTGCGAGCTTGCGGTCGACGTCGAAGCCGTTGTGGGAGAGAAAGACAACCACATCCGCGCCCGCCTCGCGGGCCTCCGCCACGTTCCTGGCCACATCCTCCTCGCGGATTCCGAACGACCATTCAGGAAACATCCAGCGCGGATTGGCGATCGGCGTATAGGGAAAGGCCTGGCCGATCACCGCGACGTTCACGCCGCCCCGCTCGAACATCTTCCAGCCATCGAAGGCCGGTTCGTCCCATTCGGCGTCATAGATATTGCCGCCGAGAAAGGCGAAGGGCAGTGTGTCGATGAGTTCCTGCACCCGTTCGGTGCCGTAGGTGAACTCCCAGTGGCCGGTCATCGCATCGGGCTGAAGCGCGTTCATGACCTCGACCATGTCGCCGCCGAGCGTCTGCTGTGCGGTATAGGAGCCCTGCCAGGTGTCGCCGCCGTCGAGCAGAAGAACGTTGTCGGTCCCGCGTTCGGCGCGAACATGCTTGACGATGGTCGCCACCCGGTCGAGACCGCCCATCCGGCCATAGGTCTTGGCGAGTGCCGTGAAATCCTCGGAAGTCAGCGCATAGGCCATCGGCGAGCCGGGCTCGATATCATAAAGCTTGAGGAAATCGGCGCCCGTGACATGCGGCGGCAGGCCTTCCACGGGACCGACACCGAGATTGACGGACGGTTCGCGGAAATAGACGGGCTTGAGCTGGGCGTGGATGTCGGTGATGTGGAGGATCGACAGCGTCCCGGTCGGCTCCATGTCGAGCAGCGCATCCTGCGTGAGCGTCTGCCGGGCGGCCGCGCGGCTCCAGGAACCGGGCGCGCCGGCGATCGCCGTGAGCGCCACGCCTGCCATCAGAAATTCCCGCCGATTGATCATTCCGGCCTCCAGGCAACAGTCATCGGGCGCGGAATTCGCATTCCGCGGGAAGACGTTGGTTCATGCTTCGGGTGCCGGGCGGGCCGCGCCGCCCGGCGGTTTCGCGGCTACTGGCGGACCGAGGGTGTTTCCACCGACAGGCCGGTGCCGCGCCAGGTCACGTAGGTTTCAAGCGCCATCAGATCGTCCGAGAACGCGGTCGGGATTTCCGCGCGCGTGTCGCGGACGCAACCGCGGAAACGGTTGTGCAGCGAGGTCAGGCCGGTCTTGAGACGATAGGTCGGGAAGCCGTTGACTTGCCCCTGGCTCAGATGGTCGGCGCGGATGTAGTTGCCGTTGTTCTGCTCGTGGCAGGAGGCGCAGGACAGGTTCAACTGGCCCGTGCGGGTGTAGTAGAGATCCTTGCCCTTGTCCCACCATGCCTGCATCTCGCCCTGGCTGAGATCGACCGAAACCGGTTCGCCCAGCGACTGGTGCTTGATATAGGCCGTCAATTCCTTCTGGCCGCCCTTGTCGAAGGCGTAGGGCTCTGCGCCCATGTTCTCTTCGCGGCACTTGTTGATCTGCAGCTCGATATTGATCGGGCGTTTGGCGTCGGCATCCCATTTCGGGTAATGCGCGGCGATGCCAGCCATCGTGTCGGCCGCGTCGTCATGGCACGAAGCGCAGGATTTGCCGGCGGTGCCTTCGACGGTGTTCCAGATCTCCTCGCCTTCCTCGACCGAAAGCATGCCCGGGTTCTCGAAACTGTCTTCCTCGAGGCTGCGGGTTTCCGCCTCGCGGTAGAGCCAGCCCGAAAGCACTTCCTCAAAGGGATGACCTTCGGGGGCCTTGGCTCGGGTGATCATTTCCTCTCCGTCGATGACCAGTTTCTCGTCCACCGGATCAGCCGCGGCAAACGCCGTCAGCGCCAGGGACGCGGCGGCTGCGAGCAGACCGGACTTGATGATTGTGCTCTTCACGGCTGTTCCTCCTGTGGAGCTCCCGCCCCCTGTTCTTCCGGACCTCACGCGACTTCGATCGCCTGCTCGGTTTCGTAGACCGAGCCGTCGTCGTCGACCCAGGTGAACTTGAACGTGCCGCTCTTGTCGACCTTGGCGGTGAACTCGAAGAACGGGTTGGCGGAGATCGCCGGATCCAGGTCGCATTCGAACACCGTCGCGCCCTCGAAGGCGCAGGTGAACTTGTTGATGATCTGGCGCGGGATGGTGTTGCCTTCCTTGTCCTTGCGCTGGCCGGATTCCATCTCGTGACTGATGAGCGTCTTGATGGTGATCACTTCGCCGGCGGAGGCCTTCTTGGGAAGTTTGATGCGCGGTTTGCTAGCCATTGTCTTTGTCCTGTCCTTCGATCAGCCGCCGCAGCCGCCGATGGTCACCTTGACCTCTTTCTTGTCCATAAACACCGAGCCGTCCTTCATCTTGGCGAGCGCGATGACGTTCTGGGTCTTGGCGAGCCGCATACGTGTGGTGGCCGTTGCCGAGCCGCTCAGTTCCGAGAAATGGAACGTGCAGACATCCGGGTTCGGGTTGCCGTCCGCGAGGATCATCACGGATTCGCAAAGGTCGTCGCCCGACATGGCGCTTTCGACTTCGACCGAGATCGGAACGGTATTGCCGTTCTCAGCGATTTCCGGGGCGGTGAGCGTGATCTTGCCTTCGGCGGGTGCGCTGCCACCGGCAAATTCATCAATCATCTTCTGCGTCGCGTCAGCGTCTGCCAAAGCGGGGGCTGCCGAAAAACCGAAGGCGGCCATACCCGCTGCACCTGCTGAGAATGCGAGCATTTGTCGTCTGGTGTAGTTCATGGGTTCAGTCTCCGTTGCCGGCTGCCCGGCTATTCCTTCAGTGTTTCGAGATAGGCCACCACATCTTCCACATCCTGCGCGGAAAGAATGGTCTTGCCCTGGAACTGCTCTGCAACGTGCTGGCCGACGTTCAGCGAATAAAAGCCCGGCATCACAGTTTCATCGGTGAATATCTCTTTGGCGTTGACGACTATGGCACGAAGGTACCCCTCATCATAACGGTCGGCGACACCGTCGAGTGCCGGGCCGACCGTTCCGTGGAACAGTTCGCCGGCCATCTCTTCGTTGGCGTGACAGGCCAGGCAGTTACCCAGCTTGCGGCTCTTGAAGACCTCGGCACCATGCGCGGGATCGCCGGGCTTACCGGTGAGAGATTCCGTTACGCCGTCATCGCCGAAAGCGACGTCCTTTGGGGATATGTCTGCTGCGAATGCGCTCGTCGCCAGCATCGATATGGATACGGCAAAAGCCAGTGTTGTCCACCGTCTCATAGAGGGTGTTCCTCCTCGTTTGTTCTCCGCGAGCGGTAGGCCCACTCGTCTCTCCCGGGTTGTAGCTTAGACCCGGAGTCTCTGCTAATCAATGCAATTTCTTGAATGTTTCGAGTTTTAGCCGAAACTTTTTCACTCGGCATCGAGCCGGCCCTCTTCACGAAGCTGGTTGATGATGCGCGCGTGGTACTTCTGAAAGTGCTCATCGCCTTCGTAGCCTTTCTCATGAACCCAGCGGAACATATTGAGAAAAGTCCATTTTCCGAATGCGCCCGGCATGGTGGCCACGGCCGCCTCCGAGACGTCCTTATCGCCGGGAACCTCTTCCGGCAGAAACACGATCGTCGGCGTAAAGACATAGCCCCATTTGCGCGCGGCCGTCTTTTCAGTGAGCGTTTCACCATCCAGATCGGTGACTTCCTCGTCGCCGAACATGTTGTACTGGACCACCATGAAGTTCGCCTTGATGTAATCGGCGACCTCGGGATCTGACAGAAGCTTCTCATGCATGGCGGCGCAATAGATGCATCCGCGCTGTTCGAAAATCATCACAAGGCGCTTGCCCTGCTCCTTCGCGGCTTCGATATCCTCCGCCACGTCGCGGAAGGTAATGGTGAACCAGTCCTCCTTGTGCAGACCGTCGTCGCCGATGGTTGATGCGACCGATGGAACGAGGGTCGCGAGCAGGAGTGAAGCTCCCAACAGCAATGTCCTAATCATGACGTTCTCCCTTTCAGAGGCGTCAGCCGGTTGTCATCCAATGGTCGCAAAGGCCGGAAACGTGTCAATGAGCCACTGGGCTATCCGCGACATCTGTCCGGTCATGAAGAGCAGGCCTGTGATGACCAACATAACACCGACTGCGATCTCGATCTTGCGCATGTGTTTTCTAAAGCGGCCGGCAAAACGGATAAATCGACTTGCAAACAGGCCCGCCAGAAGAAATGGAATCCCGATACCGGCCGCATACACGGCGAGAAGCAGCGCGCCCTCGCCCGCGGATTCGCGTCCTGCAGCAACGAAAAGAATGGCAGCGAGGATCGGGCCGACACAGGGCGTCCAGCCGAACGCGAAGGCCAGCCCCATGAGATATGCGCCCACTGCTCCGGCCGGCTTTTTGTCAACGTTGACCCGGGCTTCTCGATAAAGCAACGCGATGCGAAACACCCCGAGGAAGTGCAGACCCATTATGAGGATCAGCGCGCCCGCGATGATCGCAAGAATGTCAAAATATTGCGCGAGTGTTTTTCCCACCACGCTGGCGGTTGCACCGAGCATGATGAATACCGTGGCAAAGCCTAGCACGAAGAAGAGCGCGGAGAGGAAAATACGTCGCTGCGCCTTCGGCTCAATGTCGTCGTCGTTGACCTCGGCAAAACTCAACCCGGCGAGCCAGGCGAGGTAAGGCGGCACGATGGGCAAGACGCAGGGCGAGAAAAAACTTAAAAGGCCCGCGAAAAACGCAGCCCCCACACTGATATCAAGCACGTATTCCTCCCATGGCCGCTTTTTGCGCAAGCGGCTTTTCAAAATATGCAACACAAACTATATATTGCAAAGCAATTCTGGACCTAGCGATGATGAAATTTCTCACAGCTGCACTCTTTGCAGTGGCGTTACTGCCTGCTGCGGGCCTGCCCTTTTCCGCGCAGGCAGCCGAACTCGTGATGTTCGAGCAGGACGGTTGTGTCTGGTGCGCCAAATTCAATGCCGAGATAGCTCCTGGCTACGCCAAAAGCGAGGAAGGAAAAGTCGCGCCTCTGCGTCGGGTGGATATTCATGCTCCGATTCCACCCGATTTGGAGAATATTCCCGTCGAGCGCTTTACGCCGACCTTCGTTCTCGTCGAAGGCGGAGAGGAGATCGGGCGTATCCGCGGCTATCCCGGCAGCGAGTTTTTCTGGTTTCTTGTCGATGAACTCATCGCGAAACTTCCAGAACCGACAAAGGGTTGAGAATTTTATTCCCGGCATGCGGGCAACAAACGGCTTTTCCCGTAAAGTTCCCTGCACTATACTTCGAAGCTAATATTAGCGGCATCTATGGATCGGGCAGACCATGACCATTCACCAAGCGACACAGGAGAGCAGTGGCAAGGATCTCGATGTCCTTCTCGAACAGGCGAAGAAGGCAAGCGACCTCCTCAAGGCTCTGAGCCACGAAACCCGTCTGGTTATTCTCTGCATTCTCTCGGAAGGCGAAAAATCGGTTTCCGAGCTNGAGGANATCCTNTCCATGCCCCANGCNGCNGTGTCTCAGCAGCTNGCACGGCTTCGCATGGANGGCNTGGTGGAAACGCGCCGCGAAGGCCGNATGGTNTATTATTCCATCGCCAANGATGATGTGGTGGCAATCGTCAACACGCTCTACGACCTCTTCTGCGCACCNGTCCGCAACGACTGACCAGTCGCGAGAAGCAGTTCCTGCTTATTCAGCAACAAACCGNTACGCGTCGCCTTCCGTTTCAACCCGGCCNTCACCGGGCTTGGNCAAATGGAAGCCGATGATCGTCATGTCATCGGCNGCCAGNCGATCGAGCACCATCTTTCGCGTCTTNATCGCCNTNTCGGAATCCTGATCNGCGCCGCTGATCCACTCAGGATGGCGGAACGAGATCTCCGCATGNGTCACCGCATCGCCTGTGACCATGGTCGCGTTGGATCCCTGATAGATCACGAAACTCGTGTGGCCCGGTGTGTGACCATAGGTCGGAACGGCCTCGATACCGGCAACCAATTCGCTAGCACCGTCGAAGAGATTGGTCTTCTCCTCGATCCGCTTGAGCCGCGATGCAGCGCCGACGGCAAACGTCTTGCGCTCCTCGCCGATCGAATCGACCGTGCCGGGATCTGTCCAGTAATCCCATTCGGCCTGGTTCATGTGGTAGGCGGCATTGACGAAGACTTCTTCATCGAAGTCATCGATCAGGCCCCAGAGGTGGTCGGGATGGCCATGGGTGAAGACGACATCGGTGATCTCCGAGGGGTCGATACTGGCGGCATCGAGTGACTCGAGCAATTTTCCCGCAGTCGGCATGAAATGGGCGCCCGCACCGACATCGAACAGAACCAGCCGGTTGCCGCTTCGATAGAGCGTGACATTGCAGGCTGGTTCGAACTGGGTCGGCATATCGCCGCCGCCACTGACAAGCGGCGCGAGCTCCTCGGCCGTGTTCATCGGGAAGGAATAACTGAAAGGCAGCACCAGATGACCGTCGCTGACAACGATGATCTCGGAGTCCGCGGCCGCGAAGACTTTCCTGGAAAGGAGCGGCGCCGCAAGCGCCGCGAGTAGCCCGCCGTAAACTCCGGATCTGAGCAGGGTGCGGCGATCAAGGGTCAGCCGGTCGTTCATGTCTCTCTCCCATATTGTTATTTTTGCATACAATCGCGCCGCGGTTGATTTTGGTCAATGCCACCAACCTGTTTGCGTTCGATAACGACGTTGAACCGGACCATCGCCCATGCTTGCAGATATCGTCAACGCCCTTGGAGAAAATGCCGTTCTCGTGAGCGGCGGTATCCTGATCGGCATCGTCTTCGGCGCCATGGCGCAGCAGAGCCGCTTTTGCCTGCGCGCGGCGGCCGTCGAATTCTCGCGCGGCGGCGTAGGACAAAAAACGGCGATCTGGCTGATGGTATTCACCACAGCGGTCACCGGGACCAGCCTTCTCGCGGCAGCCGGAACCATCTCGCTCAACGAGGCCCGGCAACTTGCCACGCCACAGAGCCTTTCCGGCGCCCTGATCGGCGGGTTGATGTTCGGAACCGGCATGGTTCTGTCCGGAGGTTGTGCGAGCCGGCTTCTTGTCTTGTCCGCGACCGGCAATCTGCGGGCGCTGCTGTCCGGCCTCGTCTTTGCCGTCGTTGCGCAAGCCAGCCTGCGCGGCATCCTGTCTCCGGCGCGTGAATGGATTGCGGGAGGTGCGACCACCCTCGCGACCGGTGGCAACAACCTGATTGAACTCTCCGGCATCGATCCGGTGATCGCCATTCTGATCGCCTGTGTCGCAACTTTTGCCAGCGCGGCGACCGCGATTTACGCGCAGCTCTCGCCGTGGCGGATGATCGCCGCCGCAGTCGTCGGGGCGACGGTACCCGCTGCCTGGTGGTTCAGCTACGCGATGCAGGGCATCTCCTTCGAGCCGGTGCAGATGAACGCGATCAGCTTCACAGGTCCTTCGGCCGATGCGCTGATGGCCGTACTGACCCGGCCTGTCGACGGCTATGACTTCAACAGCGGTCTGGTGCCAGGTGTGTTCATCGGCGCATTTCTCGCCGCTTTCCTGACACGGGAATTACAGCTCAAGGGCTTTGAGGGCGGCGCAAACATGCGGCGCTATCTCACCGGCGCAGCGCTCATGGGATTTGGCGGCATGCTGGCGGGCGGCTGTGCGGTCGGCGCCGGCGTGACCGGTGCCAGCGTTTTCGCCATGACCGCCTGGATCACACTTTTCGCCATCTGGATTTCTGCCGCGCTGACCGATTTCGTGATCGACCGCCGGGCGGGCGTTCGTCCCGAGATGGATCCCATGATGGGGATGTACGGCAGCGGGATCTGATCCTCGCTCCTCTGCACCGAGCGAGCATGCCCTCCTCCGCCGCGTCAGTCCCGGACTTGATGCGAGGATGGGAGTCTTAGGGCAACAAAAAACCCGGCCTTTCGACCGGGTTCTTTTCAACTCGTTCTGTAAGCCCCGCTTACGCCACATGCCGTGCGAGTGCGCACTGGCTCCACAGGTCGTTGAGCGCCTGGGTGAGCTTGGCGATGTCGCCGTCGGTGTGAAGCGGCGTCGGGGTGATCCTGAGCCGCTCGGTGCCGACGGGCACGGTCGGATAGTTGATCGGCTGAACGTAGATCCCGTAATTGTCGATCAGCACATCCGAGATCCACTTGCACTTGGCGGCATTGCCCACCATCACCGGAACGATGTGGCTGGGATTGTCCATGTGCGGAATGCCGTGGCGGTCGAGCATGGCGCGCACCTTGGCGACCGCATCCTTGTGCCGGCGGCGCTCGAGTTCCGAGGCCTTGAGATGCTTGATCGAGGCCGCAGCGCCGGCGGCCAATGCCGGCGGCAATGCGGTGGTGAAGATGAAGCCGCTCGCGAAAGACCGGACAAAATCGCACAGGGCCGCCGAGCCGGTGATATAGCCGCCCATGACGCCAAACGCCTTGCCGAGCGTGCCCTCGATCACCGTCAGGCGGTCCATCAGGCCTTCGCGTTCGGCCACACCGCCGCCGCGCGGACCGTACATACCCACCGCATGGACTTCATCCAGGTAAGTCATGGCGCCGAAGGCATCGGCTACATCGCAGATCGCCTCGATCGGCGCGATGTCGCCGTCCATCGAATAGACGCTCTCGAAGGCCACGAGCTTCGGCGCTGCCGGATCGTCGGCAGCCATCAGTTCGCGCAGGTGCTCGGGATCATTGTGCTTGAAGATGCGGCGTTCGCATTTCGAGTGGCGGATGCCTTCGATCATCGAGGCATGGTTCAAGGCGTCCGAATAGACGATGATGCCGGGAATTTTTGCCAGAAGCGTGCCGAGTGCCGCCCAGTTGGACACATAGCCCGAGGTAAAGATCAGCGCTGCTTCCTTGCCGTGGAGATCGGCGAGCTCGCGCTCGAGGAGCACATGGTAGTGGTTGGTGCCGGAGATGTTGCGGGTGCCGCCGGCCCCCGCCCCGCAGCGGTCGATGGCGTCCTTCATGGCATCGACGACGATCTTGTTCTGGCCCATGCCGAGATAGTCGTTCGAGCACCAGACGGTCACGTCCTGTTCGGTGCCGTCCTCGCGATAGCGCGTGGCTGACGGGAACTGTCCCCGCTGACGGGCGAGATCGGCGAATACGCGATAGTTTCCGGCCTCCCGGAGACCTTCCAGCCCCGCCTCGAAAAACGCGTCGAAATCCATAGCAAAAACCTTATATATCCCCAGAGACAATGCGCAATGCCGGGTTAGCGGTCAACCCGAAACAGACGCGAAATCCCGATTCCCGTTGCAAATCATGGTTTACCAACGGTTCAGGGAGCGTAAACCCGGACCGCCATATCTCACAGTTGGATCGATATTTCCAGTACCTCAGGACTATCCTGCCTGCGACGTTTCGTCGGGAACGCGATGCCCGCGCTACAGATAGGTTGATCGCTCCAGCGGGGTGATCTCGTTGTCAAAGGCAACGAGTTCCGCGCGCTTGATTTCTCCGAAGATGCGGCGAAGTTCGGCGCCGAAATAGCGGCGGATGAAATCCGACCGTTCGAAATCCTCGATCGCGTCGTCCATATCGTCGGAGAGCTGCGGCAGCGGCACGTTGTAGGCGTTGCCCTCAACGGCCGGTGGCGGCATTTTTCCGGCCTCGATTCCCTCCAGCATGCCGCCCAGAACGCCGGCAAGCACGAAATAGGGATTGGCGTCCGCACCCGACATGCGGTGTTCGAGCCGGCGTGCCTTGTCGTCGGATGCCGGAACACGGACCGCGACCGAGCGGTTGTTGCGTCCCCAGGCAATACGGGTCG
>PAPH01000001.1 GCA_002709005.1 Hyphomicrobiales bacterium | reverse complement strand
CGCGGTGATCCGTCATGGCGGCTCGAAGGCTTTCTTCGCTTCGGCCAGCGACCACATCCAGATGCCGCCTTTCGAGAGCTTCCGGGATGCGGAATCGTACGTCGCCGTTCTCAGCCATGAGGCCACCCACTGGACGGCGCCAGCGCATCGCGTTGGACGCGATCTCTCGCGCTATCACAAGGATCGCTCCGAACGTGCCCGCGAAAAACTCATTGCCGAGCTTGGGAGCTGCTTCCTGTGCGCCGATCTCGGCATCGTGCCGGAACTCGAACCCCGGCCGGATCACGCCAGCTACCTGCACTCGTGGTTACATGTGCTCAAAGACGACAAGTGGGCAATTTTTCAGGCAGCGGCGCATGCGCAGCGCGCGGTGACTTATCTCCACGGTCTTCAGCCTGCCGAGGTGGTTGAAGGGAGGGAGGCGGCCTGATGCTCGGCCTCCCGAATACGACTGCGGAAGGGCGATGTGCGGCGCTTGATGTGAGGCCACTTCGGCGGCGAGTTTCCGTCATCATCAATCAAGACGATGGTCCGGAACGACCGAGTATCTGCGGTGCCTGCCTATTTTCAACACGAGGGGTCAGAGCAAGATCCTGGCAACAGCCGCTCAGCTTTCGGCGGAAGGCTACACTCGACCGGATGCCTGCTCTCTCTTTTCCGGTCGCGCGTTAGGTCACCGAAGATTGGCAGATGGCAGGCCAATAGTACTGGGATTCACGATCCGGCAAATGGGTCGCCTTGAACTGAGCCGAGGTCGATCTATCGATGGGGAGTCTGTAACTGGTGGTCGTAGGCGCGTTCGCCACGTCATGGCCTATTCCTTTTGCCGTCGTCTCTCGCGGAGCTCGCCCAACGCGGTCTCGATTTGGCATGTCTGACCGGCAAGCGGCTTCGCCTCGCCCGGCTTGTCGCAACGGCGGACCGGAACTTTCTTCCCCTGGCGGCTGCGCCGCCATTCCTCGCGAGACAAGAAAGCCCCGTCCCGCCGTCCTCCATTTCATTGCGGTCCCTTCGGGATGCGCGCCGATCGTTACCGGTCTCTTCGACAGCCATCGAGGCCGCGATGGGCGCGGCCCGAAACATCGAAAAGGAATAGGACAATGGCAAACATCGGCACTTTCACCACCACCAAGAACGGCTTCACCGGCCAGATCAAGACCCTCGCACTCAACGTCAAGGCCCGCTTCGAGCGCGTCGAAAACCCCTCCGACAACGGCCCGCAGTTCCGCATCTTCTCCGGCGCCGTCGAACTGGGCGCCGCCTGGCAGAAGCAGGCCAAGGAAACCGAACGCGACTACCTCTCGGTCAAGCTGGACGACCCGAGCTTTCCGGCACCGATCTACGCCACCCTGGTCGAGGTGGAAGGCGACGAGGGCATGCAGCTGATCTGGTCGCGCCCGAACACCAACCGCGACTGATCTCCCCCAAGGACAAGGGCCTCGCCGCAAGGCGGGGCCTTTTTCCGATGTTGCTATTGCCGGAATGATCTGCGATAGGCCGCCGGCGACATGCCGACCTCGCGACGAAATCCATTTGCAAAGTGGCTCGAACTCGAGAAGCCGCAATCCAGCGCTATGTCGGTGATGGCCATGTCCGAGCTACGCAGACGTTCCTTTGCCCGCTCGATCCGGCGCCCGATGATAAAGGCATATGGAGGGGAGCCGGTCATCTGCTTGAAGGCCCTGCAGAAATGCGGAATGCTGACGCCAGCGACGTCCGCAAGCTGTGAAAGAGACAGATCGACGGCGAGATCCTGATCGATTTTCTCCATGACCCGATTGAAGCTCCTTGGTGCCAGGCCACCGGCCTTGTGGATAGCGGGATCGTTTGTCTGCTTGCGAAACAACTGAATGAAGATCGCCGACACATAGCTTTCGACAAGCAGCGTGCTCAGGGGGCTTTGATCATGAATCTCCGCCCCTATCCCCCGCACCGCGTGCATCACCGCCGGATCTTCGAAGCCCAGATCCGGGGATAGTGCCGGATGCCTGCGCACCTTGTCCCGACCGAGCAGTTCCGACACTCTGGCTGGATCTATTGTGATCGACAGGTAGGCGGCCGAGGACGCACCGGCTTCCCAACCCTTCCAGTGACACCCCGCAGGAACGAACAGGATCGATCCGGGCCTTCGCCGGGCGAAGCCGGCCGGCTTGCCGTCCAGGCAATAATCACCTCGCTCGGAGTTCCCTTTCAGATTGAGGAGAACGAGATGATCACGCGAGGTGAGGGACGTCTCCTCTTTCTTGAGGCCGGTTCGTTGAACCCGCTCAGCCCGTACACGGCCCCAGGATTTGCTCTCGCGCGACAGGGTCCGGCAGCTGCCGGCCTTGAACGTCGTGAAGGCAGCGGCGAGTTCCCGGGTCATCTGGAACTCGCCCCATCGGCTTGTGACATGTCTTTGGCCAGAGCCGTGATCAGCGAAGATAGACGGGAGCGCACGTCCGGACTGAGCCGCATCAGCCCTTCCGTCAGCCGGCGCCCCTGGGCGCTGGCGATGAAGACGATGCGCTCATCAGCAACTATTTGCGGGGGCTCGCCCTCTGCGCTCACGTTGCCGGGCAGGCCTTCGAAGAACCGGCCGGCGGGAACTCCCAGCGCGGTGCCTATCTCATAGAGCATGGAAGCGCTCACGCGGTTCCTGCCGCTTTCGTATTTCTGGAGCTGCTGATAGGTGATGCCAATCTCGTCGGCGAGCCGCTGCTGCGAAAAGTCGGAATGGATGCGGATTGCCGTGATCTGTCGGCCGACATGCATGTCGGCTGGGTGAGGCGCTTGTTTGACGGAGTGCCCTGCAGACCTGTCGCCAGCTGTCGGAAATCTGGATGTTGACGCAATCTTCCGATGTTGCATCGGCCGCTCCCCGGAAAGGTGAGTTTCTCGCGGTGCGCCCCCGCGAACTCACTAGTACCTCCGACTGATCGGGGAGTTGGAAACTGTCGGTGACAGCCCTATGGCCTTTAGTTCCGAGGAACCTGGACATACGCCACAGGCTCCCCGACCCAAAGGTCAGAGAGTTTGGTGCTGAATCGACCAGCACCTGTCGCACCGAGGGGTTTCCAAGCCCCAAGACAGCGCGTACTGCCTCGCGGCGGAAAATAGCCGACAGGAAGCAACATCGCTAGAGCGCCAACACGGAAAAGTGTGGCCAGTAGCCAGGATCGCGGCAGGATTGTCGTATTCTGGCACTTTCACGCAAACCGGGGGTGTCAGTTTTTCACTGAACCGACAGGGCAGGGTGCTTTCCTGGAGGGCAAAGCCGCCCCCTCCGACATCCTGCTTCGCTTCCTCTAGAGGCAATACCTGGATCTCATGGAGGCTTACAGATTCCAGATCACGCCCGGACACGAATTTTAGCGCCTCGCTGGCTGCATCCGGCGACGCTAACCGGTCCCGAATGGACCGCCCGTTCGGACAGAGCCGGGCATTCGCTGCGAGGTAAACGAAAGACCGAAGTGGGGCCAGGAGCTGGCGTTCCGCTTTCGCAAACCACCCGCAATAAAGCAGAAATCCGCAGGGCGTTCGATATATGAAATACTGTTTCAAAACTTCTCCGGCGGGCCACACCCGATGAAGATGAGCGCTACGATATCGTTATAACTCTTTGAAGTTGATGGAGGTTTTCCAAGGCGCACGGATGTCGATGGCTTTGGCGGCAATCGCGTGGGTATCGACAGCTGTTTCGGACGATCGGTATGGTCGGTGCCGATCACCATACCTCTAGTGCAGGCGTGTATCGGAAAAGCCCAGATATTTCCCTGTCGATCTTTAGCGTCGGAGAACCACAGGAAACGTTGGCATTTGGGGTCCTTCTGAGCTACCGTCACCCTGAGCCGATGATAGCTCCTGGCATTGAAGGCATCTGATAGTATAGTGCGGCCGAATCGAAGAAAGGAGACGAGCATGTCTGCCAAGCAAATCCTCGCGCTCCTCAATTCGCATATCGACGGAGATGAAGATCAGTTTCTGTCGATTGCCTTGCAGATCGCCGCACAGGAAGCGCGTCAAGGTCGTGCAGATGATGCCGAAAAGTTGAAGCGCCTCGTCCAGAAGGCTCGAGACCAGCGCCATGTCGGAAAGCCCGCAGGTGGGCAGACACCGATTCCGCTAGCTCGGCCTCGGGGCGAATTGCAGGGTCTCGTCGAGAGCGCCTATCCCAAGGTCACGCTGTCGAGCATGGTGCTGTCGGACGATATCGCCGCACGGCTTCGACGAATCGTTCGCCAGCAACAGGAACGCGCAACCCTGCGCGAACACGGCCAGACGCCGGCGACGCATATGCTGCTTGTGGGTCTGCCCGGCACAGGTAAGACTATGACGGCCTCGGCGCTCGCAGGGGAATTGCGTCTGCCGCTCTTCACCGTGCGTCTCGAAGCCTTGTTCAGCCGCTTCTTCGGCGAGACAGCCGGCAAGATGCGACTGCTGTTCGATCAGATCGCGCAAACACGCGGTGTCTATTTGCTCGACGAATTCGACGCGATCGGCGCTCGCCGGGGTGATCCGAACGATGTCGGCGAGATCCGCCGGGTGTTGAACTCGGTTCTGGCCTTTATGGAAGAGCCAAACTCGACCGACAGCCTCGTGCTGGCGGCGACGAACCACGTTGAAATCCTCGATGAAGCGCTGGCGCGACGCTTCGATGAGGTGATCGAATACACCCTGCCGGACGTCGCAGCCGCCCGCGCCATCATTGAGCGCCGGCTTGGCAAGTTCAAATTCGCCGCAAAGGCGTGGCCAGCGCTCGAAACGACACTTGAGGGGCTCAGCCAAGGCGAACTGGTTCGTGCCGCAGATGCCGTCGTGAAGGACGCCATCCTAGAAGGGGCGTCGAAGGCCTCGCCTGAAGCGCTACAACGCGCTTTGGAGAATCGACAAACATTAAAGGGTAAGTTCCGTCGTCAATCTAGCAGTTAGGCAGGCTCCGCCAACGGATCGACTGGAACTCGAACAAACGAGCAAGCACTTATGGCGGAGCCAGATAATTTCGACACGAGAGACCGTCAGCATATACCGATCGACGTTTTCCGAGAGACGGCAGCGTACACCTTCCCATCACGCAATCAGGAGCGCAAACCGCTTCGGAACGACTATGCTGCTCACGCCAAGCATCTGCTTGACCAGCTGGCCGCTGCGCTCGGAGATGTTCCGTTGCCGGCCGATGATCTGCGTCTCGCCGTTCAGGGCCTGAAATCCGGCATGATTATTGAGATCACAACATTGCCGCCGGCCGAGGACTCCCGGACCAAGGCGGTCAAGGTTCCAACAGCGCTTGAGTTTCCTACGCAGGACGTGGTGGTGCTCCGTTCCGAAAGGAACGACGACCGCACAGAGAGCGCATTGCTGTTTGTACCGGATGATGCACGCGCCTTCCTGCAGGGCCGTATCAGTGAATATGGCCGCGATCCGGGAAATCAACGACGGCCTGATATCGAGCGCTTCGAGGTAGTTGAGGAGGTCCGGGCGATTGACACCGGATCATTGTTCACGGGCTCGGTGGACCTTGCCGCGCCGGACATCGTTTGGTGGGAGCTGTGGGTTCGCCAGCCTGTCGCCTTAGCGGATCGCCTCGTCAACGCGGCGCGCAATGCGAATATCGATGTTCATGACGACCGCCTGATCTTCCCCGACACGACCGTCCTGTTTCTGCACGGCACTGCCGCAACGGTTGCGCTCTTCGCAACGCGCGTACCGGGCGCCATCACCGAGATCAGGCGTGCGACAGGAACGATCGAACCGTTTCTCGATCGTGGAGAGACAGGTCTGGGTCAGCATGATTGGGTCGCCGAATTGTCCCAGAGGGTCTCGGCGCCCGCGCACGATGCCCCGGTGGTTTGCACGCTCGACACGGGCGTTGCAGCCGCCCATCCCCTGATCGCTCTCGGCCTGCGTGGCGCGTGGGCCTATGATGCTGCTTGGGGCGCCGACGATCATCAGCCGAACGGCGGTCACGGCACACCGCTGGCAGGCCTCGTCCTTTACGGCGATCTAGAACCCTTGATGAACGACGCGCGTCCGGTCACGCTGACGCACGGCGCGGAATCCATGAAACTGTTACCACCGCACGGATTTCCGCCAACCAAGCCGCCCAGCTACGGGTTTGTCACGCAAGGCGCGGTCAGTGCGGTCGAGATCGAGCGACCGGACGCACTGCGCAGTTTCTGCATCGCGACCTCCGCGACGGACTTCCCGCCCAGCCGACCATCGACCTGGAGCGGTGCGCTGGATCAGATCATCGCCGGGGCTATGCCTGGCGAGGTTGACGACAGAGTTGCGGCATCCGAACGACCCAAGCGCCTGATGGTCGTCGCCACCGGAAACGTCTCCGGCGGGATGGCCGTGGACGTTCTGCCCTCTCAACCGTTGGAAGATCCGTCGCAAAGCTGGAACGCGCTCACCATCGGCGGCTTCACCTGCAAGGAACAACCGCCGGCACCGCCTCCCGTGCTTCAGGCGGCGGTCCCTGCCAATCATCGCAGCCCGTTCAGCCGCGGCTCTCAGTCGCTTCCCGACGACCTGACCCCGATCAAGCCCGAGGTGCTGTTCGAGGCAGGAAACATGATGTCCGACACCACCGGCTTCTGCGGCTGGAACCCGTCCGTGTCACTTCTATCAGCGGGGTCAGATGTGGCGGGCGAGCCTTTGGTTCCATTCTGGGCGACCAGCGCCGCCGCAGGTATGGCCGGCAATTTTGTCGGTCGGCTGCAGGCCGCTCGGCCCGACCTCTGGCCGGAAACGCATCGCGCGCTCATCGTCGACTCCGCTCGCTGGCCCGAGCCGATCCGAAAAAAGTTCATCGGCTCAGGCTCGCACTGGAAAACGGGCAAGGCCGCAACTAAGGCGAAGAAGCAGGCAATGCTTCGCGAATTCGGATACGGCGTTCCAGACATCGACCGTGCGATCCTCTCGGCGCGAAATGATGCTACGCTTGTTGCTCAGGCGGAAATACAGCCCTTCGCGATAGGTGCGGACGGCCGTACCGGCGTGTTCAATGAAATGCATTTCTATGATCTCCCTTGGCCCAAGACGGCGCTGGAGCAGCTCGAAAACGAAATCGTCACGATGAAGGTGTCATTGTCCTACTTCGTCGAGCCCAACCTAACCGGAAAAGCTGCTACCCGTCCGGACACCTATCGTTCCTTCGGACTACGCTTCGATATGAAGAAACGTAACGAGACGAGCGCCCGATTCCGCAGCCGAATTTCCGCGAGCCAAGCAAAGGACGGCACGGAGGCCGACGGCGAAACGAGCTGCTGGCTGCTCGGTCCCAAGTCGATCCAGGCGGGTTCCCTCCATTGCGATCTCTGGCGCGGACGCGCGATCGACCTCGCCGGGCACGATGCTATTGCCGTTTACCCCGTCGGCGGCTGGTGGAAGTCACATGTTGGGCAGAAGCGCATAGCCGACAAGGCGCGTTACGCGCTGGTCATCTCGATCTCAGCGCCCGGCCGACAGATCGATCTCTATTCGGAAATCACGACATTGGTTGATGCGAAGGAAATCGACGTGTTGCTCGGTTGACCGAGTATGCATGACGGTACGTCACGGGATTTCGATTTGGAGCGGGGGATTGCTCCCCACAACTTTCGCAATTTCACTGGGAAGGCCGGGAGCCGTTGCCCATGTGCGGACAGCACCAGATCCGGAATCATCGACCGCTTATCGCTGCAGTAGACTGTCCACGCAAACCCACCATTCCCGTTGCGCGATGGAATCCTTGTCCAGACATGTGTCGGGACGGTTTGCTTTGTCAGCAGAGTGCTGACGAGATTGGGTTCGAACTGTCGCTGCGGTGGCTGCTGCAAACGGAACAACCCGGGCGGGGTCAGTCGGTTCCGCCTCCCCTGCGGGCGCTATGCTGAGGCTCCTGCGGCTGACCTTGTACCGCCCGTGCTGTGTCGAGAACGCCCGAAATCCCGCCGGAGCGGCGTCGCTATGCTGATTTCTCCGGTACTCTTCATTGTCATGCAGGGGGCGGCGGTGCCGCTTGAAGGCAAACGCTGTCGTATTCACATTTTCTGTCTGGATCCGCTGGGCAACGCGTGACCTTGCGTTGCAGCGGATCAGGATGGCCAGGGCCGCCAGACGAGAGCATTCGCGTGGCGGCCTTTTGTCAGTTGTCGTTCTATTGGGGGGCGACGTCTGTACCGAACCACTTGAGGCTTATTGCCTTCAAGGTGCCATCCGCTGCGATGGCCTTGATCGCGTCGTTGAACTTCGAGGCGAGAGCCGTGTCCTCCTTTCGCAGGCCGATACCCACGCCCGGACCGAATAGTCCGCCGGAAATTCTGGGGCCGTAGAGCTCGGCAGAAGCGCCGTCTCTCGACTCCAGAAAGGCCTTCCAGACCGAGAAGTCCGCAAGTCCCCCGTCGATCCTTCCGGCGACGAGGTCGAGATTGAGGTTGTCCTGCTTGTCATAGGTGCGGATCTCCACCTCATCGCTCAAGTGCGCCTGGACAAAGGCTTCGGCGTTGGTCGAGCCCTGGACGCCGATGGTGGTTCCCTTCAGGTTTTTCTTCAAGGCTTCGAGCGCCTGCCGGCCTTTCTCGGTCTCGCTTGAGAGATCGATCCTTGTCCTGTCATCCAGGGCGGGCAGGTCAAGTGCCTTGCGAACGACAAAGTAGTTGGATGTCAGCGCATAGGGGTCGGAGAACGCGATAACCTGCTTTCGCTTCTGAGTAATTGACATGCCGGCCATGACCGCATCGTATTTTCCCACGGTAAGCCCTGGAATGATCCCGTCCCAGGCTTGCGTCTGAAACTCGCAGTCCAGCTTGGCGCGTTCGCACAACGCAGCCCCGACATCAATGTCGAACCCGATAGGGTTGCCGGATGTATCGACCGCGTTCCAAGGCGGAAAGGCGCCCTCTGTTGCGATCCGGATCGTCCTGTTGTCCTGGGCCTGTGCCAGAGAAGCTATCGCCGTGGCGATCACGGCGTACATCATCAGCTTGAGTGTTTTCATCGTACTTCCTTCCGTTGCGGTTTGTCCTCAGGTGTAGATCCGTGGCACATGGTCCCGTAGCTGGCCGTAAAGCCCGACGAGGTCGGTTCCCCATAGGCAAGCCAGTTCCTCATGCGTTATCTCCTCGCCGCCCTGTCGTCCCATAAGCACGACCTGGTCTCCGAAACGGGCTTCGGGAACCTCCGTCAGATCGACGCGAAGATGTTCGAGATGGGCGGGAGGCAGAAGCCTCACCCTTTTCCCCCCGACCAGAGCCTGGGCTTTGTCGGGGACCTTTCGTGGATATCCGTCCCCCCAGCCGAAGTTCACGACACCCAGCCTCATGCCGGCATGAAAGCCGGGAATCTCCGGGACCGGACCAAGCGATGCGTCAACATGCTTCACGGCGACGAGGCTCGTCGAAATGGTCTTGAGGGCCGGCCGCAAGGCCAGCTGCCGGATCGGACCGGTTGCCTCGGACAGACCAACCAGCAAGGCTCCGGGATCGACCGCGTCGAGGTCCATCTCCGGGTGATTGAGCACGCTCTCCGTGCTTGAAATCATCGCCACTTCGGGGCGGATGCCTCTCGCGTCAGCCTCCTTGAGTATCGCAAGCATGCGGTTGAACTGTTCGGTCGCGTCCGACGCCCTTGATGTCGGCAGTTCACTCAGATGGGCATAGACCCCCTCCAGCCGCACGTCGCGACAGGCAGAAGCCAGGGCAAGAAGTCTGACAGCCTCACGCGGAGTTGCGCCGGCGCGAAAGAAGCCGAGATCAACCTTGATGAAGACGCGGATGTTCGACCTTCGGGCGCGCCACCGCTCGAGTTCCTCGATGCTCGAAATGCTTATGGTGAGATCGAGCGCCTCGATCGTTGGCCAGGCAGTCGGCAGTACGCCCGGGTAGAGCAGGATCGGGCCCGTGATGCCCGTGCTTCGCATGGATATGGCGTCAAGTATCGAGGCGACCGCAAAGCCGTGCACACCTTCTGATGCCAGCGCTGCCGCAACCCCGGCTGCACCGCAGCCATAGCCATTGCGCTTGAGGCAGGCATAGATCTTGACCTCGGGCAGAAGGCACGCCCGCAACTGACGGTAATTGTGGCGGATGGCGCCGAGGTCGATTTCATACCAGCTTCCCCTTAATGCCGGATCGCCGATGTGGCCGGGATGATATGTCCCGCATGAAGACGATTGCACCATCATCTCGCCTCCTGCCGCAGCACCGTATCGCGATCGAGCTCTTGCGCGGGGCCCTTAGGCGCCGGGTCCTTATGCACAAGGTCCTTGCCGCCGGTGTTCTTCTCGGCGCGCTCAAGGTGATGCGCAAGATAACGCTCCAGCCGAGCGAATGCCCTGACGACGACAAATGTGATCGCAAGGTAGATGAGGGCCGCAGAAATGAAGACCTCATAGGGCGAAAAGGTCTGTGCGACGATCTTGCGTGAGGTTCCAGTCAGCTCCATGATGGTGATGGTGCTGGCAAGAGAGCTTGCCTTGAGCATCAGGACCACCTCGTTGGCATAGGCGGGCAGGGCCAGCCGAAAGGCGATCGGCAGCACGATCCGCCGGGTGCGCAACGAGTACGACATGCCGAGTGCTTTTGCGGCCTCGACCTCTCCTGCAGGAACGGCACGTATCCCGCCGCGCAGGATCTCCGTGGTGTAGGCGGCATTGTTGAGCGAGAACGCGATCAGAGCGCACCAGTACGGCTCTCTGAGAATGGTCCAGGCAGAGGTTGACCGGATCCACTCGATCTGACCCGCGCCGTAGTAAATCACAAACAGCTGAACGAGCAGGGGCGTGCCGCGGAACACAAATGTGTAAGCAAGGACCGGGCGTGAAAGCGCGCCCGAAGACGATGACCGTAACAGCGAAAGCGGCAAGGCGACTACGAGCCCGGCAAGAACGGAAAGGGCGGCCAGCTGTAAGGTCAGGAGTGCGCCGCTCAGCAGTCGCGGCATGACGTCAATGACAAGGTACCAGTTCATGGTCGTTTTCTTACTCTGAGATGCGCACGCCCCGGCCGGCGCGCTGCTCGAGCAGCGCCAGGCCAACCAGCGAGACGGAGGTGAATGTCAGATAGAGGGCTGCGGCGATCAGGTAGAAGGTCAGCGGATCATGCGTCGCGCCGGCCGCCACACTGGCCTTGCGCATGAGGTCCTCGAGCCCCACGACGGAAATCAGCGCGGTGTCCTTGAGGAGTGTGAGCCAGAGGTTGCCCAGGCCGGGCAACGCGTATCGCCACATTTGTGGCAGGATGACCAGGCGAAACGTGAGAGCTCTCGACAGCGCAAGCGCATGGGCGGCCTCGATCTGACTTCTGGGCACGGCCAGAAGTGCGGCTCTGAACACCTCCGTGGCATAGGCCCCGAAGACAATCGTCAGTGCGAACACGCCGGCCGCAAACGCATCGACCTCGACATACCGGCCAAAAAGCGCGCTCAGCGCAACCGTGCCTCCAAAAAACAGGATCAGGATGATCAGGAGCTCGGGAATGCCGCGGACGATTGTTGTGTAGCCATCTGCGAGCCACCGCAGGGCGCCGATCCCGCTGACTTTTGCCATGGCCCCGCACAGACCAACTGCGATGCCGAGCACGAGGCTGGTCAGTGCGACCTGCAATGTCGTGATTGCTCCGGCAATGATCTGGTCGCCAAATCCCTGCAGCAACGTCATCGGTGATACCCGTCACGCTGGGACGAAAGGAACTGCCTTACCCGTGGCGACGATGGATGGGTAAAAAAGGCGTCAGGCGGACCTTCTTCTTCGATCTGCCCCTCATGGAGGAACACGATCCGGTTCGATACCTGCCGGGCGAAGTTGAGTTCGTGGGTAACGATGAGCATGGTGCGGCCTTCGTCAGCCAGCGCCCGGATCACCTTCAGCACGTCCCCGACCAGCTCCGGGTCGAGAGCGGAGGTGGGCTCGTCGAACAACAGGATTTCCGGTTCCATGGCCAGCGCACGTGCGATTGCGATGCGCTGTTGCTGCCCTCCGGAAAGCTGGGAGGGATAGGCATGTCGCTTGTCCGCCAGGCCGACCTTGAGCAACAGCTCCTCGGCGCGAAGCTGGGCCTCCGGTTTGCTGAGACCGAGAACATGAATGGGCGCTTCCACGATGTTCTCGAGCACGGTCTTGTGAAGCCAGAGATTGAATGTCTGGAAGACCATGCCGAGATTGATGCGCAGCGCGTTGATTTCCCGCTGCCCGGTTGCGCCGGCGCGCGCCTGGATTTGCCGCCCCCCGATCCAGATTTCGCCCTCATTCGGCGGTTCAAGGAAATTGAGACATCGCAACAGCGTGCTCTTGCCCGATCCGCTACTCCCCAGGATGGAGATGACGTCGCCCTTATTTGCGGTTAGCGAGAGACCCTTGATCACCTCAAGCTGGCCGAAGCGTTTTCTCAGATCCACGACGCGCAGCGCAGCTGTCGTGTCGCTTTGATCCGGCATGGATTGGAGGGCATCGGGGTTGAACTTCACCACGTGATCTCTCGGCTGTTATTGGTTCAGCCGAGAATTCCACGCATGATGGTTCCGCGATTGCGGAAACTTGATGCTGATGCAAAATCTGATCAGCAAATCACCCGAACGCCGGATTGCATTGATGGTCTGAGGACGCGGAGCGTTTACTTTACCGGGCGCCGTCGCTGGTGTCGGATACGCGCCAGATGCTCAGGAACAGCGTTCCAGCGGCCAGGACTACCGCATAGGCGAGGAAAAAGCTCGAAGGCCGCACTGTGTTTCCGGCAATGGCTATGAACCCGAAAAGGATCACGCCGAGCAAAACGCCCGCGCTGTGCAAAGCGCCCTTTGCCCGGCCCAGAGCGGCGATCGGAACGCAAGACTGCAGCATGACTTCGACAGCGACGCGGCCGAGATTGTAGAGAGTCCCAAGGATCGCAAAGCTCAGAAGTGACCAGGGAAGTTCCAGTACCTTCAGGGTAGCGAAGGAGCAGGCGGTTAGGCCGAGGATCACGAATTGAAGCACTGACACCCGCGCTGCGCGCACAAGGGGGATGAGCAGAAGTGCGCCGACAATCGATCCTGCAGACCAGGCGCTTTCGAGTTGGCCGAAAACCATGGCGGTTCCGGCAAGCTCGTCGAACACAAAGCTCGGCCCAATAACGCTGACAAGGACGCCCCCGGTGTAAAGAAGGGCATAGATAGCGCTGAGCTGAAGAAGTTGACCATCGAATATCAAGCGGGGCACCGGCCCCGACGCATCTGGCCGATATACGACCCCTTCCTGCCCAACCGCGAGCATCAGGCCGACAGATAGTGCAAAGGCCAGCGACAACAACGCGAAAGTGCAGGCTGGCGTGGTGATGTGCAGGAGAAGGCCAGTTAAGGCTGCCGCAAACAGACTGCCCGCCTGCGTCAGAAAAAACGCAATGGAATTGCCCGTCGACAATTTGATGTGGGCGGTGACACTCGGGATCATCGACTGTGACGCGGTAAGCGCTATCCGGTCACAGCTCGCAAAGACAACTGCGGAAACCCAGATTGCCCAACGCAAGTCTGCGACGATCACGATCGCTCCCAATGCCAGTATCGCGGCAAATCGAAAGGCGTCAGCGAAAACATACAGAAGTCGGCGATCCAGACGATCGGACATCCAGCCCGCCAGCGGACTGGCCATCAGCTCGGCCACGCTGATGATGGCGAAATACACTGCTACCGCCGGGCTCCCGAACCCTTCGGCCACGAGAATCCATGCGCATGCAATGTGGTAACCGTTGCGTCCAAAAGCCGAGGCGAATGTGCAGGCAAGAAACCAGTTGAAGCTGGTCCGCTGCGGCGCGCCACCTGTACAATCGGGCGAGGATATCGGCGGCATCCTCGCGGAGTGATCTGTGCGGCCGGATCGGTAGTGGCTGTATTGTCCGCGCCACCAGTTTGAGCAGATGCGAAACTTTGCCAAAACACTGCGAGGCAACCATGCGCGCGCCATCAGCTTCGCCACCTTCGGCGATATTCGGACGGCCCCGCGCCATGAACGCGCTTGAAGGCATAGGCAAAATGGCTCGAACTCGAAAACCCGCATTCCAACGCGATATCGGTTGCCGGCCGATCCGTGGCGATCAGCAGATCCAAAGCGCGCTTCAGGCGAAGATCCGCCATGTAGCCAGATGGGGTTTTGCCGGTTGATTGTTTGAACGCTCGAAAGAAGTGTCTTCGGCTCACACCGAGCTCCGAAGCGAGTTCATCTGCGCTGGGCGGGTCCGCAAGGCGTGCTTCCATTAAGGCAATAACCCGCTTGAGGTCGAACGGTGAGAACCCACCCTTTGCCGGCTCGTGGGCTACATCGTTCAGTCTGACCATTTGCACAAGGATCTGGACCGCCTGGCTTTCCACCATCATGGCGCTCGTCGGGTCCGGGTTCTTCAGCTCGGTCGCAATCCTTTGAAGTGCTGATTCAATTATGCTGTCGCGAAAGCCGATTGCCGGCTGCAAGCCTGCCTGATGCTCGTTGCCAAGCGTTTTTTGAACGAAATCCGCATCCATGGACACGAACAGGTATGACCCGGTCGAGTCTCCTTCGTCCCACCCGGTCCATTCGCTGTAAGCGGGCAGGAAGATAAGGGATCCGGCCTTGCGGGGGGAAAATCCGACGCGGCGGCCATCTACATAATCCTGGCCGGACCTGGCTTCGCCCTGCAGGTTGATCAGGAAAGTGTAATCGTCGACGGCGATCCGCGTTTCCTGACGTCGCAGTCCGGTCCGCGTGACCATGTCCGCCCGGACCACTCCCCAGTCCAGATGCTGATGAATGATCGTTCTGTGATGCGACCGGCGGGCCTCGTCGGGCTGGAAGCCACACATCTCCGACAAGAATTATTGCCTCCCTCAACGTTGCAAGGCGGCCATCTATAAGATGGCCATGAGTTGTTCGGCAACTGTGGAGTAACCCAGGGTTGGCGATGATGGCACTTTGGTGACAATCGGGCATGGCCGTGAAAGCAGCATGCGAAACGCCTCATTAGCGTTCAGGTTACGACGAAACTCCAGGCGACACTGGGATACATTTGGAACTCGTTGCGTATCCTAAGGGGCGCAGCCGGAAACGTCGCGTCTTGTTCTTTTGTGAGGTTTTCCATCATGCAGGATTTCAGCGATTTTCTGACCGAATGTGATCGGGCCCCGCGGCTCAACAACCTGGCCGGGTTCTTCTCAGAGACAGCGGCCGGCAGGGGTGGCGTCCCGATCCGCAAACCGGTGGTGGATATGCGACCGCTGCCCAACGATAATCTCCTGCATCGGATCGTCGAACTACATGCACGCCGGCAGGGATTTTTTGACCAGCACTATCACGGCAGTATTCCATATCGCCTGGAAGAGGAGTGTCGAATGGCGCACGCCCTGTTGCGCTACTCCCAGCAGAGCACTCGCGACATCTCACTCTATAGCCTCGGCACTGCCGAGGGCACCATGGCACGGACGATTTCAGAACTCGGTCAGGGGAAAATACGGTCTTTGTCCTGCAGCCCGAATGAAGAGAACCACAAATGCTTCATGGCGTTCGGCAATCCGCCGCATGCTCAATTCTTCCTCGGACCTTTCCATCGGCTGACGGAGGCATATATGCGCTCTGAAAAAAGTCTGGAACAGTTCGCCGAGGGCTTCGACGTCGTCCTGGAGGACACGACATTCCAGATGTACTCACCAAACAGGCACCAGCAAATTGCCTTCGTCGCCCGACATCTAAAAGATGACGGCATTCTGCTCCTCTTGGAGAAGTTCCAGGCTGCCGACGCCCGTGACTATGAGGCTCGCGAGGCGCAAAAGGATTTCGGGTACAAGACCAGATACTTCGGGCTGGACGAGATCGAGCGGAAAACCCGACAGGTGCTCACCACCATGCATGAGAGTGAAGTGACCCTGGCCGCCATGGCGAAAGCCGTCTACGCTCATTTCAGGCATTGTGTGATCACCTGGAACAGTGGCAACTTCTATGGCCTTGCTGCCAGCAATAACGCGGACAAGCTGGAGCGCTACCTGTCGCTGCTGGTTCAGCCCGCAATCCCGCTCGAGTATGTCTATGGTCCTGAGCCATATACGGAGCTATCTCTTTGACAAACGGGATGACGCAGATTCTTGGTGAATGCGATGGGTCGTCTGCCCGTTCCCGCATTTGGCCGACGAAAGAGATTATACTTGAGATCTCCGCAAAGGTCCTGCTGCGAGAGCCGTTAACGTGGCTCGGATGCAAAAAACGTGTGAAGAGGAACATCGGATTGCCAACCCCCCTTGATGAGGTGGAACGGCCCACTCCGACAGCATCGCGGTGCTAGGAACGTGGTCATTGACCCCCAGAAAGGTTTCGGAGCGCCGTTTTCTGAATGCGACTTGCTCCTGGTCTCGCTGGACGCCCCGAGCTTCTCGGCACCTATCTACGTCACCCCGGTCGAGGGGGAAGGCGACGAGGGCATGCAGCTGATCTGGTCCCGCCCCAACGGCAACCGCGACTGACCACCAGAGCAGGGCCTCGTCGCAAGACGGGGCCTTCCGCGCGATGGGGTGTATTGAACTTCGGCTGCAGATGAACTAAGTTGAATGGACTAAGCAGGAGCACCGCTATGCACACCGTCAATATCCACGAGGCCAAGACACACCTGTCGCGTCTGATAGAGAAGGCCGCGAAGGGCGAACCCTTTATCATCGCCAAGGCGGGCAAACCGCTTGTGAAGGTCATGGCGCTGGATGCGCCGATGCCCGGCGCAACAAAGCGCACCGGCTTTATGGCCGGTCAGTTCACCGTGCCTGATGACTTTGATTGCATGGGTGACGAAGACATCGAAGCAATGTTTGGAGGCGATGCTTGAGGTTCCTTCTCGATACCCATCTTCTTTTGTGGGCGGCAAGCAATCCAGAGCAGTTGCCCGCACAAGCGCGCGCCGAAATCGAGAACTCCGACAACGATTTGATCTTTAGTGCGGCAAGTCTTTGGGAAGTCGCTATCAAGACAGGCCTGGGACGCCCGGATTTCGCGGTCGATCCACGGTTACTGAGGCGTGGGTTGGTGGACAATGGCTATCATGAACTGGCGATCACCGCTGAACATGCGATCGGCCTTTTGGTGCTTCCTCCCATACACAAGGACCCTTTCGATCGTATTCTGATTTCGCAGGCCGTTGCCGAGGAAATTGTCCTGATGACCGTGGACGAGAAGATCGCCCGATATCCGGCGCCGGTCCGGTGCTTTTGATTGTTCGCAACATCGGTGGGCGTCAAAGCTATCAGCCCCGCTGTACTGCCGCATCGCGATATCCGCGGCGCCTTTTGCTACGCTCAAGACGGTGCAGCGCGGATCCTGCATCGGCGTTGGTATCGAATGTTTCCATCATCGTCTGACCGCGTCTTCCAATCCTTCCCCAGTCGCGAATGAGCGACGCGCCGCCGAACAGCGTGGGCTGAAGGCTCAGGCTGTAGAAGCGGCGCATATTCTGGGCCGGGTCGATGCGACGAAGATGAACCTGGTCGGGAGTGAATGTCTGCATGCGAAGAGTCTCTTCGACGCCGCAACCGAAGTCCAATGAGTTGTATGAATCAAAGCAGGACAATCGATTCACAACGTTGATACACATTCCTCGCGATCAGCGATGGAACCGGTTCTTGCCAACGACGCTTTTCATGTCATTGCGCCGAAACCAGATGGCGCGTCCGCATCTGAGCGGCGGATTACCCGACGTGAAAACGATCTGTTCGTCGCCGCGCATGCGCAGCACTTCCTCCGGCAGGATCAGTGGCCGTGCCGCCAACTGCTTGGAGCGCGTTCGCGACGACCCCGACATCTGCGATGTGCGGCTCAACTGGTCGACCTCCACCGTGGTGTTGCCGCAGCGTCGCGAGATGTAGTCGGCGGTCTCGGGATCGTTGATCGCGGCGAAGGATACCCATGAGGCGCTCTCGAACCATTTCGATGCGGCGTCCCGCCCACCATAGGTTTCGCGCATCTGGCCGATCGACTGGAAAAGCAGAAGCAGGCTGATGCCGTACTTGCGACCAGCATCGCGCGCGGTCTCGAGAATGCGCAGGTAACCGAGTCGAGCCACCTCATCGAGCAGGAACAGGGTGCGGCCGCCGATCTCGCCGTTTCGGTTGTAAATGGCGTTGAGAAGCGCGCCGATTATGGTGCGGGCCAACCCCGGATGGGCCTCGAGTGTCTTGAGGTCGAGATTGACGAAGATGTCGGTCTTGCCGCCGTCGATGTCGTCGGTCGAGAAACTAGAACCTGAAACGAGCGCAGCATAGTTCGGATAGCTCAGCCAGTGTGTTTCCTTGATCGCGTTGGCGTAAACACCGGAGAAGGTTTCCGGCGTCATATTGACGAAGGCGGCGACGTTCTCTCGAACGAATGCGGATTCTGAATTGTCGTGGATCCGTTGCAATCGCTCGCGCAATTTGGGCTCAGGTTCGGACAGGTTCATGCGCATCTGGCGCAGCGTCTGGTTTTCCTGTTCCGTATGCCCTGACAGGCAGACATCAGCAATCAACGCGGTGATGAGTTGCAGGGCGGAGGCGCGGAAGAAGTCGTCGCGCATTGAAGTCTGGCGTCCGGTATCGGTCACAACCCAGCTTGCTACGGCAACGACATCCTCCTCCTTGGTGCCGCCGAACTTGCCGATCCAGTCGAGCACATTGAATCCGACCGAGGCGTCCTTGGGGCTGAGCACGAAAACCTCGTGTCCAGCACGCCGCCGCTGATCGATCACCATGGGTGCGGCCTCGTTTGACGGATCGAGCGCAACGAGCCCTCCACCCCATTTGAGCGCCGTAGGGATCGTTACCGAAGTGGTCTTGAACCCGCCCGATCCGGCAAAGACCAGTCCGTGTGTTGACCCGAACGAGGCGTCGAAGCAGAGCAGCGATGATTTTCCGCCATTGCCCCACGTATCTTTGACATCAGTCCGGAATGGTCGGCTCGCCACACTGTCCTGGTCGACGCGATATGCCTCGCCAAGGACAATGCCTCCACTCTCACCGAACATATTCTTGGCGGCGGTCACGGACATCCAGTCGGCCGATCCGTGGATTGCGCGCTTTCCCGTCATCCGCCGCGGCTTCATTGTCGCGAACGCTGCATCACCACTGAGAGCGACGCGGAGCGCAAACATGCCGGCGACGAAGCAAAGCATTGCGCCGATGCCGGTCGAAGGATCGGCATATTCGAGCAGGCTGTGTCCCGCCGGGACCGCATCTGCAAAACCGCTGAGCCGTGTGATTTCCCGGGTTGCGGCAATGGCGATCACGGCAATTGCGCCGGTCAGAACACCGTAGCCGGCGAATCTGATCGCCATTGCTCCGCGCGCTGCGAACAGGAAAACGATGCCGATACCCGCGGCTAGGCCATAGGGCATGGCGATGCCGATCCGCCCAAACGTCTGTTGCGTCTCAACCGAATTTCCAAATTGCGCCAACCATGCTTCGGAACCCTTTACCCCGATGCAGACGGCAATCATCATGCCGACGGGCACGAGCAGAAGAATAAGCTTACTCGGTGTCATCGGAAAACGCCTCCGCTCCGATCGCCGTCAACCGTTCTCGCTCATTCTCGTCGCCTTTGATCCGCCGCGTGCCGTCGATCAGAAGGCCAAGCAGGAGCGCGCGTTTTTCGTAGCGCAAGCCTGCCTTGGCAATCAGGCCGCCGAGCTGGATTTTCTCGCGCGTGTCTTTCCTGCGCTTGTCCGATTGGCTTGCCTGTCGCATGCGCTCAAGCCTCGCTATTAGCGCGCGAAGCCGCGCCAGACGGGTTTTGCGCGGGAGTGAGTTTCCGGGTCTCGCCGCCGCGTTCACGAAACCGTTTGGCCAGGTCCTCAAACGCCGCCAGCAGCTTGCCGTCATCGGCTTCGACTTCGCCAATCCCGGCCTTGAGCGCGATCCGGCCGATCCGTTCGGCCTCACGCGTCTCTGCGGCCTTTAGCTGCTCCTGGAGTTTGGCGATTTCTTCTTTGATTCTGGATGATGGCTTCTTCATTCCGGTTGCTCCCGATTGTCACGAATGCCCCAAAGGCATGAGGAGAATCGCCCGGGTGCGCGTTCAGCGCATCCCGGCAGAAATGCCGGGTCGGCGACGCCGACGCTTTGAGAGATCATCCCTGCGTTCCGAAGGAATGCGTCCAAGGGCGCAGTAATACGTCGCTGGGGCGACGTGGCTCGTTGGCGGCCCTCGTTGAAGGTAAGATGGCGCCTGCGGAACAAGGATTGATTTGTTTCTCAGGAGCTTGATAGCCCGTGGCGATCACGCATTTCACACCCCAGCTTATTTCCCGTGGAAACGGCCGCAGCGCCGTTTTGTCCGCGGCCTATCGCCATTGCGCGAAGATGAGCCACGAGGCGGAAGCGCGCACGGTCGACTATTCCAACAAAAAGAACCTGGCCCACGAAGAATTCCTGCTGCCTTCCGATGCGCCGAAATGGGTGCGGGAGATGATCGCCGATCGTTCGGTTGCCGGGGCAGCGGATGCCTTCTGGAACAAGGTCGAGGCGTTCGAGAAACGCAACGACGCCCAGCTCGCCAAGGAGTTCATTGTTGCTTTGCCGGTCGAGCTCAGCCGCGACCAAAACATCGCACTGGTCCGGCAGTTCGTCTCAGAGCAGGTGCTTACCCGCGGGCAAGTGGCCGATTGGGTCTTCCACAACGATCCCGGCAATCCGCATATCCATCTGATGACAACATTGCGTCCGCTCGCCCAGGACGGGTTCGGTTCCAAGAAGGTCGCGGTGATTGGCCCGGATGGAAATCCGGTTCGAACCAAAACCGGGAAAATCCAATACAAGCTTTGGTCCGGCGAGAAGGCGGAATTCCTCGAGCAACGGCAGAGATGGCTGGATCTGCAAAACCATCATCTGGCGATGGCGGGCCTCGAAATCCGTGTCGATGGTCGGTCCTACGCCGAACGCGGTATCGACATCGAGCCGACAACCCATATCGGCGTTGCGGCAAAGGCGCTACAGCGCAAAGCGAGCGATGCGGGAACCAGGATCGATCTCGAACGGCTGGCATTGCATGAGGCCCAACGGGAAAAGAACGCCGCCCGGATCGAGCACAGGCCTGAACTCGTTTTCGATATCATTACTTCCGAACGAAGCGTCTTCGATCAGCGCGACATCGCCAAGGTCCTGCACCGCTATGTCGACGATCCGGAGCGCTTCCAGCGGCTTCTCACTCGGATTACGGAAAGCCCGGACTGCCTGAAACTCACTAACGAGACAATCGACTTTGCGACCGGGGCGCGGGTTCCGGCACGGCTGACGACCCGGGGGATGATCAGGCTCGAGGCCGAAATGATCTCCCGCGCAAACAGGCTTTCGGGAAGGGACGGGTTCGCGGTTGCGGCGAAAGTCCTTGAAACCGTCTTTGCCCGGCATTCCCGGCTGTCGGAAGAACAGCGGACGGCCATTGCACATGTGGCAGGATCGGAGCGGATAGCCACGGTGGTGGGACGGGCAGGAGCCGGCAAGACCACGATGATGAAGGCTGCTCGCGAAGCCTGGGAATTGGCCGGATACAACGTTGTTGGTGGCGCGCTTGCAGGCAAGGCGGCGGAGGGTTTGGAGAAAGAGGCCGGCATTCCCTCGCGCACGCTGGCGTCGTGGGAGCTCAATTGGAAACAGGGACGCCGGCGTCTCGATGGCAAGACGATATTCGTTCTCGATGAAGCGGGCATGGTGTCGTCCCGACAGATGGCGACCTTCGTCGAAGCGATCACGAAAGCCGGCGCCAAACTCGTCCTGGTCGGTGATGCCGAGCAGCTCCAGCCCATCGAGGCGGGTGCTGCCTTTCGTGCCATCGTCTAACGCACCGGCTATGCCGAGCTCGAAACCATCTATCGCCAGAAAGAAGACTGGATGCGCGCCGCCTCGCTCGATCTGGCGCGCGGGCGCGTTGCCGAAGCGCTGTCATCCTATGGCGCGAAAGGCCGGGTAATTGGGCGGCCACTCAAGCTTGACGCCATCGAAACGCTGATTGCCGACTGGAACCGCGACTACGATCCGGAGAAGTCGACCTTGATCCTCGCGCATCTGCGCCGCGATGTACGCCAGCTCAACATCATGGCGCGTGAAAAGCTCGTTGAGCGCGGTCTGATCGAAGAAGGCCACGCCTTCAAGACCGAGGATGGACCCCGGCAATTCGCCGTTGGCGACCAGATCGTCTTCCTTAAGAATGAAGGCTCGCTTGGCGTCAAGAACGGCATGATCGGTAAGGTCGTCGAGGCTGCGCCTGGCCGTATCGTTGCAAGTATTGGCCAGGGCGTACACCGCGTTACCGTCGATCAGCGGTTCTATCGCAATCTCGATCACGGCTACGCCACAACGATCCACAAGTCGCAGGGTGCGACCGTCGACCGGGTAAAGGTGCTGGCGTCTCTCTCGCTCGACCGGCATCTGACCTATGTTGCCATGACCCGCCATCGGGAGGACATGGCGGTCTACTATGGAGAACGGTCCTTCAAAGCTGCTGGGGGGCTTGAGAAACTTCTCTCCCGAAAAAACGGCAAGGAAGTTACGCTCGATTATGCGGGCGGCCGGTTCTATGCCCAGGCGCTGCGCTTCGCCAACAATCGCGGTCTGCATCTCGTTCGCGTTGCCCGGACGCTGATGCGCGATCGGGTCCAATGGACCATTCGGCAGAAACAGAGACTCGTCGTTCTCGGCGTCCGGCTTCGCACCGCCGGCGCACGGCTCGGTCTTGTCGATCATCCGCTTCACCAATCCAGTCAAACAGCCAGAAAGGCCGAGCCAATGGTCAAAGGCGTCTCCAGTTTTACAATGTCGCTCACCGACGCGGTCGCCGAAAAGCTGCAGTCCAATCCGGCCCTGCAAAAGCAGTGGGACAATCTCTCTGACCGTATTCGTCTTGTGTATGCGGATCCAGAAGCCGCCTTCAAGGCGATGCGTATGGAGACCGTTCTGGAAGACGCGAGCGTTGCCCGCCAGCGTCTTGGCGAAATCGAACTGAATGCGGCAAGCTTCGGTGCGTTGCGCGGTCGCGAAGGACTTCTGGCAAGCTGGGCGGATCGGCAAGACCGGCGCGTAGCGGAGGTCAACATTCCTGCGCTCCGTCGCGATCTCGGGCGCTATCTGGACATGCGACAGAACGCGATGAAGAAGTACGCTGCCGAGGAGGAAGGGTACCGCAAGCGCACCTCGATCGATATCCCATCCCTGTCGCCGGCCGCCGCGCGCGCCATGGAAAAGGTGCGGGACGCCATCGACCGGAACGACTTAGCCGCAGCACTCGGGTTCGCGCTGGCCGACCGGATGGTGAAGTCCGAACTTGATACCTTCAACAAGGCGGTGTCGGAACGGTTCGGAGAACGGACCTTGCTCGGCAACGGCGCTAGGGACCCCTCGGGTTCGACTTTCGACAAAGCGGCCAAGGGTATGTCGCCCGGTGACCGGGAAAAACTCGCATCCGCCTGGCCGATGATGCGCGCCGGTCAGCGGCTTGCCGCTCACGAACGGACGCAACAGGCATTGAAGGAAGGCGAAGCTCTTCGCCAGACACAACGTCAGAGCAAGGGGCTCAAACAGTGACCCTGTACCTGCGTTTCACAGCTATCGCCGTTTTTGTTTGTCTTCCGGCGATTCTGTTTGGCGCGGGATCCGAGGCAGGATTCCGGGTCAACCTGACGCCGAGCTATCCGCTCGGGCTCTGGCGGATCGCGCCATTGAACCGCGCTACTCGCGTCGGGGATCGCATCTTCATCTGTCCGCCACTAACCGAAGAGTTTCGACGGGCCCGTGAGCGTGGATATCTGCGCCGTGGCTTTTGCCCGGGCTGGCTTAGTCCGTTGATCAAGACCGTTGTTGCACTCCCCGGACAGTCGATTGAAATCGGCGCGTCTGTCGTAATCGACGGGGTGAATTTGCCGAGATCTGCGGTCCAGCCAAATGATGGTTCGGGCAGGCCGATAACGCCCTACGCCGGTGGTGCAGTGCCGCCGGGTTTTCTGTTTCTCCACTCACCATTCAAGGGTTCCTATGACTCACGATATTTCGGGCCGATCCCGGCCGCCGGTGTTCTCGGGCTGGCGACGCCCATCCTTACCTTCGTACCCTGATGGCCTGGTTGGCCTCGGCTTTGTCGCAGCCAGTGCCCTGGTCGGTGCGATTGCCTGGAGTGGCGAGGTGCTGGCCTTGCCCGCCGCAGTGCTGTTTCCGACGCTATGGACGTTTGCACCGAACCGGTTGGTCGTGGGCTTGGTGGCGTTGGCTTACTTCCTTGCGGCCTCGCGGGGTCTCCCCTTTGGCGTTTCCATTTTCTACGCGAGCGATATGTGGGTTGGGTTCGCCCTTTGGATCGCGGCCTCGTTTCTGTTCGTACTTGTCCATGCCGTTCTCTGGACTTCAAAATCGGGATGGCACAGACCGTTGCGCTACGCGCTTGCATGGATCCTGATGAGCGTTCCGCCTTTTGGCATCATCGGTTGGGCGAACCCGATCACGGCCGCAGGCGTCTTGTTCCCGGGACTGGGCTGGTTTGGATTGATTGCCATGGCTCACACCTTATCTGCTATGACGACGCGGGCGTGGCCGATCGTTGCTCTTGTCATAGGAGCTGTTTTCGCCTGGTCGTACTCGAACTGGAGCGAACCGCGTCCACCTGAAGGCTGGATCGGCATCGACACCTACTTCAACTATGCCTCTCCCGGTCAGCACGCGGGTTATGCGCAGCACTTCGCCACGCTGGCATTGATACAAGACGCCGCGAAGGTGGGCGCGAAAAACATCGTCCTTCCCGAAAGCGCACTAGGAATCTGGACGCCGACCACCGAGCACCTCTGGGTCCGCGCACTTCAGGACCTTGATGTGACGGTGAATGGGGGGGCGATCCTTATCAGTGCCGAGGGCTACGATAACGTCATGATGGAAGTGTCAGGGAAGGGCGCAGAAATCCTCTACCGGGAACGTATGCCCGTGCCGGTTTCGATGTGGCAACCTTGGGCATCGGGTGGCGCAACGGCCCATATCTTTGGAAAACCCACCGGCAAATTTGCCGGGACGCTCATCGCTCCCCTGATCTGCTACGAGCAGCTCTTGGTTTGGCCGATCCTGCAGTCGATGTTCTACGAACCGAGCGTAATCGTGGCAACGGGCAACGGCTGGTGGACCGGCGACACCAACATCGTCGCTATCCAGAAGGCGGCCGCCCGGGCCTGGGCGGCGCTGTTCGACGTGCCGCTCGTTATAGCCTTTAATACCTGACAGGATTCCCCATCAAACAACGCTCGGAAGCTGGCGCTCTAGAATTTGTTCAGTTCGACAACTATGCATTGCATATGCGACTCATAATGGAAATATTGCGCCCGAATCTCAGGTTCCGGGAAAGGTAGGACGTTGGAGAATATCGCAGATTCCGATTTGATGGACGCACTCTCGAAAATTTCAGACATTGCCGACCGGAACTCAACTATCCGGTTCCTGAAAGACGTGGCTTCCCGATACGCATTGAATACCGTTGCTTATTTTGGTGTCAGCGTTACCGGTCAAAATGAGACCGATCCCTACCTCGCCGTAACCTATCCTCCCGAGTGGGTCGCGCACTACAAGAACCGGCAGTATGTCGATGTCGATCCTGTTGTTCGTCTTGGATTTCGCCGTATGCTTCCCCTTGATTGGGACGAGTTCGGAAAGCCTACGGGGCGGTTGAAGAGCTTTTTTGGTGAAGCCGGCGAATTCGGTATCGGGAGCCGCGGACTGACAGTTCCGGTGCACGGCCGCCGCGGCGATCGTGCCTTGTTCTCCGTGACGTCAGATCTTTCCGCCCGCGACTGGGCGAGCGCGAAACTTCTCTATATGCGTGACTTCCAGGTTCTTGCGACGCACATCCACGATCGTGTGCTTGGCATCGAGGGACATGCGAGCGAGACTGCAAGTCTTTCTCCGCGTGAATTGGAATGTTTGCAATGGATCGCCGAGGGCAAGACGGCCTGGGAATGCGCTGTCATTCTCGGCCTGTCGCAGCACACAGTGCGCTGCTATCTGGAGAGCGCCCGCCACAAGCTCCATGCCACCAGCAATACCCATGCCGTTTCAATCGCTCATAGAGCCGGGCTGCTCTTCGATCCCTTGTAAACCCAGCTATTGGACCGGATGTTCTTCTCGAAACCCAGCCGATAACTGGTGCCTCCGTCATCAATGAATGTACGGAGAACACCAATATGATATTTACAATCGAAAGTGCCGATCAGGACAAGTATCCCGAACTGTTCGACGAAATGTTCCGCATGCGGGCCGAAGTCTTTTCTGGTCGCCTTGGCTGGGACGTCAAAGTCGAAAACGGACGGGAGATCGACCGGTTCGACGCCGAAGACCCTCTCTACCTTCTGTCGCTCGATGAGAGATCAGGACAGCTTCGTGGCGCTGTGCGTCTGCTCCCCACGACCGGTCCCAACATGCTCAGAGACGTGTTTTCCGTGCTGATGCCTGGTGGCACGGTCGAAAGTCCATTGATCTGGGAGAGCTCACGATTTGCGGTCAATCCGCAGATCTTCGAGGCGAGGGATCGGGCAAAAGCAAACCATATGGTCAACGGAATCACCGTCGAGCTGTTGTGCGGGATGGTTGAAGTCGCCCAGCGTGCCGGTATCGAACACATCGTATCGGTCTTCGACGCGAGAATGGCGCGGATTTTCAGGTCAATCGATTGCCGCTTCGAACAAGTGGGCACGCCAGTGCGGATCGGGAAGGTCATGACCTATGCCGGTCTGTTCGACATAGGCGCCGACATGCGGTCGCGGCTTGGAGTAGCCGGTGATTTTCGTTCATCAGTTCTCGCTGATGGTGCAATCGCTCCAGCGTCAGCAACCGCACTTGTTGCGAATGTCGAATAAATTCAATGTGAAGATGCCGGCCGGCATCTGGCGTTCGTCAGCCTGATGAAATATGATTCTTCCCGAGGCGGTACGCGCTGCCTCGGGGCGTAGAAACCCCTTTTCCGCGGTTGGTGTTGACCGGAACAACACCAGAGATCCTCTGGCCATTGGCCGGGGGCCTGTGACGTATGTCCAGGTGCCTCGGTACTAAAGGTCACAGGGCCGTCGGAAAACGGTTTCTACCCCCCGGCTTGGGGTCATTAGATCTTATTTGTTCGCGGGGGCGCACCGCGGACCAAGCCGAAGGGGCGGTGCAAAATTGCCGGATATACGCAGCCTGGAACTCAAACCCGATTGCCCAAAGCATGCCATTGAGACGATTCTCGGGGAACTTGAGGAAGACGAGCTTGAGCGACTTGCGATCGACATCATTCGCGAACAACGGTGTCGGCTGGCAAAAGCGCAAGAGCTTTATGAAATGCTCGGTGCTCTTGAACAACGGAGTGGTGAAGATTTCCTGGTTGACCAACGTCGACATGAATATCGCCTCGCGCTCGTCATGATGAAGGCCCACCATCCGATCGCTGCGACCGTCATCAACAAGCTGGGATATATGCCGCCACTCCCGGAAGACATGATCTGCCAGTAGCTGCCCCGCTCAAGTCTGAACGTTAGAGGATTGACCCAAAGGGAAGAGTCCGAATTGGGATTCCCATCTGGTTTCGTCTGTCCGGATCTCTGTCATGCGCACGGGGTTGCCATGATTGTTTCGGCTTCGAACCACCATAGGCCAAAGCGCTATCTCCGATCGGGACGCTGCCCAGAGTTGTCGCCGCGATCTGTGCCGAGCGCATCCCACCCTGACCTGCTGGCGCTACTGACATATGATCGGCTTAAGGGCAGATTCGCGCCTCCATCTCGGACATTCGAGGGTTTGGATTCTGGTGTCGAAAGCGGTCATTTCTGCACCGCATGCGCCCTTTCTCCCAGAACCTTGTGCGCAAAACGTCAGTCAAAAACGATCCAGTTTGCGGGGACCTGAGCATTAGCGTCGAGCCCCATCGTTACGACGCTTCGTGAGAGACAACCGATGCAAAGTTACGCGTAATTTTGCTCTGCATATTGGAAATTTCGGTTGCGAACAACTCGGAAAGCAGGCTCACGGTATAGGCAACGTCGCCTGCGAGTACAGGTTTGTTTTGGTCCTCGACGAATGGGCCGTCCGTCTCTGTTAGTATCCGGTCCATCGGTAATGATCTTATGAGCTTGCGGCCGCGTTCGTTCCGAAACATGGCGCGGTTGACGGAAAAATAGCAGCCGAGTTCCACAGCTCGCTCCGCCTCTGGAAGTGTGCCGCCGAACCAGTGAAGGACGGCACGACCGGAGCCGCCTGAGAAATGCCTCTCGAGGAGGTCCAGAACCTTGGAGGCCGTTCGCACGCTGTGGATAGACAGAATCTTGTTTCCGTGATCGTTGGAAAGCTTGAGGATGTGCGTGAACACCTCCGTCTGCTTGTCCAAGCTCTTGTAGAATTGGGGCCCTGCATCGAGCCCGATCTCGCCCACGTACCGGGTTTCGTTCAGCAACGCATCGAACAGCGGCATTTCGTTCCACCGGTCTTCGACCAGGTGAGGGTGCAGGCCAAGTGCTACCCGCACGAACTCCTTACCCTTCGCCAGCTGCATGTTGCGGCGAAAAGCTTTCGGGGTTGTCGTAACCGCGAGTGTCGCCGTCCGGGACAACTCACATCTGGATATCGCGTTCTCCAGATCGGGGTAGAGGTCGAGGTGGCAGTGAAAATCGACATAGCGTGGAGCGGAAACCATCATTCGGGTCTGGCTTTCACCGGCTCAAGGAGCGCCCCAACCTCGTCAATTCCTCTCCGAAACACGTCAACATATGCGTCGATTTCGCCCGGCGCATCGTTCAAAGGGCCAGGGATGCGAGCGAGCGCGCTAGCTGCTTTCGGGTCTGATTTGAGCTTGGAGATCATGAGTTGGAAGGAGCGTACATGTTCGCCTTCTGCGCGGCGAGTATTAAGGACGTGGTCGGATAAATCCGGCAGCGTGTACAGTGTCGGATCGGGGCTACCGAGACCCGCGTTTAAGGATGCCCGCCTGATAAGGCAAGGCACGCACGTTCCGCAATGACGCGGGGATAGCCTTTTGTGGCGAGCTTTGGCGGGGGAAGAGCAAGACATCGAGTATTCAACTACCGTGCGCAAGAACGGAAGGTCCCGGCATTCCGCAACCATCTCGCCCTTCGTTTTGTGACGATAGGGGTTCACCAGTGTCACCGGTATGCCGAGATTTCCAAGGAGCTCATTTACTCTGGCCATGTAGAATGGGTGTGTCGTTCTTGTGCTCAGAGCGCCCAACCGTAACGGGTCGAGCGGGACATTGAGACCGATCAACCCGTTTTCAGGCACGCTTACCTCAATTTGCCTGTTTAGCGCCGATGCCGCCAGTGTTGCGAGCCCGAAAAACAACAGGGAACGGCCCCTTTGGCTGTCCTCTTTCTCGCCGGTTTGAGCGTGGTTCTTGTCGAAGCCTAATCGGACACGCATCGAGCGGATCTCTTTCGTCGGGAACTTCTCCCCGATGGAATGCAGCAAGGCTTTCTGTGCTTTGCTGGTCACCGAATCCCAATAGTGGCTGACCAGGAGTGGGTTACTTCCGGCCGAAAGCATGTCGATAGCCCCAATGAGGCTATCCAAACCGCCCGAAAAAAGTGAGACGGTATCGAACGTTGTTAGATCGAGCTCCTCGGGGGTCGCGACGAGTTTTTCGAAGCCCGCTGGTCTCGCTCTGAAAAGCAGCCTCCAGTGATCACCCGTCAGGAAACGCAGTGTTCGAGCGAGTAGCCCGGATTGTGCAGTCCACAACGTGACATCGGCTACCGGTATCGTGACGTCCAGTTCGCGTGTCCATCCGTTCTGTGCGTTCCGAGCTCTCGAAACGGTGGTGTCAGCCGCGGTGACCATGGCCGCGAAGATCACGAAATCAACAGCGCTTTCGCTCGGCTTCAGACCGAGCGAGTGAAGTATCGCGAGTGCATCTCCAATACCGAAGTTGAGGCTTCCGAACGTATCGACAAACTGGATATCGCAGATCTCCGCATCCCTCTGGATGACTGGGACTGAAGTGTTGTCGCCATCTCCGAGCCGCCCGATGAAATGGAAACGCCTCATGACGCATCTCCAAATGCTTCAACCAGAGAAAAAGCCCCTTCATAGATCGTTGTTACGAACCGGTCGATTTCGGTTCGCGGAATGCTGCTCAACGTGCGACCTGTCGCGCTGAAGGCGTCATTCACCTTGCCCTGAATGAAGTCGTGAAGAGTGTTCTGGATTGTCTGAATGGCGGATACGTCAGACGGTAACGTGACTGCCCCGTTGCCGAGCTCATTGAAGAGTTTCGCCTCGATCGAGCGGGAAATCGTCCCGAGAAAAATAGCTTCCAGCGTGGCCGGCGTCAGGGCGTCGAACGCTATATCGTCTCCGGCGGCCAGCTCTGCAGCGGTCTCAAGGACCGCGTCCCGTGCAATTGCCTCGTCTATGGTGCCGCCGTCCGGACAGAGCACGTCCGTGAGGGCGATGAAGACCTCGCTCACAGGTGAACCCGCCAGATTCTCGAGATTGAAGGGGCGAAGAGCCTCGCGCGCTCCATCCTCGGCAAATACCCCGGCAACCTGTCCGATACCTGCGGCGGCGCGGCGCGAGGGGCCCATCGCGCGTGACGCGGACGAAGAGCCGCCCATTGCGCGAACGTATCTTGAGGCTGCCCGTCCCAGGCCTTGTCGGGTGCCGCCTCCGCCGGACCCCGACGCCGCCCGCGAAAACGCCGACCTGGCCGCAATCAGAGGCTCTCCTGCCGTGGCCGGTGGGAGGGGGGGCAACACCCGCGGCGGCTGGGGAGGTGTAGGGATTTGGGGAGGTTGCGTCGGATTGCTCGGTTGCCCGGGTTGAGGAGGATTCGGAGCAGGCGCCGCCGGCTGCGGGGTTGGCGGAGCGGTTGGACTCGGATCGTCGACCCACGTGGGTGTAAGCGCCCGTTTCGAACCCTTGTTTTTACCTGAAGTGCCCATGCTACCGCTTCCCTACCTTAGAGCTGGAAAGTTCAAGGGTTGCGACCTTGTTCAGCACGTCATTGGCCGACTGCTCCGACCATTTCTTGAGGAGTTCCTTGAATTTCGGTGCTTGAGATACGCCCACTGCCGCTCCCCAGCCGGTGACCACCCACGCGCCGACCGTCGCTGTGGGCAGTCGGTCTAGCAGGGTGAGAAGTGCGTCTCGCAATTCGGGCCGAGCCGAGCAGAGAGTTGCGAGGCCATCTGCGGCAGCGGGGCGCGAGTTAAGGGTTTCGGCATTTGTGATTTTTGCGGAAAGAGCATGAAACACACGCTCTGCGTCCACAGCTGTAAGAGCCGAGAGCGATGCTCTTGGCTCGGACTTGGCACCTAGACTGGTCGCGGACAGCCGTTCGACGAGTTCTTCGATAGGCCCAGCCGCGATTGCGCTTGCCATCGCCGTCCGTCTGTCCCTGCTTACGAAGAAATAAGGACGCAGGTCCACGTCAGAGAGCGAAACCTTGATTCGACCCCACCGCTTAGCCCACTCGAGGTTTGGCCAGTCCTGGACGAGTTTGCTGCCCGACGGTTCTGTTGCTTTGGTACTAGACTTGCTGCCTGTCTTGGGTTTCGAAGTTGTCGCTGCTCTGCCTTCCAGCTCGGCTATGATTTTCGACTTGCCGTCTACGTCAAGGTCGAGAGCGATGGCGTCGAAGACCTCTGGTGCGAAACGTTCGGCTAGCATGAGTTTGGCGAGCACCGGCATCCGCAGGTCGCCGCGGAACCCGCGTTCTTCGGCGATCGTGAGGCGCAGATCGAGTGTATTTACAAAACGTTTGATCTGCCTTGGGTTTCCGCGTGCACCATCGGTGAGTACCGGTGTGATCTCTGTTGCGAGTTGGAGTCCTGTCTCTACTTGGGGCGGTAGGGATCCCAAAGCCTTTTCGATCGTGCCACGGTCAAATCCCGTATCCAACCAAGGGCGTCTCAGCGCATTGCGGGCAACAGGTATCAGGCGTTGAAAATCCACATCAGACAGGCCTTCCGTCAGTGATATCAGTAGCGTGAGGTAGATGCGCGTTTCGACGGAACCCAGTGCAGGCATCCGAAACGGAACCTGGATGAGCTTTTCCAGATAGTTCCGCGCATAACTGCCGGGCGCAGACGTGACGGGCAAGTCCGGGAAATGGTGTCTGACAGAATACTCGATCATCCCCTCGTCAGCTGCGATGACAAACGCGGCTCGGGGCACAAAAAGGAAAAGACGGACCGCCTCGAGCGTAGCAATCGCAGTTCGCGGAAGGCAGCGGTCGAGGTCGTCAATTAGAACGATCAGCCGATCGATATCGGCAAGGTTCAGCAGGTCCTCGAAATCCTTGCGGAACGCGTGCATCCTCTGTGGCGCCGTGTCCGATTCCCCGGATTTTATATGCGCCGCCGCACCATCCAACACTTTTGTGAACATTTCGCCGGTGAGAGCCTTCGTGGGATCCGAGAGCAGGCCCTTGGCAGCATCTCCGATACCCTTGACAAGGTCAGGACTGGGAATTCCTGTTGTGAACGTCAAAGCCGCGCCTCCAACCGTTCGCGCGACCTTGAACCAGTTAACGTTCTTCAGGACTTCGGCGGCTTTCTCCTTTACTTTAGTGGAAACGGACCGTTTTGCGACTAGCGCGGCGACAATCGTTTCGATGAGCACGGCTTTGGCGTCGTCGTAGCCTTCGAAAAGCCAGCCGTTGAACCTAACGCAAAGGGTCCGATCATCACTGCTAAACGCCTCCTCGATCATGAGCAGCGCGCTGGATTTGCCAGCCCCCCAGTCTCCGTGAAGCCCAATGGTCAGCGGTTCCTGCGACTTTTCCTGTATTAGCGGTTCTTCCTCAAAGTCTGTGATTCAACGGTAGCATTCTCGCCCTCATCAATTCTGGGCCGGCGCGGCCGTACATTGCTCGCTTCAACGTCTTCAGGCGGTTGATCTGTCCTTCTGCCTGCCCGTTGCTCCAGGGGAGTTCGATTGCATTCTTGATGGCATCAATATCCCGCCGCAGAACGCTGGCGAAACGCATGATTGCGGTGAGTTCGGTGTCGATAGCGCCGTCGATCCATTCATCCAGCGCTTCCGGTTTTTTGCTGCGCAGGATGCCGTTGAAGCGCATGGCCAGACTCCGCATCATGGCGAACGCTGCCGAACCCCGCTTCAAGGCATCGACCTTTCTGGCCTGACAGTCCGTCAATTGACCGCGCGGCTTGATGCATAAAGCTGCTGCAACAACAGAAGAAATGGCATGGCCGGTATCGGGGTCACGAACCGGTTCTGGAGTATGCTCTTCAAAGGAGCCATCGTCGGGCTGACCCTTTTCAGCATTACGCCATGTTTTCAACAAGCGCTCCAGATTGGAACGGCTACCCGTGTATCCACGGTTCTTGATATCGTAAAACAGGTGGCGTCCAGTGCGGTTTCCGTCTTTCCAACATTCAGCCAGGAAGGCTTCGAAATACAATGGCGATGTCGGGTTCAATGCTGCCCGGTTTCTGTCCCGTGGTGTGTTGGACGTAAGCCAATTTGCGACGCTGCGGCGCTCGTATCCGGTCCGCCTTGCGATCTCACTATAGGTTAGGCCCTGCCGGCGCAGAGCATGAAGCATCTCAAATATTTCCTGACGGGATTGTCTGTGTGCCAAACGGGCGCGGCGGTGTTGTGCCGCAGCGCTAGCAACAGCATCTTCTGACAAGATCGGCCTGACGTTAGCGTAGCCAGAGAGGCTCATCTGTTCTTTGATTGCAGCCCGAAGGTTTTGGACCAGATGAAAACGATCGGCTACCTGCCGGGCCTGCGCTGCACCCTCCCGGGCGGCCCGGGCATAGAGGCCGCAGCGATCTCTGCTGACGACCTCAATAGAAGGACGTTCCTGCAACCATGCCTTTGCGCTCTCGACGCTACGATCATCCAGAAGATCGACTACTTTTCGGCGTTCGAGATCGACCATGATGGTGCCGTAGTGCGAGGACTGCCGCCAGCTCCAATCATCAATGCCAACAACTCGAATATCATTATCTTGCCTTGAGGCACCGACGTTGCGCTTCAATTGTCGCAAGATCGTGTCGTCACTGATCGGCATGCCCAGCCGATGCATCAAGTTTTCGGCCGGGCGACCGCCCATCTTGTGCCCAACCAAACCTACGATCTCGGCCATCCGCATTGTTCGATGCGCATAGGGCAAGGCAATCTTGGGCAAACGATCTGTGAACGTTCGCCGCTGGCATTTCCCGTGTCTACATTGCCACCGGATCAGCGAGAGCTTGACTTTCACCACTTGACCCTGAACCGGCAAGTCCCGGAGGCAGCGGTTGTGCCAACCATGCCGGTGCCGACTTCGCATGCCGCAATCCGGGCAAATGCCGATCGGTTTCGCAGCGGCGGAAACAACCCAATTTTCTTCATCTTGAAGGGTGATACCCAGAACTCTGACCCCTGGGCCGGGCGACCATTTCGATTTCGTTTGCATCACCGCAGATAGCAACCGCGACGCTAACACTCTGTTAACCACAGACTTTGAGAAAGAACCTCATTAAGTGCCAAGTCACACCTGCTGCTCGCATGGTTCAGGGCTCTTTTGTGCGCAATCCTGTGCATCGTCCTCGCAACCTCAAACCGTCACCGCATGCTCGAAATCTGAAAGAGGTCGTTCTTCACAGACGACCAGATAGTGCCGCCAATCGTAGACTGTCTGTCCCGGCCGATCGTGAGAGCGATCGATGATGCGTCTGTGTTCGCAGATGACCAGTCCTTCTGCGGCGACCACGACGCGATCTGGATAGACCCGAAGACTGACCGGACGATTGGCGAAGGATGCGGGAACGCTGTAGCGATTGCGCTCCAGATGCACCAGGCAAGTCGGGGTCACCCGCTTGGTGTATTCGACAAAGCCGTCGAACGGTCGTGGTGCCGGCATGAGAGCCTGCACTTCCTCAGCCCAGATATCGGCAATGGTGCCGCGCATTTTTCCATGCGCGGTCTGTTGCCAGCACTCTTTGCATCGAAGCTCCAGCCAATCGTTCAAGGCTTCCAGTGACGGAAAGCGCGGGATCGGTTGGAAGAACCGATGACGAGCATCCTGGACGTTCTTCTCGACTTGACCCTTCTCCCAGCCAGACGCCGGATTGCAGAACTCAGGTTCGTAGAGATAGTGGCTGGCCATCGCCATGAAGCGGACGTTGACATCGCGCCCCTTGCCGCGGCCGACCTTGTCGATCGCCGTGCGCATGTTGTCGTAGATGCCGCGCCCAGGCACGCCGCCCAAAACGCGGAAGGCATGGTTGTGGGCATCGAACAGCATCTCGTGCGTTTGCAGCAGATAGGCTCGAACGATGAAGGCCCGGCTGTAGCTCAGCTTCGTATGGGCCACCTGCAGCTTGGTGCGCTCATTGCCGATGATCGCCCAGTCCTCTGACCAGTCGAACTGGAAAGCCTCTCCTGGATCGAACGCCAGTGGCACGAATGTCCCGCGTCCCGATATCTGCAAAGCCTTTTGCCGTTCAACCCTCCAATCCCGGGCAAAGGCTGCCACGCGGTTGTAGGACCCCTCATATCCGAGGCTCAACAGATCGGCGTGCAGCTGCTTGAGGGTTCGCTTTTGTTTGCGAGGTTTGTTGGCTTCCGTCTTCAGCCAAGCTGATAATCGGTCGGCAAATGGGTCAAGCTTGCTTGGTCGAGAAGGAAGCTTGAACTTCGGTTCAACGCTGTCATCACGTAGATATTTGCGGATGGTGTTCCGGGAAAGGCCCGTGCGCCTTGCAATCTCCCGGATCGATAGTTTCTGTCGAAAATGCCAGCGTCGGATCACGCTCAGTAATGCCATGTCGATCACTCCGTAGCCCTCGTTGAAAACACGAGGGCAAGGTTCAAACATGGGTCAATTCTCGATGGAAATATCCTGGGCTACCGGGTCAGTTCTCGGTGGAAATCAACACGCAGATTTCTTTTATCGCCACCTCGTCGATGGCGATGCCGCTTCGAACCCGCTAGGCTGGCGCTGGGCGGCGGGCATCCATACTCGGGGCAAGCTCCGCAATTTCCGAGTGCCAATCGAAACGGCACACTACTCCTGCCAAAAAATCGGGTCAATTTTATCTATATAAGTATTAATTGATTAATACTGTTTCTTTCTCAGATATTAGAATTCTTCATGCATTATATTCCCAACAAATTGGGAAGGTAATGGCTATGATTATGATGAAAAGAAATGGAATATACATAAAAAGCAAAATAATAGTATTATCTTTGCTGTGTGCAACGGGCGCACATGCAAATGTCTACGGAAAGGAAGTGGTTAGACCTGCGTCTTCATTAATAGCCAATGTAACCAGTCCGCTCTTTCTATCCCGGGTTCCGCCTCGAGGCGTGGCCGGGAACGTACCATGGCTGGCCTCGACGCAGTTCTCCACCACTCTGCGCCTGACGCAGAACGGCATTGCCACCTCTGGCGCCGACGTCAAGGCATCCGCCTCTCCTGCGATTGCGTTCCTCACCGCGGCGTGGACCGCCGCAGCCGCTCCTTTAGATGGCCAGGCAAACGCTATTGATAGCATCACCACCGTCACTATTCCCACAGCAACCGCCACGGCAGGGGCCGCGACTGCGCAGTTCAGCCGCACCATTCGCCCGGATCTTCCGCTGTTCGGTGCCCACAGGATCCGTTTCGGCAAGATCGGTAGCGGCGGCCGCATCGCCGGCTTGATCCGCAAGGCGGCTGCCTCAGGCAGCTCGGCCATCTGTATCAACCAGTGCGCCGAGCTGGCGGACAGCCTGGCGCTCGAGGGAGCCTCCGTCACCGAGCAGCTCCGCCATATCTCCGCCAATGTCAATCGGATGGTCGCCTACCGCACCGATGCTGACAACTACGGCCGGGTTGACCAATGGTCAACGCCCAACGAGACACTCGGCCGCGCCAGCGGCGATTGCGAGGATTACGCCATCGTGAAAATGGCTCTGCTCGCTCGTCTCGGCGTCCCCGTAAACGCCATGGAGATCGTCGTCCTCAAGGATACCAGCCGCCGCCTGTTCCACGCCGTCCTCTCGGTTGCGGTCGGCAACCGCAGCCTCATCCTCGACAACGTGACCGACGCCGTTGAAGCCGACACCGCAAAGCCAGACTACGCCCCGCTATTCTCACTATCGGGATCCGCAAACTTTGTCTTCGGCTACAAAGGCGGAAAACCAGACCTCGTCGCGTCCCTCAAGAACATCGCCACAATCGCTCCAGGCGCAGGTTTCTGAGGAACGCGCAGGGGACATTCGAAATAACCACAATTGGGCTCCCTGGCGGGTTCAATGAATACAAAGACGGCTTGGCAATATCTCGTTGGCGGCGTGATAGCCACTCAGATTTCTGGCCCAAATTGGCCCCAAACGGCACCTGCGCTGCGCTCGAGCGGGAACCCAATGTTAGCGCGCCAACCTGAAGCGACATTGCAACGCAAGCACCTAGCCGGCAATTGACGTGTGCGATTTTGTGGCATGACCCCAATCGTCCATGATTGTCTTTATCGCCACCTTCGGCTCCGAGATGAAGTGATTGCTCATGTTGTCTGGCTCTATATCCGATTCCCGCTCAGTCTGCTGATGGTCGACTAGGCGAGAAATGCTACCTCGATCAGGTCGTCGTCTCTAATGGCGGCAAGAAACACCGGCTGTTGCGAGCGGTCTATCAGGAGGGCTTCGCTCTCGACATGCTGGTGCAGAGGGCCGCAACCCCGCAGAAAATGAAAGTGTCCGCGAGGTTGAAGGCTGGCCAGTGCCAGGCGCCCGCATAGAAATCGAGGAAGTCCGTGACAGCGCCCTGGCGAAGCCGGTCAAGCACATTCCCGAGTGCGCCGCCGATGATAAGCCCGCATCCTGCGGCCTCGATACGGTTCCGCGTTTGCAACAGTATCGCCATGAGCCAGCAGCAGATTGCCAGCGCGAGCACGACCAGCAACCCTGGTACAGACCCGCTGAGCATGCCGAAGCTTACCCCGTCGTTCCGCAAGAATACGAGATTGAAGCCGGGAAAGACCGACACACCACCTGTCAGCGTCTCGGCATTTGCCGTCGCCACCGCTTTGGTCGTCTGATCGAACCCGAGGGCGATGCCCCCTGCGCTCAGTCCTATGAAGGTGGATCGGAGGTAAATCGGTATCGCCTCACTCCAGCCAGATATCAAGAAACAGCATGAGCACGAGCCCGATGGCCAGGCCGAGCGTCGCCCTGTTCTGATGGCCGTTGCGATGCGTCTCTGGGATGATCTCATGACTAATGACGTAGAGCATCGCACCCGCCGCGAAAGCGAGGCCCCATGGCAGGAGCGGCTCGGAGAGCGTGATGACGCCTGCGCCGATGAGGCCGCCCACCGGCTCGACCATGCCGGTTAGCGCCGCGATTCCCCAAGCGCCCCGCCTCGTGTAACCTTCGCCCAGAAGCGAGACGGCAACGGCAAGACCTTCGGGGGCGTTCTGCAACCCGATTCCGATGGCGAGTGGCAGCCCGTTTTCGTAGCCGCCCGACCCGAAACCGACACCCACGGCCAAGCCCTCAGGAAAGTTGTGGATCGTGATTGCGATAATGAAGAGCCAAACCCGGCGCAGCGAGGCTGCTTCTGGCCCTTCGCGCCCGGTGCGGAAATGTTCGTGCGGCAAGCGCTCGTTCATCAATGCGACCGCACCCATGCCCAGCAGGATGGCGACGCAGACAAGCGCGGGTACGACAGCGCCGTTGTCATAACGCAGTTCGGCGGCGTCGAGCGCCGGGATGATGAGCGAAAAGAACGACGCGGCCAGCATGACGCCCGCGGCGAAACCAAGCGACAGATCCCGCGTGGCCCGCGACGGCAGACGCCCGAACAGCGCCGGGATCGCACCGACAGCCGTGAGAGACCCCGCCGCAAGGCTTCCGAGAAAGCCCAGAGCAATAGGTGAAAGCGTCGTCACGTCCATGTATTTCTCTTGGGTAAACGGGTCATTCGCCCGGGTAACTTGCGAAAACTTCAGTGGTACCGTCGTTGCGGATCAGGAAGACGTCGTAGCTTTCCGTCCGGCGGCTCTGATCCATGCCGGGAGAGCCGAGGGGCATGTCAGGGACGGCCAGGCCAATCGCATCGGGGCGTTCCTCCAGCAGTCGACGAATATCCGCGGCGGGCACATGACCCTCGACGATATAGCCTTCGACATCAGCCGTGTGACAGGAGATCATGCGTTGCGGTATACCGTTGTCCAGTTTGTAGCGCACGAGCAGCACCGCAGCCATGTTCTCGCCTGTGGGCGCGAAACGGTTGTCTTCGAGATGCTCCATCCAGGCAAGGCAGCAGCCGCAGCCATTGGTTTTCCGGACGTGGATCGGGGTCGCCTCCGCCAGCGCGTGAGCTGCGGATGCGATGACGAGTGTGACGGAGAGAAGCGCTGTCATTGGTTTCATGGCATCGAATCCTTTCGTGGGGAGATGTTGCCGGGGGCGAACCGATTCTCGAAAGGAGCGCGGGGCTTCTGCAGTTGGAACTTGGTATCACTTTTATAAGTTCGACCATTGCCCGCCGCTAAGGCAGGGCAAGGGAACGCCCAGGAGAAGTTTGCCAGCGCCATACCGGAGGCAAACTGATTCGCTAGATGTCCATCGCTTCCCTCTTCGCATGAGGCAGAAAAAATCGGTTGCCCCGAGTTGACCAGGCGCCGCGCAACGCCACTTTTTGACTTGAAAACGCAAAGAGATGAAAACTTATGGATAATATTCAAGCGCTGATTTCGGAAAACTCTTTGCAATTCTATCTGCTTCTCTTTGGCTATTGCGCGCTCAAGAGTGGGGCGCTTCCGTTCTTGGCCGGTGCTGCTGCAGGATACGGGCTTCTCGACGGCGCACTCGCCGCGACGTCCGCCTTCGCCGGCGGCTACCTCGGGGATGAGGCGCGTTTCATGTTGACGCGGCGTTACGGCCTTGGCGGCCTCGGCAGGTTTCCAAGGTTTAGCGACTGGATTTTGCGTACCGTTCCAATTGCTGAAAAATATGCTGGCGTTTACATATTCGCGTATCGTTATCCTAAAGGGATGCGCACGATCGGGGCACTGCCCATAGGTCTGACATCCATGGAATGGACGACGTTTACCCTCCTCAATGCGGCTTCTGCAGGGCTCTGGGCCGCGCTGCTTGTCGGCGGCGGCTACCTTTTGGGCGAGCACCTTCTCGACTATATTGAAGACGGTTGGGGAGTAGCGAGCTTTACCCTGCTCGTCGTATTTGTTGTCCTCTATGTGATCGCCTATCGGCGGATTACGCGCCGGATCGAAGCATATTTGGAATAGGCGTGCGGCAATTTGCCTACACGCGGTCGCCGCCATGTCTTCGACGGTGGTCGTGGCGATCCGGTCAGGGGCCAATGCATATGTCAAGGTGCCTGTGTCTCCTGCCATCCACATCTACTCACCCATTGCGCGGCGGATTTTTGGCAAAGCGGTTTCGCGCGATTCATGATAGTCCACATTTGTCACATAACGCCCCGCGGCATCAAAGAGGAACACGCTCGCGGTGTGGTTCATCGTGTAGTCGCCGCTATCGGTCGGCACCCGCTCATACGTCACGCGGAACCCCTCCGCAGCACGCGCGATTTCTTCGGGCTGTCCCGTCCAGCCGCGTACCGTCGGATGGAAATAACCGATATACTCGGCCATGGCGTCCAAGGTATCCCGCGCCGGGTCCACGGTAATGAAAACCGTGTTGAGTCGGTCTGCGGCCTCGCCCATGCCATCGAGCCAGCTGGTTATGTCCGAAAGCGTCGTCGGGCAAACATCCGGGCAATAGGTGAAGCCAAAGAATACCATCGAGGGGCGACCAATAAGCGTTTCGGGTCCTACCATGTTGCCCCGGTGGTCGGTGAGCCGGAACGCCATGTCCGATAATGCCATGGGTCGCTGGTCGACGGACGTCGGGGCGCCGGGGCCGTCTACCCGCCACCAGCCCGCGACGAGTGCCAGACCGAGCGTACCGATCCCCGCGCCGCCCCAGAGGAGAAACTTGCGCCGCTGCATCAGTCCTTGGGCCCGCGCGCGGTCATCCCCAGGACGGGTACCTCCACCGATACTTCACCGCCATCCGAGAAGCTCAGCGTCAACTCAAAGGCTTCTCCCTCAACCATCGGCCGCTGGAGCATCATCAACATGGCATGCAAGCCGCCCGGTTCCAATGCGACCGTTTCACCGGGTGCGATCCTGATGTCGCCTGCGGGTGCCATCGAGCTGACACCTTGGTCGCTGGTAGAGGTCCGGTGCACTTCTGGTCGCATCGCGAGATCGGTTTCGATGCCGGTAAGCGTGACTGCCTCGTCGCCAGCATTGCGGACTGTCATGTAGGCCGCACCCGGTCGGTTGGTGCCGATTGACGCCCGCGACCAGGCTCCCTCAACGACCACATCCTTCGACCCGGCAACGGCGGGGGCACCAGACCCAGCGGCGAGCATAAGCGCGGTGACCGCGCTCAGATAAACTTTTGTCATCAATGTTGCCTTTCTCTTCTGCAGTTCAACGTTGCGTGGCGGCGACTTCGGCGGCCACCCGCCTGCGCAGTTCCACCTCGCCAAACGGATCAAGCAGGCGGCCATTGACGAAGAATGTCGGCGTCTGCCGCACGCCCATGGCTTCGACATCTGCGCTATCCTGGTTAAGGATTGCAACGACACCGGGCGCTAGCATTTGCGTCCGGGCGGCATTCACGTCGAGACCAGCGCTGCCAGCGATGTCCAACAACAGTCCCGGCGCCGGTGCGCCATGCGATGCCCAGTTTGGCTGTTCGCGAAGCAGCGCGTCCATAACCTGGCGAAAGACGCCCTGCATTCGCGCAGCTTCAAGCACGCGGATAGCCTCGACAGAGGCCTCACCGTGGAACGCCGTGTAGCGGATAATGACGCGCACAGCGTCTCCATGCTCGGCCATGATGTCCTTGACGATCGGATCGAAGGAGCGGCACGCCTCGCAAGCGGGATCGAAGAACTCCACTATGGTGACAGGCGCGTCCTCCGGCCCGAAGCTGGGCGAGTAGGACCGCATCAGCGCCTCGGGCTGTTTGGCCGGCATTGGCGGCTCGGTTTGGGCCTCGATCTTGGCGAAGGGCGCGGGGCGGGTAACATACCACGCAGCACCGCCAAACGTAGCGGCGCCTAAGCCAAGAATTGATAGAATCACGGCGCGGCGGTTCATGGGGTGGTCTCCTTGAGGGACAGGGCGGAAAACAATGCTATGAGGGCGAAAGCGACAAGCGATAGGCCTGGGATGGGTAAACCGAGTATGATCTGGTTATTGTCGGTGCAGGACGGGCCCGTGGCGGTACAGGGCTGGATCGGTTCGGGAATCAGCCCTGCGTAAAGCCCCACATGCCAGAACGCAATGACCGCGCCGCCAATGGCCAGCGCAATACCATAGCGACCCACCCGTCGGTCCCGCCACCAGAAGCCAAGTCCGAGCACCACGGCCAAAGGGAACATGAAGGCGCGCTGATACCAGCACAGGAGGCAAGGCATCTGGCCCAGAACTTCTCCGATGAAGAGAATCGCGAGGGAGGAGGCGAGCGCTATCGCCCAAGCCAGCCCAAGGGCCGTATCGCCGGAAACCCGTGTCATGCATTTACATCCTTTTCCGCAGATCGGTGAGGATTTCCTCGGCTGTGGTGCCATAAGGCCATGAGTCGACAAAGCCTGCCTGGCCGTCGAACAGGAACAGATGCGAGGAGTGCCCCATTGTGTAGCCGTCTGGTGCGCTCGCGTCATCAATCCGCTCGAAATAGATCGGGAAGGTATCGGACGTCGCAGCGATCTGTTCGGGCGTGCCGGTCAGTCCGATGATCCGTTCATCGAATAGGGGCACGAATTCGGCAAGTGCCTGCGGTGTATCGCGCTCGGGATCTATCGAAATAAAGATTGGCTGTACCTTATCAGCGTCACCGTCCAGCCCGTCCATTACGGCGGCGACCTCGGCCAGGGTCGTGGGGCAGACATCTGGACAGTTCGCGAAGCCAAAGAAGATCAGCATCCAGCGGCCCGCGAAATCCTCCTCGGACCGGATCTGACCTTGATGGTCAGTGAGTTCGAATGCAGCAGAGAATGCAGGGTCCTGCGAAGATCCAGATTGATCGGATCGGGGGCCCATCCAAAGCAGGCCCCAGACAAAAGTCAGTCCTGCGATGCCCACTAGGACCCATAAAAATTTCTGAATTGCTGTCAGTTGCACGTAACTCGCCCGATGCGTTTTTGCATTTTGGACGTTTGCTACACCCTCTAGTTACTGTAGGTTCAAGCGTATTCTACAACTTTCAACTCCTTTTTTCGTCTTGTGAAGCCCTTCTGATCGTTGCAGCGCCTGACAACTTCGATGGTCTAATCGCCATTGCCCCGTCAACGATGGCAAGAAGACCATGTCCACGCTGCAGAGCGCCGTTGTGAACCATGAGGCAGAGACCTATTCTCTCTTTCGCCGGGTCTGCCCGGACGGCCATGCGTTCCGACCGATCAAGGACTACACGGCCCGCCGGATCCAGTTTCTGGCAAACCACGAGTTGTACAAGACGGAAAAACTGAGCCGTTACGACCCGATCAGACCTAAGGTCGCAAGCGCCAGCACCGATCACATCGTGCGATCCCAGCGAAGCGCTTGACCCCGAAGAAATTACCGGTCTCGGTCAACGCTGCCAGTTTAAGGCGCTTTCTGAAGACTCATTCATCGCTGGAAGTGAGAGCGGAGCCAGAAGACACCGAAGAATGCCCCGACCAATGCCGCAGCGAACAGCGCCGCGGCGATGGTCGAGATTTCTCCAATTGCTATCATCATGCGAGGCATGAAATAGAAGGCGAGGCCGAAGCCGATCATGATTGCAGCAGCAGCGATCATGGACAGGCCAGACTTTCGATCGATCATTTGAGCCGCCATTTCTTCTCTTGAAGCGCCATCAGCACGAGACTGCTCCATCGCAGTCGCATGCCGTCTTGATTTCGTCTTGCTGTGCGGAGACTCCGACCGCTCCTTCGACGACATTGGTTCCGATGATGAGGGATGGTGTTACAGTCAGTCCCAGTTTCTGGTCGAGCGCGCGATTCCTGTCGATTGCCGCCTGAACCAAGAGATTTTTCGAACCCATTTCGCGTTTGTCGCTATCGAAGCCCATTTCCTGGGTGATCTTCAGCGCCCCTTCTGCCATTGATTTGAGCTCGCGTTTCGAGCAAGCGAGTGTAAAACGCAGCCGGCTGCAACTGGTCCGATTGCGCCTTCAAGACAAGGGCTTTGAGAATTTAGCGCATGGTCAACTCCAGCCTCCGCCATAAGTGCGGAAGAACAGGTGAGAGCCGATCTTGGTCATCTTTTCCATGGTCTGTGCCCAACGTGGATTTACGTAGCTTGCATAATAATGTGTTGACGATGCGACCTCAGAAAGAAATATTTTCCCTCCAGTGACGGCCATCGAGATGTCGCGCGCGAGACGGTAGGCTCGGCGGTCTGCAATCCGATCCGGTATGCCATCACATGCAAAGGAAAACTGGCACCTATTGGACCACGTAGCATTCTGATAAACCACGTCGCAGATAAAGTTCGGATATGCGGGATTTCTAACCCTGTTCAAGATAACCTGCGTGACTGCAGCCTGGCCCTTGATGCTTTCGCCACGTGCCTCGAAATAAACCGCCGTCGCAAGACACTTCTGCTCATCTTCGGAGAAGGCGGCGGCGGGAAGCGGGTTTTTCATCCAGTCATGGTCCCCATTTGCCATCGGCGGCACAAAACGCCCTAGATCTTCATTACTTTGTAGGAGGCTGTCGAACGGCGATGCCGGTGGATGATAGGGATCCGTCGGCGCGTAAGCAGTTGCGAGGATGTCCGCGCCGTCATTGGTCACAAGGTCGGCAAGAGTCGAAGGCACACCCGCCAGCCGATCATCTTCCTTGCTATGAAATGATGCCGCAACCTGAGGTTCGTCCCATAGTTCGGTGGAAGTGAACGAACCTCCGTGGTCAAACGATGGGCGCAGCGAAGGCATTTGCAGGTCCGGAATAGCGCCCGTCTGCAACGTCTCGTTCGACTCCTGGTTTCTTATGCTGAGAATTCGAGCTCCTTTGTACTTGCGAACAACTCGTTCCTGGTCACTGCCGCGCGTCGTTTCCGTAGAGCTCTCGCGAAGCCCACCATCACCAAGGAACGGCATATACAAATTCAAATCGGCGAGTGCACCGGCGGATTTGGGTAAGGTGGTACGCGAGTAAATTGGAGGCTTAGCCAGGACAGTGGCCCACCGCGCGCTAGCCACGTTATCCGCCACTGCGTTGGCTATACCCTGCAAAGCGGTAGGCGATGCTGCCCCAATGACGACCCATAACATGAGGAATAGCGAAGTGATTGAAAACCATCGCGTGCGAAACGAGGTTGCTGGCAGACGCCCGCTTTTTCTACCCAATTTCTCCCTCCAACCAAGTTCTTTACGAGTGGAAATATAGCATTAACCTTGATGAAGGGTTAACCCAAACGACCATCTCGTCGCTCGTCGGAAAGCCATGGAAATTCATAGAAACGGCTTGCCTCTCTAGCCGCTAAAGGAATTAACATGGTGCCTTGATTTGGGCGAGAGGCACCATTTATGAGCACGTCTACTTCGCAAAGCTGTTTCCGGGTCGACGGGATGGACAGCGCCAGTTGTGCCAAAAAGATTGATTCGGCTGCCAGGCGCGTCGAAGGCGTCAAGGACGTTTCCGTTTCCGTGACCGCCGGAACAATGACGGTTACACACCGGCTTTGTTGCCGATTTGGCAAGCTTGTCGGAACGCATCGAAAGCATAGGCTACAAGGTAGCTCCTGCCATCGTAAAGTCCTCGACGGCAGGGTCGACCGGACAGAGGTCATGGCTGTGCTCAGGACCATACCGCTCACAATCATTCCGAACAGGATCACACGGGACACGACCACTCCGATCATGGCCCCGCCCCACAGCTTTTGCAAAGCCGATATCGCGTCGAAGGCATGGATTGCGCGAGTTGCGCGCAGAAGATTGACACAGCGGTAAGGCGGATTGAGGGGATAGAAGAAATCGCTGGATCCGCAACTGCGGGAACTGCGACTGTCAGCCAAGGAGCGGAGGTCGACCTGTCCCTGATCAAGACGCGTATCGAAAGCCTCGGCTACAAGGTGTCATGGAAAGCGAATAGCAATCAGACGGGAAAATCATATGGAAACACTCAACAAAGTGTCTTTGGGCGCGATCCGCCGATACGGCCCCGACCTGCAAAATTGCCATGACGGCCCGTGGTCTGAACGCCTGCAACATGAGGCCAGATATACGCTGGAGCGCGACTGCTCCGCCCGAAACCACATTGGGAAAGTCCTGGCTTTGCCGTGGCAATCATACACTTTAACAGCAATGATGTAGCCACATTCTCGAATTACCAGCAACAAGGGCCAAGTTCGTCGTCTGTGGTAATTTTGGATACGAATGGTAACGCCGGAAGGGTTTCGAACACCAATGAAGCCAATTGTCTTTAACGCTGCGGTTTGCCTACTGGCTTCCGCGTTCACGTCGAACGAGAGTATGGGCCAACCCATACATCAGGACACCCCTGCAGACCTGGTTGTCGAGCATGCAGAGATGCTGCCACCAACGCCCGGCGGCCGGTCAATTAGCGCATATCTCACGATCTGGAACGGAACCCGGCAACAAGCGGACCTCAAGGTCATCGAAAGCGAGATTTTCGGCAAGATATCTATTGGTCAAGGTGAAATTGGACAAGTTGAAGCGAGTTCAGGTCCATTGAAGGGCTTCGTATCTATCCCCAGTCAGGCCGAACTGCTGATGAAGCCGGACGGCGTCCATCTGCTCTTGGGCGAACCGAACAGAGACATTGAGCCTGGCGACATAACAGACCTTGTGCTGAATTTCGATGGCGGAAGGCGCATTGCTGTCAAGGTGGAGGTGCTGGCATCCGGTGACCAGATCACCGACCACCATCATGGCGGGAGCGATCGACCCGGTGTCGAATGACCCATTCATTGTTTAACTGAATGTTGACGCGACAATCGGCATTTGAAGATTGTTTGATTCGAATGCAAATGCCTGATTTTGCTTCATTTTGAGACACGGCATGTAGGCTCCTCCCTGCAAGAAATGCTCAGGGGAGAGTGTCAATATGAAAAGAATTTTGCTGGGCGCAATGGCGCTCGTGATGTCGTGCGCTTATGCAAACGCCAATGCCCTTCATCTCAATCCAACTCAACCCGAATCTGGGTGGAACATGCGAACTTTTGGCCGAACGACTATTCCGATCGGCTACTTCGAGTACTGCCAAAGGTATCAGGATCGTTGCGAGCGTCCGGCCGAAAGTTCCATGGTCGAGCTTTCACGTGAACGTTGGAAGCTGATGTTGGAGACGAACAATAAAGTCAACACGCAGGTAATGCCCCTAACTGACCGCGAAATTTTCGGTGTCGAAGAGATGTGGGAGTACCCAGATGTGGTGGGGGACTGCGAGGATTACGCCCTGATGAAGCGCAAGATGCTCAACGAAATGGGCTTCCCGCTCGGGGCCTTGCTGATGACAGTTGGTAGGGACGCCGACGGTGGGGGTCATGCTGTTCTAACCGTCGTCACCGATCTTGGAGATTTCGTGCTCGACAATGTCGAGAAACGAATTCTGCTGTGGAAGGACACGGAAATCTATTATCTCAAACGCCAAGCGCAGGAAGATCCAAACCGCTGGGTTAGCCTAACTGCCCGGTAAACCGGAAATGTCGGTTTGCAGCTCTATTCGGCCTCCAGCAAAGTAAACTGAACGCCTGCTACCGCCGAAAGCAGGTAGGTGGCAAAATCGCCATAAAGCATCTCGGTGAAGTTATGGCCACCAATCAGGCAATAGAGTCCGAATACGGTCGAAAGCCCAAGAAAGGTTGTTGACCCTGAAAGAACGAAAAGCCAGGAGCACCTTATGACCGACATTGCAATTCTCGCAACCGTTTCTGATCGATACGCAAGTATGGTCGGACGGTTGGGCGAGAGCCACTCACTAATTGGTGATCGCGGGCACTTGGGATGCGGAAGCGCCGCCGGGCCGTACTTCTGATTGCATGTGGGAAAAACTTGCCACGAACATCCCTGTAACGAAGAGTAGCAGCGCACCCATCGTGATCACATTCCGGCGCTTTCGGGTTCGTATGAGCCGACGCATTTCGGCGTCGGACAAATCAGGCTCTGTAAGTCGCAATTTCAGGCTCCGTAAGTCGAGTGTCCGGGTATTAGCTACCGTTCTGCCTCCGAAGCAAATCACTCTCTGTGTCTGCGTCGAAACGACGCCCCTATAACGGCAGTTGCCTCAATGACGTGCCGTCGGCAATGTTAAGTGCAGCCAAATGCCACTATCCAAGATGCATCCCCTTCAGCGCCGATTGCTGTTGGAAAACAAACAATCCTCGGATATTGAAGCCACATGTTACCCAGGGTAATCGCAGTTGTTATGGCTCCGGGCGCCAGCGTGCAGCTCGGTGGTCTGGTGAAAGAGGAATCTGTCGAGCGCGGCGAGAATCCCGCCGTCTCCTACCAGGTCACTGACACCAGTGCATCGGCCAAGGTGCGCTATGTCGGCATTCTGCCTGACCTGTTTCGCGAAGGGCAGGGCGTGGTGACCGAGGGCGTGTTTCCCCGGATGAGGGCTTCTCTCTTGCCGATTCGGTTCTGGCCAAGCATGATGAGAATTACATGCCGAAGGAAGTCGCTGATACGCTCAAGGCCCAGGGCGTCTGGCAGGATGTGGATCCCACGCCGGGCGTCGGTGTTCAAACGCAATAGGCCGCGTTCGCGGTCAAAGGCCTGAAAGTCAGGCCTGAAGCTTAGGGAGGTGAGGACGCCATGATCACAGAAATCGGCCATTTCGCTCTTGTCCTTGCTCTGGCCACGTCGATTGTCCAGTCATTTGCGCCGCTGATCGGCGCCCGCCGCCGCGACGCCGGGCTGATGGCGATCGGTCCGGTGGCGGCCCTGGTCTCGGTAACGCTGGTGGCGATCTCGTTTTCCGCGCTGACCTACGCCTATGTGACCTCCGATTTTTCGGTCCAGAATGTGGTCGAGAACTCGCATTCGCTCAAGCCGCTGCTTTTCAAGATCACAGGCGTCTGGGGCAATCATGAAGGCTCGATACTGCTGTGGGTGCTGATCCTGACGCTGTTTTCGGCGCTCGTCGCCTTGTTCGGCCGCAATCTGCCCGACACGCTGAAGGCAAATGTGCTTTCGGTTCAGGCCTGGATCACGGTTGCGTTCCTGCTTTATGTTCTGTTGACTTCCAACCCGTTCCTCAGGCTCGATCCCGCGCCGGCGGAAGGCAACGACCTCAATCCGATCCTGCAGGACATCGGTCTCGCGATCCATCCACCATTGCTCTATCTCGGCTATGTCGGCTTCTCGATCTCGTTTGCCTTTGCCATCGCCGCACTGATCGAGGGCCGGATCGACGCAGCCTGGGCGCGCTGGGTGCGGCCCTGGACGCTGACCGCCTGGATCTTCCTCACCGCAGGCATCTCGATGGGCAGCTACTGGGCCTATTACGAGCTCGGCTGGGGCGGCTGGTGGTTCTGGGATCCGGTCGAGAACGCGTCGTTCATGCCCTGGCTGGTCGGCACCGCGCTGCTGCATTCTGCGCTGGTAATGGAAAAGCGCGAGGCTTTGAAGATCTGGACGGTGCTGCTTGCCATCCTGACGTTTTCGTTTTCGCTGCTCGGCACGTTCCTGGTGCGCTCCGGCATCCTGACATCAGTGCATGCCTTTGCTGCCGACCCGGCGCGCGGCGCTTTCATTCTCGGTATCCTGGTGGTCTTCATCGGTGGCGCGCTGGCGCTGTTCGGCCTGCGCGCAGGCACCCTGAAGGCCGGCGGTATGTTTGCGCCGATCTCGCGCGAGGGCTCGCTGGTTCTCAACAACCTTTTCCTGACCACGGCGGCCGCCACGGTGCTGATCGGCACACTCTATCCGCTGCTGCTGGAAGCCGTCACCGGCACCAAGATTTCGGTCGGTCCTCCCTTCTTCAACCTGACTTTCGGCCCGCTGATGTTACCGCTGCTGCTGGCCGTGCCGTTCGGCCCGCTGCTCGCCTGGAAACGCGGCGACCTGGCCGGCGCCGCGCACAGGCTGTATTTCGCTATCGGGATATCGCTGCTGGTCGGTCTTGGCGTGGTGTTCCTGCAAACCGGCGCTCCGGTGCTGGCCGGTCTCGGCATTGCGCTCGGAATGTTCCTCATTTTCGGCGCGCTCACGGATCTGGCCTTGCGAGCCGGCATCGGCCGGGTCAGTCCAAGCGTTGCCTGGAGCCGCCTGTCCGGCCTTCCGCGCTCGGCTTTTGGCTCGGCCTTCGGGCACATGGGTCTGGGCGTGACGGTCATAGGCGTTGTCATGGCGAGCGTTTTCTCGACTGAAACCGTGGTCGCCATGAAGCCCGGTGACACTGTCACGGCAGGCGGATACGAGCTGCACTTCGATGGCATTCGCCAGTATGACGGCCCCAACTACGAGGCCCAGTCCGGCGAATTCACAGTGTCGCGCGGCGGCGTCGAAGTGGCGACGATCGCATCGGCCAAGCGCTTTTACCAGGCGCGCGGCATGCCGACAACCGAGGCCGGCATCCTGACCTTCGGCGCGAGCCAGCTCTACATCGCGCTCGGTGATCCTGAGTCCAATGGCGGCCTTGTGGTTCGGGTCTGGTGGAAGTCATGGATCACCTTCATTTGGTACGGCACCGTGCTGATGATGATCGGCGGCGTGCTGTCGCTGTCCGACCGTCGATTGCGGATTGGCGCACCCAACCGGGTCCGCTCCAACAAGCCAGCCAGGAAGCCCGCTGAGGCCGCGGCGTGAGAGCGTAGCGCCAGCGCTGGAAGCGAGGGCGCGGTCGCTCGAATTCCGCTGTCTGGTTTGCCAGAGTCAGTCGATCGACTACTCCAACGCCGAACTGTTCCGGGATCTCAGATTGCTGGTCTGCGAACGCCTGGAGGGCAACAGTGACGAAGATCCGGGCGGGTTTTCGGGCTGCCGATAGCGCTGGGGCAGGAAAATGGATCGATAGGCATGGTCGAAATCTCGAGGGGCCAATGCGGGGCGAGCAACCGCCAGTGCCATTGTGGCAAACTTTTTCTCGACCCGCATGATAACTTGAGTGGAGATCAGGTGACGGAGGTACGATGTGCGAGCATATCGGCCATGGCCCTCTCATTTTACCTCTTAAGAAACGCGCGGAACGCTTCAAGCGTCTCGGCGCTGACATGGTGCTCAATCCCCTCGGCGTCAATGCGCGCGGTTTCAAGGCTGACGCCAAGGGCGCACAAGAAGGATTCCACGATCTGGTGCCGCTCACGACTGACGCGTGCAAGTTCCTTTCCCTCATCGGTCAAGAACACCCCACGATAGCGCCGTTGCTGGATCAATCCTTCGGCGACCAGACGCTTGAGCATCTTGGCTACCGTCGGCTGCGCGACACCGAGCCTTTGAGCAATGTCGACCTGGCGGGCTTCGCCGTCATGATCAATCAGGTCGGCGATCAACTCTACATAGTCCTCAATGAGTTCCGTTCGCCGATTGCTGCGAGTCTGACGGAAGCTTTCGACGTGCGTGCCAGCGTCCACCAATCCCACATTTTCACCTGTTGCCGGATCGTCCATCTAGGTTGCTCCCGTATCGTACTCTCACCGTGTGAGTAAACATCTTAGCTGCAGCTATAGCTTATTCCAAGCGAGACGACTGATCGGAAAAGGGAAAATGCCATATATAGCAATTGCTATAATACAAATGATGTGCTTTTCTAGATTGCAGGAGCTAAGGAGAAGCGCATGAGAAACTGGCTGCCGTTTGATCTCAGACGTCGAGGACTCCTCGGCGCCGGCCTGCTTGCCGCAGGAGGCGCGGCTCTGAGTGGCCGTGAGGCCTTTGGCCAATCCACCCACCCGGCTGGACATGGCGGGGGTACAGCCCAGAGCGCCGCAAAGGCGGGCGTCCCGGCTCATCGCGCCGCCCATGGCGCGATGATCACGACGGGAGAGGTCGACGATGTCCGAAACGGCTTCGATCCTACCGCCATGTTGACGGACTGGGACACCGGCAAAGTTTCGACCTTGCCCGACGGCAGGCGCCTGCGAACCTTTGAAGTCACGGCAGAAGACAAGGAGATTGAGATCGCACCGGGCGTCATGTTTCCAGCCTGGACGTTCAATGGTCGGGTTCCCGGACCTGCATTGAGAGCCATCGAGGGTGAGCAGTTGCGCATCGTCTTTCGTAACTATGGTTCTCACCCTCACACGATGCACTTCCACGGCATTCATGCCGCGCGCATGGACGGCATTCCTGGCGCAGGGTTGATAGGCCCAGGGGAAGAGTTTGTATACGAGTTCGAGGCAAAGCCCTTCGGTTGCCATCTGTACCATTGCCACGCGTTGCCGCTCGCGCGGCACATCCACAAGGGCATGTACGGACTGTTTGTTGTCGACCCGGACCCCGAACGTCATCCCGACTTTGAAGATGTGGCACGGTCCCGACTGCTTGGAACGCCTGAGAACGCCCGCTGGCAGGAGCTTGCCATGGTGATGAACGCCTTCGACACCACCTTTGATGGCGAGAATGAGTTCTATGCCTGCAACACAATCGCGCATTGCTACGCCAAGAAGCCGATTCGGATCGAGAAAAACCGTCCGGTGCGCGTCTACCTCGTGAACATCACCGAATTCGACCCCATTAACTCATTTCATTTGCACGCCAATTTCTTCGATTACTATGATCAGGGTACCACCCTCACGCCGACTTTAAAGACCGTCGATGTCATTATGCAATGCCAGGCGCAGCGGGGTATTCTGGAGTTTACATTCGCCGACCACGAGCCAGGCCTTTACATGTTCCATGCCCACCAGTCGGAGTTCACCGAGCTTGGCTGGATGGGGATGTTCGACGTCGTCGAGGCAGTGTCATGAACGAGGATTTAACGACTGACCCGAGCGCCGTCCCGGTGACCCCGCCGAAAGGCTCTAGCTGGCTGTCCGCGATCTGGGTGATCCTGCCACTCGCAGTGTTGACTGTCGCAATCTGGTGGTTGATCGCCACCAATCCCCTGGCTCGGTTCGACAATGGCGCGCCGCCGTTGGAATCCCTGACCGTCGAACGTACCATCCTCGACCTCAACGGGTTGCGTCTGCTGGTCCGCGCCGGTGGCTCCGAGCCGATGATAATCGCGCAGATTCAGGTTGATGCTGCCTATTGGGAGTTCGTTCAAGAACCGTCCGGGCCGATCGCCAGAGGCGAGACCGCATGGGTCAGTCTGCCGTTCCCCTGGGTGACGGGAGAGGCGCATCGTGTCACCTTCGTAACCAACACCGGCGCGACGTTTGATCACGCGATACCAGTGGCGGTAGCTACTCCGTCCGTCACGTCGGGGAATCTCGTATCGCAGGCAATTCTCGGTGCATTCGTAGGCATTCTGCCGGTCGCGGTCGGGTTGATGTTCTATCCGGCGCTGCGTGGCGCGGGTCCGTCGACCATGGAATTCTTGCTCGCCATGACTGTCGGCCTGCTCGGCTTTCTAATAGTCGACACGCTGGAGGATTCGCTGGAGTTCGCATCGCAAGCGGCTGCGATATTCCAGGGCCAAGCCATGGTCGTGCTGACGGCGGCCGCGAGCTTCCTCATCCTGATGGCGGTCTCACGGCGGCAGGGTAGTCCGACGGGATTGGCGCTCGCAACTTACATCTCGCTCGGGATAGGCCTCCATAACCTTGGCGAAGGGCTGGCCATTGGTGCTGCCTTCGCGGCAGGCGCCGCAGGACTTGGAACATTCCTTGTGATTGGCTTCACACTCCACAACATCACGGAAGGCATTGGAATAGCTGCGCCGATCCTGAAGGTGCGACCGCCGCTATGGACGTTCGCGGCGCTGGCGCTGCTGGCAGGAGGGCCAGCTGTGGTGGGTATCTGGATCGGCAGCCTTGCCTATGCGCCGCAATGGTCGGCGCTGGCGTTGGCGATCGGCGCTGGTGCAATTCTTCAGGTCATTTTCGAGGTCAGCGCGCTGCTGGTGCGTAGAAGTGGCGGCGACAGCGCCCGCCTCGGATCGATGCCGGTGATGGCGGGACTCGCTGTAGGTGTAGGGTTCATGTACCTGACAGCTATGCTCGTGAAGATTTAATTCCGATCCGACGAAACTGCGGCCCCTCACAAGCGGATCGCTGCCCCGCGATATAAGAGAAAGACTAAACTGGTGAGCCGGCGTCGCTGTTGCCGCAGGGGCAGGCTTGTTCTAAACCTCGGCGTCTTCGTCGGTAAACCGGCAGTTCAAAGCTATCCGGTCGGTTGGCGTATCGATTGATGACAGGATGGGCAGGACCTCGGTAAAGGCCGGTATCTCGATAAGGCAAGGATTTTGACCTGTATCGTACCGACGGATGATCTCCGGTGATCAAATCGAAGCTGATCTCTTTACCGATCGTGCTGCTGCCCATCAGCACTCGGAAAAACCCCCAGACTTATGACGATAACCATATTCTCACAAAAAGTTAACCATAGATCATATAGACAAAGAAGGCCTTAGAAGCGAAAAGAGTGTCATGATCCGTGTGCTGACCTTCATTCTAGCATTGCTGCTGGCGCTTCCGGCGCTCGCGCATTCGTTGGATGAGGACAATGTTCTTTTTGACTGCCAAAGCAGAACTGATGCGATCGAATGCACTTCAATTGCCGTTGACAGTGATCTTGGCTCTGACACCAAGCCGCTCGGCGAGGAAACCGGGAGCAAGATATCTGCCCACTGTCCGATGCACTGTGCAATTTTTGCTGTGATGAATGTTCCGACAGTGGCACCCGAGACACAGGAGCATGACTTCGAATTCAAACCCGTGCTTCTCTTCAACATCGGAAATGTAGTCCCACGACCACCAAACGCTCACGCATGAATGTAAACCTGCGCATTCCCGTGCAGATAGGAAACCTTCAAAGACGTGAGTGGGAAACATGATTTCAAGAAGAGAAATGCTATTTGGCGTTGGCGCCTGCCTTGCCACATCGTACGGGCTACCAGCCTACGCCCACGCCGAGAAGTTCAAACTGGACGAAAAATACGAACCGCAATTAATTAGCTTCAGCGGTTACAACCCCGGTACAATCATAATCGACCCGAAAAACCACTTCTTGTATTTGCAGCTTGCTGCAGGAAAGGCGCGCCGCTATGGCGTCGGAGTGGGCCGGGCCGGGCTGGCTTTCAAGGGACAGGCGAAGGTCGGACGAAAAGCCAAGTGGCCCTCATGGACCCCTACAGCCAATATGATCAAGCGCAATCCGAAGAAGTACGCGCGCTTCGCCAAGGGTGTTCCTGGCGGCCCGACCAATCCTTTGGGCTCGCGGGCTCTCTATTTGTACAGGGATGGGCGCGATACGCTCTACCGCATTCATGGCACAACGGAGCCATCTTCGATCGGGCGCTCGGTGTCCAATGGCTGCATCCGCATGATCAATGAACATGTCGAAGACCTTTTTGAGCGGGTGCCAGTCGGCGCTCGGGTTGTGGTGCTGTAGCGCCAAAACCATTCTTCACATGCACGTTACCGAGAGCCGCAAACCAGTTCCGGAGTTTGCGGCTCGCACTCCACCAATGATGAATTTGAACAGGTCCACCATGCAAGAAGTTGTGAAAGTTGAAACGATATGAACCGCCGCCAATTCATATGTGGAGCCGCAGGATCCTCAGTCCTGGCATTGTCCGGATGCACCACTGCAACCAGAACCGACCTACCGGTTGAGGAAGCGACACCCAATCCGAAGTTAGCCACAATCCGGGCAATGTATGGACCGATGCCCGGCGAACGGTTTCCCCTGCCCGCTATCGACATCAACAAGGTGCCAACAAAATTCTGGAGGCGGCAGGTGAATTTCACCAGTCCGTATCCAGTTGGAACGGTCATCGTCAATACAAAGACATATTTCCTTCATCTGATCCAGGAAGGCGGAAAAGCCATGCGTTATGGCGTCGGCCTCGGTCGGCAAGGTTTCGAATGGTCGGGTGAAGGCGTGATCCAGTGGAAACAGGCTTGGCCGAAATGGACCCCGCCCGACGAAATGATCGCGCGGCAACCCGAGCTTGCAAAATGGAGCGCCAGCAATGGCGGTATGCCGCCTGGTCTTGACAATCCGCTCGGCGCCCGCGCCCTCTACATCTTCCAGAATGGTGAGGATACGCTTTACCGCATCCACGGATCGCCGGAATACTGGACCATCGGCAAATCGGTTTCCAGCGGTTGCGTGCGGATGATCAATCAGGATGTTGTCGACCTTTACGGCCGCGTGACCAATGGCGCCAGGCTGATTGTTGTCTGAAGCCAGGGGCAAGAAACGGAAATTGATGCTGCCTATGATCAGAAAAAAGCGCCGTGCAACCCGGGGATTTCGATTCAGTGTGATCGGCATTCTCATGGCAGGTCTGGTCTTGACCGGATGTGTGACGAGCACGCTGGAGCTTGATGGCCGAGGCGATGTTCCTATCCCGCAAAAGACTGTCGCCAAAATGCGGGATATGGGAATGAGGCCCGCAGACCCGGTGCTGGTTCGTATTTTCAAGCAGGAAAGCGAACTCGAAGTCTGGAAGCGGGATTCAACCGGCAAGTATGCACTGATGAAAACCTATCCAATGTGCCGATGGTCGGGCGTATTGGGTCCGAAAAAATTCGAAGGCGACCGGCAGGCGCCTGAAGGATTCTACACCGTCAATTCCGGCAGGCTGAACCCGAGATCGCAATACTACCTTTCCTTCGATCTCGGTTATCCGAACAGGCTGGAGCGGGCAAAGGGCTACACCGGTTCCGCCCTGATGGTGCATGGCGCGTGCTCATCGTCGGGTTGCTTTGCGATTTCCGATGAGTATGTCGCGGAAGTTTACGCGGTCGTCAGAGAAGCATTGAAAGGCGGCCAGCAGGACTTTCAGGTCCAGTCCTATCCGTTTCGGATGACGCCCGAAAACCTTGCGGCGCACAAGGACAACCCGAATTTCGACTTCTGGATGGATCTCAAGGCGGGCTATGATCGCTTTGAAGTTCTGCGACAACCACCCCGGTTTCAATTCTGCGAGGGTCGCTACCGGTTCGGCGAACCCCTCAACGGCAATTCGCCCACCGACCCGCTTGGACAATGCCCGGCTTTTGAACCGGAAGTTCAGCAAGTGGCCGAGAAATCAACGGGCGACATCGAGAAGATGAAAAGCCTCCTCAACGATGTCCAAAGTCCTGGTCTCGCCTATTCGGATGGCGGTATGAACCCGGTCTTCCGCAAGATTCTGGCCAAGAAAGGCCCGCAGTATTTGTCGGAAATCACTTCATCGACTGCTGTCCCGGTCAGCCGTCCGCAAGCAGCGCTCGCCGACCCCTTCGTCGCCCGACGGCAACCCCTCAAAGCAGGCGCGACAAGGGAACAATGATTGCGAGCATCACCGGCTGATGCAGCAAATATATTGCGAGGCTGTGGCGGCCCAACCAAGCGAGCTTGGCCAGGAAAGTGCTGTCCACACTCGCGCTTTTTACCTGATGCAATCCAACGTCACACACTTTGGCGAAAGCGATGCCAAGAAGCGTCACGCCCGCCCAGGGAAGCACTGGTACGAAATCATTGCTGAGCGGCGGGTTGGCTGAAAGGCCGATCCACGCCAGCCATCGGGGGTCAAAGGCCGACAGCGAGACGAACCATGGAAGCGCCATCATCACCAATCCGGTCAGCAGACTAACTGAAGCCGGGGGTCTGAGAAAAACAACGCCGATGAGACTTGCAATGGCGATCGAATGCAAGATGCCGAAATACACAAACGCACCGGGAAATACCAGGAAAGTGACGATTGTTATCGCCATGGCGGCAGCAACAATGACGCCGAGTCGGCGAAAATATGTCGTTGTCCTGAACTGGACGCCATGCGCCAGAACCAGACTCACTCCCGCAAGGAACATGAAGCTTCCAGCCAGCGAACGTCCGAATACGAGCCACAGTGGATGAAAGGCCACGCCAGATATGAAGCCGGTGAATTCCAGATCCCAGACGAGATGGAAAAGCACCACGCCAGCGATCGCCGTTCCTCGTGCAGCATCAACGATCAGCAATCTGTTTTTTTTCATGCTGTTCACAGTAGCCTTATCCAATGGCCGTCAAACGGCAGACGTTTCTCAACTTCCCAGCGTCCGTGGAGCGAACAGGATGATCCCAGCGCCAAGGACACAGATCGCTGCACCGGTCAGATCCCAGGTGTCGGGCCGCTGTCTTTCCACTGTCAGAAGCCAGAGCAGCGAGGCCGCAACATAGACGCCGCCATAGGCCGCATAAGCACGGCCTGCGAAATCTGACGGGGCAAGCGTCAACAGCCAGGCGAAAGCTGCAAGGCTCACAAGGCCGGGGACAAGCCAGAGGGCGCTGGCCCCCTGCCGCATCCAGGCCCAGAAGGCAAAACAGCCTGCTATCTCGGCCAGAGCCGCGGCCGCATAGATGGAGAGCGTGCCAAACGGGGTCACGAATCGCCCTCGCTTTCCCGGGGACCGTGTTCGGCCGCGCAAAGCGAATGGTTGCCCAGCACTTCGATCACCCGGCAGTCAGCGATGCTGCCGCCCGCGCATTGCGCCACCATGCGCTTCAATTCGACCTTCAACGAGGCAAGACGCGCGAGCCGCTTCTCAATTTCCGCCAGTTGAGCCTTGGCAATAGCATCCGCTGCCGCGCATGGCTGGTCGGGATGATCCGAGAGGCTGAGCAGATCGCGGATCGCATCGAGCGTGAAGCCAAGTTCCCGCGCATGCCGGACGAAGGTTAGTCGATCAAGCGCCTTGCGGCTGTAGAGCCTCTGGTTGCCTGCACTTCGCTCAGCCTCCGGCAACAAGCCGATCTGTTCATAATAGCGGATGGTCGGCACCTTGACCCCTGCCGCCTGTCCAAGTTTTCCGATGGTCAGCATAAAATTTCTCTTGAAGCTACAGTGGCTATAGACATTAGAGAGAGTGACTGACGAAGACAAGGCCCGAGGAAACTCCCTGTGGGGGAAGGAAAAGCGGTGACGGAAATGGAAGCAAACAACAAAATCAGTTGCGACTGGACGGTGTCTGGCATGGACTGCGGGTCCTGTGCCACAAAGATAAAAGATGCTTTGGCACGGTTGCCAGGAGTTACCGGTGTCGAGGTCGGTATCATGTCCGAACGTCTGCGCCTGACTCTGGACGAGGGCGAGACTGGCCGCGACAAGATTGAAAAAACCGTTCGGGCGCTTGGCTACGGCATTTCACCGCGGATGGTGACGGCGGACCCGGTCGAAGATAATGACCATGGTGGAAGTGGTACCGGCCATTCCCATGCGGACGGCAATTCAAAGGACGATTTCGGCCACGGCAGTTCCGGCCATGTTCATGACGATCCCGCCGATCGGGACAAACGCTGGTATCAGACGGCCAAGGGGAGGCTGGTGATCTTTACCGCCCTGCTTCTTGTGGTTGCCTGGGGGGTGGAACTGATCGTTCCGGAGATCGGCAATTGGGCCTTCGTTGCAGCCTGTCTGATCGGGGTTGCTCCCGTCGCCCGCCGCGCATTTGCAGCATTGCGCATGGGACAGCCCTTCACCATCGAAAGCCTGATGACAATTGCCGCGATCGGCGCATTGTTCATCAATGCCGCGGAAGAAGCGGCTTTGGTCGTTTTCCTGTTCGCTGTGGGGGAGGTTCTGGAAGGCGTGGCCGCAGGCAAGGCGCGTGATGGAATTCGCGCTCTTGCCAATCTGGTTCCGAAGACGGCGCTTTTGGAGATGAACGGCGCCACACGCGAAGTGCCGGCGGCAAGTCTTGCCGTGGGGCAGACCGTGCTCGTCCGTCCCGGCGATCGCATCCCGGCGGATGGCGAGATCAAAGAAGGCACCTCGGGCGTGGATGATAGCCCGGTGACTGGTGAAAGTGTTCCGGTGAACAAGGGACCCGGTGATTCGGTCTTCGCAGGCTCCATCAACACAGAAGCCGCGTTGCGGGTCACGGTGACCAAAGCCGCCGCCGACAACACCATCTCGCGCATTATACGCCTCGTGGAAGAGGCCGAGGAGGCACGCGCGCCGACCGAACGGTTCATTGACCGCTTCAGCCGCTGGTATATGCCCGCTATCGTCACTGTTGCGGCTCTGGTCGTGCTGGTGCCGCCCCTGGCCTTTGGCCAGCCTTGGGACACATGGGTTTACCGCGGGCTGGCGCTGCTGCTGATTGGCTGCCCCTGTGCGCTCGTGATCTCGGTTCCCGCGTCCATTGCTTCGGCGCTGTCAACAGGCGCGCGGCGCGGCATTCTGATGAAGGGCGGCGCAGTGATCGAGGCGGCTGCGAAGGTATCTCGGGTTGCCTTTGACAAAACCGGGACGCTGACGGATGGGCGGCCAGTGGTGACGGATATCGTAACTTTTGGCACAACGACCGAGGCCGAACTTCTGGCTGTCGCGGCCGGGGTCGAAAGCGGCTCCAGCCATCCGTTGGCCATCGCCATTCTGAACAAGGCGGAGGAGGCAGGCATAACAATCCTGCCCTCAAGCGATGCAAAAGCGTTGATGGGCAAGGGTGTGATCGCCACGGTGGGTAACGCTTCCGCCTGGGTGGCTTCACCAGGATATGCCAAGGACAATGCTGGGATTGACGACGCGGGTCTCGCCCAGACGACAGTATTCGAGGAACAGGGCAAGACCGCCGTCGTGGTGTTCCGCGAAAAGACCCCGCTTGGCGTCATCGCCATGCGTGACGAACCGCGCGCGGATGCGCCCGAAGCCGTGCGTCAGTTGAAAGCCATGGGCATCACGCCCCTCATCCTGACCGGGGACAACCCCCGTACGGCAGCGGCGATTGCGGGTAGCCTGGGCGTCGAGTACCAGGCCGACATGATGCCCGAAGACAAGATCAAGGCCATCCGCGACATGAGCGAGCATGGCGGCGTGATGATGATCGGCGACGGCATCAACGACGCACCGGCGCTGAAACAGGCGAGCGTTGGCGTGGCCATGGGATCGGGCACTGATGTCGCGCTCGAAACGGCCGATGCAGCCATCCTGCGCGACCGGGTGACCGACATCCCGGTCACCATCCGCCTCACCCGCGCGGCGATGACCAACATCCGCCAGAATGTCACCATGGCGCTGGGCCTGAAGGCAGTGTTTCTGGTGACCTCGGTTCTGGGCCTGACCGGTCTCTGGATCGCGATCATGGCCGACACGGGGGCCACGGTTCTAGTCACGCTGAACGCATTGCGGCTGCTGCGCTTCAATCCGGAACGCGAGGGCTGACACATGATTTCCGGCTTCGGTTGGGCCGCCCTGGTCCTGCTTTTGGGTTACCTTGTTCTCTTTTTCTGGGGCAGCGCGATAGCGGCTCGGGCGGCGGGCAAGCCGGTCTGGCTGTTCGCCCGGGCAAAAGGGCGTGACCGCTGGGCGGCAATCGGTTTCCGCGTGGCTTTTGTTCTCGCTTTCACCGGGCCGCTCGTTTGGTGGGCGTCGCCCGTTCTGCGCGATATGGACGTGTTCTGGGACAAAGGCTCGACAGTAATGCTTGGTGTGATCGGCCTGTTCGTGGCCGGGATCGGCGCGCTGCTGGCCTTTGCCGCGCAGATGTCGATGGGGAGTTCGTGGAGGGTCGGCGTTGCCGAGGGCGCAACGGGTAATCTCGTCTCAGAAGGTCTCTATCGGTTCAGTCGCAACCCCACCTTCGTCGGCCAATTCATGCTCCTTGCAGGTGTCGGTCTCGCGATTCCCGCCATCCCGACGATCCTTGCGCCCCTGATGTTCTTTTGGTCTGCTTCCGCACAGGTTCGGTCTGAAGAGGCTGCGCTGCGCCAGAGTTTGGGGCCGGACTATGACCGCTACGCCGCGAGTGTGCCACGCTGGATCAGCCTGTATCGAGTGGTGAAACCATGAACGCTCGGTAGATATATGCGTGGATTGGAACTACATTTCTCACTGATCAGTTCCCAAAGGTGACGGCGCTGTCGCTTCGCTCCCGGGCGGGCGAGGCGGTGGTGGTCTTTTCCGAAATGAATCAGCCTCGGCTTTGACGAAGGAGCGATCTTAGGCATGTTTTCGGAGCTCAAGACTGGCAAGCCGCCGCTCATGGCGGCGCTGACCTGAGATCTATAATCAAACGCACGGCGTTTGACGAAAGCAGAAGCGAAATGTCAGCTTCAGAAGCGTCCGTGACGTACTCTCCGCCTGCAATATACTAGGTTCAATCAAGTTGGTGCAGCTGCCGACACCAACCGTCTGCTGAGCGGCCTATCATAACGCCGGAATAGATCGCTGTGCGCCTGCGGTTTCCTCCGCAGGCGCATCCGCGGTATCAGTTGCTCTGGGTAATTTCGCTGTAATTACCGCGCAGTTGCAGCGTGATGGTAACGTCTACGCTGTCCCGATTGCGCCAGAACCAGCCGTGATTGCCGTCAAAAGCCGCATTAAGTGTCCCTTCTCCCGAGGTTTCGCCGCGGCCGCGCTCGTAGGTGATGGAATCGTCACCGCCGTGGGCATGCAGGTCGAAGTTGATCCGGCCCCCGTCGGCTGTCCATTCGTAGTCCGCCGTGGCTCCCTTTGCCATGACCATCTTGATGTCGGCAGAGCCGCCGGGTGTCAGCGTGAATGTGAGTGTGTCCTGCCAGGCCTGAGCTTCCTGTGCATGTGCCGTGCCGACAAACAGGCCGAAGAAGCCGTCGAGAACACTTGAAGACTGGTCTTGACCAAGTTGCTCGTTCAGCAAGCGATCCACCTCGGCTTCTTCAGCAAGCTGGACTTTGATCTCGCCCATTTCCGTCAGGCCAATCGCGCGGCCAACTCCTGTCGGGTCGATCGCATATTCCGCTGGCAGGTAGATCGTGATCAGGATTGCGACGGCGCCGATGCCTGCGATGATGCTGGAGCGGAACAGTTGCGCCTTGGTCGGCAGGTCTTCAATGTTTGGTTTGGGTGCGTTGTTCATTTGAGTGTAAGCGGCAAGCTGAGACCGTTCAGCCTGCGTAATTCCACGGCATGAGTGCATCGAGATCGCTGCTGGGCCAGCCGTTGACGATGCGCTCGAGGGTCTGAGTAAGCCAGGCTTGCGGATCGACGTTGTTCATCTTGGCCGTCTGCAGAAGGGTGGCGATTGTCGCCCACGTCCTGCCCCCGCCGTCGCTGCTGACCTTGCCCCCATGTTTTATCCAACCTTGAGTTCGTTTCCGGCGTTGGTTTTGCCCTGATAGGTGGTTGATGAGACGGGCGGTGGCGCGGAGCTTTCCATGTTGCGCAGCGCCAATGCCCGTCGTGGTGGGAAGGTTGATGCAAACTCGTTTGGCGTTTGCCAGTCGANTTGCGAGTGCGGTCGGCTGCCATTGTAATCCAACCGCCATTTGGTCAAGCTCTCCCGAGCAAGCGCCAGAGATGAGAACAGCGTCTCATTGAGCAGTTCGTCCCGGAGGCGACCGTTGAAGCTCTCGATGAAGCCATTCTGCATCGGCTTTCCGGGGGCGATGTAGTGCCATTCGACCCTCGTCCGATCGGCCCAGCCAAGGATCGCATTGCTGGTGAACTCGCTCCCGTTGTCGCTGACAATCATCTTCGGCTTCCCACGCTCGGCGACAAGGCCATCCAACTCACGGGCTACCCGCAGCCCTGATAGCGAAGTGTCTGCGACAAGCGCCAGGTTCTCACGCGTGCAATCATCGACGATGGCCAGAATCCGAAAGCGGCGACCGTCCGTGAACTGATCTGAGACAAAGTCCAGTGACCAGCGCTGGTTCGGGCGCAGCGGGATCAACAGGGGTGCTCGTGTTCCAATCGCCCGCTTTCGTCCGCCGCGTCGGCGAACGGCAAGCTTCTCCTCCCGGTAGAGCCGGAACAGCTTCTTGTGGTTGACGACGTGCCCCTCACGCTTGAGCATGACATGCAGTCGCCGGTAGCCGAAACGGCGACGTTCTCGGGCAATTGCAATCATGCGCGCCCGAAGGTCGGCATCATCGCCCCGCCTGGTGCAGTATCTGACGGTTCTTCCTCAAAGTCTGTGATTCAACGGTAGCATTCTCGCCCTCATCAATTCTGGGCCGGCGCGGCCGTACATTGCTCGCTTCAACGTCTTCAGGCGGTTGATCTGTCCTTCTGCCTGCCCGTTGCTCCAGGGGAGTTCGATTGCATTCTTGATGGCATCAATATCCCGCCGCAGAACGCTGGCGAAACGCATGATTGCGGTGAGTTCGGTGTCGATAGCGCCGTCGATCCATTCATCCAGCGCTTCCGGTTTTTTGCTGCGCAGGATGCCGTTGAAGCGCATGGCCAGACTCCGCATCATGGCGAACGCTGCCGAACCCCGCTTCAAGGCATCGACCTTTCTGGCCTGACAGTCCGTCAATTGACCGCGCGGCTTGATGCATAAAGCTGCTGCAACAACAGAAGAAATGGCATGGCCGGTATCGGGGTCACGAACCGGTTCTGGAGTATGCTCTTCAAAGGAGCCATCGTCGGGCTGACCCTTTTCAGCATTACGCCATGTTTTCAACAAGCGCTCCAGATTGGAACGGCTACCCGTGTATCCACGGTTCTTGATATCGTAAAACAGGTGGCGTCCAGTGCGGTTTCCGTCTTTCCAACATTCAGCCAGGAAGGCTTCGAAATACAATGGCGATGTCGGGTTCAATGCTGCCCGGTTTCTGTCCCGTGGTGTGTTGGACGTAAGCCAATTTGCGACGCTGCGGCGCTCGTATCCGGTCCGCCTTGCGATCTCACTATAGGTTAGGCCCTGCCGGCGCAGAGCATGAAGCATCTCAAATATTTCCTGACGGGATTGTCTGTGTGCCAAACGGGCGCGGCGGTGTTGTGCCGCAGCGCTAGCAACAGCATCTTCTGACAAGATCGGCCTGACGTTAGCGTAGCCAGAGAGGCTCATCTGTTCTTTGATTGCAGCCCGAAGGTTTTGGACCAGATGAAAACGATCGGCTACCTGCCGGGCCTGCGCTGCACCCTCCCGGGCGGCCCGGGCATAGAGGCCGCAGCGATCTCTGCTGACGACCTCAATAGAAGGACGTTCCTGCAACCATGCCTTTGCGCTCTCGACGCTACGATCATCCAGAAGATCGACTACTTTTCGGCGTTCGAGATCGACCATGATGGTGCCGTAGTGCGAGGACTGCCGCCAGCTCCAATCATCAATGCCAACAACTCGAATATCATTATCTTGCCTTGAGGCACCGACGTTGCGCTTCAATTGTCGCAAGATCGTGTCGTCACTGATCGGCATGCCCAGCCGATGCATCAAGTTTTCGGCCGGGCGACCGCCCATCTTGTGCCCAACCAAACCTACGATCTCGGCCATCCGCATTGTTCGATGCGCATAGGGCAAGGCAATCTTGGGCAAACGATCTGTGAACGTTCGCCGCTGGCATTTCCCGTGTCTACATTGCCACCGGATCAGCGAGAGCTTGACTTTCACCACTTGACCCTGAACCGGCAAGTCCCGGAGGCAGCGGTTGTGCCAACCATGCCGGTGCCGACTTCGCATGCCGCAATCCGGGCAAATGCCGATCGGTTTCGCAGCGGCGGAAACAACCCAATTTTCTTCATCTTGAAGGGTGATACCCAGAACTCTGACCCCTGGGCCGGGCGACCATTTCGATTTCGTTTGCATCACCGCAGATAGCAACCGCGACGCTAACACTCTGTTAACCACAGACTTTGAGAAAGAACCTAATTAAGTGCCAAGTGACAAGTAGGTTCTCCATGGCTAGAGTTTCAAGCGGACATATCCGAGTGAGCACGCTATTCGTGTGAAAACATTGAGCAACGTTTGATGGTTC